>DAOUFM010000046.1:0-11505 GCA_034429975.1 Anaerolineaceae bacterium | reverse complement strand
TCCCGGATGGCGATTCGATCTGCCCCGGCAAAATAAAAGTTCTTACTGGTTGTACCCTGTACTTCGTAATAAGCGTTCGGATACAGGGTGATTGTTTCACCTACCTGTGACATGACCAGTTTCCCATTTCCTTCTCCGGGTTATATGGCTGTTTCTGGTCGGTGGATCCCCATTCCCTATGCTGTCCGGTTTGACTGTCTGGGGATAGCTATTAGCTGATATTTAGTATGACAGGAATGATATCTTTTTTCAAATAAACATTACAGTGAATTTCGTAAATAAGCAGAATCTAGTGTTGGATAAAAAAGATTCACTCCTTACCCAACTACCTCAACCTCTTTCTTCACCGGCGGCATGAACAACTGCCGCCATTCCTTCTCCTCCTCTCGGGGTGGCAGCAAGATGTGCCTTTTTCCTTCCGGCAGGGCAAAATCAAACGCCAGTTGAATGCCACCCTGCAGCCAGGCGCGTAAATCCACCTCGGGAATGCCCATAGGCCAGAAGACCGAGGAAGCCGCGCGCACTGCCAGTTCATAATAGCGTGCCCGATCCACCCGGCGTGGGTCAACCGTCTGCGGCATGTCCCAGGCCTGCACCTCCCCACCGTGCAGATACAACAGGCGCACACGCTGCCCGGGGCGCAGCGACTTGCCAACCGCCAGGAGTTGCTGCCCGGCACGTGCTCCCGCAGTCTTGACGGTATATTCCTGCGGTTCACGGCTCAGGCGCAGCGCCACCAGCAGATCGGTCAGCGGCACCAGCCCTGCGCGCAGGTCTGCCAGGTGCCGGCGCAGGATCGCCAGTGCACCGGGGATGTAGTCCGGCAGTTGGTCTACACTCTCCGCCTGTGCCAGGTACTCGAGCAATTGCATCTGCATACGTGCCACCCAGGGGGCAGAATCACGCCGGCGCGCCTCCAGTCCGCGCACCTTGAGCGAGCCATCCTGAAAGACGCCGAAATAACGGTTGGGCACCGGCACACGCGCGTTCACACGCGATGGCAGAAAAGCCACCCAGCGGTACACCCCGTCCAGCGAGATCGCCAACCCGGTGCGGGCGACCACCTCATCCAGCAGGGCGGCAAAATCCCCCGGTTGGGTATAGCCCTCCTGTTTCACCCATAGACCATCCACATACATGTGCAGCACATTGAAGCCCAGGTCTTCAGCGACTTCTTTGGCACGCAAGAGGGCTTCGCGCCCGCCGGCGGTGACAGCCTCGTGCGATTCGATGCGCCCAAAGCGGGCATTTTTGTACCCCAGGTAGCCAAAGCAAGTCACCAGCAGCCATTTGTGGGCAGTGGAGCGTTCGGCATCCAGTTTACGGCGCGGGTCCCAATGCGGCAGCGAGCCCATGCGGTGTTTCAGAGCGACCCGTTTTTCCAGCAGTGGTCCCAGGGTGAGGGGAATTAAGCCCGGCGGTTCAGCGGAAACCTCCAACGGGTGCGGCTTGGCAGTCTCGGGTGAGATATTGCTGCGCACCATGATGGCCGGGTACATCGAGATGAAGTCAATGGCGCCCACATCGCGGTGCAGCCCCACAATCGGCTGGTACACCAGTCCGCCCAGGTCGGATTCGATCAGTTCCAGGGCAGTTTTGGGGCGTTCTCCCTGCTGCTTATGCCAGGGCACCAGAATATCATGCTCCAGCGCCGTCAGCACCTGCATGGTCGAGATGCCGGTGCCCGGCGAAATACGCGCTGCTGCCTGCACCGGCTGGGCAGTCACGCGCGCCATCTCAAAAATGCCATCCAGCCCCAGGTCAGTCCAGAAAGAGGCGTTCTTCAAGTCAATATGCCAACGCCCGAACAGGTGAATTTGCTGCCCGCTGTAGATGATCTGCCCGTAGGAAAAGTAAGAGCGCTCCGGGCGCTGCAGGTATTTGCGTCCCGATTCGCGATTGAGAGCCAGTTCGAAATGCTGCTGCTCCACCAGGTTGAACAGGTAGGGCAGCAGCCAGGTATCGCCCCAGCGGGTCAGAATCAGGTCGGGGTCGAGCCGTTTGAGGAGCGCCTGCAGGTTGATCAGCAGCGGGCGTACCGGCTGCAATGAAAAGCGGTAGGATTGTCCATTCATTTGTGCACACAAAGCCAACGGGGCCGCATGCGCCGGGTCACAATCCGGCTCCAGGCGCAGCACCCGCAAATCCGGCAGTTGCGGGTCGAGATCCCAGCGCTGGTCCAGCACTTCCAGTTCCTGGATCAGACCGGATTCGTAAAATTTTACCCGCAGGTGACAGAGCGGAAAGGTCTTGTATCTGGCGGCATGGCGCACCGCGATGTTCAGGTCGGTATCGTAATAGGTAAGCGTGGGGAAGCGCTCTAGCAGTTGGCGGAAGAGATACTGCTGATCGCTGAAGGAAGCCACCTCGACTGCCAGCAAATCCACCATCTGCGGCTGAAAGAGGTCACGCTTCTGAGTACGGCTCAGGCGGGGGGCAGCGGGATGCTCCTGCAGAAAGCGCCAGACTTCACGCAGGTGTTCAGCCGGGCCGGCGATATAGAAGATGATCGGAAAGGGTTGCTGCAGGCGCAGGCGTTCGCCCTTCTCACCCAGCAGCCAGATCACCACGCCGGGCGCCTGGGTGTTCTCGAATACGTCCAGCAGCCAGCCGCTAACTACCTGCATTCAACCCCCGCTGTAAACGCTCGACTTCATCCCGCAGGCGGCGCACCTCCTTGTGCTCCTCCAGCAGCATGGCGATCAGAAAAGTCTCCATGGGTAACACGTGAGTGGCATACGCCGCGGCAGCCAGGTGCTGGCGTGCCAGACTGAGCAATTCATCCAGCGCCAGTTGATCGCTGCGCCGTAATGCCCGCCGGAAGCGGGATAAAGCCTGTTCTTCTTCGATAAAAGCCTGGGTAATAGAGGGTACGGTGCGTCCCATACTCACCTTCCTTTCTGTAATGCCACGGCTGGCGGGTTCTCATATGCTGGCAATAAGGCTGGTTGTGCTGCTGCGGGCGCCAGATCGGCCGGGGTTAATTCCATTTCAAAGCGCAGTTCGCCTACCTGAGCTTTAAGCATCTCAAACAGCACCATCCGTTCAGCGCAGATGGTGGCCGGTAAACGGGTGCTGACCACCACCGGCGCAATTTTGCTGAGCTGCTGCAAACGCCAGATCACCTGTCGCAGCAGGCGCTGGCTTTCCGGCAGGTTGACGCTCTCGTCATAGAAGGTCGCCAGCAGGTCAAACACCAGGGTCGGGCAGGGCAGCGGCTGCCACTCTTCCAGCAGCACATCCACCTGATAGCAGGTGAAGGCGCGCGAAAGGCGAATGCGCTCCAGCACCACCCGCGGGTCACGTCGCTGGCGGCGGATGGACTGCGCCACCGGGTAAGCGTTAAACCGGTTGCCGGCATCCAGTACGCGCAGGTTGCCCTGCAGCGCCAGCCAGGCAGAGAGCTCCCACATCCAGTTGGAAGCGGCATGTTCGCCCATCACCAGGATGATCTGGTTGGGCAATTGTGAAGGGAATAAACTTTTCATACCCCCATCATAACTTTATTAGAAAATATTTTCTATCCCACCTGGGGTGATTTTTCGTTGATTTTTGTTCAGAAAGCGTTTAAAAACGTTTAAACAGGGTGAAAGTTAAACCCAACGGCTGAAATCCCAATCTGCCAGCAGTTGGCGCAGTGTGATCCGGTTGGGCAGGTTCATTTTATTGAGCAGGTTGTGCACATGGCTGCGCACAGTTTCAGGCGCAATCTGCAGGCGGGCAGCAATCTGCTGGGTACGGTATTGCAAGCAGATCAGGGCTGCCACCTGTTGTTCGCGTTCGGTCAGGGATTGCCATTTTTCCCAGGTTTCATTTTCTACCTCCACGTTCTGTAGTTCACGCGCCAGCAGCTCAGCAGCCACTTTGCGTGGCGTGGTCCCACGGTAGCGTGCCAGTTGCTCCAAAGAGGTTAGCAATTCCTCATCCAGCGTGAAGGATCGTTGAAGGGTAGGATTGGTTGGTAGACGAAAGAACTGTTGAAAAACATGCCAAATGCTCATATTTCTATTATATAGAACATTTGTTCTTTCGTCAAGTAGGTCTTCTACACCTCGTCGCTGGGTTTAATGATAAAGTAAGCCGCCACGCCTAAAACGGGGACGCCGATCAGGATCATCACCCACAGTGCTTTCGCTGTCGGTGAGATTTTATTCTTTTTCAGGGAGAAAAGCGCCACCAGGCAGACAACAATCCAGGCAATCGCCAGTAAAAAGCAGAACATCTGCATCAACATCGCGCCAAATCCAAAACCATAATGAGCCATGATCATTTTCCTTTCGTATCTTCTCAGATACTCTTCATTATAAATCTTAAAAGGGCTTTGCCAAATTAAATCCTATACTTTAGATCAGGATACAGCCCCATAAACTACTGGAAGAGTAAGCCATGAAGCAGCCCCTGTTCTGGCTGCCTGGTTAATCGGTGGGGGTATCTGTCAGGTGGCAGCAGGTTTAATTGAATTAAAAGACCATAACATTGCTGGTGGCAATCTGATGCTATTTTTTGGCGCATTCTTTATGGTTACGGGTGCTTTTGGAATGCTCATTAAAACAGATCTGGCAGCCAAAGGTGTTCTTTTTGACGCTTCCATCGAAGGTTATACCTGGTTATGTGCTTTTCTTGTGTTGGTTGCGTTAACCCCATGCTATTTGAAAGCCAATAAAGTCTTTTTCTGGCTTGTTATTGTAGCGGATGCCGCGGTTTTATTCATCGCTCTCGCAGATCTTGGGGTTGCCAAAGCAGTCCTGGCGCCAGCCGCTGGATGGTTGTTATTACTGGCTGGTTTTTTGGCACTCTATCTGGTTTCCGCCATTGCGGTAAATGGAACGTTTGGTAAAACTGTTTTGCCATTACCTGCACCCTACATAAAATAAAAAGGGTTGAGGGTAGAATTATGGGGATTCTACCCCTTTTTATATAACATTTTTATAAAAATTATTGACGCTTAACTCATTCCCCATTAAAATGTTTCCCGAGTGATGAGGCTCACTCGGGAAACCAAACCGCCAATCTGGCTGATAGCTTCTACCCACAAAGGGTAGAATTTTTTTATTAAGAAGGAAAGTTATGGAAAAAGCATTGTGGATCTCCGTAGGGGCAGTGTTGGGAGCCAATCTGCGTTATTGGATCGGGGACTGGGCAGCGCAGCGCTTCGGCAGCAGCTTTCCTTATGGTACGCTCTTCATCAATCTCAGCGGCAGCTTCCTGCTAGGGTTGATTGTTTCCCTCGCGCTTGAAAATATCGTGCTTGATCCACGCGCAAGGCTGCTGCTCACCGTTGGTTTCTTGGGGTCTTACACCACTTTTTCCACCTATACCTATGAATCAGTCGCTCTAGTCTCTCAGGGGCAATGGCTGCTGGGGTTGTTTAATCTCCTTGGGTCCAGTCTGCTGGGGGCAGCCTGCGCCTTTCTGGGTCTCTGGTTGGGAAAAGTGCTCTAGATTTCCCAAAAAGCCGAAAAAGTGTCATAATAAATATGGTTCATCCTTCACGAACACAAGAGGAGACCTAATGGAAAAACAGGATGCCCCAAAAACAAAACGAATGAAAATTTATATCGGTGAAAGCGATCTGTGGAAAGGCAAAGCCCTTTACATGGTATTGCTGGAAACTTTTCAGAAGGCCGGGATGGCCGGTGCCACTGTCACGCATGGTATTGCCGGGTTTGGCGCCCATTCCCGCATCCGCACTGCATCCATCATCCGGCTCTCCGAGGATTTACCCTTAATCATCGAAGTCGTCGATAACGCTGACAAGCTCGAAGCCATCCTGGAAACTATCCACCCGATGGTGCGCGAGGGCCTGATCACCCTCGAAGATGTACAGGTGCTCAAGTACACCCACCGCGGGCTCAACCCACTGCCTGGCGACCGGCTGGTGCGGGATGTCATGAGCCGCGAGTTGGTTAGTATTCACCCGCACAACAGTGTAGCAGAAGCCTGGGAGACGATGATCCGCCAACATCGCAAAGCGCTGCCAGTCGTGAATGCTGAGCACAAAGTGGTAGGCATCATCACCGATGGCGATCTGATCGAGCGCGCCGGCTTACAGCAACGCCTTTCCGTGGCAAAGAACCTGGATATGCGTCTGATCGAACAGGAAATTCAGGATTTAGCCAAAAGTCCGCAGCAGGTGGCAGACGTGATGAGCCGCCCGGTGGTGATCATCTCAGAAAATGAAACATTAAGTCATGCAGTTACTTTACTAAAAAAATACCACCTTAAACGCTTCCCGGTAACAGACAGCTCAGGGAAACTGGTGGGCATGCTCTCCCGTTTCGATATCCTCCAGCAGGTTGTCCCGGTGGAAGTACCCGCAGCTACCAGTACGCCCTTTCTGCACATCCCCAGGGTGGTGGGTGATGTGATGCGCAGTGATTTTCCGCTGGTAAAAGAAACCGATGGGCTGGAGACAATTATCAAGGCCTTCCTGAACTACAACACCCACCGGTTGATCGTAATCAACGCTGACAACCAAGTTACCGGCATCCTGAGCGATGGCGACGTGGTCACTCGCCTGCCCGATCAGGACAAGCAACCTATCTTATCTGCTTTGATGAACCGCGGCAAGCCTTTCCCCAGCCAGGTCACCGCCCGGCAGATCATGTCGCCCGACCCCATCCAGGTACCTGCCAGCTTTCCCATTCCGGATGCGATCCAACGGATGCTGGAACAGGGTCGCAAGTGGATGGTTGTGGTAGATGATGAGCATCATCCGATTGGGGTGGTCGATCGTCAGAAATTGCTGGAAGCGCTGATCAACATCCCCAACATTCAGGATTAATTTACTCCGGCAGAATTTCTGCTTTTAACAGGCGGGACATTTGCGCAAATTCGGGGGTGTAGCGCAGCGATTCCTGGCGCGGGCGGGCTAGATTGACCGGAAAATCACACGAAATCCTGCCCGGACGGGCGCTCAATACCAGGATCCGATCCGAAAGCAGCAGCGCCTCTGAAATGGAATGGGTCACCATCAACACTGTTGTCTGCCGGGCCTGCCAGATGCGCAATAACTCCGCGCCCATCTGCTCGCGCATTAATGCATCCAGAGAGCCAAAAGGTTCGTCCAGCAAGAGGAGATCCGGGTCCTGAATCAACGCCCGCGCGATCGCCACCCGTTGTGCCATCCCGCCAGAGAGTTCCTGCACCCAGGTATGCTCAAAGCCTTGCAGCCCAACCAGATCAATCAATTCCAGCGCTTTCTGGCGCGCCTCTTCCACTGGCGCCTGATGAAGTTCCAGCGGCAGAGTGATATTCTCAATCACCGTGCGCCAGGGCATCAGGTTGGCCTGCTGGAAGACATAACCGATCTTCACCTCACGATCACCTTCGTATGAGAAGCGCACCTCCCCGCGGGAAGGCTGCAGGACACCAGCAATCACCCGCAGCAGAGTACTTTTCCCGCTGCCGGATGGTCCGATCACACACACGAATTCTTGCGCCGCGACCTGGAAATTGACACCCTGCAACGCCTGCAGCCCGCCGTTTTCCATCGCAAAAGTGATGTGCAGGTCTTTGACCGTTAAGAATGGGCGTCCGTTAGTTTGTGATTTAGCGGTAAAGGTAGTCATTGGTGAATGCCTTATCCAATTCAAGCGAATCATGGATCAGGTCCATCTTCAGTAAGATCGCCTGCATATTCTCCCAGGCCTGTGGGCTGCTGTAGCCAAACGGGTCAGTCTGCCAGTATTCCATGGAAACGCGTAGAACCTCTTTTTGGACAGCCGTATTAGCCGCTGCGAGATTCTCAACATATTTCTCGCTGATGGTATAAGCAGCTTCGGGATCTTGGAGTGCAGTTTCCAGTCCACGGCTGATCGCTTTCACCATCGCTCGCACCAGTTCCGGATGCTCCTGAATAGTCTTTTCGTTGGTGATCAGCCCATTGGAGACCAGTTGCAGATTGTCCGAAAGCGCCTGGACGTTGATTTGGTAGCCTTCTGCGCGCAATTGCACCGGCTCGTTGGTCACATATATCACGGCTGCGTCTTCGCGCCCGCCCACCAGGGATTCCACCTGGGTATAGCCGATCGAATCCATGGTCAGGTCATTTTCTGTCAGTCCAGCCGCTTCCAGCATGGCCTTAAAACCGATATAACTGGCACCGTACAATCCGGGAATCCCCACCCGTTTGCCAGCTAGATCCGCAACTTTGGTGATGTTTTTCTCCGTCAGGGACACCACCCCAACCGGGTAATTGTTATACCAGGCCATCACATATACCACTGGCAATCCTTGAGAGCGGGCTAAAAGCACCTGTTCCCCCGAAGCGATCGCAAACTGTAACTGATTGGCTCCTACCAGCGCCACGTTATCATTCTCCATGCTGTAATCCAGATCAATATTCACGCCCTCATCCTGAAAATAACCATTCTCCTGAGCGACGTAAATCGGCGAGAATTGGACATTGGGAATAAATCCCATCGGTAAGCGGACGTTCGCCACTTCCTTTGGCGATGCTTTAGGACTGCAAGCTGCCAGTACCATCATCCAGATTACACTTACTATCAGTACGTTTTTTTTCAAAGTTCCTCCATCATGATTCAACCGTCAATGTATTTTTATGAGGTCGTTGTTGCCAGACCAATAATTTTTGCTCCAGCAAAATCACCGCACCGTACAACAATAACGCCAACATAACCAGCGTAAAGACCGCCACAAACACCAAAGCTGTATCGTACTGCCCGCGTCCGATATTGATCAGAAAACCAAGTCCCCGGTCAGAGCCGACAAATTCTCCCACAACTGCGCCAATCACCGAGAGGGTGGCACCCACCCGCAGCCCGCCCAGGAAAACGGGTAAAGCAGCCGGGATCTCGAGAAAGGTCAGAGTCTGCCAGCGGGTAGCCCGCAGAGAGCGCATCAGATCGCGCAGGTCCTGTGGGACAGCGCGTACACCCATCACCGTATTGACCAACACCGGGAAGAAGACAATCAACGCGGCAATCAAAACCTTGGAAAACAACCCCGGTCCAAACCAGATCACCAGCAAAGGTGCAATCGCCACAATCGGGATCGCCTGAGAAGCCACCAGATAAGGTGAGAGTAAGCGCTCCAGTGTGCTGGATTTCGCCAGCAGGTAACCGGTCACCGTCGCCAGCAAGGCGCCGGAGATCAATCCCAAAGCCACTTCCAGCAAGGTAAAAGACGCATGCCGGATCAGGCTGCCATCCTGCAAAACCGCCAGAAATCGCCGCCACACGATCAGCGGAGAAGGTAAAATGAAGACCGGCAACTCGCTCCAGCGTGTAATCAGCCACCACAAGAGAATGGCCAGCGTACCGGAGATAGGCAGCAGCCAGTTGCCATATTTTCCGGCAACTTTCTTGATTGGATTGTGTTTGTGTGTGCGTTTCAGACTAATTTCCATCATGCTCCAAAAAAAATCCGCAGGCAGGTTAATAGCCGACGGGGAAAAAAGAAAACCCGAAAACAAAAGTTCTCGGGGCAATACGGCAAACATTAATTCAGTTTGCTGACCTTCTTTTATCCGGACTATACCGTCGACCCCGGAGTTTCACCGGGTCATGCACCTGGAGGTGCTCGTGGGTTTTACCACCGATCGGGAATTGGAAGTTTCCTTCCTCACCCTGCCCCGAAGGCAATTCTATTCAACTGTCACCATTAAGTATAAACACCCCGCGGGTCGTTGTCAAATACATTGTGAAACTTGTCGCAACAAAAAGTGACTTAATCCGCGCTGATAGCTGCCAGTACCGCAGTGGTGTTGGTCAGATCGTGAAAAACAAAATCAGCCTGGTGGGATTTCAATTCATCCTCGGAGTAAACGCCGGTAGCCACTGCAATCGTACGCGCCTGGAACATTTTCCCGGTCTCGATATCCATTGGTGCATCTCCAATCGTCACCAGTTCGATCGCTTCCGGCGCCAACCCGTATACCCAGGTGGCTTTCTCCAGTCCGCGCTGAATGATCTGCGAGCGGTGATCACAATCATCGCCAAACGAAGTCAAAGGGAAATAGCCCAGCAGTCCAGCCCGCTGCAGCACCTGATTCGCCACCCCACGCAAGGTGCCGGTAGTTAACCCTACCGGAATTTTTTGTTTGTGCAGCGCTTCCAGAATCTCGACCGTGCCGGGCAGAATGCAATCATGCAAATCCTGTGGCAGGATAGTTTTCATATGCTCAACCAGTAAGCGCTCGATCTCGGCCTGTTTGGCATTGACTGTACTCTCGCTCACTCCAGCCGCCATCGCATAGCGACGCACCACCTCAAACATCGGGTACCCGGAAGCAGGCACACGAATTAATTCTGTTATTCCAAATAATTTATTAAGTACAAATAGAAAATTGCGGCGATGATAAGGAGAAATATTCAGGATCGTATGATCCATATCAAAGAACACAACGCGTGTTTTAATTTGCCCCTGTGATGAAGTGGTAGAAGTAGAGGTTGTAACTGCCAATGCTTTTCCTGCCTGAGTTTTATTTCATTGCTTAATAGTACCCCATAGTATATAGAGAGATGCGCTATTTGTAAATGGTAGGTGGCGGAAGGAGTCGACAGTTAACAGTCAAAAGTCAAAAGTTTACAGTGAATAGTTGGTAAATGAAAGCCTGAAATAGTGCGCTGCACTTAGGGATAAAAAGAATACATTGAATCGGCAATAAATATTATGAATCCAGGAACCAAAAGTGCGGTGCACTTAGGTCTCGAATTATGGCGGGGTAAGGTAATGTCAAAATTATTGTGTAATTGAAATTGGATCATCATGTTCAAAGTAAATGGCAAGTTGGTTTAAGATTTTTTTCCAGCCAAAAACAGGAACCACCCATTTAGCAACAATATCTATTGTAGCCAAATATAAAATTTTGCGAACAGATTCTGGGTTTGGAAAACCCCCATTCGAGTATCTTGTACCCTTTGGGCATTCGTATTCCATTCGTGGACGGGACGACCAGGGTTTCGCGGCTAGGTGCAGCGCACTTCTGATTTATTTTTAATTATTCGCTCACTCCAATTCCAAAGATTCTGGTTAATCCCCAAGTGCACCGCACCATCAACCAGCTTTTTTTTATACGTGCCTCGTGCCTCGTACCTCGTGCTAAACCCTGCAGCGCACAAAATTGTTACTTTTTCACTTAACCCCTCGCAAAGCAAGATTCGCCTTCTCTTCGCCCTGTTACCTGTCACCTGTCACCTTATCTTTAGCCTTTAGCCTTTCGCCTTTCGCCTTTCGCCTTTCACCATCAGCTAAATTCCCCCCACCTCGCCGGATCCAAGTCCTCATACCCAATCATCACCCGATTAACCTTACAAATCGGTGGAGTCGTCCATTTGAATTGGTTACGCTGCACCCTTTTAACCACTTTTTCAACAAAAGCACTCGAGAAGCCCTCAGCCACGCATTGCTGCGGAGTGAAACCTTCCTCCACCAGCAAATACAATAAGCGATCGACCTCTTCATAGGTGAAACCCATTTCATTTTCATCCGTTTGCCCCTGCCATAAATCGGCGGAGGGCGCCTTGGACAGGATGCTGGCAG
>DAOUFM010000045.1:0-19759 GCA_034429975.1 Anaerolineaceae bacterium | reverse complement strand
AAAAGATACCGTAACCGAGCACGTTGGAGGAAAGAATGAGCCTGGATTTTCAATCAATCATCTTAAAATTGCAGCAATTCTGGAATGACCAGGGTTGTCTGATCTGGCAGCCTTACTACACTCAAGTAGGCGCCGGCACGATGAATCCAGCTACTGCTCTAAGAGTATTAGGCCCAGAGCCATGGAATGTGGCTTATGTGGAACCCTCTGTTCGCCCGGATGATGGCCGTTATGGTGAAAACCCCAATCGCCTGCAGATGCACACCCAATTTCAGGTGATCTTAAAACCAGATCCGGGAAATCCGCAGGAGATTTACTTAAAATCATTACAGGCGTTAGGAATTGACCCGGCTCAACATGATATTCGTTTTGTGGAAGACAACTGGGAATCTCCGGCGTTGGGGGCCTGGGGATTAGGTTGGGAAGTCTGGCTGGATGGCCAGGAAATTACCCAATTCACCTATTTCCAACAGGCTGGCGGTATGCCGATGGACCCGGTGGCAGTGGAAATAACCTACGGTCTGGAACGAATTGCCATGGCTCTGCAGAATGTGAGCAACTTTAAGGATATTCAATGGAGCCCGCAGCGCACTTATGGAGATGTTCACCTGAAAGGGGAGCAGGAACACAGCCGCTATTATTTTGATATTGCCGATGTACAGCGCTTACGCCAGATGTTTGATTTGTTTGAGGCTGAAGCAAATTCAGCTTTAAGCCATGGACTGGTCTTGCCGGCGCATGATAATGTTTTAAAATGTTCGCATATCTTTAATATCCTTGATACGCGTGGGGCGATCGGTGTTACTGAAAGACAGGCTTTATTTTCCCGAATGCGGGAAATTTCACGCAAAGTGGCTGAAGCTTATTACCAGCAACGGGAAGAAATGGGTTTCCCCTGGAAGGCAGCTAAACCTGAAGAACCGGTTAATGAAACACACCCGGAAATCGAAAAAACCTCTGAATCCCAAAGCGATAAAACAGCTCCATTTCTTTTTGAAATTGGTTGTGAAGAATTGCCGGTTGGTGATCTGAAATCGGCTTTGAATCAATTGGAGGAACGGGTATCCATATTGCTGGAGGAAATCCGTTTGCCACACAAGGAAATAAAGATCTACGGCACCCCCCGACGTTTGGTTGTTTATGTGGACGGATTAACCTTGCGGCAGGAAGATTGGGTGCAGGTCGTGAAAGGGCCACCCGCAGAACGTGCCTTTAACCCGGATGGCTCAGCAACCAAAGCCGCTGAAGGTTTTGCCCGTGGGAAAGGGGTGGAGGTATCTACTTTGCAAGTGGCTGAAATTGATGGTGGGCGTTATGTTACCGCTCAAATTCAGCAGAAAGGCAAGGCAGCCGCGGAGCTTCTGGCGGAAAATTTGCCTGGCTTAATTTCAAACCTGAGATTCGAAAAATCAATGCGCTGGAACGCTTCTCAAGCTGCCTTTTCCCGACCAATCCGCTGGCTGCTGGTTCTGTTGGGCTCTCAGATCATTCCATTCCAATACGCCGGAATCAGTTCTCAGAAGTACACCCATGGCTTGCGATTTAAAGAACCGGAAATGATCGCGGTGAAAGATCCGGCAGATTATTTCAATACCCTAAAAAAACAAGATATCGTAGTGGATGTAGCCCAGAGAAAAAGTTTGATTGAAGAGCAAGTCAAAGAAAAAATTAAGGAATGTAACGGATCCGATAATCAAATAGATCAGGATTTGCTGGAAGAAGTGACACTAATGGTGGAAGCGCCGACCGCTTTTATTGGCAGTTTTGAAAATGAGTTTTTATCCCTGCCTTCAGAAGTGCTCATCTCCGTAATGAAAAAACATCAACGCTATTTTCCGGTGTTTGATTTTAATAACAACGTCATGAAATTTTTTATCGGCGTTCGGAACGGCAATGCTGAACATCTTGAGACGGTCGTACACGGAAATGAACAGGTGGTACGCGCTCGTTTTGCCGATGCAGCTTTCTTCATAAAAGAAGATTTAAAGAAGAGCCTGATTGATGCTCGTCAGTCTTTATCGGGGTTGATATTCCAGCATCAATTAGGCTCTTTACTGGATAAGACGGAGCGAATTGAAAAAACTGTTCCGCAATTGGCTCAATTTTTTAAATTTGCAGAAAGCGAAACCAGAATTGCCCGGCGGGCCGCCCACCTATGTAAAGCTGATTTAGCGACTCACATGGTGGTTGAAATGACCTCATTACAGGGCGTTATGGGGCGCTACTATGCCACCCAATCCGGCGAAGCGGAGGATGTCGGCAAAGCAATCTATGAACACTATTTACCAAGAAATTCGGGTGATCAGGTGCCTGGTTCACGGCCTGGAATGGTGGTCGGTCTGGCAGATCGCCTGGATACGCTGGCAGGGTTATTTGCAGCCGGGATTGCACCCAGCGGAACAAAGGATCCCTTTGCACAACGCCGGGCAGCTCTGGGATTGGTGCAGATCTTGATTGCCTGGGACCTCGATTTTGATTTGCGCGCAGGACTTAATTTGGCAGCCTCAGTCTTGCCGATCGCAATGCAGGATAAAGAAGCTACCACCTGCCTGGATTTCATTATTGGGCGCTTACAAAACAGCCTGCTCGAACAGGGATATCGCTATGACATTGTTGCGGCTATAATAGCTGCTCAAGGGCACAATCCGGCTGCTTCGGTGCGTGCCATTAAAGTTCTTACAGATTGGATCAGCCGACCGGATTGGGGTCAAATACTGCCCACTTATTCGCGCTGCGTGCGCATCACCCGCGATTACAAAACCCTTTTCCCGGTGAGCCCTACCTTATTAAAGGAAGACTCAGAACGGGAATTATATGCCGGTCTCGTTTCGATTGCGAAGGTGGAACGCCGCCCGGGATCGTTGGCTGACTTCTTCCAGGTTTTTATGCCCTTGATGCACGTGATTATTCAGTTTTTTGATGAGGTGCTGGTGATGGATGAAGATCTGACGATTCGTGAGAATCGCCTGGGTATGCTGCAAAGAATAGCGCTATTGGCGCAGGGTGTGGCAGATTTTTCCTTGCTGGAGGGCTTTTAATCCAGGGAGCGAGCGTGATTTATGAAAAAAGCATCCCTGGTTTGGTAAATGGTTTGATTTTTTCAGATAGAATCAAACAGAGGTAAGTATGTCAACAATTGACGAAATCAAGAACCGGATTGATATATTGGATTTAGTATCCGAATCGGTTAAATTACGACGTTCCGGAAGGAATTATCTTGGTTTTTGTCCATTTCATGATAACAAACGCACTCCTGCTTTTGTCGTCTTTCCGGATTCAGGCACCTGGCGTTGTTTTGGACAGTGTAATGAGGGTGGTGATGTCTTCAAGTTCGTGATGAAAAAAGAAGGCTGGGATTTTGCCGAGACATTGCGCTTTCTGGCAGCCAAAGCCGGGGTCGAATTACAACCGCAAACTGAAGAGCAGAAAGAACATGAAGATCAATATGACCGCTACCGGCAATTGTTGGACGAAGCGGCAACTTTTTACCAGCATCAGTTAATCCATACACCAGAAGGCAAGTTCGCCCTCAACTATTTATCGCAGCGTGGCGTGTCTCGTGAAACGATTGAAACTTTTGGCATGGGGTTTGCACCTGCATCCTGGGATATGACACAACAATATTTTTATGGAAAAGGATACTCTGAGCACGACTTAAAGGAAGCCGGCCTGGTCACCCAGCGTGATGGCGGCGGTGTATATGACCGCTTTCGAAATCGTCTCATGTTTTCCATTCGGGATATGGGTGGGAAAATGGCTGGTTTTGGCGCCCGGATCCTGGACCCGAATGATGTTCCGAAATATTTGAATTCTCCGCAAACACCTTTGTTTGATAAAGGACGCTTATTGTATGGATTGCACCTGGCCCGCAAGCCGATCCGGGCTGAAGATCAGGTTGTGATTGTTGAAGGCTATATGGATGTGATTGTTCCTTATCAGGCTGGTTTTACGAATATGGTTTCACCGATGGGCACTGCCCTGACCGAAGATCAGTTGCGGCTTTTAAAACGTTTCACTCGCCGCATCATCCTGGCGTTGGATGCTGATGCTGCCGGTGAAAAGGCGACCTTGCGCGGGCTGGAGATTGCCAGACAGGCTTTAGATCGCAGCGAAGAGATCAGTTTCAACCCCCGCGGACTTCTGCGTTACGAAGCTCGTCTGGAGGCTGACGTTCGTGTTACGACTATTCCGGAAGGGAAAGACCCGGATGAAATTGTGATGCGTGATCCGGAAGAATGGCGGGCAATTGTTCAGGCTGCCAAACCGATCGTAATCCATGTGATGGAAACCTTGGCCAGTCAGAAAAACCTGGATGACCCTAAAGTAAAACAGGAAATTGCTAACCAGGTGCTACCTTTAATTGAGGATATCCCCAATTCGGTGGAACGGGAAGCATATCGGCAGAGACTGGCTCGCCTTCTGAAAGTGGATGAACGCGCCTTGGTGGGGGGTGGGCAAACAGTAAGAATCTCACCAGCAGTTCGTAAGAAATTAAAAGAACAACGGGCTGTGGAGCCAACCTCTCGCCCGGTGGCGAGGACATCTGAAGAATTAGCCAAATCTCTGGAAGAACATTGTTTGAGTTTGCTTTTCCAGGACCCGGAATGGTTACAACCCTTAAACCGGGTGCTCCAGAAAAATGAGTTAAGCCGTCTGGACGTGACCGATTTTGAATATACCGATCATCAGATGCTGGCACGCCTGGTTATTCAATCGCTTGAGCAGGATCGGCAGGAACCTCTCCAATATCTGGAACAGCAAATCCCGGAAAATTTGCAACAAATGACTGAAAAAATTCGCAACAGTCCTTTCTCAGAAAGTAAAAATCCGCAAAAGTTAATTGAGGACTTAATCCGCAGTGTTATGAATTTACGATTGGTGCGGGTGAATGAAGGATTAAAACAGATGCGTTTTTTGATGGAAGAAATCCAGGAAGCAGGTGCAACTGAAATTAATCCTTATCAACAAAATATGCTGTATTATGCAACCATGCGTTCCCATCTTGATTTAGCTTTGGGACGCCCGATTCAACTTGATTAAAAATTAATTATGGTATAAATATCCTATGGCAAAAAAGAAAACATCCGAGAACAAGGCTGATCAAAATACAAATACCTCACCAGATCTTGAGGATGAATATACACTTGAAGATTTGGAAATTGATTCAGATCTGGATGATAAGAAAGCCAGTAAAAAATCATCAAAATCTGTGCGCGGTTTTAATACAAAAAAGGGAAAAGAACGCTCTGAAGTTGATGAGTCTACTGTGTGGAAAGAAGATGAAGGGGCTGATCCTGACTCAACAAATGAAGAAGAGGAAGACCTGGCCGAAGATCCCATCGGAATTCTGGAAGCTGCCGCTGCCGGAGATCTCTCGGAAGACCCTGTACGCCTTTATTTAAAAGAAATCGGACGCATTGAACTATTGGATGCAGACAGTGAGTTTCGCCTGGCTGCCAGGATTGAGGCCGAGCGTCTGATTGATCACATCGTAGCAGAAACCAAAGTGGAACTGGAAACTCCTGGTTACTTTATTGCTATCTTTAATACGGTCGTGGATAATTTATATGAATCCTGGAAAGCTTTTATTAATGAATTAGATGCGCATGGGAAAGTGGATTCACCGGACATTGATTTGATTTTGCTCGAATCACAGCTTTTACGAAAAACCTGGCAGGCAGATGAGCCTTCCTACCTGCGCTCTTATCTGGACAACGGATTATGGGGAAAAGATGAAAATTGGGACGGTCTGGTTCAGCATGCGTTTAAAGGATTCTTATGTCTTTACCTCTTACCGCAGGAAACCTCCAGCAAGTTAATTAAATACTTACAGGAAAAAAAGAAATTGCCCCGGCGGGGTTCCTTTGAAAAGTTTTTCCCTAGTGAAAGGGATTTAGCGATCGAACTGGACCAGATCCGCTGGTTGGCTGAAGAAGCAAATCAGAGCCTGATTCGGGCGAATTTACGATTGGTTGTCAGTATTGCCAAACGTTATTTAGGTCGTGGAATTTCATTTTTGGATCTGATTCAGGAAGGAAACCTGGGCTTATTACGGGCAGTGGCAAAATTTGATCCTACCCGCGGGTTTAAGTTCAGCACCTACGCCACCTGGTGGATTCGCCAATCGATCAGCCGGTATATTGCTGAGCAAGCCCGAACGATAAGAATTCCAGTCCATCTGTTTGAAGCGATTACCCGATTGATGCGGGTGCAACGCGCGCTGGTGCAAAAATTAGGGCGTGAACCCGGGCTGGAAGAGTTGGCTTTGGAATCAGACTTTTTGTCCGCTGAGGATGTGGCAGAAATTCGGCATTGCAAAAAAATGAACATCCCATTGGATTTAGAAATTCAAAATAAATGGAATATGGCTACGGCCAAGGTGCAACGGGTGTTACAATCGGCTGAAGAACCTGTTTCTCTGGAACGTCCGGTGGGGGATGAAGACAGCAGCCAATTAGGCGATTTTATTGAAGATGATGATGCTCTGGAACCAATGGATGCTGCTGCCCGTGAGATGCTAAGAGAACAGGTGCAAAATGCTTTGGGGGCGCTTTCAGAACGGGAACGGCAGGTGTTGGAGTTGCGTTTCGGTTTGATTGATGGCAAGGATCATACTCTGGAAGAAGTGAGCCGTTATTTTAATGTCACCCGTGAGCGCATCCGCCAAATCGAAGCGAAAGCCCTGCGCAAGTTGCGGCATCCCACCCGCAGCCGGCATCTGCGTGAATACTTAACTTAAGCGAATCCTGAAATTTAAATCTCAATTTGATTTACAATAACCCTGATGATTCTGTCCTACTCGTTATCAGATCAATTGCTCTTTCTGCTAGCTGCACTGCAGGTGCTGGTGGTGCCCGGGGCTATTTGGACGCTGGCTTTCAAAGATAGTCAGCGTGATATTCCTGAAAAAATAGCAGACAGTATCGCTGTAAGCATTGCTGGTTTAGGGGTTGCAGCCATGCTGCTCTTCTATTTAAACTGGCACGTTAACACCATTGTTCTTGCTCCTGTTTTTATCCTTCTGGATATTGTTCTTTTTTATTTGATCAGTAAAAAAATAAAAAACTTCAGTCTCCGAAGTTTCTTGTGGTTAGGGCTCACCGGACTTGTTTTGATGGGGGTCATCGCTTTTCGTTTTTATCAGGCCAGAGACCTGGTTTACCCGGCCTGGGTTGATTCGGTTCACCATGTTTTAATCACCCAAAAGTTCCTGGATACAGGCGGAATTCCACAAACGCTGGCACCAGAATTGGATGTACCGCTCTATTATCATTATGGTTTCCACCTGGTAGCGGCGCTCTTCAGTTGGATCAGTCGTCTGGCACCGATCCGAGCAGTGCTCTGGTTAGGGCAGGTGCTGAACGCGCTGGTAATCCTTGGAATTTATCGCTTAAGCAAAGCCATCTGGAAGCGGACGCTTCCAGCGCTCCTGGCGGCCTTGTTGGTGGGCTTCGCTTTTCAAATGCCGGCTTATTATGTTACCTGGGGGCGTTACACCTTACTGGCGGGTTTGCTGGTAATGTTGCCGGCTATGGAGAATGCCTATGAATTTGCCCTGGAAGGTTTTACCTGGGAACGCGCCAGCCGTTTGCTGGTGTTAACCGCCGGATTAATTCTGGTTCATGATCTGGCCTTATATTATTATGCAGTTTTTCTGTTGAGCCTGTTGATCGAAAGGGGGGTTAGCGGTTACCGAAACGATGATCCTAACGAACGAAGAACCATTCTGATCAAAACAGGAAAGATGTCTCTGGCAGTCCTGGCTGGAATTTTGTTGGCATCACCCTGGTTGATTCGAATTTTGACCTCTCACTCTGCCCAGCTAACGGTCAAATTGGTGGTGCCAAATTCAGAGAATCAAAATTCTTACCAATACATTTTGTTTTTACTGGGACCATTCCACAATTATTTCTTAATGGGTGCAGCTTTAATCGGATTGGCAGCAGCCTGGGTCCAAAAAAAGACCCGCGCGCTCGCTTTGTGGAGCAGCCTGTTGGTGTTATTATCCCTGCCATGGGGATTAAAGTTTGGCCCATTTCGGCCAGACCACATGGCGATTATCCTTTTTATTCCCGCTGCACTGCTATTATCGGCTGGCTGGGTACAATTATGTGATTGGATCGCAAAGAAAACTCGTCCAAATCTCGCCAATGGTGTGCTCGTTGTTGGGGCGCTTGCTGTTTTGGGATGGGGGTTCTGGCAAACAAGAACCGTCGTAAACCCGGTGACAGTGCTGGCAGATCAGGCAGATTGGAATGGCCTGGAATGGATCGATCAACACACGCCAGCGGATGCGCGGTTTTTGACCAATACGACCATCTGGCAATTTCAGACGTATCGCGGATTGGATGGCGGTTACTGGATCATTCCTCAAACGGGTCGGTTTGCTTTGGCTTTACCGGGCTTGTATGGTTATGGCAGCCCGGATGAAAAAAACCAGTGGATCAGTTGGATGCAACAAGCCGCTGTTGTGCATGCCTGTGATGACGGCTTCTGGAGGTTGGTAAAAGACGCTAAATTAAGCTATGTCTACCTGCGGGATGGAAAAGGTTCCTTAAGACCGGAAGCGCTGGTTGATTGCCCGGATGTGGATGTAGTTTACCAGCAAGATGGTGTTTGGATTTATAACATTCATATCAAATAAGAGGTAAAAGATACTATCTTGATAATCATTTAAAATGGTCGAATGTCATGGGTTTATATGACCAAAAAGGTCGAAATTCTGACAATTTAATCCCAGTTTTTGCTTGAACCCAGGGGAAATTTAATGTAAACTATAGAACGGTTAATAAACACCCAAACTCAGGATGATGAAAAGTTCAGGAAATTGCGAGAATTTTTCAATATTTTCTTTAGAGAATAAAACCAGGAGAATCTCCCAATTCAGGGGTACTGCGTAACGAGTACCAAATTATGAAAATGTCTATAAAAATTTTAATATTGCTTTGTGAAAATTGCCACCAGACTATTCGTGTGTTATACTGGAGCGATCAAAATTCCGACTTCATTGATAAGGATTGCTTATGTTAATGGACTACCTCCCCTTACTTATCATTTTGCTTTTAGCAGTTTTTATTGGCTTTTTTGTGGTTGTTTTAGGCCACACTTTTGGTCCGAAACGCCCCAATCAAAGAAAAAGCGCCCCGTATGAATCAGGGATGGTGCCTTATGGGCCAGCGAACCGGCGAGTGCCAGTTCGCTACTACCTGATTGCGGTGCTGTTTATTTTGTTTGATATTGAGGTTGTCTTTCTGGTTCCCTGGGCGGTAGTGATCCGCCAGATAGGGGTGCCCGGATTGGTGTTTATGATTATTTTTGTGCTGGTTTTAGAAGTTGCACATATTTATGCCTGGAAGAAAGGTGCACTGGAATGGGATTAGAACAAAAAACAGGAAATTTAGGCATTGTAACCACCCAATTAGAAAAAGCGGTTAACTGGTCACGCACAAATGCAATGTGGCCAATGCTATTTGGTCTGGCTTGCTGTGCCATTGAGATGATGGCAGCTCAGGCATCCGATTTCGATATGAGCCGATTTGGAATGGAGTTAATGCGTGCCAGCCCACGGCAATCGGATTTGATGATTGTAGCAGGCCGCGTTTCCCGAAAAATGGCGCCGGTCGTTCGGCAGTTGTACGATCAAATGCCGGCTCCCAAATGGGTGATTGCTATGGGAGATTGTGCCAGTTCTGGCGGTATCTTCAATAATTATGCTGTTTTGCAAGGGGTAGATGAGATTGTGCCGGTTGACATTTATGTGGCCGGTTGCCCTCCGCGACCAGAAGGATTGATCCATGGTGTCTTAACTTTGCATGAAAAAGTAAGAAAAGAAACATTTAAGGATTGGGCGTAATATGAGTGATCATCTTCAAAATACAATTACCGCTCTTCAGCAGCTGTATCAGGTTCAGGTGGAAGAATTTCGCGGCGAATTCACATTGTTTGTTGAACCGGAAGATGTTCATGCCATCATGACTGCTTTGAGAGATCATTTTGAGTTTACTATGTGTATGGATGTTACAGCGGTAGATTATTATCCAAATGAATCCCCGCGCTTTCACGTTATTTATCAACTTTATTCCATGCCGCAGAATGATCGCCTGCAATTGAGAACTCGTTTAAATGGTAACCACCCACAACTGGATAGCGTCCAGGATATTTTTGCAGGCGCAAATTGGCGTGAACGGGAAGTTTATGACTTGTTCGGGATCGAATTTCTGGGGCACCCAGATTTGCGCCGGATGATGATGCCAGAGGATTGGGTTGGTCATCCTTTACGAAAAGATTATCCGTTAGGTTATGAAGAAGTTCAATTTAGCTTTAATTTCGACGATATCATGGTCAATAAACCAAAACCAAAAGATTAAAGGGTGAGGGAAAACAGATGACAAATTTACGAGAAGTATCAGTAGATGAGTTAAGACATCTGGTTTCAGGCCGGGCGATGACCGGTGAAACGATGTTACTCAATATGGGACCTCAACATCCCAGCACCCATGGCGTCTTGCGTTTATTGCTGGAACTGGATGGCGAGCTTGTCGTTAATGTGATCCCCGATATTGGGTTTTTACATACCGGCGTAGAAAAAACAGTTGAATCGAAAATGTATCTTAAGGCCGAAACGATGACCGACCGTCTGGATTACCTTAATCCAATTGGGAACAACCTGGTCTTTTGTCTGGCAATTGAAAAATTGGCGGAACTGGATGTTCCTCCGCGCGCGCAGGCGATTCGGGTGATTCTGACTGAGTTGCAGCGCATCGCTTCCCATTTAATCTGGCTGGGTACTTCAGCTTTGGATTTGGGAGCGATGTCTATGTTCCTGTATTGTTTCCGCGAACGTGAAATCATTCTGAATATTTTTGAGCTGGTTTCTGGTCAAAGAATGATGACCACCTATGTCCGCCCCGGCGGTATCTGGCGCGATGTACCGGTGGAGTTTGAAGCAGCCGTTCGTGATTTCCTGAAGATCATGCCAGGCCGAATCAAAGAATATGATGACTTACTGGAAACAAACGAAATTTTCCTGGATCGTACCAAGGGAATCGGACTTATAACGGCAGAGCAATGTTTCCAATATGGACTGACTGGCCCGGTACTACGCGGTTCTGGGGTAGCGCATGACCTTCGTAAAAAAGAACCCTATATGGGTTATGAGCAATATGATTTTGATATTCCTGTGCATTCAGAAGGGGATGTGTATGCACGTTATCGTGTGCGGGTGGAGGAAATGACCCAATCTTTACGGATCATTGAACAGGCTTTAAACAAATTGCCGTATGGTCCAGTTATGAGTAATAATCGGAAATTTGTTCCTCCGCCTCGTTCTGAAATTGGTGTGAGCATGGAAGCGCTTATCCACCATTTTAAATATTGGACCGAAGGATTCAAACCACCAGTGGGACATGTCTATATGCCGGTTGAATCACCGCGTGGTGAATTAGGCGTTTATATGGAAAGCGACGGATCCGCAAAAGCGTACCGCTGTCATTTTGTCACACCTACATTTGCGAATTTACAGGCTATCCCGACGATGAGTAGAAATTACTACATTGCAGACCTGATTGGTATTGTTGGATCCATTGACATTGTTTTGGGAGATGCAGACCGGTGAACGAACTTTATCTAAAATACGAAAAAGAAATTCAAGGAATTTTGGCTCGTTACCCGGCAGAAGCAAAAGGCTCTGCTGTCATGCCATTATTATTTTTAGCCCAGCGGGAAAAAGGATTTATTTCTCCTGAGGCAGTAAAAGATATCGCTGAAATTACCGGTACTTCTGTGACCGATGTTTCATCAATTATTGGGTTTTACACACTGTTTCACCCCGAACAGGCTGGCAGATACCGTATTCAAATATGTACTGATTTGCCCTGTGCCCTGCGTGGCTCGGAAAGCTATTTAGACCAGGTCTGTGAAAAATTAGGGATTAAAGAAGGCGAAACAACAGCCGATGGATTATTTACGGTTGAAGCAGTCAAATGCCTGGCGGCCTGTCATCGCGCTCCGATGTTCCAGTTACAGGGTGATGGTGAAATTAAATATTATGAAGATCAAAATTTAGACATCACCATGCAAATTGTTGAAGGAATTCGACAAAAAGTTGCCATGGAAAAGGAGGGCTAAGATGGATAAACATGTACTCTTACGCCACCGGGATGTGCCAGAAATCGCTGATTTGAATGTTTACAAAGAAAACGATGGTTTTGTGGCTTATGAAAAAGCTTTGAAAACCATGACAGTAGCCGATGTGATGCAAGTGGTGAAAAATTCCGGGTTACGTGGCCGCGGTGGCGCTGGCTTCCCTACCGGAATTAAATGGAGTTTTTTACCGAATAATATCTGGCCGCATTATGTGGTGGCCAATGCAGATGAATCGGAACCCGGAACTTTTAAAGATCGCGAGATCATGGAAAGTAATCCATTCCAATTTTTGGAAGGCTTAATGCTGTCCTGTTTCGCCGTTCAGGCAAACGCTGGCTACATTTATTTGCGTGGCGAATTCTGGCAGTTGGCAGCTTTTCTGGATCAGAAAATTAAAGAATTAGAAGAAGCCGGTTATCTGGGAGAAAAAATTCTGGGTACCGATTATTCTTTACACCTTCACACCCATCTGGGAGCTGGCGCATATATTTGCGGCGAAGAAACCGCATTGCTGGAGTCCTTGGAAGGGAAATTGGGACAACCGCGGTTGCGCCCTCCATTCCCGGCTGTGGCAGGTCTGTTTGGGAAACCTACGGTGATCAATAACGTCGAAACGCTTGCCAATGTCCCTATGATTCTCCATCATGGTGCAGATTGGTATCGGGGGTTTGGGACTCCGCAGAGCCCAGGGGTTAAGATCTTTTCTCTGTCTGGATGTGTCAATAAACCCGGCAACTATGAATTGCCTCTGGGTGTGACCTATGAAGAATTGATCTACACTCATGGTGGTGGCATTGTTAATGACAATAAAATCAAAGCAGTTATGTCTGCCGGCGCATCATCCGATATTGTGGTTGCTGATGAGGTGGCTATGCAGACGCCTCTGGCTTATGAAACCTGTCTGGAACGGCTGAAGGCGCCTTTAGGGTCAGCTTCGGTGATTATTCTGGATGAAACGGTGAATATGGCCTGGCTGGTTAGCAAGACTGTTAATTTCTTTAAACATGAATCCTGTGGTAAATGCACACCTTGCCGGGATGGCACATTTTGGATGAATACCATCACGCAACATATGATGGCCAATGAGTCTAAACATGAAGATATTGATTTGTTGAAAGATGTTGCTCATCAAATGCAAGGTCGTTGTTTGTGTGCATTGGGAGAATTTTCGACCATGGCTGTTGTCTCAGCGGTTGACCGGTTCCGCCCCGATTTTGAAGTACAGGTAAGGAGTTAATCCCATGGCTGATATGGTGACATTGAAAATTGACCAACAAACGGTAACAGTACCAGCCGGAACTATCATTGTGGATGCTGCCAGAAAAGCGGGAATTAATATCCCGGTATTTTGTTATCATCCCAAAATGGAACCCGTGGGCATGTGCCGCATGTGTTTGGTAGAAGTGGGTTTACCGCAACGCGATCGGGAAACCGGCGAATATCTGAGAAATGAAGACGGCTCCATCAAAGTTGCCTTTGGTCCCAAGCTGGACACCGGTTGTACAGTACCGGTGGTGGAAGGCATGGAAGTACGCACCACCTCGGAGAAGGTTAAAGATAGCGAAAGAGGAATGCTTGAGTTTCTTTTGACCTCTCACCCGCTCGATTGCCCGGTGTGTGATAAAGGCGGTGAATGTGCCTTACAGGAATTGACCATGAAGCATGGCGCCGGGACAAGCCGGTTTTATCTGGGTGATAAACATCACGGTGCCAAAAACTTACCCCTGGGAGAATTAATTATCCTAGATCGGGAACGGTGTATTCAATGTGGATTGTGTGTACGCTTCCAGCATGAATTAGCTGATGATCCAGTACTTCAATTTTATAGCCGCGGTCGCGATGCTGAAATTCGCAGCTATTCAGAACCAGGCTTTGATTCAATTTTCTCCGGAAATACCACCGATATTTGCCCGGTGGGTGCATTAACCACCGTGGATTTCCATTTTGGCGCCCGCCCATGGGAAATGAATAAAGTATCCTCTATCTGTTCGCATTGCCCGGTTGGTTGTAACATGATCTACAATGTTCGCCGGGAAGTGAAGACTGATGGAAAAACCGTGATCAAACGAGCCATGCCCCGCCAGAATGAAGAAGTAAATGAAATCTGGATCTGCGACAAAGGCCGTTTGGGTTACCATTTCGCTGAGTCGGAAGAACGGCTTACTCAGCCCTTGATGCGGAAAGATAATCAATTGGTTCCGGTAAGCTGGGAAGAAGCCTATCAACGCGTGGAAGATAAATTGCGCGCTGACCAGGTACGTTTGGTGACTCTGGTTGGGGGACGGTTAACCAATGAAGATCTGTTTAACTTGCAGCAATTAAACCAATCTCAGAACGGGAAAGCGGTTCTATACAGTCAGATGGCGGGTGGTGACCTGGTATCCCAGATCGGGTTGGGTCAGGGTTCGAATTTCCTGCAGATGGGTAAAGACACCGCCATCCTGGTAGTAGCCAGCGATTTGCATGAAGAAGCCCCACTCTGGTGGTTAAGAGTTAAAGAAGCAGCCAAGCGTGGCGCGAAATTAATCGTGGTGAACGGCCGCGAAACCCGCCTGGATCCTTACGCCAGCGCAAATATCCGCTATGAATATGGGCAGGAAGCTGCAACAATGAACGCTTTCCTGGACGATACAGCCAATGATGAAATTCAACGTGCGGCTAAATTGTTCGCGGAAGCTGAAAATGGTGTGGTGATTTACGGCAGTGATGGCCTGGGGCTGGTTGGAAGCGAACAACTGGCCAAAGCTTGTGCAAAATTACTGGTGCAGCACGGCTATTATGGCAAACCAAATAACGGTTTACTGGCTGTCTGGGATAAGCCCAATACACAGGGTGCCTGGGATCAGGGTTTTCGCCCGGATCGTAACCTGAAAGGCACTTTACGAGAAGCCGATGTGGTTCTGATTGCTGGCGCCGACCCGGCGGGTGATAACCCCGTTTTGTCACAGGCATTGGCAGAAACCGATTTTGTGGTCAGCTTTGAATTGTTTATGACCGAAACAGCCAAAATGGCGGATGTGGTCTTCCCGGTGCAGGCACAGGTTGAGCGTGAAGGCTCATATACTTCCGGTGAACGCAGGGTACAACGCTTCAGCGTCGTTTTACCACCGCAGGATAGCCTCAGACCGGATTATCGCATCGCCGCGCAATTGGGTCGCTTATTGGGGCTATCTACTGAAGATCGTTCCCCGGTATTGGTTATGAACCGAATTGCCGAAAAAACCAAAGGATATGAGGGTGTTACGTACAGCCGGCTGGCTGAAACCAAAGAACAATGGCCTAAGATCAGCTATAAAGACTCCTATTACGCCGGTACAGCCTTTGAAAATGAAACTGGGCTGGGAGTCCAACTGCCAACCGCGGCTGATCGGGGCGAAGAATTGTCTTTAGGCTCCCTAATGATGGTTGAACCTCAAGAAGAAATTGCCACAGGTGTAAAAATTGTCCCGATTACCGCTTTATATGATCGTGGACAACTCCTGCAAAAAACTCATCTGCTGGATCAACGTTTGGCGCCCCAGGCGGTTATGATGCACCCTGAAATGGCGAAAAAGTACCATTTGCAGGACGGCGATCGCATTAAAGTAACAGTGGTTGGAGAAGAAATTGTGACTTCCGTAAAACTCAATGAAAAGGCTCCCCAAAATGCAGCCCTGGTTGCCCGCAGCAACGGTCTTCCAGTTTCTTCACCGGTATTTGTTCAAATTCAGCGGCTGGTTTCAGAACCAGAAGCATAAAGTAGAGGTTATTTCATGATAGATGCTGCCTTAATTTGGGAATGGATCATAAAATCCTTGATATTGATTCTCTTTTTGACTGTGGGATTCATGTATGTAACCGTTTATGAACGCCGATTTTTGGCTCGAATTCAATCCAGAATTGGGCCGAATCGAGCTGGACCATTTGGATTATTACAACCTGCTGCGGATGGTCTGAAATTAATCTTTAAAGAGGAGTTAATTCCAGCAAATGCCGATAAATTCCTCTTCATCATTGCCCCGGTGATCACTGTGATCCCGGCTTTGATTGTGTTGGCAGTGGTTCCATGGGGCGAATCATTACATATCTTTGGGCGCCAGGTGAATTTGTTCGTTTCCGACATCAATGTAGCAGTTGTTTACATCATGGCTGTTACTTCCATTTCCGTTTACGGGATTACGCTGGCGGGCTGGTCATCTGATAACAAATACGCGTTATTGGGTGGGCTGCGCTCGGTAGCTCAAATGATCAGTTATGAATTATCACTGGGACTTTCATTCATGGGACCGGTGGTGTTAGCTGGATCCCTGAGTATGATGGATATTGTCCATGCCCAGCAAACCGGGGTCTGGAATATTCTCTTACAGCCGGTTGCTTTTCTGATCTATTTCTTTGCCAGTATTGCTGAAATTAATCGTGCTCCCTTTGACATGCCGGAAGCGGAGCAGGAACTAACCGCTGGATACCATGCTGAGTATTCAGGTATGAAATTCGCTTTATTCTTCATGGCGGAATATATCAAAATGGTGGCCATTTCGGTCATTGGTGCGACTTTATTCTTCGGTGGTTTTGATGGACCTTTTGTGGGACAACACCCGTGGTTAGGGCCGATCTATCTCCTGGCGAAGACCGTTATCTACCTGGGTGTGATTATCTGGGTGCGTGCCTCCTGGCCAAGAATTCGCTATGACCGGCTGATGCAATTGGGCTGGAAAATTCTCTTTCCGCTGGCTTTATTAAATGTTGTGATCACAGCGATTGTTGTGGCTCTGGTAAATTAGGAGATAAGAACAATGCTAAAAGGATTATTTACCACTTTCAAAGAAGCGCTGGCAAAACCAGTTACTGTACAATACCCTGAACATAAAAAACCAGTTAAAACACGTTTTAAGGGCAGACATGTTCTTAAGCGCTATGATAATGGCTTGGAAAAATGTATTGGCTGCGCCTTGTGTGCCGCGGCTTGCCCAGCGGATGCTATTTTTGTGGAGGCTTCCGAAAACACGGATGAAGAACGTTACTCCCCTGGTGATCGCTATGCGTCCACCTATGAAATCAATATGCTGCGCTGTATCTTCTGTGGATATTGTCAGGATGCCTGCCCGACCGAGGCGATTATTTTAACAGACCAATATGAAATTTCTTTCAATGATCGAAATTCAGCCATTTACACAAAAGACTTTTTATTGGACGCAGTCACTGGAGATGTTCAAACGACTCCCCAGAAAACCGAACCTGGGAAGTTCAACCGATCCATCCCTGAGATGAAAGATCCGCAGGATTAGGGAGAGTTTTTATGCCAGTTATTGGAACAATTTTCTACGTTTTTCTTGCCGTCGTTGCCATTGGCTCGGCTTTGGGGATGTTGCTCAATCGCAGTCCGATTTATTCAGCCTTGTTTCTGGTACTTAATTTTGCCACCGTAGCGGTATTGTATCTGGCTTTAGGTGCCCCATTCATTGCCCTGACACAAATTACAGTTTATGCCGGCGCAATTATGGTGTTATTCCTTTTTGTGATTACTTTACTGGGAGCTGAAAAATTGCCTGGCTACGATCCGATTAAAGGACATCGGCAGACAGCCTTGGTTTTCGCTTTAATTTTTGTGGTGGAAGTAGTCCTTTTCTTTGTTTTTCGAAATCAAACCGTTGGCCCCGTTCCCTTGATCGGGCCTGATTTTGGCGGACCAAAGAACCTGGGTGTAACGATGTTTACTGAATACCTGTTGCCCATAGAGGTCGTCGCTTTTATTTTATTATCCGCAACTGTTGGCGCGATTATGTTAACCAAGCCTGAACGCAAAGTGTCAACCAGATTATCGCAACAAAAGGATTAAGAGGGAGGGTTCATGCCACTCAGTTATTTCTTGGGTTTATCAGCAATCATGTTCACCATTGGGGTCTTGGGTGTTATTTTGCGGCGGAATGCATTGGTCATATTTATGTCTTTGGAATTAATGTTTAATGCCGCTAATCTTATTTTTGTTACTTATGCCAGCTACTATCAGGTTCTGACCGGACAAATTTTTGTCTTCTTTATTATGGCGGTAGCTGCAGCAGAAGTGGCCGTCGGTCTGGCTTTGATGGTAGCAATCTTCAGAACCAAGCGTAGTGTGGATATTGATCAAGTCAGCAGCCTGAAAGGCTAACAGGAGCGTGCCGATGTTATTGCAAGAAACATTTACAAATCCAACTTTTTCAATGGCACCTCTGGTTGTTTTTCTGCCAGTTTTAGGCATTGTGTTGAACTGGATATTTGGTAAGTACCTGGGGGAAAAAGGAATTGGGAGTATTGCCAGCCTGGCAACCGGCGGTTCTTTTGTGGTCTCGGTCTTGCTGGCTGCGGCTCTTTTCCAAAGCCATTCTGGCGTTCAGGTCCCATTATTTACCTGGATCTCGATCGGAAGCTTCAACCTGAGCTGGGTATTTCGGGTGGATACACTCTCCGTTACCATGATGTTGGTCGTGAGCGGAGTGGGCACCCTCATTCACATTTATTCAATCGGATATATGCATGAAGACGTCCGGCATCAAGGCGCACCAGAACGTTTTAGACGATTTTTCATTTTCTTAAATTTATTTATTGTCGCCATGATGATCCTGGTTTCGGCGGATAATTTCCTGATGTTGTTCGTTGGCTGGGAAGGTGTGGGTCTTTGTTCGTACTTATTGATCGGTTTCTGGTTTGAAAAAGGCGCCGGACAAATTGCGAATGCCAAAGCTGCCAAGAAAGCGTTTATTACCAACCGAATCGGCGACTTTGGTTTCTTAATTGCTATTTTTACGATTTTCTGGACTTTTGGAACCTTAAATTTTGCTGAAGTGTTTGCCAAGGTGCCGGAAGTAGCTCAAACTCAGCCAGCCAGTTTATTACTCATCACCTTATTCATGCTGCTGGGTGTCACCGGTAAATCGGCTCAGATTCCGCTGTATGTCTGGCTGCCGGATGCCATGGCGGGCCCCACCCCAGTTTCTGCATTAATCCATGCAGCGACCATGGTGACCGCTGGCGTCTATTTGATGGTACGCTCGCAGGCTTTTTATATGGCTGTTCCGGGGGCACAGCAGGTGGTTGCCTGGGTGGGTGCTATCACAGCTTTATTTGCTGGCTTGATCGCTGTTGCTCAATTTGATATCAAGAAAGTACTGGCTTATTCAACTATCAGTCAGTTAGGCTTCATGGTGGCTGCAGTGGGATTGGGCGCTGAAGTAGCAGCAATTTTCCATCTGGCCACGCATGCATTTTTTAAAGCGTTGCTCTTCCTTTCTGCTGGATCCGTAATTTTAGGAATGGAACATGGGTTGACAGCCGGAAATCATGGTCATGGGGAACACCATGATGATCCCCAGGATATGCGCAATATGGGCGCTCTGCGGAAAAAGATGCCCACTACTTTTGTAGTGTACCTCATTGGCGCTCTGGCCTTGGCTGGTATTGCTCCTTTGGCTGGTTTCTTCTCGAAAGATGAGATCCTGGTGGCTGCCAGTCAAGGAAATATGGCCATCTTTGTAATTTTGGCGTTTGCCGCCTTCCTGACCGCTTTTTATATGGGGCGCCAGGTTCTGATGGTTTTCTTTGGTGAAGCCCGCAGCGATGCTGCCAGGCATGCCAAAGAAAGCAGCCCGTTGGTGACCAT
>DAOUFM010000044.1:0-4536 GCA_034429975.1 Anaerolineaceae bacterium | reverse complement strand
AATCAGGGCATATACCATTATGCCTTTACCGGCTGCGAAACCAACACCAACCAATATAGTAGCAACTCCTACTCCGTGAGAAGACTATGAGAAGATCAGAAAAAAAATCTAAAGGACAAATACTGGTTATATTCGCGATCTCATTATTCGTTCTTTTATTCTTTGTGGGGTTAGCATTGGATGCAGGTTCAGTTTATGTTACGTATGGACATTTGAAAAGAGCCGTTGACTCTGCTTCTATCGCGGCTGCGAATGAATTTAAAAAGAATCCTGATATTGGTTCGATGACTGCTGCCGCATCTGAAGTATTCAAGTTATTGAACACCGATTACTTAAGTGTTCAGGTTTTAATATGTGATCAAGATAATGATGGCATTCGGGATAGCGGCCTTCCCCCGATTTTTGAGGGACGTTGTCCTGATACAGCCAATGGAGAGAAACCCAGAAAACTGGTGTGGGTACAGGCGCAACAAGATGCGCCGCTCTACTTTTTATCCTTGATGGGTTTCAATAACCTAACCCTCACAACGAACTCAATCTCGGAAGCTGCTCCTCTCGATATTGTTATTGTGTTGGATACTTCTGAATCAATGGCTGATCATACTAGCCCGGATGATGATCGCATAAAAAAGAACGCAGACCTTTTAAAATATTTTAGCAGTCCTTATAACGTCCCAACCTATAGTCCTTACTTTGCTTACGATCCAGGGTTGTGTAATCTATACAATGTGTGTCAACCTATGTTGGATGCCAAGGAGGCAGCCAAAACACTGATTGATTCATTAGCCCCTGGTTATGATCAGGTTGCTGTTGTAACTTATGATAGCGATGCTTTCTCAGAATACCCGTTAGGATTTGATTTAGATGCAGCGAAAGCGGCAATCGATGGTATCCATGTTCATGATGATACCCCGGTTGTGTTTAATATCTGGAATGATTGGGTTTATCATGCCGGGATTTATAACCCCATCAATTCTGAGGACCTGGATGGGGATGGTTTTGATAAGGATGATTTTGTTACTCTGTATGGAAAGAATTGTCCTTTTGAATCCGACCCGGCGGACGACCCCTGGTTTTTAGAAGATCGATGGTGGGGCGTTAATGATCATCATATTAATGGTGATGAAAATCTGGGAATCGACCCAAGGTATACGAATTCAAAATTTCATGCCCCAGACCCTTTCGGTTGGGGAGGTGTGCCCTGTGATCGGGATGATCTGTATGATTCAATGGACTGGAATGGAGATAGTGTCTGGACGATGGATGATCATAATCTGGCCATACAGCATGCCGAAGGCGCAGCCATACAGCATTTGGATGCAGGAGCCACTTCCAAACATAAAGACTATCCTGCCCAACCTAGTCGAAATAAGCATGAATACCAGTTTACCGGGTTGTCTACTTGTATCGGATGTGGGGTTAGAGCTGGAACCAATGAGCTTACTGGGGGTGGGCGGTTTGGTTCTGTCTGGGTGATGGTTTTCCTCTCGGATGGCGCAGCAAATTTGAGTGATACAAGAATAACAAACCCCAGTATTCCTCTGTCAATGAAATTTGGATTCTGCGGTGGTTCAATGGGGCAGTCATTCTGGACAGATTATTGTTTTGATAATAATCATAGTCCGCGCTATTGTATCGACAGCAATCCAAATACCTGTCCGCCTGGAGCAATCTCAACCAATAGCTCCCCACCTTATTCAGTGCTAGATTATGCCATGGATATGGTTGACCAGGCCGCTTTAACTAAATCTACCAACCCGTTAGAACGGATGGGGAATGATATTGCGATCTATACCATTCGTTTAGGCTCTATGACGATTGGTTCTGCTGAATACTTTCTACGTTATATGGCTGCCGTGGGAACAGATGGAGATCGTGATGATCCATGTTTAACCGCGGCTCCAAATGAAACCTGTGGTCAGTACTATTTTGCGCCATCTGGTGGTCACCTGCAACGCGTTTTTGAAGATATTGCTTCCAGAATTTATACGAGAATTACGCAATAAGGGGTATTTTTATGAAACCAAATTTATTTAACCCTAAAAACAGAAATAAACCGCGCAGTAGAGGTCAAAGTATGGCAGAATTTGCCCTATCATTGCCGATTTTATTATTATTAATTTTTGGAATCATAGAGTTTGGGCGATTAATGCAAGCCTGGCTGGCGCTGGAAAATGGCGCCAGATTAGCGGTTCGTTATGCGGTAACTGGTAGTTATGACCCTAAATATTGTCAGGAAGCAGCCAATGCACTCAATGGAATCTATTCCCCTCGCGATGTTTTAGGTCCAGATTATCCAACATCCGGTACGATCGATTTTGTGAATGGAGATGGTCCCAGCACGTTCGATTGCCGGGTGTCTGAATCCTGGGTTAAGAGTCAACCCTGGCATATTAACGATCAAAGAACCCAGGAAGAGATGGAAATGATCAGCGGAGTGATGATTGATTGGGCTCGTCTCCCAACAATTCGAGATGTTTCTCTGGCTGGTGCTATGGGATTGGCTTATGATCCGGACGAACCAGTGACAGGTAATTATGAAGACTATTTAGCAAATGCATATACAACAAACACATTTGACCAAACCTACCGGGGCAACCCGAGCGAACCTGGCTATTTTGATATTACAACTTGTTCTAACCGAGCTTATGCAAATGGTGATAGCTTCAAATTTGACCCAAACCCGTTCTATTATAGCCCTTCGGATCCTTCTTCTCTGGATAATTTCCGCTATCCAATGCCTTGCCGAATGGACGATGGATCGAATTCTCCGATTCGATTTGTTGATGATGCTGGCGGCCCGGGAAATCGGGTAAGGGTTGTTCTAACTTATCGCCACCCGCTTATTACCCCGTTAATTTCTGTTTGGTGGCCGAATTTAAGGTTAACCTCTCAACGTGAGGGAATTGTTGAGAAATTCCGAGTTTCACGCCAAACCGGGTTGGTTGGTCAAATCGCACAGGCATCGACCAACACACCAACACCGTTGCCACCGACGAATACCCCCACGAATACCCCCACACCAACGGATACGCCGACGTCCACGCCTACACCTACGCCTATTATTTGTGCCCCGAATGGAACCGGGATCCGAGGGAACTATTATAGTTGGAGCGGCAGCCCAAATTGGCAGAATTATTTGATGACACGAATTGATAATACGGTTAATTTTAACTGGGCTGGTGGAAGCCCAGATCCGGCAATTCCTGAAGATTATTTTATGGTTCGCTGGATTGGATACGTAATCCCGCCAGCTGAAGGCTATTACACATTCCATGGGCGTGGTGATGACGGCATACAATTATCTGTCAACGGCAGCCCAAATGTATTCAATAATAGCTGGAAAGCTCAGAGCGCTAGCGATTACTCATCAGATGAAATATTTCTGAGTTGTGATCCCAACCCGATCGTTTTTGAATACTATGAACAAACTGGAAACGCGGTTGCACAACTATCATGGAGCGGTGGCTCAGTCGGCAGCCAGCAAATTATTCAAAGAGTTAACCTTTATCCAGGGGATGCTCCCACTCAACCAACTGTGACTGCCACGAGCACCAGCACACCAACCAATACACCAACTGTGACACCTACCTCAACGCATACCCCCACCTCTACACACACGCCTACTTCCACCAGGACGCCAACCTCGACCAATACCCCGACAATCACACCAACGTCCACGCGTACACCTACGCCTACGATAACCCCAACATTTACACGAACGCCTACCTTTACAAATACGCCTACCTATACGCCTACCCGAACCCGTACACCTACCCGAACACTTAGGCCGACCAACACACCACGGCCACCAACCGCAACACGAACGAATACGAACACACCACAGCCAACCAATACGTTCACGCGAACGAATACACCATTGCCACCTACAAATACATTTACCCCACAGCCGCCAACGAACACATTTACTCCAATACCACCAACGAGCACTTTCACAAAAACAAACACTCCAAAGCCAGTGACGGCTACGTTCACACATACACCGGTGCCACCAACGAATACACCATTACCAACGAATACGTATACAAAAGCTCCAACAAATACTCCGGTACCACCGACACCAACGAACACACCGAAGCCACCTACACCAACCAGATATAACCCGGGCGGTTAGCAGGTAAAGAAACACAAGAAAACAGCCACATCAGAAAGAGTTGTGGTTGTTTTTTTTGGTTTAAAAGGTTTTTCGCAACCCCTAAGTTCCTACTTTTCCCTCTTGACTCTCGTCTCCAAATTTTCTATAATGTAAGTACTTACATAAAAGAAGTTACATTTTTATGATGACCAATTCTGTTCCTACTATTTATGATGTTGCCAGCGAGGCTGGGGTGAGTATTGCCACGGTTTCACGGGTTTTGAATTTTCCCCATCGGGTTAACGCAGATACCCGCACAGCGGTTATTAATGCGATTGAGAAGCTTGGTTATGTTCCTAAAGCAGAATCTCGCGCCCGCGCTTTGATGGGCACCCGTCGGATTGGGGTTCTGATCCCATTTTTCACTGAACCTTCTTTTG
>DAOUFM010000043.1:0-8075 GCA_034429975.1 Anaerolineaceae bacterium | reverse complement strand
ACTTGAGTGTAGTAAGGCTGCCAGATCAGACAACCCTGGTCATTCCAGAATTGCTGCAATTTTAAGATGATTGATTGAAAATCCAGGCTCATTCTTTCCTCCAACGTGCTCGGTTACGGTATCTTTTTCGCCATCCCTATCATTAATTGGGTGTTTCTTGTTCTGCAATTATACCAATCAATTGACTGGCTGAATTTATTTTAAAATCATCGCTGCATTGATCGGACGCAGATCAGCAGGTAGTATGGGTTCTGCAAACTGAAGGTATTAAGAATTGTGCGCATCTTTGCGAATTTGCTGTAAAAAATCCTGGGATTTAATGCCCCGCTCCAGTATATAGGTAATATACCAGTGCATAATGCGTTCAACTTCACCCATAATATTTTCAAGTGGCGCAGCTGCCAAAGCTTCTCGATAGGTGCTGCGTTGAAAATGGCGCAGGTACTTTAAAGCTGGCATGCTAATTTTTCGAATATCCTCATATTTATGGCTGCAGCGCGGGCAAATAACACCTCCAACCAATGCAGAAAAGTATTGATCTTCAGCTTTGATCTCTTCCTGGCAGCTAATGCAGGCAAATAGTTGTGGGCGATACCCCATTAAATCCATCAATCGCATTTCATAATAACGTAAGACCACAAAAATGGGGTCATCCGTACACAAACGTTCCAAAGTTTCCACTGCCAACCGGTACAACTGGGGGTTGGCGCCGTCTTCATATGTGAACTGATCGAGTAATTCAATTACATACGAAGCCAGCCCCATACGCTCCAGATTCTCTCGCAGCGGTAAAAAGGCATTGATTGTTTCTGCCTGAGTAACAATCCACAAATCTCTTCCCTGGGCTAATTGCAGAGTGGAACGCATAAAGGGTTCTAAATGCCCAGCTTTGCGCGAGGTAGTCTTTCGGGCGCCCTTGGCAATGATCCGGATTTTTCCATGTTCCCGGGTGAAGATGGTCAACAGCCGGTCTGCCTCTCCGTAGCGATGGTGGCGCAGGATAATGGCATCCACCCGGCGACTGCGTTCTGCTGCGGTCATCGATTCCCTTTACACTGCGGGCAGGTCTTTTGGAGTGAAAGCGCCTGGCAATAAATCCGAAACTGTTGTTTCAAACCGTACATTTCCCTCGGCATCGGCGAACAGAACAATTGTATCCAGTCCAAACTCTGCCATCACCTGCCGGCACCCTCCACAGGAACTGCCTGCATTATCGGTTACCACTGCAATGGCCACAAACTCTCTTTCGCCTTCGGATACTGCTTTAAAAATAGCCACACGTTCCGCACACATGGTTGTTGGATAAGCTGCACTTTCGACATTGACGCCATCATAAATTTTTCCGGAACTGCTCAAAACAGCGGCACCAACTGGATAATGAGAATAAGGGACATAAGCCCAATGTCTGACAGCCATGGCTGCCTGAATCAATGTGTCTTTTTGTTCATCATTTATGTTCATCGGAAGTCTCAGTTTCTTTGGCATGGCCAACACGTTTTGCCATCACTTTGCGAATACGACGCCCGCTCACCTGGGAAACCGTCAAAAGCCAGCCATCCACCTTTATTTGTTCTCCACCAACCGGCACCCGCCCGATCTGGCCGTAAATGAACCCACCCAGGGTATCGGCCATATCATCGGTCAGATCAACCCCCAGGATATCATAAACATCATCCAGATCAATCCGGCCGGAGAAAATCACCTCATCATCTGAAACCTGTTGGTATTCCAGTTCTTCTGCCTGATCGTATTCATCCCGAATTTCACCCACAATTTCTTCGACAATGTCTTCCAGGGTGACCAGACCAGCCGTGCCGCCATATTCATCCACCACAATCGCCATATGCACGCCCTGAGCCTGCATTTCCCGTAACAGTTCATCCACATTTTTTGATTCCGGGATGAAATATGCCTTTCTTAAGAAGGGTCTCACTTCTGTCTTTTCTTTTTCGGTGAGGTCTGTCCGCAAAAGATCTTTGGCATACAAAAGGCCAATAATATCGTCGATGGTTTCCTCATAAACCGGCACACGGGAATGCCCTGATTTACCAAAAACCTGGATTGCTTCCTGAACGGTGGCATTGACATCCAGACCAGTAATATCAATTCTGGGAACCATAATTTCACGGGAGAGTGTCTCTCCAAACTGGAAAATGGAATAGATCATTTCTCTTTCATCTTTTTCCAGCCCATTTTCTCCCTGATCGGTGTTCACCCAGGTGCGGATTTCTTCTTCCGTGACCGGACCAAAGCGATGTTGCAAGGATTCGGTTGACCCCAGGATCAACATCAATATCGCAGCGAAGGGGAAAAAGAGGAGTCTGATGACATTTCCGAGCCAGGCGATCCGCAGTGCCCATTCCTCAGGCGCATGCAATACCAGCCCATCAATCGCAAATTCCACCAATAATACAATAAATGCGGATAAAATAATGATGACGATTGACAGTCCAATGGACAATTGCGGCCAAATTTGCATCACATTCAGGTAGATCAATACGCTGAGAACAAAGTGCATGATAATCATACTGATGCGTAATGAGACCCGCAGATGTTTTTTTTCCAGCACAGCTAATGCGTAATCAACGGCTTTCGGGTTCGAATCCCGCATACCAATTAACTGTACCGAACGGCTGTTTAACAAACTCGATCGCACAATCAGGAATAAAAGGTCTACCCCTAAAAGAACAACAAAAACAATCCCCAAAATACTATTCACTAACTTTCGTCTTTCTCAAAGGTTTTGCCGGAACGCCAACCACAATTTCACCGGATGGTACGTCGTGAGTGACTACCGCTCCAGCGCCTGTTCTGGCATCTTCAGCAAGATTAACTGGAGCGACCAACATGGTGTCACTCCCAACAAACACCCGATCACCAATCACGGTCGGATGCTTTTTCTCACCATCATAATTACAGGTAATCGTACCTGCCCCGATGTTAACATCTTTCCCAATGGTAGCATTACCAATATAGGAAAAATGCCCCATCTTGGTGCCGGCGCCCAGGTAAGAATCTTTCACCTCACCGAAATTGCCCATATGCACGCCCGGACCTAGGTGGGCTCCCTTTCTCAGGCGGGCAAATGGTCCCATATCGACCCGGTCTTCCACAATGGCTTTTTCCATCACTACCGCCAGAATTGAACAATAATTTCCAATCTGGCAATCGGTGATAATCGAATTCGGACCGATCACACTGCTTTCACCAATGACAGTGTTTCCACGAATGAAGGTATTGGGTTGAATGACCGTATCCATCCCAATTTTCACGCTATCTTCAATATACGTACTGGCCGGATCAATAATGGTAACCCCTGCCAGCATCAGCCTTTCGAGGATCCTGCGGCGCATCATCCCTTCGGCGTTCGCCAGATGAACACGGGTGTTTATCCCCAGTGCTTCCTGAGGATCCGTAATGGTCAGGGCTTCTACTCGCTGACCTTTTTGCACAGCGATGCTCACCACATCGGTCAGATAATATTCTCCTTTGGAAGATAGGGGGATTTCTTTCAACGCTTGCTGTAACCAGTGAGCATCAAAGCAATAAGCCCCAACGTTCAACTCCTGAATAGCTAATTGCTCGGGAGTACACTGCACCTCTTCAACGATTGCCTCTACCGATTGATCTTCCTTACGAACAATCCGCCCAAAGCCTAAAGGCTCATCCGAGATCATGGTCACCAGCGTAAAAGGTCCAGGATTGCTTTTTTGCCGGGCGACGAGCGCAGTCAAGGTGCCGGCGGTTAAGAGCGGCATATCACCATATGTAACCAGTACCAGATCGACATCCGCAGGAATTGCAGGCATGGCAGCCAGGACAGCATGCCCAGTTCCCAATTGTTGTTCCTGAACGGCATAGTGCGCCTGGTCGCCCAGATACGCCTGTACCTGTTCCGATCCATGTCCAATCACTACAACAATATCGCTGGAGCCACAGGCTTTGATCGCAGTGACAGCATAATGGATCATGGGTTGGCCACATACCTGGTGGAGAACCTTAGGCAGATGCGATTTCATGCGCGTGCCTTTGCCGGCGGCTAAAATAATGGAAGCTAATTTCATTGATGGAAACTCCCGGTTAACAATCGTACGTATCCACCCCCAGAGATCGTCTTTCCCTTTAAATTAAAAGAACCTTGCAAGCTAGATTTACAAGGCTTCGAAGGTTCACCTGAAATATCGGTCGTACTTTTAGGTTTTTTTCGTTTAGAACGCATTGCTTTCTTTCAAAAAAATAAGGCTGGGGCGCCCGGGATCGAACCAGGATCCACAGATCCAAAGTCTGGTGTGCTGCCATTGCACCACGCCCCAGTGCTGTCATGCAAGGAAAAATTCTAACACATCTTTAATGATTCTACAACCAGAATTCCCCCGAGTTGTCATTCCTCGTCATCTGATTCAGGCGCCAAACCGAGTTTTGCTGCCTGATCAAACGATAAGATTTCAGGGTTGTTCAAATCATATGTTTTCGCAATATCAATCTCATTCCAGAATTTATCAATGGCTGGCAATTCTGTTTTCTTCTCGAAGATTTTCTTAAATTTTTTATCATCCTGATCGTTTTCTGGTAATTCATGTACCAAATTCATCCGTTCAGGTTTTTCCATTTCCAGGGAAGGTTCAGATGGCACTACACCAATCCGATTTAAAAGCCCGATAATTTCCTGCTGATATTCCAAAAGAACATCCACCACCAGTGGAATTCGCAACGATCCACGGCTGGCTGTGGTTAGAACAATCAAAGAATAATCATGCACCGGAACCAAAAAAAGATTGTGATTTTCAATTCCAAAACTCAATACTGCTCTTTCCGGATGTTTTCCTTCAATTTTTTGACTGAAAGTATCAGCCGCAGACATGATAGGCATGATAAATGGCGCCCAATTTTCCTCGAAATCGGTGATTGTATCCACTCCCGATTGAGCCGTGATCCGGCCAGACTCGCTCAACAGCCAGACATGCTGTGCCGAAACTTCCTTCATTAAATTGAACAAAGAAGTGGCCAGATTTTTATCGTGATCTTCAGAGACCAAAATATTTAATCCTGCTACCAAAGGCGCTGTTTGTTTTTTACTGACCACCTTTAAACCCAACATAATGTTGGTCGTATCCAGAAACAAAGCCATTTCAATCGGTTTTCGCAAGAAGATATTCCCGCCAGCCTCACGAACTTTATCCGCTATATCGCTATCCGGCATGCCGGATATGACAATAATTTTTACGGTTGGGTGTTTAGCCCGGATTTTTCGGAGCAATTCCAGACCAGAAATACCGGGCAAATGGATATCTGTGATAATCAAATCCATATCACCCTTGGTAATTTCTAACATGGCTTCTTCGGCAGAAGGAGTCGCAAAAACTTCAATTTCTGGATCAATAGTAAAAATTGCCGATTTTAAAACTCGAATAATTTCGAATGAATCGTCAATGATGATTATTTTTTTATTTGACATAATTGCTGTCTCTTTCTATCCTGCCGGATCTATTCTTTATCCAACAAATTATTATTTATTATAGCAGATGCTATGGTAACCGAAGCCAGGATTGAAGAAAAAAACATCCCAGGTTATCTGGAATGTTTTTCATTTAAAACTATTTATACTTACCGGTCTTTCCGATTAATCCGCACATAATACGCAGAAGCAATCACTCCGATGGTTACACCTGCCAACGAACAAAGAAAGGCAATAAGATTCAAGAAGAAAGTTGATTCTAAGACCTTCATAATCATTAAGAACGGCAGAACAACGCCCAACAAGAGCAATAAAAAAGCGATCAGAATTAATCGGGTGAAGTTAAATGCCATTTATCGTAAAGCCAACAGTTGACAAAGTGACCATTAACAGGTTCAAATTCCGGCGGTTCTTTGACGTCACAAATGCCCGGCATCATTTTTGGACAGCGCGGATGGAAACGACACCCAACCGGCGGATTTACCAAACTGGGTGGTTCTCCCGGAGGTACATCCTGGTATTCATCAACATTCTTTGCATCCGGATCGGAGGTAGCTGATAGTAACGCATGGGTGTATGGATGTTTGGCATCCATGACGAGATCCAGCACGTTTGCTTTTTCAATCACCTGCCCGGCGTACATCACAAAAATCCGTTCCGAGAAATAACGAACGGTGGAAAGATCATGGGTAATATAAATCACAGCCAGATCATGTGCTTCCTGCAAACTGCGTAAAAGCTTAAGGATTTCAACCCGCACCGAGGCATCCAGCATAGAAACCGGTTCATCTGCTACCAGCAATTTTGGATTCAAAATCATCGCCCGGGCAATCACCACACGTTGCTGTTGACCACCACTGAGCATGTGCGGGAATTTCGGTAAGAATTCATCCACCGGGGTTAATTTCACTTCCTCGAAGGCTTTATGTATCCGCTCCAGCCGTTCCTTTTTATCTTTGACACCATGCACAATCAAGGGCTCTTCCATAATTCTTTGAATATTCATGAAAGGCGCCAGTGCCCCATAAGGATCCTGCTGAACATAACCAACCTGAGATCGATACCAGGTTAATTCTTTTTTAGAGAAACTGGTCATGGGGCGTCCCTCGAATAAAACATCACCTTTGGTCGGGATATTAATGCCCAGAATTGTTTTCATCAAACTTGATTTACCGCAACCACTTTCACCCACCAGGGCAATTGTCTCTTTGCGTTTGAGGTCAAAGCTAACATTATCAACAGCCCGCACATAGCCGGCATGTCCAAATCCAAATTTCCGCAACTCGAACCAGACATGCAGGTCCTGCACGGAAAGCAATGTATCCGGGCTAACCGGACGAAATTGCTTTTCAACATTTTTATCAGTTTTCACTGCCATTCTTTATTTTTCTCCCTGTCTTATTCGTATAACCAGCACTTCACCAGCACACCATCCACATTAAAGGTAGGTGGCTCCTCCACACATTTTGAAAAACGTTTGTGACATCTTTCATAGAAGCGGCAACTGGTTGGAGGATTAATTAAGCTGGGAGGTTGTCCGGTGATAAAATCCGGTTGGGTTGTTCCTCGTAACCGTGGCACAGAGGACATTAATTTCTCAGAATATGGGTGCAACGGCGCGGTGAAGAAACGGCGGTTATCGCTTACTTCCACAATTTGGCCAGCATACATTACCACCACATCATCCGCTAATTCACTGGAAGTAGAAATATCATGTGTAATTAAAATAAAACTGGTCGCAATTTCTTTCTTAATTCGTTTCAACAGGTTCATAATGTTTGCCTGGGTTAACACATCCAGGGCGGAGGTGGGTTCATCCAAAACAACCAGGTCGGGTACGGTAACCAGAGACATGGCAATTGCCACACGTTGGCGCATTCCACCACTTAACTCAAAAGCGTAGCGATTAACAAAATCAACCGGCACGCCCACCCGCTGGAACATCGTTTTTGCCTGTTCTAATGCAGCTTCTTTTTCCACACCATGGTGAACGATGATCGGTTCAGCAACCTGATCACCCACCCTTAATACCGGGTTAAGCGAGTTCATAGCTGCCTGAGGAACCATAGACATTCGCACCCAGCGCACGTCTGTACGATACTTTTCATCGCTCATGGTCATGGTATCAACACCATTTAACAAAATTTTTCCGGAATATTGAGCAACATTTTTTGGTAAAAGCCGCAGCAGGGCTTTTGCCATGGAACTTTTTCCACATCCGGATTCACCAATCACCACAACAGCCCGATTGGTGGGCAATTTAAAATCAACTCCGTCAACAGCCTGAACAACACCTTTTGAGGCTTTGAAGTAAAGTTTTAGATTTTCCACTTGCAATAATGTATTGTTATTTTCCATCTTACATACCTCGCAGACGGGGGTTAAAGACTCGGTCAAGCGCGAAACCTAAGGAGGCAAACCCAAGACCAGTGATCATCAACAAAACCGCCGGCTGAACAATCCAATAATACCAGCCTCGATATAGAGCCGCATTGGAATAAGCTTCGTTAATCGTCTTCCCCCAGGTGGGCAATACCGGATCACCCAAACCCAAAAGGGCAAGGGAAGCTTCCAGAAACACAAATGAGGGCACTGCAGAAACCAGGGCGGGTAAAAGCAG
>DAOUFM010000042.1:0-14530 GCA_034429975.1 Anaerolineaceae bacterium | reverse complement strand
CTGGCCCCCTTCTTGCACCATTAACCTTATCAAAACTGTGAGGTTGATATGGGTTTCCGATTTAAAGTCGCTTTCTTTTGGGTTAAATTACTTGCTGTCCTAATTGTTCTTTTCTTAATCAGTGGTTTTTTCAAACCAAAGGAAAAAGAGCTTACCAATGCGCCTCTCAACAATCTTGGAATGGGAGATTCTATTCACCTACGTGTGGGAACAGAAGGACTGCCTGGTGCTTATCAACAATTACAGGATATGAACATTCACTGGGTTCGGGAGGAAATTCCCTGGCGGGAGGTTGAGCAAACCCCGGGTCAATTTCAATGGTATTACTCGGATGGTTCAACTACCCGGGATTTTCATTTTATGCTCGCAGAAGCCCAAAAACACGATTTAAGAGTCGTAGCAGTTCTTTCAACCGGCCCAGCGTATTTACCTCACGTTTATCCCGAACAAACTGTTGATGTTGATCAACTGACTGATCGTTGGAAAAATTATGTGCAAGCGGTTGTTGATCGCTTCGGGGACCAGATCGATTATTGGGAAATCCTCCCTCAATCAAACAATCCCCATGTATGGGGGCAGGTCATGTTTCCAACAAATCTGGATGCCGAAAGCGAACCAAATCCATTTTTATATTCCCAACTATTATCATCCGCCTACAAGATTATTAAAAAGCACAATTCCAGAGACACCGTCATTCTGGGAGGGTTATATAGCGCTTCAGGTAACACTTGCTCCACCACTCCTATCATGTTTCTTTCGGAAATAAAAAAGTCAGGTGCCTGGAAATACTTTGATGTGGTGGGCATCAACCCATTTTGGGATAATAATCCTCCCGAAGCTTGGATGCCAAGGGGGCCAAAAGTTGATTTGGAAACAATGAACTGTAGTTCAGATGAACAGGAATCATCAAACCTGGTATCCGAGATTCGGGATATCCGGGATTTCGTAAATGAAAACGGGAAAAAACCGATCTGGATAACAGAGTTGGGATGGAAAGATGAATGGTTATCATACCCGGCAGAACAACATTTTCTTTCCACTGACCAGATAGAGGCTAATTATGTAGTAAGAAGTATTCTGCCATTGATGTCAGAACAAGGTGTTGAAAAGATATTCTGGTACACCCTTTATGAAAATCCTCAGGATCCTGGCTTTGTTTTAGGGCCGGAAGGGCAAGAAACGTTAAAAAATATCGGCCGATTATTAGGCGGATCCAGATTTCTTGGACAGTTTCAGCAAAAAAGTAGCTACGCCACCCCTCAGGATCTGGGTATTTATGAATTCCGATTTCGGAAAGAAGGGCGCTTAATCATCTACTCATGGACCGCTTCAGGCGGACAATCTCCTTATCCCGTAACTTTCTCTGATCTGCCAGGAAAGAAATACCGGGCTTATGCAGCAGATACCGCAGACTTAAGCGTAGACAATGGGATGGAAATAGAAGTCGCGGATGATCATTCCATGACAATCTATGTTAATGAATTTCCGGTCGTGCTCATTCAGCAAAACCCCAACTTAATCACTAGCCTATCAGCCCGAATGAATGATGGAATTTCAAAAACTATTGACCGTCAAAAAGGGCGTGTTGATTCCTGGATCAATAAAAAAATAGCAGAAATCACTGAACAAGCTTTTGATTGGGCTGAAGACAAGATGTATAATTTATTACATAAAACTTTCAACAAAATGGAAGATAGTATTACTTCCAGGAACTAAAAAAGTATTTTATTCGTCTATATACGAAAAGAGAATAATATGAATAAAAAAATGTCTCTCCCCATTCTTTTGCTCATTGGGATTGTTTTGCTTTCCTCATGCAAATTAACCAGTAAAACACCCAAAGGAGTTAATACAACTGATACCCCTGCGGTTGCATCTCCATCTCCAATGCAAGTGACTACCGAAGTTGCAGTAACTGAGACGTCAACACCAACCAATACACCTGAACCTACTGAAACCAAAACACCATCTCCAACTGTAACAGCAAACAGCTTAATAAATCAATTCGATTTAGGCTATCCAGCAAAAGTACGATGGTGTTCTGATCAATCTTGTTTCTCGGTTGACGGAAACGGGGTTTTTAAAGTTTTGTCATATCCCGATTTCAATGTATTATTCTCGTACACGCTTGCACCAGATGAAATATCGATCGATATCTCACCCGATGACAACATTTATGTAATCACGAAAAATAATCAGGACCTGATTATTCGAAATTGGGCAAATTCAACCGAAAAAACAATCGCCACAGGGACTACCTTCATGTTTGGTGAAATATCACCTGATGGTCAAAAGATCATGATTTCAAGTGAAGATCAATGGAAAGCCTTAATCTATGACCTTGAAACTGGTCAATTGGAAACGACTTTAACGGGATTCGAGACTGCTGCACCTGTATATAGTGTCAGTTTTGGACAAAACAACCAATATGCCATTTGGGTAGCCAGAGCCACTATCCAGGTGAGTAATATTACCACCAACCAGATCTTCCCGGCAATGTATCATGAAGATTTTATTACCAGCAAAGACATGGACTCAGCCGCAACCTATTTAGCTGTTGCCGATTTTGAAACAGTTGGTAATGACTATAAACCAACCCTTTTTATTTATAATTTCAAAACTGGAGCGCTTCTCAATAAATTCCATACCGATGATGCAATAAATGCAATATCAATTTCTCCGGATGGAACAAAAATCGCTCTTTCACTCAGAAATAGCGTCTCTATTCTGGATTTAAACCTTCAACAATTTACACCTTTATCAACACCTCAAGGTCAGGAGATTTCTAATGTATTAATTTCGCCTAATGGGGACATCCTTTTAGTCACTGACTTCGAAGGACATTTGATGTTTTATAGTGTAAATTAAAGTTTTTTGACTATTATCATTTCAACAAATTAAAAGAAGAGCCAATCTTATGAACGAGAGGCTCCTCTTTTTTTCATAATCTGAATTTATTTATTTTCGCTGTAAAACTGATTGACTTTATCCCAGTTCACAACAGACCAAAAGGCTTTAATATAATCAGGCCGACGATTCTGGTAGCGCAGGTAGTAGGCATGCTCCCATACATCTAATCCCAGAACTGGAACATGACCTTGCATAAAAGGGCTGTCCTGATTCGCTGTTGAGTATACTTCCAGTTTCTTTTGGCCGTTCAATACCAGCCAGGCCCATCCCGAACCAAATCTGGTGGTGGCTGCCTTAGAAAAAGTATCAACAAAGGTTTCATAATTTCCAAACACTTCATTTAATTCGCGGGCAACATCGCCCACCGGGCTGTTACTTCCGCCGGGTGTAAGTACTTTCCAGAATAAAGAGTGGTTGGCATGTCCGCCCCCATTGTTAATCACAGCCTGACGTACCTCTTGGGGAACATCATTAATATTGCGAAGGACACTTTCAACCGATTGTGAAAAGAAACCTGGAGCTTTTTCGAGTGCAGCATTCAAGTTGTTGACATAAGCGGCATGATGTTTGGTATGATGAATTTCCATTGTTTGAGCATCAATTGCTGCTTCCAAAGCATTATAAGCAAACCCTAATTCCGGCAATACAAATTTATCTGACATTTTTCACCTCTTCCTGTTACTCCCACTTTGGGATAAAATAGATATTTATCATATTAATTATTATATTATTTAGTACTTCTATCTGTCAATCAACATTGTATAAACAATTTATAAGAATTCTATAAACATTCTGCAAATTTTCAATATTTGACTATTTAAAATGTATGATTAAGCTAGCATTCAGTTCTCAATAATAATGAGAAATGGAGGATATATGAAATGGTCTTGGAAAATAGCAAGAATTGCTGGAATAGATGTTTTTATTCACAGCACTTTTTTAATCTTAATCGCCTGGATTGGTTTTTCATACTGGATTAGCGAACATTCTATATATGCAGTCTTTAATGGTATCGCTTTTATCATTTTACTATTCCTATTCGTGTTGTTACATGAGTTGGGACATGCAATTGCAGCCAGGAAATATGGAATAACTACGAAGGATATCACCTTATTGCCCATCGGCGGCCTGGCAAGATTAGAACGCATGCCAAAAGAACCTAAGCAGGAATTGATCGTAGCACTTGCAGGCCCTTTGGTTAATTTTATTTTTGCAGCGATCATGCTTGGATACTTGTTCATAACCCACAATCTAAATGGGATAAGCAATGCTACCGTGACCGATGGAACAATGATTCAAAGGTTGGCAATCGTAAACTTAACACTCCTCCTTTTTAATATATTGCCCGCTTTTCCAATGGATGGGGGTAGGGTTTTACGAGCGATTTTAGCAATGCGAATGGAATATACACAAGCTACGCATACTGCTGCCATGGTTGGACAGGGTTTTGCATTAATTTTTGGGTTGATCGGATTGTTGACCAATCCATTCTTAATTTTTATTGCCCTCTTTGTCTGGATTGGAGCCAGCCAGGAATCAAGCTCGGTTCAGGTTCAGGAAGCAATTTCTGGCATTCCAATCAAACGGGCAATGTTAACCCAATTTCAAACTCTGGACGTTAACCAAAGATTGTCCGATGGCGTAGATGCCATACTTTCTGGATATCAGCACGAATTTCCAGTGATGCGCGGGGCTGAGATGGTTGGGATCCTGACGCGGGGAGCTTTGATTAAGGGGCTGGCAACCGATGGTCCCACCGCCAATATAGCCAGTGTCATGGATCGTTCGTTTGTCACTGCCGAATCCGATGAGATGTTAGAAAGAGTATCTGAACGATTACAAACCTGTCATTGCCACACTGTGCCCATTTTTGAGAACCAGAAACTTGTAGGGCTGGTTACCATGGACAACATTGGTGAATTCTTGATGGTTCAATCGGCTTTGAAACGTAAATCAACCAGTCAAAATGCTTAATTCATAAAAAACAACCCCGATCATAGTAAATCGAGGTTGTTTTATTTTTTTAAACCAAAACTAGCTAACGTTTATTTTCAATTAAATTCCAGAAGCCCCTGTCTGGTAAAAAATTCAATTCTTGGGGCGGGATTTTCTTGACGATGTCATTACAACGATTGATCAAAGGAGGAATTAGTTTTTCTGACTGAGAAATAACTGGAACATGTGTAATTAACTCTGCTAAAGCTCTTGTTTCAGATACATCAACCAGTTGGTGATATTTTGCTTGTTTTAAAAGAAATATCCTGTGAAGATTTGTCGAACCCTGAATCGGTGAAACCTGCGTAGGATTTGTAAAAGGTGTTGAGCAAATCTGCCAACCACCTTTTTCAGGGATGAGAACGATTAAGTCATCATTCAGGGTTTTGCAATCAGAAGACAATTTACAGACTGTTGATTTTCCAGCACCGGAATAACCGGTAAAAAGATAACCGTGGTTGTCTTTTTCAATACCAGCCGCATGAACCAATAAACCTCCTCTTGAAAAAATAAAAATTGAGGTTGCGACTCTAAAAAAGAAATCTAGACATTGGATGGTAGTATCCGGTCCAATTTCCAGGCTGGCATCCATATTACTCCCTACTATTCCTTTACAGTCATAGCCAATAAATTCACAGGTATTATCACTCCAGACAGTCTTTGGCTCCAGATTTGTTTCTGAATGATGATTTCCCGTATTTTGAATGGTAATCTTCCCAATACAATCGTCCGACATTTTCTGATGAAAACGATAATATCCTCTTATTCTTTCGTAGCTGTTTCTATCATCCAGCAACACATGAATATAATAATTGCCAATTGGTAATTCAAACTCGAAGTTATTCATACGGATAGTTTTCAAAATACCATGATATCGTCATCAGATTTTAAGTTTTTTGCCTATTCATGTTTGGGACGATAAATGAGCCAATCATAAAAGCTAATCCGGCTAAAATAGCAGGAAAGCCTTTCTGATTTATTTCAACATTGATCTTTTCCAAATCTGTAATTTCAAGCGTATATGATAATTCTTGTAATAAATACGTGTAGGATTTCCCAGCAGAAACTTCATTATCAACAAATTGATAATGGGCACCTTCAATCGAAGAGCCTTTTGCCAGAATCAAGTCCTTATTGACCTGAACGATCCCCACATTTGACGGATATTCACTGCGCATCAAATTAAAGCCCAGAACATCAACTTCAGTTGCAGTTGTCCATTGCACCTTCACAGAGGGATGGATATATGCATCAATTCCCTTAATAATAAAAAAAATTCCAATTGAACATAGAAGGAGAACCAGCCAAAAATTCCTGGTTATTTTGAAATTTGTACTGCGTCGAATCAATATGCGCCTTTTCCAGAAAGGATAATTGCGATTGTTTGAAAGATAATTTTCAAATCCAGCCAGAAAGAATAATGCTGGATATATTCCAATTCTAAAGCCAGGCGATCTTCGAATTCTAAATTGCCGCGGCCGCTGACCTGCATGGGGCCGGTGAGTCCGGGTTTTACAGCAAGACGCTGACGCTGCCGGTCATCATACATCGCAACCACCCAGCTCTCTTCGGGCCTGGGGCCTACCAGACTCATATCACTCCGCAGGATGTTCCAGAATTGCGGGACTTCATCCAGACTCCAGCGCCGTAAGAATCTTCCCACGCGAGTTACCCGGGGATCATTCTGAAGTTTAAAAACAGGCTGGTCGAAGGTGATATTATTTTGTTCCAATACCTGCTGTAATTTATCTTCTGCATCGGTGACCATGGTACGCAATTTATAGATTCGGAAGGGTTTTCCATTTTCACCGGATCGTTCCTGGGAGAAAATGATTTTCCCGGGTGAATCAAGTTTGATCAATAGCGCTGAAATTAACATGATTGGGGAAAAAAGAATCAGCGCAATGATGGCTGCTGAAATATCCAGAACTCGTTTGGCCAGCCGTTCCAAAAATCGAAGCCCGGCTCTTGGGGGAAGTTTGGATCGAGGAGGGAAGAGGAATCCAGCAACAAGCCCCAATCCCAGGGCGCCAGCGCGAACAAAAAGTAAAAATAAAGAAGGTACAAGGATCTTCCGATCATTTTTCCAGACCATTTTTAGAAATGGAAAAGCAGTCAGAAAGAAGAGCATAAGACTCACCAATCCAATCCAAATAATTGGTTTGAAAAAAAGAGCAGCGAACAACCCCATCCATGTAAGCGCGAGGAAAAAGATTTGCAGCCGTTGTGAAATTGGCGTATAAGTATCTGAAAGTGTCTTTTCCGGCAACCAGCGCAGCAAAAAAGCCTTCCAATAACCTATCCCCCACTTACGCCTGGAATACTCCCAAACGGAGACATCATGTTGATGATAAACCTTAGCAGATGGCTGAAAAACGAGTTTGTAACCTTTGCGTGCCAGTCGAAAGGATAACTCCTGGTCTTCAACCGATGGAACCGGGAAGCGCATATCAAAGCCCCCATTGTCTTTAAAAATATTTTTTCGATAAGCCGCTGAGTAAGTATCAATGAAGTCAATTTTTGGCAGTTTTGAGAGCAAGAGATATTTATACTCAAACTCCTGTTGCACAAATCTGGAAATTAAATTCGTTTCCTGGCAGAGATAAGCACCTTTGACGCCAACGACATCCGAATCATTAAAAGGCTTTACCATCTCAGCTAACCAGTTTGAGGTGGGAATACAATCGGCGTCGGTGAAGAGAATGATCTCTCCCTGAGCCTGTTGAACTCCGGCATTTCTGGCAGCAGCCGGACCAGCATTCACCTGGCTGATCACCAGCACCCCCAGCTCTCTCGCGATGCTGGCAGTCTGATCGCTGGAGCCATCATCCACCACGATGATCTCATAATCTTGATGGCAGATATAGTCTTGTTGGTTGAGTAAAGCGCGTACACAGTTCGCAATGGTATCAGCTGCATCTTTGGCTGGAATTACAATTGAGAAATAAAATGACCGAGACATTAGCCTGTGCCCCTCAGTTTTTTCTTTGTTGGCAATAACATCATCAATCCCGCAAGGAGTAATGGAGGCAGGGTCACAATAACGTACAGGATGATTGCAAAAGCCAGCGCCAACTCATTTTCTACAGCAAAGGGGATCAGCGCCAATTGGGCAAAGAAAGTAAACGGGCCAATATTCCCAGGCATCAAAGCCGGTAATACTCCCAAATAAATGAGAATCAGCACCAAAACGGCAGCATCCCAATTGAGTTGGATGGAAAGGGATTGAAACACCAGCAAATTGGTCACCGCCATTACAACCCAAATTGCGATGGTAAAGACCAGCATTGGCGACAAACGCTGCAGATCTTTCAACCAGAGACTGGCCTGAATGAAACGATCAATTTTTGGTTGAATTTTTTCAAACCAAGCGGGGTGATTTCCTCCCGTAGAGAATTTCTGCCAGAGAAATGGTCCGAAAACAACCATTAAAAATAGAATTAAAGTCAGCAAGATGATGAAAATGCGCAGACTGCCTAATTTTTCCACCGCCAAAGGAGGAAGGTTATTCACGGATATCAGCATCAATACAACCAGCATCAGGAGATCCAGATATTTTTCGATTGCGATCGTAGCTGTAATTGCGAGCCAATCATCCTCTTCAGGTTGGTGAGCAGCGCCAATGCGCACAACCTCACCCCCACGAATAATCAGCAGAATATTGGCAGCCTGACCCAAAAAGAATGCGGAGATTAATTTGACGAGGGGCAGCCGGATTTGATAATTTCGCAATAACACATCCCAGCGCCATACTTTGAGCGCCAGACTAAGTAAAACGCTCAGAACGGCAAGCCACAACCAGAGCGGCGAAATCGTTGCCAATGCTTCCGTTAGAATGCCCCACTCGACTGTTTTAATCGAGAGGTACAGCAATAATAATCCCAATGCTAATTTGAATGCATTGAGGAGATGTCGGTTATGCGCAAGTTGCTTCAACAGGCATCCTTATTTGCCAGGAAAACCCTAGCCTTCTGAGTTTTCGGTAGGTTCTTCAGTTGGTATCGCGGTCGGTTCAGCGGTTGGAGGTACAGAGGTGTTTGTGGGAGGAACCAGAGTGTTTGTTGGGGGTACAGATGTGTTGGTGGGAGGGATGGGTGAAGCGGTATAAGTAGAGGTAGGTGTTTGGGTACGGGTAAAGGTTACTGTAAATGTACGGGTGAAGGTTGCAGTAGATGTTCGCGATGAAGTGGCAGTGGGAGGGCGATCGGTTGGTGGTGATGTCGCGGTTAGTGATGCTGTAAAACTGGCTTTGGGAGGATCGTATGGCAGAAAAATTGGCTGACCAACCACCAATAGATCTGATTTAAGGCAATTGACTGCTTTTAACTCATCCACGCTTACACGAACAGACATACTGAGCCAGTAGAGCGTATCCCAAAGCTTGACATTATAGACGACCCAACCTTCTGGTAGTGCGCATGCCATTCGGGTAGGGGTACGCGTTTGCGTTGCCGTCGCAGTCACGATTGCTGTCTCCTGATCAAACCCGGTGACTGGAATATTTTGGGCTAATTCCTGGCTGGCAGGATCCGTTGGGATCTCTGTCAGGTCATGGACAAGGGTCAGGTTGGGTGTGAACAGCGCTACAGTACGGGTGAGCGTAGGGGTAATTCCAGGCGGAAGGCTGCCGAAAGCCTGCACAGGCGGGTCAGGACGGGTGAAAATATCGGTGTGGGAAAAAAGCCACCAACTGCCAAACGCCAAAGCTAACAAAAGTACGATCCCCGCGACCCACTTTATGGCAATGCTGGATGACAGCCGCTTGTTTTTGGGGCGCGAGCGCGAAACCTGATTCGCCTGTCCTTTCACCGCGGACGGGAAGAGGCGCTGACCACGCAGATAGATCGGACAGCGGATATGGTTTTCATTGAGGCAGTACAGATTTTGATGATCGAGCGGGATGGTTTGGCTTTTAGTAAGACGATAACAACGATGGCTTTCGGTTGCGAAAGTCATGCAGGTAGATGGATCATCATCCAGTCCTAAACTAGGGCAGCGACCTACTGAAGGCAATAGAATCTCCCGACGAAAATGTTCGTGCAATAATTATGCCATAAATTATAAGTGATCAATCCATTGATGACAACCATCGTTTTTGTTAAGCTTTTACGATTTCTATTCCCGCTGAGCCCGAACCGCCAGAACAAGCTGGACGAAGAACATGATTCCCAGCGCGATCAGGACAATCATTTGCCAGAGTTGATCAGAAACGAGCGCCAACCCGGTGCTGAAGAGCATACCGCCCAGATTGAGTTGTATTTGCCGGATAGGACGATCAAGCTCCTGGGTGAGTCTGCGCTCATTTTCATGAGCCGACCAGAGCGACATGGAGAGGACAGCCAGGAGCCAGGCGAGGGCGAGGATCCAGATGGTGTTTGAGATGAGGGAATTCCAGTTGATGAGGGACATAGGGGGGAGTGAGTTTTGAGGAGTGAGGGTTTAGGATTCAGGTTTCAGGTTTCAGGTTTCAGGATTCAGGATTCAGGATTCTGGATTCAGGGTTCAGGATTCAGGGTTCAGGATTCGGGGTTCAGGAGTCAGGATTCAGGATTCGGGGTTCAGGGGTTAAGATTCAGGTTTCAGGTTTCAGGTTTCAGGATTCAGGATTCAGGATTCTGGATTCAGGGTTCAGGATTCGGGGTTCAGGAGTCAGGATTCAGGATTCAGGGGTCAGGAGTCAAGGGGCAGGGGTCAGGGTTCAGGGTGAGGATTCTGGGGGTTAGGGGTTTGGGGTTCAATTGTGAGTTTATCATGGAATGTGCAAAGAGAGGAAGGATTATGGGTTGGTGTTTGGAGAAGATGTTTTTTGGAGTTTGTGTTGGTGATATTTACGATAGAGGAATACGCCTAAGAGGGTTCCGAGGAGGTCGATGGTCAGGTCGAAGAGTTGGAATTCACGTTCTGGGACGAAGAGTTGGTGGGTTTCGTCGGACAGGGCGTAGAGCATGGTGAAAAGGATGACAAGTCCTGTTAAGCGGCGCAAATTGGGATGAGTGGATTCTGAATAGGAGCCTGGTCGTTTAGCGGCTGGATAATGCATCGCGCGGAAAAAGAGAAAAGCCAGAATGGCGTATTCACTGAAATGGCTGAGTACACCGATGATCTCTTTCAGCGATGAGTGTGTATGCTCTCCTAATGGGTGGAAGCGCAGCCAGGCTTGCGGCAATATTTTGTAGGGATCCGGATCGCTCGAGAAGAAGAAGATAACACCCGCCCAGAGGATTACCGGCAGCCAGGCTCTGATTAATTGTTTCTTTTTGTTATTGTTCTGATTTAATTCCATAAAAAGTTTTGAGGGTTGAGGTATTAAGCTGTTAAGCTGTTGAGTTATTGAGTTTTAAGTTTTGAGTTTTGAGGGTTGAGTTTTGAGGGTTGAGTTTTGAGTTATTGAGTTATTTTCCCTTAATAACTTAATAGCTTAACAGCTCAACAACTTAACCGCCTCCCCCACTTGCTCGATTAGATAATCCAACTGCTCTTCCGTCATGGTGGGAAAGAGTGGCAGGGTCACTTCGCGGGCGGCGATGGACTCGGTGAGGGGCAGATTGTGCGGGCCGGGGAAGTGCTCGCGGTAGTAGCTGAAGGTGTGGATCGGCGGGTAGTGGATGCTGGTCTGGATACCGGCGGCTTTCATGGTGTCCTGGAAGGCGGTGCGGTTGGCACCTTCCGGCAGGAGAACGGGCATGAGGTGGCAGGCAGAAACTCCGGGATGATCGGCGAAGGGGATGGTGAGCCCGGCGGGAAGATGCTCGCGCAGCAGAGCGACGATCTCGCGCCGGCGCTGGTTGTTGGCGGTCAGTTTCCTGAGCTGCTCAATTCCCAACGCTGCCCGGATCTCGTCGATGCGATAGTTGTATCCCAGCGCGACCACATCGTAGGAGTAGGCATGCCCGGCGTGGCGATCATAGGTCAGGGTGGTCATGCCGTGCGAGCGCAGCAGCTTGATTTTTGCAGCAATCTCGTCGGAATTGGTCGTCAGCATCCCGCCTTCTCCCGTTGCCAGGTTTTTATTGGAGAAGAAGGAAAAGCAGCCGATATCCCCCCAGGTGCCGAGCGCTTTGCCTTGCAGGCTCGACCCCGGGCTGTGGGCGGCATCCTCGATGACGTGCAGGTTGTGAGCCCGCGCGATCTCGAGGATGGCGGGCATATCGCAGGGATAGCCGGCGTAGTGCATGACGATGATGGCTTTGGTGCGCGGGGTGATGCTGGCGGCGATGGCTGCCGGGGAGATGGTGAGGTCGTTGGGACCAGTGATGTCGGCGAAGACCACACGGGCGCCGGTGTAGAGGACGGCGTTGGCCGTCGCGACGAAGGTGAGCGCTGGGACGATAACCTCGTCGCCTGGGCCAATGCCGAGGGCTACGCAGGCCAGGTGCAGGGCTTCGGTGGCGTTGGAGACGCTGAAGCAGTGCGGGCTGCCGGTGAGCTGGGAGAAGTCGTGCTCGAATTGAGCGGTAACTGCACCCATGGTGAGCCACTTCGAGTGGAGGACGGCGAGGACGGCGGAGTCTTCGTTCTGGTCGTAGGATAGGTCAGCGAGGGGGATTTTCCAGTTCATGGGTAGGTGCTCCTTGGGGGAAATGATTGAACCGCGTTTGCGGGGGATAAAGATTGAACCGCGAAGTCGCGAAGACGCGAAGAAAATACGCGAAGGTTTTTAAGGGAAAAGAAAAAAGATTGAACCGCGTGAGTGTGAAGTAAAGATTGAACCGCGACACACGTTCCGAGTGCATAGGCGCGAAGAAAATACGCGAAGATTTTTAATGGAAATAACAAATTTATGAATACTTTCTTGGATTTTTGGAGATATAGTTAAAGGGATGATTATTTACTTTCCGTTTGACGCCGTCGATTAATTTTTTTTCTTTCCAGTTGATTAAAAAACCTAAAGTACAACCTCGTAATTTTAGATAGGTGATAAGTTGGGCTTCGTGGACTGGCAAGATATGATCAACAGTTTTGTTTTCGATGATAATGCAATCCTGAACCAACATATCGATTCTGTAACCTTGATCGAAGGTGACTTCTTTGTATTTTAACGGTTGAGGGATTTCGGTTTCTACTTTGTATCCCATCTGACGGAGGTCATAGGTGAGACAGGTTTGGTATACTGATTCAAGCAAACCCGGTCCAAGGGTCATGTGTAGCTTGATAGCGCAATCAATGATATCTGCAGCGATTTTTTCAATGTCCATGATACTCCTTTAGGGAAACAATAAACCAAATCTTAATTGTTTCCTTCGCGTATTTTCTTCGCGTCCTTGCGTCCTCGCGGTTCAGTCTTTACTCCCCGGGGAGGAAGAGCCCCCTCATCGAGTCGAAATCCTCCACCGCTTGTTCGTAGTCGGAGGGGTGGCCGAGATCTTGCCAGTAGCCGTCGAAGGGGTAGCCGACGACCTTTTCTCCGGCGGCGAGCAGCTTCTTGACCAGGTCGGGGAAGTCGAGGTATTGGCCTTGGGGGATATATGCGAGGACGCGCGGTTCGAAGATGTACAGGCCCATCGAGACGCGGTAGTCCAAGCTTGGTTTCTCGATATAGTTTTGGATGCGATTGCCCCCATCGGTTTCGATCACGCCCAGGTTGATCTGCACGGTGCGCTCGTGCATGGCGATGGTGCAGATGCCGCCCTGCTGTTTGTGGTAAGCGATGAACTGGTCGATCGGCAGCAGGGAGAGGACGTCGCCGTTGGCTACCAGGAAGGTTTCGGTCAGATCGGTGATGTTGGCGAGCGGCCCGGCGGTGCCCAGGGGAATGTCCTCATAGGCGTAGCGGATGTTCAGGCCGTAGCTGGAGCCGTCCTGGAAGAAGGCGTGCATGAGCCCGGCCAGATGCCCGACGGTCAGGGTAACGTGCGTGATGCCGGCTGCCTGAAGCTGATGCAGCAGGATCTCGAGGATGGTTTTGTCGCCAATGGGCATCATCGGCTTAGGGAAAACACGGGTGTATGGGGCGAGGCGGGTGCCTTTGCCGCCAGCGAGGATTACAGCTTGCATTATATGCTCCCTTGGAGTAAAGATTGAACTGGGTTAATGAAGAATAAAAATTGAACCGCGACACACGTTCCGAGTGCATAGCCGCGAAGACACGAAGAAAATACGCGAAGAAAATGATTAAGGTTTGGCTTAATGTTTTTCAGGTTAATTTCCCTTTACTAGAATTGTGGTGAAATGGATTTTTTTAGTAATATTTCTAATAATTTCTGCGTATAAAAACATAGATTTAATTTTTCTTTAAATACCATAAACTCGTACCATCAATATATTTAATATACTCTAATAACCCAGACTCCCAACCCTTAAAATTCTTCGCGTTTTTTCTTAGCGTCTTTGCGGCTATGCACTCGGAACGTGTGTCGCGGTTTAATCTTTACCGCTCGTAGACTCCAACTCTATATCTATCGATGTGGTCGGAGACCCAGGCGATGGTGCGCTCGAGGCCTTCTTCCAGTTCGACTTTGGGCTGCCAGCCGAGCAGCTCGCGGGCTTTGGTGTTGTCGGAGAGGAGGCGCAGGACTTCGGATTTTTCGGGGCGCAGGCGTTCGGGGTCCTGGCGTATGGGGAGATCGGGTTTGCGGAGGATGCCCAGGATGATGCGGGTGATTTCGCCGATGGTGACTTCGCGGCC
>DAOUFM010000041.1:0-2611 GCA_034429975.1 Anaerolineaceae bacterium | reverse complement strand
CTTATCCATTTTTACCCGTTTATTGCATTGCATTTCTAAATCAATTTTTTGGTGTGGATTTGTTAGATTCTTTGCGTTTTTTACCTTTAATATTTAATATTTCAGTAATTCCTTTTGTTTATTTTCTATTTTGATACTTTAAATACTGCGAGAGAAAGACGGGGTATATTACATACTGTTAAATTATAGTCTGAGTTTTGCATAACCATCCAAAAACACGAAAAACATCATAATTTTCTTGCACTATGCCAAAAAGCTGCCGATTTTGTCGATTTTTGCCTTAAAACATGCACATTTAGGCAGGTAGTAATTTTGTTCTATTTCTGTTATTATCATTCCGAGCGGTGTACCAAGGCCCCGTTATTTCTTACCCGCAGTCAGGGTCGCAAAAAGTTTGGGCTACTAACACTCACCCGCGCCACGCATAGACAGTATTAGTCTCAAAAATAGAATGGCCCGTAGAGGTCCAGGGTGTCGCACCGCAATTTTGTGGCAGAAAAGGAACCAATTTATGGCAAAACGCATTCATGCTAACGGAAAAGCTTCTGTTCAGGCACGCTTCAACATAACTGGGGGTTGTGATACAGACAAAAACATTATTGTTGCTGCTATCTATTATGCTGAGACTGGGAATTTAGAAGCACAAGAATTCAAACAACATAAAGCCGATGCACTCAGAGCTGCTAAATGGTTTAAGGATCATGATGTTGAATTGGTAATCATTGAAAGCACGGCGAATTATCATCTGCTTTACTACGATACATTACGAGGAGAAGACATCAATATTTCAGTAATCAATCCAATTATTGTTAAAGCATTATTACGAGTAGAAGGGAAATCGGATAAAGGTGATGCAATGACCTTAGCTCGCCTGGCAGCCAATTTTGATTTGAAGACCTCAAATATGCCAGATAGTCAACAACGGGAACTGAGGTTGTTATTCAAACGAATTGATAGCTGGAAACAACAAAGAACACAAGTAACTAATCGAGCAAATGGTATTTTAACTGGCTTGGGATTTACGGTGTTCAGGCTGGTTACTCTAAATACGCCAGCAGGATTGAGAATTTTACAGGCGATCATTGAACATCGGAAGCCGGAAGAGATTGCCGCTTTACATCGCAATCGATTGAAACGACCAGAAATTGAAAAATGTGCATCAGTTCCTCTGCCTGAATATATTAATCCATATCTTCAGGAAGTACTGGATGATGTAAATACTCTGAACAATCGTATCATCCAGGCAGAGCATGAATTACTGGACAAGATAGTTTCTTGTAATTTAGAAAAACAGGTGGAATTAATGACGACAGTGGCAGGTGTAACTTCCATGCTGGCATTGCGGATTATAGCCGAATTAGGAGCTAACTTTCATCAACGTTACTGTACTGCCGAAGCATTTTCGAAAGCAATTGGGGTTGTACCAGCGAATGAAGTTTCTGGAGGAAAGCTTCTAAAACGTCGTTCTTCTCATGGAAACGCCCGTGTTAAATTTCATCTTTTATCAGCTGCCAAAGCATTTGCCATCCATGGAAACGGACCATTAAAAGCCTGGTTTGATCAATACCGGGGAAGGGTTCATTATTTTAAGGCTACATCTGCGTTAGCTCGAAGAATGGCTGAGGGTCTTTGGTGGGTTATGATTAAAAATGAGCCCTATCGCCATTGGCAGGATCCGTATTCAAAAGAGAAAACAGAAAATATTCTTGACAATAATCGATTAATAAATCTGGAAACAGGAGAAATTCTTGAAGGTCAACCGTAGATTGATTAGCTATTACTATGTTTTTATAATAGAATTCGGATTAATGACTGACACTATTAACAGATTTATCCTTTTGCGTGGCCCGCATCGGCGCGACTAGCTTTTAAGTTTATAGGGCAAAGTCAAAAAATTTTTGATCAACTGTCCCAATTTCTTCCGGATAAAAGATATGACCCCGTAACTGCAATTTATTTTGATTTTTTGGATTGCGTAAATGCATCGTGAAGACAATATCTGTATCAATATTTTCGATTAATGTCACTTCTGATAGTACATGATTTCCATTGTCAACAATGGTAAAGGTTAAATTTGGAGGAGTTGTGAATTCAGTTATTCTTGCGAAGATCTTAATTCTTTTATTATCCTCCCATGGCTCCGTACTTAAATCAATAAACTTAACTTCAGTTGGGGGCAATGGATTCTGAAAATTTTTTAATTTTAATGAAAACATTTTTCCTCAAAACTTATTTTTATATTTCTAGCGTAATTTAAGAATGATTGCATCTTTATTAATTCAAATTTATTCGGAGATGTTTCTACCTTCTAAATAGAACCTTTTTTCATGGGCTTCTCCCATTGAAAAAGTTTTTCGCGGTATGGCGCCATCGATAATCACCGTTTTAAATAATTGATTTTTTGGCATAGCCGGCAGGTAAAAACCACAGTTACCTGGCTTCCTTCCAAGTGAGTAAGTCACTTCACCTCCGTGGACGTAATCAATTTTATCTGCACCATCTTTATTCATAAATTTATCCAGAAATAGTTGTAGTGTACCAACAGGTAGATTGGTCGCCGGAAAAAGGATTTCAACAACGTATAACTGATCATCGAGGATAAAGCCGAATT
>DAOUFM010000040.1:0-4670 GCA_034429975.1 Anaerolineaceae bacterium | reverse complement strand
CAGGGAAAAACCTGAATCCTGAAATCTGAATCCTGAATCCTGAGTCCTGAATCCTAAATCCTGAATCCTGAAACCTGAATCCAACCCCCTCAAACTCAAAACTAATTCCTATCTTCTCCCCATGATTTTTTCGAAGACCTCTACCGCCTGCGGGTCGAAATGAGTGCCGGATTGCTCGCGAATGTAAGCATACACCTGCTCCTCTGGCCAGGCTGCCCGATAGGGACGATCAGATCGCAAGGCATCCCAAACGTCTACCACCGCAAACAGACGCGCTGCCAGTGGAATCTGGTCGTTCTTCAGTCCACGGGGATAGCCACTGCCGTCCCATTTTTCATGATGGCAATAAGGAATATCCAGGGCGCGGTGGAGGTAATCAATTTCTGACAGCATCTCGAAGGCATAGATGGGGTGTTTGCGCATTAACTCCCATTCTTCAGCCGTCAATGGGCCGGGTTTAAACAGTATTTCATCCGGAATCCCCAGTTTTCCGATATCATGCAACAACGCTCCTCGGCGGATATGTACCAGCTCTTCATCCTGAATTTCCACAGACCGCGCCATTGCCAGTGTGATTTCTGTCACCCGCTGCGTGTGTCCCTCTGTTTCCCTATCGCGTAAATCCATCGCTTTCGACCAGCCTTCAATGGTGGCATCGTAGGCCAGCTTTAATTCGATGTTGGAACGATGAATCGCATCCAATAAATCTGCGTTTTCGATGGCAATGGCTGCTTGGTTGGCCATGGAATTTAGGAACTCGGACCATTGAGGTTGTATATTCAGATGCTGCCGGAAAAACAATTCCAACGCACCTTTAATCGTACCTTTGGTGATTAACGGGACAACAATATAACAGGTTATGCCCTCATCCTTGATGAAACCTGGTGTAAAATCCGGATCGTTGAGTTGAATACGGTGCTTTTCAATCTTGACTCGTTCCCGGCAGGCTTTCCCGAATGTACCCTGCCCAACCTGACGCGATAAGGATTGCGCACCGTTTCCGCGAAACCCACTCCCAACCCGATAGTCAAAAGCATAAGTGTAGGGATTATAAATTGAAAAACAGGCGGCATCCACTTTTTGAACTTGCAAAATACGATCCAATATGATTTTTAAAGTCAGGCGAATATCCGCACTGCTCATGATGATCAAATCAACTGACCGGAGAGCCGTTTGCTCCAGCAGTTGCTGTTTCATTTTTTCCTCAAACAGTTTGCGATCGGTGACATCTTGAACGGTTCCGTAGAGGACGTTGACCTTTCCGGCTTCATTTTTACTGCCATAGCGAAGTTCATGAATGTATTTCAGCTTACCGCTTTTCGTCAGAATTCGAAAATCGACGCTGAGGGGTTCGCTTATTTCATGAGCCATTTTGTTGACTTCTATTAATCTTTGCATATCTTCCGGATGGACAATATTAAGGAAGCCTTCACGCGGGTTTTTGTATTCATCTTTGTCAATCTCAAAAATATGAAACAACTCCTCAGACCAATAGAGTTCTTGCGAATCAATATTAAATTTCCAGCTACCTAATTTTGCCATGCGTTGAGCTTCATGTAAATTCGTCTCACTTTCATGTAAAGCTTTTTCGGCTTGTAGACGCCGCTGTTCCTTCTGCAGACTTTCCAGAGCAAAAGAAACATCAATTGACATTTCATTCAATAGTTGTTGCTCCTCATGTTTTTCAAACATGAGTGCATCGGATGAGAAAAGATTTATAAATCCAATCACGCTATTTTCCTGGAGAATTGGAATGGCTGCCGCTGATTGAAAATTTTCAGCCCGGGCTAATTCATACCACGGTTGCATTGTAGGGTCGGATAAAATATTTTTTGAAAAAGACACCTGCCTGGTTTGGACTGCCCGACAAATAATACCTTTGTCAAAAGGAGGTTGTAAATAGGAAATCTGATCGTATGGTAATAAACTGGAAGAGGAACCATGAACGGCCACCGGAACAGCAGTCCCATTTTCCTGGTTAATTTCACCAACCCAGGCTAAGCCAAAATTACCATACTCAACTGCCACCCTGCATATTTTTTTGAACAAATCAGTTTTGTTTTTAACCCGGACAATCGTTTGATTCATCTGGCTCAGGGTGGCATAAAGCCTAGAAAGATTTTTAATATGAGATAATTGGCGAATACTTTGCGTAATTACCTCAGAAAAGAGGATAATGCCGCCTGCTTTTCCATTAGCTTCATACCAGGGCTGGACCTCCCAGCGCACATAATCCATTGAGCCATCCTGACGAGGGAATGGATCCAAATCGGATTTCTGGATCTCACCAGCCAGACAACTCTGAAGAATGGCATCCCAGCGCGTAGTTACCTCAGGGAATATTTCTGAAAAAGATTTTCCAATCAGATTCTGATCCCCCAGTTTATAATCATATAAATAACGAGCACTGTAGGCAATAAAGTGCATTTCGCGATCAAACATTGCTAGAGCTGCTGGTGTATGCTCGATAATTAACCGCAGTGTTTTCTCATCATTACTTGATTCAAAGCTTTTTTTCATTTTTTCTTCCATCAGAATACCCCGAATATTTCATCATCTGATTGGGGAAATCTTTTCAGGTAAAGGTGTGTTACTAATTAAAGATCCAAGAATAGAACTTATTCTAATTATACAAAAAATTATAAAGAAAAATTGGATTTAGAGCAAAATATTTGGTCAGGGTTGACAGCCAAACAGGATTGATTATAATAAGCAAGCCTTCCTCGATAGCTCAATCGGCAGAGCGGGCGGCTGTTAACCGCTAGGTTGTAGGTTCGAGTCCTACTCGAGGAGCTTTGTTTTTAAGCTTTCAACTTTCAACTTTCAACTTTCAACTTTCAACTTTCGGCTAATCCCCTTCCCAGCCCGCCAGACGAGCCATCAACTGCCAGAAGGCCTGGGCTTTCAGGGCACATTGTAACTTATGAGAGTGGGCACAATCGCCCATTTGACTGTAATTCTGGCATTCGAACGCGCCCGGGTGACTGTTACACCAACCCTGGCACCAGGAACAATCATCGCTAACATTAGGGTAGAAGGTGCCAGCCGGGTTATAAGATTCGATGTCGGCAAAATCGAAGAGCGCTTTGTTGTGTTCCTGGGCATAGGAGCGCACCAGATTATTGTTGCGCCAGAGGGTGCTGCCCGGGGCGCTGCCATCCGTATGCCCGGTGTAATAAACCGTCCGCAGAGACGGGTAATCTTTCTCTAGTTGATCCAGAAAGCCCATATAGGCATTCACCTGCGTGGTGTTGTAAGAGGACATCTGCCCGCACCACGTCCATAATGAGACGTCGAACCAGCCGGTTTCCACCACCGATCTGGTTTTTGCCATCCCCTGGCTCGATTCCCAGTACATGTCGGGGGTGATGTAGGTGTTTCCGCTGTAGTTATTGCCATCGTAAAAGCCCAGGGCGGTCGCATCGGGAGGTTTTGCCACCACCCCACTCTCAATAATCGAGACGTTGTATTTGGGGTCCTGCTTTTCCAGCCACTCCAGCCCGGTCAGGATTTGCGAACCATGTGAGGTATGGGCGTAATGCACCACCAGTTTGCGGGCTTCATTAATCCAGTAATCCGGGATGGCATGCACGTTGGTATTAAGATGGTTGACGATTAACGGTTTGGCACTGCCATTTTTATTGAACACCACGGGCAGGAAAATGGTGGTATCGCCATCCTTTCCGGACGCGGTGGGTTGGCATGCAGGAAAGAGCGAGCTGATGAGAATGCTGATGAGGATTAAGGCAGAAACCGGAATAATTTTTCGCATAAGAACCTCCAGATTGTGAAGAAATGCGCTAATCATATTGTACAGAGATCTGCGAGGTTTAGGGGATTTTGTTAGGAGATTGAAAGGGGGGTTCGCCTATCACCATCAGCCATTACCTAAAAATCCTGCGCCAAATCCATCCCTTCATATAAATAGCCCACCTCATCTTCATATCCATTGAACTTCAAGGTCGGGCGGCGCTGCAGCTCACCGATGCGGCGCTCGGTGGATTGCGACCAGCGCGGGTGCGGTACGTCCGGGTTGACGTTGGCATAAAAGCCATATTCGTGCGGGGCTGCCAGGTTCCAGAAGGTGGCTGGCATGTCCGCCACCAGTTCAATGCGAATGAGGGACTTGGCGCTCTTGAAGCCGTATTTCCAGGGCACCACCAGGCGAATGGGCGCCCCGTTAGACATCGAGAGCGGCTCGGCATAAATCCCGGTTGCCAGCAAGGTCAGATCATGCCTGGCTTCGTCCAGCCGCAAACCTTCCTGGTAGGGCCAGGGGAAATTCATCTCCATGCCCGGCATACGGTCATAATCTCCCTTCGATTGAAAACGCACGAACTTGGCTTCTTTGGTTGGTTGGACAGCATCCAGTAATTTTGACAGCGGAAAACCTACCCAGGGAATCACCATCGACCAGCCTTCGACACAGCGCAGCCGGTAGATATGGTCTTCCTGCGGGAATTGAGCCAGGATATCCTGCATGCTGTAGGTGGTTGGGTTTTCCACCAACCCAGAGACCTCTACCTGCCAGGGTTCAGTCGGATAGTCTTTGGAGAGCTCGTAGACGCGATCTTTTGCTACGGTAAATTCGTAAAAATTATTATAGGTCTTGATGGTTTCAATACTGGTCAATGCATCTCCATCACCGTTGATGATGGCCTGCTCCTCTT
>DAOUFM010000039.1:0-4463 GCA_034429975.1 Anaerolineaceae bacterium | reverse complement strand
TTTATGGTTTATGCTCCTGTTTTAATCAAAGAATCTCACTTTTTAAGGTTTCCCATCTGTAAATCCTGGTACAGATTTTCAATTTTTGGAGGTATCACGAAATGAGCGCGTACCTCGGGCATAATCTCGTCAAGAAAAATTTTTGCCTGCTTTTCAGCATCTCCCGCCACGGGCCAGAAAATGAAGGTGTCATGGCGGTAACGCTGATGGTAATGCAGAATGGTTTCTACCCATTCCGACACCGATCCCTGGATAATGCCTGGACGGCGAAATGAGAGCCGTTCTGAAGGATTTGTTTGGATCACTCCAAATAAATTGTAACCTCTGTGAATATCTTCGGGTTTTCTGCCAGCCATGATTGCACCTTCATCGAGCAGGCTATTAATCGTATCCAACTGATCTGGCAAAATGTAAATTGTGCCAATTATCCAGCCATCTCCTTTACTGCCCGCAAGGCGCAACATGCGCGGTTTGCCAGCCCCAATCCATAGAGGAATTCTGTGGGCAGGGGCTGGTCCGTTTACGACCTTTTTCACCTGGTGGAATTTCCCATGGAATGAAAACTCTCGCGTGGCATTCTCGAGCATTCCCCGCAAAATGGTCAGATATTCAGAAAAAACCTGGTATCTTTCACCTGGTGTATCGCCAACGGTTCCATCCCAGGCTTGCATTCCTTCCTCGTATCCTCCGGCGCCCAAACCAAGTTCTAACCTTCCGGCGCTAATTACATCCAGAGTGGCCGCCATTTTAGCCATCATTGCTGGCGGCCGCAAAGGAGTATTCAGCATATTCGTCATAAAGTGAACGCGCTCAGTGCGTGAGGCCAGCGTGGTCAGCAAGGTCCAGGTATCCAGGAAGTCGGGATTATATGGATGATCTTGAATGGTCAATAGGTCAACACTGCCCTTATCTGCAAGCCGGGCGAGGCTTTGCGCGGTATCCAAGCCTGTTGTAGAAGGATCAATATTAATCCCAAAAATTGGAGAATCTGCAGACGCGTTCATTCTAGTAGAATTCCATTAGGTCGTAGTTTTCTCAGCAATTATTCATGAGAAGGTTCATGAATATACTCGGTTGGATTTTCTTCAAATTCTTTCTGGCAGCCAGCTGAACAAAAGTAATACTTTTCACCCTTGTATTCGCTTATATACTGCGCAGTGTCAACTTCAACTTCCATTTTGCATACAGAATCTATTTTAGTGTCCATTTGATTCTCCGTTTGTGTATTTGAATAGCATTCTCCAGTAAAGGGGTCGCAATAGTTTCCAGAATTGCCGATTCCGAGTTTAATTAAATTAATGTTTTTCATTCTAATCAATAAACCTCCTCGAGATACCAGCGTGAAACCCATTCGGTCAGTTCACGGTACACAGACAATAGATCTTTTCCTTTGATTGTCAAATAGTATTCTACGTGAGGGTGGCTATCTGGAATAACTTCCCGCTGTATGATCTGTTCTCTTTCCAGCCGAATAAGCCTTTGAGACAACGTGGTAGGATTTAAACCATCCATTATCTCTTGGAGTTCACAAAACCTACGCCGCTCCTGGAGGTGATAGATTAATTCGAGCGTCCATTTGGATCCCAGGAAATCCGCAGCTTTAGAAATTGGACAAGAGTTTTTCATTACACTCCTTACTATAATATTTATAGTATATAAATTATATCTATATTATCCAATTAATCAAGAGGGAAATCGCTGGTGTTATATATCCCCAAAAATGGCTGTTTGCCGATAAAGCCCCATATTTGGCGGTGATTCGAGTTTGGGATTGTGCGATAAATTGGACACAGAAAATATCCTGATCAGGTAGACTGGAAGAAATGAGATCGGGCATGTATGAGCCGCGCGGGTATCTATTATGATATTGCAGTCATGGAAAATTTCTAACCCGCCCTGAAAGGAGAACATGCTACCAACAATTCTCGACCAAAACCATAGTGCAATTGGCCTTCACTGAATATCACTAATGGCTGATACAATCGCCAGAAACTGTATTCGTCGTTGGGTTATTTCCGCACGCTTGAATTTGAGCAATCTTCAGCACATTAATCATGTCCTCTTTAATTAGTCCAGACCTCCTTTGGACAGTTCAGCGGTGGTTAAGAGCAGAGAATTTTGGGAAGGGTCGTGTAAGAATAAGCCATCAGCATGGTGCTCATATTCCACGCCTGCTTCCCGAAGCATCACATCCATGCGATCTAGTTCCTCAGCATCCGGCATGTTGAAAGTGAAATAATTCAATCCTAAACCATCCGAGAGCGGCGCCGGAGCGCCTTCCCCTTGCCACGTATTAAATCCAATGTGATGATGATACCCCCCGGCAGATACCATGCCCATCCGGAAGGTTCGCGCAATGCCCATATCGTCGAATCCGAGCAATTCATGATAGAAATGCCGGGTTGCATCCAAGTTTGCTACAAACAGGTGGAAATGTCCCATGCGTGTTTCTGTCGGTACGGGCACATCCAGGGGATCATCTTTGTTAAGATTGGAGAACAACGCATCGAGGTCAAGCGGCTCGCGCCCATCACTGGGCGTGCCGTCTGAATGGCGGGTAATGAACTCGCCATTGACCACTTCAGAAATCCCATCCTCGGGCGACTCGCAATACAATTCGATGTTGTTCCCTTCCGGATCATCCAGATAAGTGGTTTTGGTCATTAGATGATCCGTTGGGTAATTGGGCCAGCGCAGGTTGAAAAGGCGAGCAACCACTCGGGCCAGTTCGCGGCGGTTGGGGAAAAGGATGGCAAAATGATAGATACCGGTCACGCCGCGATATCGCCGGCCGTTGGGAATCTCGGTCATTCGTACGATGTCCCCACCCTCCACTCCCAAGCCGGCGCTCTTCTCGTTCCGCCAGTTCAACTTCAAACCCAGCACATTTTGATAAAAAGTGAGCTGACGTTCGATATCGGCCACCTTGAGATGGACAAATCCAGGCCGGGTATTCGGGTGGATCCGCTGAGGTGCTATGGCAATAGGTTGTGGAACATTCATGATTCTCTCCTTAAAACTTCCTGACCAATCTCGTCCGGCTGGATCGAGCTGCCAGTGATAAAGTCATACGATTCAACGATCAGTTGAAAAACTACCTCCAGCTCTTCCTCATCGAGCGGGGTATAGAGCATGACCATTCCCTCGATGCCCAGGTAACTGGCGATCAGGTGCGGCTCGGCCCAGCCCTTATCCACCGCTTCTTGAGCGCGGTCCGGGGGCAGCGAGAGATGCAGGCTGCCATCTGGATGGATGTGGGCAAACTCGCGCCCGCGTGCGATCACTTCAGGGTGAGCTATGGACACATTCTCCGTCAGCCAGAGAGCGCGCGCTCCGGGAACGGAGATTACCGTAGGGCGGTTCTGGACATTTGGCAGCGAGAAAGACCGCCGGAACAGTTCAGCATTGATCGCCGCCACTGGTTGGATGCCGATTTGAGCGTGGGGCATCCCCTGATGGGTGGGCGGCCGAGCGTGTTTTCGTTCGGGGAGTACGGTTGTGTTGTTTGAAACCATATTTGTCTCCTACTCTATTCCTCGTTCAGTCACTCGTTGTAATGACTGTTCAAACACCTTGTTAAGTTTGGCACTGAAAATTGCGTAGCGGTCATTCAGGACATATTTGCACACAAGGGCGAATGCAGTCAACATGAGAGCTTGAGAACGTTGCCCTATATTTCAACTTGGTGATGGATGGCTGAATATTTCATTTCAGAAACCCAGTTTCTCCTTCACCAGTATCATGGTGGTCCGCCCGGGGATCACTTCCCGGTGGATGATAAGCATTTTGTTGACGCTGCTGTGCACCCCATATTCTTTCATCAGTCGGGCATCTTCCAGCGGGAATGCATACTGGTACACGCGTTCAAAACCCTCCTCAAGTGTTCGAACAATCTTTTGCGAACCGACCACCCAGATCACATGAGCCGCAGATGCTGCATAAGGCGCCAGTTGGCTGCCTGTGTTGGATGCGATCACCACGCTACCATCTTCGGTCACAGCGTGAACGCTGCCGATGATGTATTCTGGCACTGCGCCCATTTTGATCATCTCACGACTCTGCTTATCGCGATCCATTTTGGCCAGCCGAACGCGAACTGAATTGAAGCGATCCGAGTTGTCGACTATTTCATTCAATCCAAGTTCTTTCAGCGTGGTGGAACTGCCAAGGAAAACCTCCGCCCTCTCCGGTAATAGTTCCAGCAGTTTCGTTCGAGTTTCTTCGCCATTCGCGGCGATGATGGTGTGGATGCCGCGAGCTTCTAATGACTGAGCGGTGCGCTGGATTTGTGTGTCACTAGCCAACCGTGAATACTGTTCATTCGGGGCGAGGGTGATATTTTTAATCTGAGTTGTCATTCGATAATCTCCTAGAGTTTGTCACGGTAAATTTTTGAAGCTGGGAATAGGCTGACGCGGGCGCCAAGAGAATATCTTCCAATCGTTGTGACTGATTGATCACTT
>DAOUFM010000038.1:0-3454 GCA_034429975.1 Anaerolineaceae bacterium | reverse complement strand
TTTATGTATTTAGATCCTGGATTTGGTAGTATGGTTCTACAGCTAATTCTGGCAGGTATATTAGGAGCAGGATTAGTCATTAGAACGTTTTGGAAAAACATTAAAAATTTATTCAGAAAAAAAGAGTCAACCACAACCATGATTGTTGATGATATTGATTATGGTGAATCTAAAAATGAATAAAGATGGATCTTCTTTTAGGGATCCAAGCGGTTTTATTTTTTACCGTAATGAAGAAGTTTACAGGCAAATAAATCAGTTATATAAACAAGACTATGATCTCCTTTTTTCGTCAGGATTATATGAAAATTTAGTATCTAAAGGAAAATTAATCCCTCACCTGGAAGTTGATATATCTGCCCCACAGCCCAAGTCTTTCTATAAAATTATTAAGCCCAAACAAATCCCTTTCATTTCTTATCCTTATGAATGGTCATTTTCACAATTAAGAGATGCTGCTTTATTAACTTTAAATATTCAAAAAGTTGCCTTGAATTTTGGAATGACCCTAAAAGATGCCAGTGCATATAATATCCAATTCATAGATGGTCATCCTATATTTATTGATACTTTAAGTTTCACTAGATATTTCGATGGGAATCCTTGGGTAGCATACAGACAATTTTGTCAACATTTTATTGCTCCATTAGCGTTGATGAGTAAAAAGGAAATTCGCACAAACGAGTTTTTAAAATTGTATATCGATGGAATACCTTTGTATTTAGCCAGCAAATTTTTACCTATTACAACTTGGCTCAACTTTGGGTTGCTGTCTCACATTCATATCCATGCCTTAGCCCAAAAGAATTACAAAATTAAAGATGTGCATTTAAAAAAATCTAGCTCTTCAATGAGTAAAAATTCCTTAATAGCGCTTATAGAAAATTTAGAAAAAACTATTAAAAATCTTAACTGGGAACCGCAAGGTACGGATTGGTTAGATTATTATGGTGAAACAAATTATTCAGAAGACTCATTTATCAGAAAAAAAGATATTGTCAAAGATTTTTTATCTGAAATTCTACCAAAAACAATTTTGGATTTGGGGGCAAATACCGGGGTTTTTAGTCGTTTAGGCGTCGAAATTCAAGGTTGTTATGTTGTATCCGCTGATATTGATCCTGGAGCAGTTGAAATTAACTACAATGAAACGAAAAGAGAAAAAATTAAGAATATCTTACCCTTAGTAGTTGATCTAACAAATCCTTCTCCTTCCATTGGTTGGAACAATGCAGAAAGATCCTCTTTTACTCGGCGAGCAAAAGCAGATGTTGTAATGGCATTAGCACTAATTCATCATCTCGCAATTTCAAATAATCTTCCATTAGGAGAGATTTCTAAAAGTCTCGCTGAAATGTGTGAATATCTGATTATTGAATTTGTACCTAAAGAAGACTCTCAAGTCCAAAAATTATTAGCTGCCCGGGATGATATTTTTCCTGAGTATACGATCAATGGATTTATTTCTACATTTGAGAAAGATTTTCAATTGATCAAACAAATAAAAATATGTAATTCAGATCGATCTATTCTGTTAATGAAAAGCTTCCATACCAAATGAAAATATGATGGAAGTTAAATTTTTAGTGAATCATAAATCCTTTATAATTTTTTGGTTATTTTAAATAGAAATCCAATATTTTTAATTAAGATTTAAAATATAAGCATTATCAGCTTTATAATCATTATTAATTATTATTGTGATCTGGTTCTTGTCGGCAATAAATGCATTCTTTGGAATTTTTGCTGTAAAACCACTCCAATTATAGTTTTCATTTTGAAAATATTCGCTCACATCAACTCTCTCGACTTTGTTTGTTGAATAAATCTTGGGGGTTCCTTTTAAGGGATATATTTCCAAAAATATTTTTTTGTTAATAGTATTTTGATTTTCGATAAATGCCCATCCATTTATCAAATAACCATCTTGTTCTAATTCAATTTTGTCGAAATAATATTTTAATTCTTTTGTGGGTTTGACTCTGATAAAATCTTTTATAGGTTGCTCTTCACCTGCAATTATTTCCCGAAAAACGCGATAGTTTTTAATGAAAGTACGATTGGTGTCAACTATTCCATATGCTTCTTCATTTTCATAAACCGAAATATACAAATTATATATCCCATTTTTAAGGTTGATTGGAGAAAAATAAGCAATAATTCCAACTTTCTGTTTTGGAACATTTTGATTTATCAATACTGATGTAAGATCTTTTCTTTCGCTTAATTCCGTTTCTACTTCGTATGATTGTTTTTCGGATGAAAATATTAATTTCACCTTTTTATCCTGATTTTCTTCTTCTGTTTCAACAAACGCCCATCCAGTTAAATACGTATCCATAGTTAATTTTTCGGATATAGTAAATTCATCGAGAGCATAAAACACTTCATCACCAGTAGGTTTTATTGAATTGCTGATTGGTTGCATTTTATTTGAAGTGAATTTAACAATAATTGGTGTTAGAGAGAAAAAGACGATTATCCAAATCAAAATTATTGATAAATAAATAATGGTTCTTTTCATTAATTAATGGCCCAATCCAACATAGGGTAAATCCAAATAGAATAATTTATTAAACACTTTAATTAAAGTATCTAGTCCACTAAGTGATTCTATTTGCATTTCTTCACCTTTAAAATAAACAGCATTTAATATATTTGTTTCGTAAATATTTTCTTCTTGAAGGTTATTTTTTTCACCAAAAAGCATATTCAAATGGGTTGGTTGGCGAAATCCATGATCAGATTGAATAATAATTATTGAATTTGGATCAACCTCAATAATAGCATTCGAAATTTCAATGATTTTCTTGGAGGTATACTTCATCTGATCGCAATAATATTTTGAGTTTGTCCAATTTTCATGGTTTCTAGGATCAACATTCCTACCAAGCTCATCAACAACCCAAGGAAAATGAGGAAAAGTGAAATAGCCAAACGTGAAAAGCTGTTTTGATTGAAGATTTGGTGAATTTACTACATAGTTAAACATATTTGTTATTTCAATATTTCTTTTATAAAAAGTCTTATTTATTAGTGGATAAATAATCGTATTTTTTAAAATCAAAAAATTAATTGTTTCTTCATATGAATAGCTTAGACTTGATTTGTATTCGTAATCTTTATTTAAAATTTCAATGGGAATTTGATTTTGAAAGATCTTATCAACAACCACATTCAATTGATAATTTTTTTCCTTTACAAGGGAAAATAAAAAAGGAGATTTCAATGACTGTACTCGTAAATTGTGAGGCATGTCAACAGTGTTTATTAATTCTAAATTTAATAAATTTGGAATTTCCACATCTGTATAAATTGTAAGATTTCGAGAATGTTTTGAAACATTAAATCCTAGTGATTGAAGGGAGTTATAAAAAAGAGAATTATCATAATTGCAATAACGCTCTACATTATCATACCCACCAAATTCATCAAAAATTAGATAATATATATT
>DAOUFM010000037.1:0-8636 GCA_034429975.1 Anaerolineaceae bacterium | reverse complement strand
CCCTCTTCAATTGGGGCAATTAAGGCATAACAATGTTGCCCATTATTGTTTATTTCTGTTGGGCTTGCCGCAGTGAGAAACAAAACGAGAAAAAGTCCTCCAAGTAATAATAACAAACTACTCTTATTATTCATTGATTATCCTCCCGATGATGATTTTATATACTAAATCATACCAGCCCCAGTGTTAAATCTTTATAAAGTTTTAACATTGGGTTTTAAAGAATAATGGAATTGCTCAAAATCACAAACTTTACAAAGATTTAACACCGGTTTTGGTAATATGTATTCTAGATGCTATTTCGAAAATAGACAATTGATTGTAAAAAAGGAGCAAACATGAAAAAGCTAGCTTTCCTAGTATTGTTGATCGTCACCGTTTTATCCGGGACGTTAGTTGGAAAAGCAATTGCCTCTAACGGTTTTGATGCATACTCCATGACAACTCACAAGATTGAAAATGGAAATTTAACGAATAAGGTTACCGACCTTATTTCTTTTACTTCACAAAATATCGAAAATGAGAAAAATAATGATTCCAAACTCGTCTCAATTAATAATGTCAGTGATAATGTCATAGATTCATCACCTTCTACCGACGAGGAAATTCTTCAGGAATTGTCTCGGTATAAAGACTTGGAGAACACCTATCTAATGCAACCAGGCTGGACATCAATAACATTTGACCAATATGACCTCCTACCATTGAATAGTCCCAAACCCTTACCATCACAATATCGAAAAGAGTTCTGGAGCCATTTTGATGGAAATCAAAAGGTGACCGAGCAGGTGGATTATCTTATTTCTTCCGAAACCGGTAAGGTCCCATTAGGGGTATTTGTGAATGGCGAATTAACCTCCCTGTGGAATGATGGTCAAAAAGTAAAAAAGGATCCTTATACACCGGCTTACGATTTGTACCTTGTGAGCAGCATTCAGACTCTTGTTGAAAGTAACTCCCCACTTGAATTATCCTTCAAACAGGAAATATTGGCTAATCAATCCGTATCCTTGATTGAACTCCGCACTCAGTTTTCCACAACAGACAAACAATGGATCAATATTCAATTGGACAAGCCGGTATGGGGGCAATACGAGAAGTTCACTTTTAACTCTCAAACAGGATTATTGTTGAAATATGAACATTATTATGTTCTGGATGATATGTCTTTGGTTCTTTCATCAGTAACAGATAATTTCGAATACAGCGTAGCATCTGAAGCGCCATCTGATGTCACTAATCTAATTGCAACTGGAGGAAAATAACATGAAAAACAAGATATTTCACGCCCTTATGGTTGCAATGGGTATCTGCTTTTTGCTTACTGGAACTGTTTTCGCTGCAACGTATACGCACATCGGACCAGGTAGCACTGTTGGTGGGGTAAATGTTAGCACCAGTTCTTATATCACAACCAGCTCCTACAGTTTTCTCACTCAAGGGAACAGTACAGCTTGGTCTTCGATCAGCCGGATTGGTGGGAATACATTTGCTTCTCGTGAATGGTGTGGTGGTTCTATTAGAAATTCTGCGAATCATGGAGGGTGGGTGGGTTATAACGTCTCTTCAAAAACGATAAATGGCGGTTTGGTCTGGGGGGCTCGATGTACGGATCAATCTGGTAGTACTGCTGCTCAGCATGATTTTTCAAACGCTGGCGAAACGTGGCAGCCATATTTTTACTCACCGTTAGATCCAAGACCATGACAAATAAAAACCGAAATCGAAACAATCAACCTAAGGAGAAAAGAATGAAAACTCACAAATTGCAACCAATTCTTACTTTGACTATTTTGGCAGTTTTGGTTCTTACCCTATTGCCAACGAACTCTGTATTTGCTGCTACTTGTACTGGTTCAGGATGTAATGGGATAGACCCCCAAGGTACAACTTGTTGGAACGATGCAACTATTGCAAATTGGGCTTGGGGGTCTGATGGTACGATGAAAAACAGAAATATGTACTCACCAGGCTGCGTTTCCAATTGGTCATACACCCTATATCCAACTGCAACATATCTCGCTGCTGAAACTGTAGGTGTTTTTAGATATGAGGCTCCTAGAACATATACCTACGTTTGGAACAGTATGTGGGATGGGAGTGGATTAGTGTGCACGCGCGGATATAAAGGTTCCTCCCAAGGAAACTACGATATCTATTCCAACAGCGTGTGCGCATAAATAATTAACCTAAATATGAAAAAAAGGAGATTTACGATGAAAAAGCATTTTCTTTTTTTGGGAATTGTAATTTTCGCAACAGCATTGAGTTTTGCTCTGTTCAATTCTCTGACGAAAGCACAAGCAAACTCCAGTGTTCTGTCCGCCAATAATAATATAGCCTTACAGAAGGTCGAAATCCATCAGAATGACATTCAAGCTGAACTCTGCATTTTCTTGCCATCACTCGAACAGTGGGGCCCTTACGCTACCCTAATTGTAGATGGAAAGGTCATTTCAAACAGCGAGGTGGCATTGATTAACGCCAAAGATCCGAATACGGCGAAATCTCAAACCAGATGTTATCAATTTACATTCCCTGTCACTGTGACAGAAAAGATGTCCAAAACAGCGGTATTAAAGCTGGAAAAACTCACAGCGGATTATCAAGGTGGCTTGTTGACAGAGACTGGTTTAGTGGCGATTAAAAAGCGACTTCAAGAAACTCAACCCCAAATTGATTTTACTGTCGTCATCGAAAAAGGTAAGGGCGGGGGTGGTGCCTATATTCAAATTCTCGCTAAACCAGACGGTATGAGTGATGACCAGGCATTCCAATTGATCCAACAAGCAACGATCGAAGAAGTGCCTGAAACTTGGCAAGAAGTAGTAAATTTGCAATAACAAAAGATAAAAAGACTATCCGGTGGAGACTTGTTTCTACCTCTATCGGATAGTCTTCTTTATTTTCCACCAATTATAAAAAAGAAAAGGTTATGATGACCAAACCAAGGATTCTTTACAAGCGAATATTACTTTGTGTTTTCGTTGTTTTCCTATTGACTGGCTGTGTTTCAGAACAACAATCAACCAAAGAACCCACGACCCAGATATTTTTTTCCACAGCGATCAGAGCCACTCACCCTTATACAACTGCCACAGTTTTATCTCCTGCTCAGACATTGGTTCCAGTAATGACATCCACATCATCGCTAGATAAAGCCTCTTTTGTTAGTGAAAATTATCCAGATAATTCAATTTTGAAACCTGGCGAGGCATTTACAAAGACCTGGGAGATAAAAAATACTGGCGCTTCTACATGGACCACGAATTATCATCTGGTGTTAATTGCTTCTCCAGAGGGAAATACGCTAGGATCTGTTCCCCAGATTAGTTTCTCACAACAAACTTCACCAGGAGAGACAATGTTACTCTCTGTTCCCTTGACCGCACCTCAATCCGAGGGGATTTATAGTGTGTACTGGGCGATAATAAATGAAGCCGGGGAAATAATCCCTGTAGATGGTGGTAATTTATGGGTAAAAATCCATGTCAGTAAATCTGGCCAAACTTCTTCATCAGTTTCTGGCGGGGAGATATCTGCTAATGGTATCACCATTACAATAACAAATATCTCTTCTGATGAGCAAACCACCACAATAAATCTATGCTTATCGGTATCATTGCATACATACTCATTGGATCAAAGTCCGAAATTATTGATTAATCAAGTTCAGGTACCTTTTGTATCTGGGGGCAGTGATTTTTCAAGCGGAGAAGGATGTATGGTAGTTACCTACCAGGCAGGCGCAAACGACATTGAGAAATCTAGCGATGTGAAGTTGATTATAGATGGCAGCCTTCGAATGTCTCCTCCACCTGGTGATCCGAATGTGGCTTGTCAGACTGCCCGTCAAAATCTGATCATCGAATACCCAGGTATCAATTTTCAATGTAATTTCAGCATGGCAGGTTATTATACTGATCTAGAATTGCCTAGTGGAATGACACAGACACTGGCAAACTCTATAATAATCGACACAATTGAGGGGGCGATTTATGGGCCATGGACGATAAAAATCAAATGAGTGCTGCATTGAAAAAAACTTTATACATCAGTAAAATACTAAATGGATTGTTGATCGTCTGCTTTGTTGTCACTGGGTGTAATTTTCAATGGGTAAAAGATCTTTCTGTTGAAAGGACTTCAACATCCGTTAATAATGCCAATGTAGATCTAGAAATCACCTGGGCTTACCGCGATGAAGGACGTCTGGGAATAGAGATCCTTGTGAAAAACTATCCACTTGCCCAGGAAGCCACTCTACAATGCCCAATTACGCGTATTGATCTAGAGAACGGTGGGAAAAGCTATCTACTCTACAAGAATCCTGATCAGATCTCCCTGGATGAGCTTTATAAAATCAAAAGCCATAACAATTGGTATTGCGCAATTAAACGACATCAGGGTGGATTTACCGATTACCTATTTAGCCTGACTCATTTCAATGAAGATCGTTCTTTGCCGGATGGCACTAATTATTTTCAAAATGACCCCTTACCAGAATTATTCGATTCATCCGATATCCTTATTGAATTGGGTCAAGTAAACGCATTATTTGGACCACAATCAATGGTTACCTTACCCTCTCTGGGTTCTTTTACTCTCAACGTAAAATACGCTGAAATAAAAGAAAAACTAACGTGGCAAAATTCACAAAAATTTATCGGGGATAGCATTGTCATCCAGGTAAATCGAGTAGCCTTGAATCCATCAGTGACCTGGCTGAACGCTTGTATCATGATACCCGATAATCACAATTGGATTCCTCAAGCAAAACTAGAATCAAATGGATATTTAGCCTATTCTACAGATTACCTGCCCATATATCCTGCATACCCTTCCACATCTTTCGTGAGTGATCAGAGGTGTTTTATTTTTACCATCCCTTATAGTTATTCTATAGGTTCTCCACTATCAGATTTCCAAATAGGAATTAATCAAGTGATTATTGATAACACTAATCCTGGACAGGTGGAGATGAAAGATTGCGAAGCTGTGAGTAGAGAAATTAGAGAACTGAAAAGTATTCAAATTTACTGCTGGAAATATGAAACGAACGGTCAGCCACAACACTGGTTTCAAGTGGTTTCTTATCCAGATAATATGACCTACCAAGAAGCATACGACATGGTCGAAACCGCATTTACCACCACAATTGTTGGCCCATGGATGTTGTCCATTGATTTCCAATCAGCTACGATAACCTCGCCTACTCCTTACCCGCCGGTAGAAAAGCCAGAGGAATTAATCGACGTTATACAATCCACGCCTTCACCTTAGCCATCAGCGTAAATTGTTCATTGGAGAAACACTGGATTGGGTAGAACTAGAGCATCCACTCCCACTCACTACCCAAGTATAAGAACTACCTCCAAAATTGGTATTATCCCAATCGATACCAATTACCACTTGGCTGCTTGGTGAAACCCCTCCATTGTAAAAATTTAAGATTTCATCAGTGACTGCTTCTGGTTGAATGGAGCTATTGAGTTGTACTCGGCCATTCGTAGCCGCATAAATTGAATCACCAAAATTATCAAAACATTCTGCCTTGATTACCCTTGAAGAACCATTACCACCCTCTTCAATTGGAGCAATTAAGGCATAACAATGTTGCCCACTATTGTTTATTCCTGTTGGGCTTGCCGCGGTAAGAAATAATGCAAGGAATAGTCCCGCAAACAAATAAAGGAAATTTCTCTTCTTGTTCATTGATTATCCTCCCATTGGTCATTTTGTGCTTTAAGTCATACCATTTGAAGCGTTAAATCTTTGTAAAGTTTTAACATTCGAAACCTAGTAAACAAAATTCAAGCATTTGTAAAACTTTACGAAGACTTAACACCTGATTTGTTATATCTATATTTAGATGGTATGGAAACCAACTTAGTTTAGGTGGTAAATCAAGGACAACAATCGCGAAAGACTGGTATGAATGATTGCCAAATTATTTCTGGATAATTGGCAAAGACAATGTTTCTCTTGTGAATAGAACGGAGGTAAATAATGAGAAAGAAAAAAGGCCAGGTTTCAGCACTTCTGGCGCTTCTAATGATTGTGTTCGGTTTTATGATCTACACAGAAGCTTCAGCACAAGCGCCAAAATGGCTAGGTTGGCTAATCCCTTCCGGGCAAGATCCCGCCGCGCCTGTTCAGATCCAAGAAGCCCTTGTTCCTAACCCGATCAGCGAACAATCTTACCCCATTACGAGCAACCCTATTTCAACAAGCTATCTGGAAATTCAACAGGTTATAGAGAAAAACAATACAGAGGCAATAACGCTCTTGGCACCTAGCCTTTTGCATATTTCCAAGGAAAGGCAGATTTTTTCCAGCAATTCCGCTACTTTTGCGAACGGCGAACTCATTCCAACCTTCGAAAAAATTGATGAGTGGTATCAACTGGGAGTAGGTGGTCAGGTGATTGCATATGTAAGTATCACAGACACGGGTGATCCTGCAACTACCCAAACGGTTGTTTATAAGGATAAGAAGTTTACGAACCTTACCTTCCCCGATCTGGGCAGTACCGAACCCGAGGATTTCTTCCTAAAAACACTCGACTTTGGTTTTGCGGATATCTTTTCGCGAGAGAAATCAGCTGATCTTGTCGTGAGTCAAGAAGGAAATGAAACCAAATTTTCCATTACGACTCCAATAGACAACCCAGAAGTAAAACCTAAAGGAGTTAGTTATAGCGCGATCAGGGAAAACTATAGCATTTCAAATGATACTGGGCTGATTAGGCAGATCGGGCGCGATTATATCGATCTTGAGGGAAATGAGGTCCAGGCTTTCACCATACAAATTTTCGGCATTGAGAGTATTGAGGCCTTTCCTGAAGACATAAACGCACTTTTTGAGTGAAGGAGACAAAATGAAAAAGAGAATTCTACTCATTTTCCTCACAGTAGTTCTTTGCTTGGCAACAGTTTCTGTAGTACGAGCTGCCTCATCAAATTACCACAACGTTACCACGATTACCTACAACAATAGAATCACCGATCAAGGGAACTATCATTGGAACGGCGGCTACTCTATGAGCACATCCCCGGTGACATATATGGATCAATTAGGGCTAATGTACTGGCAAACCTATTGCAGTTGTAACTACACTATCGATTACGTATCAATCATAGCATACGATAGCAATTACAGTTGGATGATGGGATATAACATTTCATCAAGAGCGGATGGTATGGCCCAACTAAAGTCCAATTGTTCCGGTCAAACTCTCAGGGGGCATGATTACATCCAATACTACTGGCAGGATTCCGGTTACGCCGGAGATGGCGGTACGCTCAATACTGCGTCAATCATGACTTATCCATAGATTGATTGTTAATTACAAACGCAAAGCTAATGAAGACTAGATTGGAAAATGCCATTTCTAGTTACGGAGGTGATTAGAAGTTAAAAATATATCATAGAGTACAACTATTGAAAGCATTTTCAATCAACGACATAGATAAACTCAAAAATCAGGATGGAAGGGGACAGGTGAATGTAATGAGGAATCAATTTTTCAAAAACAGAGTCATAACTATCGCCATGACGTTACTGGCAGCGTTGTGGTCACTCCTGTAATGGCAAACAGTAGCGGCTGGTATTTTCTCGCCTATTACGATGGCCGAATAGTGAATGGTCACGACAATGGGGTCTTTCACCAGATGAATGCCGGGTATTTAACCATCGCTGGAACCCTTGAAACAACTGCAATATATGGCTCACCCAATGGGAACCAGGGATGGACTTTCGAAGTATGGAAAGATACCCTTATACATCAAAAAATGTGCGCAGTTGGAAAAGTCGCTGCTCCAGCAAGTTGGGGAGACACAGTCTCTTTTAGTTACGGATGCACTAACGTAACATCGGGAAGCTACTTTATGAAAATTTGGAGAGCAGAAACGGATAATCGTGAAGTAGAAGGGTCGGGTACACTTAGTACACCATGAAAAGTATCTCGATTCTCGTGGACCGATGCTATTCTCTGTCCACGAGAATCCTTATTCAGAGGATCAAGAATGTATCTATACACTGGTAATCTAGGTATTCCAGTATTCCCTTTAGTAACATTGGTGTTCATTGTAATTCTATTTACCCAATGGAGACGAAAGCATAATTTGCCATACATTTTTTTCTTATCTCTGTTTGGTGTGTACTTGATGTACGGAATTGACAAAGTATTTTTTCCCTTAGAAATAAGTGGGTCATTCTCAGATGCAATGAGGCATTTACAGATATTGTCTTCTGTAAATTTTGTGCCGTTCTATTTTGGTCAATTAGGGTTGACCGCGGGTGGATTAAGATTATTAGTTTACAACATTCTTCTAACTTTGCCCTTTGGATTCGGTATAAATTTTTTAACAAGGATGAATGTCAAAAAAATAGTTAGTGTTTCCATATTCCTTGGATTAGGACTTGAGATAGCGCAACTTCTGCTGTCTCTTGCATTGAGATACCCTTACCGTGTAGTTGATATTAACGATGCAATATTTAACGCATTTTGCATAATCCGGGGCAAGGCAGCCAGGGAATCCGAAACAAGATGGCCAGGGATTCCGAAGCATGTCGGCCACCCAATCCGGAGGAAGGCGGCCACTTTTTGAGGACAAATCGGAATCGGTGGCCGG
>DAOUFM010000036.1:0-9411 GCA_034429975.1 Anaerolineaceae bacterium | reverse complement strand
GCCAGCAAGTGTAAGATGGCGATCAAAAACATGAGTCGCCCGGATGAAGCTGCTGAAACGATCATGAATGCCATTTATAAATTAATTAAGGATGATCCGAAGGCAGATATCCCAACCGTATTGCAGCAAGCTCAGGATGAATACAACGCTGGCAACTAAGCCTGACCAGTAAAACCTCCAGTAAGATAATATCGCAGTGTGAGAGAGCTTAATAACTCTCTCACACTTTTTATTTTGGGGTCCTCAAGCGTATAACTTTTCTTGACAAAAAAATTTCAGGTTGTTAGTATGATTTTATCTTTTAATATCAGGTGGGGGATGAAAAGCTTACTGGCTTTTTTATTCCCAAAGGAGAAAAAGCATGAAAAATAAGAATTTTTATTTGCTGTCTTTTGGTATGCTGATCATATTTTCAATGATCCTGGCATCCTGTCAACCGGCTTCACCACCGGCGACGCAACCTCCCGCCGAGCAGCCGGCGGCAACACAACCTCCGGCTGAAAAACCTGCCGCGACACAACCTCCGGCGGAACAACCTGCCACTCAGGAACCTGCCGCTCCGGCTGAACCTTCCAAACTGGTGACCTGGTACCAATATGACCAGAATAATGATGACCCGGTCAGTGATGAACGCGCCGGTAACCAGTGGCTGCGAGATAATATTCCAGCATTTAATCAGGAATTTGCCGGGAAGATCGAATGGGAAAACGTTCCCAAAGCTTGGGATAAAATGACAGCCGAACTGGTTGCCTCGGTTATCTCTGGTGGTGAAGTTCCAGATATTATCGAGATTGTCGCCGCCTGGATCCCAACTTACACCAATAATGGCGCTTTGGAGGATCTCACCGATTGGATGAAGAGCAGACCCTGGTTTGGTGATCTGGAACCGAGTGCGCTGGCGGCCTGTACCGGCGCAGATGGGAAAATCTATTGTGTGCCGACGGCTGAACGACCCTATGTTGTCTTTGTATGGAATGAACTCTACCCCAATGGTTTTCCCAAAACTCCGGAACAGTTCGAAGTTGAGGCTGAACGCTTGAAAGCCGAAGGTCATTATGCCTGGACATACTTTGGCTCTACCCAATACGCTGGGGATGGTTCCAAACGTGGTCTCTATTCCGTAATTTCTTCCTTTGGCGGCGGATATGTAGCCCCGGACGGCTCAATGCTGCTCAATACTCCCGAAAATGTGGCTGCTATTTCCTTTATTCGCGATACAGTTAAAAAAGGGTATGCACCCGATACTGTCTTTGCTGGCGGTTTTATTGAAGAAGATTCTTTTAAAGATGCCTCAGCAGGGGCTATCCCCACTGGCTTAATGGGCTTCCGTTACATCAACCCCTTAACGGCTCCCGATGGTACAAAATTTGATACTGGCACTGAGCAAGATATGTACAACGCGATCGATGCCGGGCAGGTCGGATTGGCACCAATGTTCGCTCCGGAAGGCAAGACGCCGGGCTGTAATATCGACGTGATGGGGATCAGTATCCCAACTGGTTCAGCCAATGTGGACGCTGCCCACGACTTTATTGACTGGATCATGAGCGACAATGCCCGTTATGCCAAATATGTTATGGGACCTGGTGGTGGAGCGCCGGCTTTACTCTCAGCTCAATCCCAACCCGAGTTCCAGACCGCTTTCTATCAACAGGCAAACGCTGTGATTAACGCCAGCCGCTGTGTCCCTGCCGGTAAAAACCTGGAACGACCGGATCAGGCTGCCGAAATGATCATGAACACGATTTTCAAATTGATCAAAGAAGATCAATCGTTAGATATCGCGACCGAATTGCAGAAGACTCAGGATGAATATAATTCTGGAGGATAATCAGGTCGTTTGATCTTTGGCAACAACGAAAAGTGAGAAAGTCATTTAACTTTCTCACTTTTTTGTTGTAAATATTCAGTAAGACTACATTAAAGTATAATGCTTCTTGACATTTTGATTCCAAGTTGCTAGTATATTGATACTTAATAAAAAATTTGTCGGCTGATATCAAAACTAAATATCATAAATATAATCGTTTCAATTTTTATTTAGCCCAAACAAAATATACTGAAAAATTTTATAAATATCCTGATAGGGTCTCTTATATATCATTCATAGGAATTTAAGAGATTTAAAAAAACTTTAGATACTGGTCGTGTTAGAGGGAGAACGTGCTTGTACTCTAAAAATTTGTCAAACAAGTGGTTAAAGATTAAATCCAAGATTGTTGTTGGTGAAACGAGGAAAGAAGGGTGGAAAATTAAAAATAATAGAAAAGCCTGAAAATTTAAAAAAGTATTAAAAGGAGAATTCGAATGAAAAGCAAAAAATATTTAATGTTGTCCTTTATGATGCTGGTTATTTTTGCTATGGTTATAACAGCATGCAAACCAGCTACCCCCGTTGGCACCCAGCCACTGGCTACTGAGAAACCAGCCGAACCGGCAGCTACTCAACCTCCGGCTGCTGAAAAACCGGCTGAACAACTAGCCACTGAAGCACCCACTGTACCCCCAGAACCAAAAGCTCTGGTAACCTGGTTTCAATATGATGAAAATAATGAAGATCCAGCCAGTGATGAACGTGTAGGGAACCAATGGCTACGAGATACCATGCCTGAATTTGATAAAACCTTTGAAGGTACATGGTACTGGGAAAATATCCCAAAAGCCTGGGATAAAATGGCTGCTGAGTTGATAGCTTCTGTTTACTCCGGAGGTGAGGTTCCTGATTTGGTTGAATTAGCTGGAACAGAAATTACAACTTACGTAAATAACGGCGCAGTAATGGATTTGACAGATTGGATGCAGGCGCAATCCTGGTATGCTGATATTGAACCCGGAGCTTTAGAAACATGTTATGGGCCAGATGGTCGGCTTTATTGTGTTCCAACTGCTTCGCGACCATATACAACCTGGGTGTGGGCAGATCGATATCCAAATGGTTTTCCAACCACGCCAGAAGAGTTCATGGTTGAAGCTGAGCGCCTCAAATCTGAAGGATTCTATGCCTGGACTTGGTTTGGTTCCACTCAAAATGCTGGTGCTGGATCAAAACGAGGTCTGTTCTCTGTTATTTCTTCATTTGGCGGTGGATATGTGGGTCCTGATGGCACGATGCTGCTTAATACCCCGGAGAATGTAGCAGCAATTTCATTTATTCGCGAAACAGTTAAAAGAGGATATGCTCCAGATACAGTTTTTGCTGGAGGTTTCGTAGAGGAAGACTCCTTTAAAGATTCATCAGCGGGAGCCTTTTTAACGGGTTTAATGGGTTATCGATATGTTAATCCTTTAACGGCTCCTGATGGAACAAAATATGATACCGGTACTGAACAAGATATGTACGATGCAATTGAAGATGGCCAGGTTGTTTTGAGTCCCATGTTTGCTGTTGAAGGTGTCACACCAGGCTGTAATATTGCTGTTCAAGGATTAATTATTCCGGTTGGAGCAACAAATTTGGAAGCAGCTTATGATTTTATTAATTGGTTAATGACCAATCAAGATTTGTATATTAAATATGTGATTGGTCCAGGTGGTGGCTTTCCTTCTTTAGTATCTGCTCAACAACATCCTAGTATGCAAACGCCCTTTTATCAACAAGCCTCATTGGCAATAAATGCTAGCAAATGTACGATAGCAATTCGTAATTTTGATAGACCGGAGGTAGCAGCTGAATTAATTATGAATACCATTTATAAATTAATCAAAGAGGATCAATCTTTAGATATTGCTACTGAACTACAGAAGACCCAGGACGAATATAACGCGGGAGGGTAGAAACACCTCACCCCCCGGCCCCCTCTCCAACGCGTTGGAGAGGGGGAGCATGGCTTGTGTGGGTGCTGAAAATTTGTGACGTAGGGAGGAAGCTTTGGAGATCAAATTCCCGGGGACATGAACATTCAGGCTCTCCAATGCTTTCTCCTTGCCTGTATCTACAAACATTATTGAAAGCAGGCTCAATAAATTCCTCATTCTACACAGGGTTACCTTAGTACGATCAAGTTTGAAATAATAGTGAATGATGTCCACTAAAGAGTTGCCACCCCAAAACCTGTTTTTTTGGCTTTGAGCTTTCAGCTTTAATCTTTGAGCTAGCGAAAACACCTCACCCCCCGGCCCCTTTTCCAACGCGTTGGAGAGGGGGTGACTTTTTTTCAGATTTAATTGACGATTCGGCGAATTTCTCTTAAAACCGAATCCAATTCATTAAGCACCGGATCATTATTAAAGCGAATAATTTTATATCCAATTTCAGATAACCATTCTTGTCTGGATAGATCTTCTTCTTTTTGATATTGATGTATCTCCCCGTCCAATTCAATTATTAATTGAAATTGTGGGCAATAAAAATCAACAATAAACGGGGGAATGGGATACTGTCTGCGAAATTTTAAATCCGAAAACTGACGGTCACGAAGACTTTGCCAAAGAATCTTTTCTGCTGGAGTGCTGTTTTTCCGAAGTTCGCGTGCTAATGTTTTCATAGATAATGTTTTATGTGAATAATTATTAACGAATTTTCGAAAGGTGGCAAGAAAAAAAGAAGATCTATCTCACCCCCATAAATTATCGAATAATCTTGATGGTGAGGTAGTTTTATTGTCAACAGTTTACAGTTGAAAGTCAAAAATTGTCCAGTTATGTGTATCGCGCTAAATATGCTCCCTGGGGTGGCAACACAAATGACGGATGAATCATGCTCCCCCTCTCCAAACCATTGGAGAGGGGGCCGGGGGGTGAGGTGTTTTTTCTAGCTCATGGCTGATTGCTCATGGCTGATGGCGGAACATGAATAGTCCCAATAGTGGAAGGCTGGGATGACCTCACAAATAATAGAAAATTCATGCTCCCCCTCTCCAAGTCATTGGAGAGGGGGCCGGGGGGTGAGGTGTTTTCTCCGCCAGGGGGTATGGCGTTCCTCCCCAACCTTAAAAAAATTCAGTAATACTTTAATTTAGTTCAATTCTACTTGACAAGAGTATTTCCACATGCTATTATATTTCTACCACGAATTAGAAACGATGATCGTTCCGATCAATACCCTCCTACCACTGAGGACTTTGAACACATCGTTAAGTCATACTTGAACCATGATTTCCCTGCGGGAGTGATGAGTAATGCGTATACATGCCGGACTTCCAGGAATGAATTTGCAGAGTAGAAAAAACAACCCCCCCAATCCAGATACGTTTTTCCAGAGAATTTCTCTAACTTATTTCCGATTCAAGGATCCCCATTTGCCAGAGTGTTTACCGATTTTTAACTCTTATCCTGTAACATTGTCAAATTGTTAAACTTGGGTCATTATATTTTCTGTATGGTTATTTTAATGTTTGTTAAGGAGGTGATCGCTTAAATAAAATAAATAGAAATCATAAATTTTCTGCAGTCGTAAAAAACCTGAATTCACAAATTTAAGGAGAAAAAGAATGAAAAGCAAGAAATTTTTAATGTTGACTTTTGCAGTAATGATCATTTTTGCAATGGTCCTGACAGCCTGTAAACCGGCTGCACCTGCACCAACCCAGCCCCCGGCAGCTGAAAAACCAGCAGTCGAACAACCCGCCGAACAACCGGCTACTGAAAAACCAGCTGAACAGCCTGCTACTGAAGTGCCGGCTGCTCCCGCGGAACCAACCAAACTGGTGACCTGGTATCAATACGATGAGACCAACGAAGACCCTGCCAGTGATGAACGTGCTGGAAATCAATGGCTGCGTGACAATATGCCGTTATTCGATGAGACTTTTGCTGGAAAATATGTTTGGGAAAATGTTCCCAAAGCCTGGGACAAAATGACTGCTGAATTAGTTGCTGCTGTCATTGCTGGTGGCGAAGTTCCGGACATTGTTGAACTCGGTGGCGCTCAGATTACCTCTTATGTGAACAATGGCGCCCTGCAAGACTTAACTGATTGGCTCAAGAGCCGCCCCTGGTACGGCGACATTGAACCCGGTGCTCTGAATTCCTGTATCGGCCCTGATGGCGGTATCTATTGTGTACCAACCGCAGAACGCCCCTATGTCGTCTTTGTATGGAATGAACTCTATCCAAATGGCTTCCCCAAGACCCCCGAAGAATTTTTGGTTGAAGCTGAACGACTTAAAGCAGAAGGTCATTATGGTTATGCCTGGTTTGGTTCCACACAATATGGTGGCACCGGATCCAAACGCGGTCTTTATTCCATCATTGCATCCTTTGGTGGTGGCTACGTAGCCCCTGATGGTTCCCTGTTGCTCAATACACCCGAGAATGTGGCGGCCATTGCCTTCATTCGTGAAACAGTGGTGAAGGGTTATGCTCCCGATGCAGTATTCGCTGGTGGATTTGTGGAAGAAGATACCTTTAAAGATGCCTCTTCCGCAGCATTCGTCACCGGTTTAATGGGCTTCCGCTACATCAATCCTTTGACCGCTCCGGATGGAACCCAATTCAGCACCGGCACCGAACAGGACATGTACGATGCTATCGCCGCTGGACAGGTAAAGTTAGCCCCTATGTTTGCCCCCGCTGGCAAGACTCCTGGTTGTAACATTGACGTTCAGGGTATTGGTATTCCGGTCGGCGCTGAAAATGTTCAGGGTGCCTATGACTTCATCGATTGGATAATGAGCGATAACGCGCGCTATACCAAATACGTCATGGGACCTGGTGGTGGTGCCCCAGCTTTAGTTTCAACCCAGGCACAACCAGAATTCCAGACTCCGTTCTACCAACAGGCTTCCGCTGCCATCAATGCCAGCCAGTGCACAATGGCTGTCAAGAATCTGGATCGACCGGATCAGGCCGCTGAATTAATCATGAACACGATCTACAAATTGATCAAAGAAGATCAAAAAGCTGATATCGCCACTGAACTTCAAAAAGCTCAGGACGAATACAACTCAGGTGGATAATCTGAAATTTTGATCACTTCTCGCAAATAAAAGAAAGGTGAGAAGGTCTTTCTCCTTCTCACCTTTGTACCTTAACAACCAGAAAATATTCTTGAGATCACCAACTTGCTTTTTGGAATCTTTTTCGAGCTGGTTATCGTATTGATCCCAATTGAATGCTTACAAGACCGTCAAGATTAAATTAAGAATATCTCTTCTGGTATTACTATTTTTATGTCACCCATGAAAGGTGAAATGATGCAAAAGAATCCTGCAACATTTTTGAAACGTTTTGAAATTCGGAAGTCTCTGCCGTTCTGGTTAATTCTCCCGACCCTTATTGTTATTCTCATTGTCCAGGTATATCCGGCATTCTATACGATCTGGCTTAGTTTACAGGAACGCAAAGGGGCAAACTGGCAATATGTGGAGTTCAGCAATTATCAGCGATTATTCAAAGCCGGCCTTTTTCCTGAAAGTATTGGCCATACCATCATCTTCCTGGTGGGCTATGTAGCTCTAACGCTGACCCTTGGGTTCATCATTGCCAACCTGCTTAAAAGAAACGTCCCGATGACTGGCTTTTATGTGACGATTCTGTTTATTCCCTGGATTATTGCCGATGTTATTGCCGGTCTGGTGTTCCGTTTGTTGGTGACACCAGAATATGGTCTCTTTTCCGGCTTTTTATCAAATTATGGAATTTCCGTGCTGACTGATTCCCGTCCGGAATCCTGGTTCGGAAGTTTTCCATTCCCACCCTCTTATGCCATGATCTTCTTAATCCTGGCTGCTTCCTGGCGGGCACTGCCTTTTATCACGCTGCTCATTCTGGCCTCTTTGCAAACTATTCCGCAGGAAGTGATAGAGAGCGCGCGTATTGACGGCGCCAATTGGTGGGAAATTACCGGTCATATAACCGTACCTTTGATTTTACCCGCCATGGTTGTGGCGTTGTTTAACTTGATTTTAGGAGGAATGAACGGCGTTGGGATGGTCTTTAGCCTCACAGGAGGTGGGCCTGGAACTGCCACCTACGTCCTCAGTTATTTCCTCTATGTTTTGGGATGGGGGCAGTTACAGTTTGGGCGCGCAGCAGCGCTGGCGATGATTATCGCCGTGGTTAACTGGATCCTGATTTTCCTCGTTCTCCGAGTAACCCGCTTAAATAAAAGGGAGGATTAACATGAGTCGCAAAGTTAATTACGTATCCCGCCGCACCTGGGAAGTTCGTTTTGTCAGCCTGGCGCTGTTAATCATCTGTCTGGTCTCCATCTTCCCGATTGTGACGACCATTACGATTTCTTTCAAACAACAGTCGGATATTACCCGCAAACCGCCCATTTTCTTCCCCTGTGATACACCCGAGAAGAAATTTGATTGGAGCGCCTGCCGCTGGGCGACAGAAGGCTATGAACGCGTATTTGCTCCTAAACCTGATCCGGATTCATTATTAGGATTCAAATTAACCGGTAACCTGGTTAAAATTTACATCCCTAACACCATCATTTATGCATTTTCTTCTGCTTTTGGGGTGATGTTGCTGGCAAGTTTGTCCGGTTTTGCATTTTCGCGCTATCGCTTTAAAGGCCATAATGCTTTGATGACCGGAATTTATGCCGTTACTGGTATTCCGTTGATCACCAACATGCTGGCGTTATATCAGATGGCAGTTATTATGCGGAAAAGTGTCTCATTCTTTGATGACCGCCTATTTTTGATCTTTGTGTATTTCGGTTTTTACCTGCCGATCAGTGTGTGGATCACCAAGGGCTTCTTCGATGCCATCCCACGCGAATTGGAAGAATCTGCTTTGATCGAAGGCTGCTCACCGGTCGGGGCGATGTTTCGGATCACCATGCCGTTGGCACTACCAGGATTGATCTCGATTTTCCTGATGACCTTTGTAAGCGTCTGGAACGAATTTATCGTCGCCTACCTGCTGGTGACTAAAAACGCTTATAAACCAGCAATGTTCGGTTTGTATGATTTCCTCTCCCAGAATATCGTCAACCTGCAGGTGTTGGCGGCTGCCTGTTTGATCATTTGTGCGCCGATCATCATTTTATTCCTTTTCACCCGCAAGACCTTCTTCAAAGCTATGGTCGAAGGGGCAGTCAAAGGCTAGAATGGAATTAATGCTTTGGTAAATAAAAATCAGGAGCTGCTGCTTGGCTGAAAAAGAATTTGGAAACCCCGATCATCATCGTCTGAAATTACAACAGGCAAAACCGGATCTTGGGAATGTCGCCGATCGACAGTTATTTTTGTTAACCGGAGACCCCACCCAGGGAATGATCGCAGAAATTGTAATGGAGGAAGGGGTAACCCTCCCTTCACCTTTGCCAGCCTTACGCCAGTCCGACTTCTTCCTAACCGTTTTTCATTTCAATGATGTGCATGGACATCTGGTGCGCTTTACCCCGAATGGGGATGAACCGGTCTTTACCCGCATGGCTTATCAGATCAACGAACAGCGTCTCAATGTGGCCGATGATCCCCTGCGGGCTGTGCTGACTCTTTCTGCCGGGGATGA
>DAOUFM010000035.1:0-2473 GCA_034429975.1 Anaerolineaceae bacterium | reverse complement strand
CCAGGGTACAACTGGACAGCTAAATTGGCTAATGCAGGTTCTGATGGATAGGTTCTCCAAAGCATGCGCATGTTGGTGGGTGAGCAGGCGATTAACCTGGAAGCCTGCTCTACATCCGGCTGCAAGGCTGCAGGCTGATGCACAAATTGCAGCCACTCCTGGTGGCAGGCGAGCGCATCATTGTCAGCCGCTGAGGGAGGAAATCCTGCTCTTGCCTGAGAAGTCATTTTTAAATGAACCGTGCTCACCCCCAATTGATTTAAACGCCAAAAATCCCCGCCAAAGCGATAGGTGCTGACGATGACGGTTAGCAAAGCAAGCCAGGGGATTATTCTCAACTTCATGAAATGATTAATTTTCCATATTCCGGAGAGGAGCTGCTGGTAAAGGCCGCTCTTGCCAGCGGCGGGCGAACTTCACCAGCCCGACCAAAAAGCCCAGCCCGTAACTGAGGTGCAGGATCGGAAACACCAGCGGCAAGCGGGCAAAATGCCGCCATCCTTTTTGGCGGGCAGCAGCCACAGAAGCTGCCAGGTCTGCCAGCAGGTAAGTTGCCACCACAACCGCCAACAACCACCCGGCCGGAGGATAAAAGAGCGCAGCCAGAGCACTGGCCAGCAACGCCGCCACAAACAGCGGCGGAACGAACTGCCGCAGGCTCATCTGGCGCGGATGTTTCTGCAGAACGCGCACCTTCCAATAGCCATACTGGTAGTATTGCCGCCAGAGCTTTTTCAGTGACCCGCGGCTGTAATATTTGGATTGCACATCGGCTGCCAGTAAAATTTTGCCACCCGCGGCGCGGATGCGGTAATTGTATTCATCATCCTGGTTGCGCACCAGTTCTTCATCATAGCCGCCCACTTTTTCAAGGATGACGCGGGAATAGGCAGGGAAGGGCACACTATCGACAAATTTCGTTTCTCCATTCGTCGTACGAAAAGCGGAATTCCCCACTCCAAAAACAGAACTCATCGCGACTGCAATCGTTTCAGAGAGCGGTGTCTCCCCAATGGTTTGCATCGGGCCGCCTACGCCGGCAGCGCCGGTTTCCTGCAGGTGGCGAATGCAATTGCACACGTAATCCGGTGAAATGACACAATGCCCATCCACGCGGATGAGGTAGTCTCCCTTGGCAATTTTGTATGCCAGGTTCATCCCTGTGGGAACGATCATCCCAGGGTTGTCAATGAGGACGATGTTGCTGTGATTTTTTTGATATTCGTTAACGATTTCCCTGGTTGAATCGGTTGATATGCCATCCACGACAAGCACTTCCATTGCAAATTCATTCACTCCCTGCTGGTTTAGAACTGCATCCAGACAGGCAGCAATGGATGCGGCTTCGTTGCGAATGGGAATGATGATCGAAATGATTTCAAACATTTTTCACGGAATTTATTTTAAAGGCTTGACCATCGAACCTTGCCAGGGTTCTCCATTTTTCATCCAACCCAGTTTGTGATAGAAATTAACTGCCTGAGTATTTTTTGGGTTTACTGTTAAATGCATCTGAGAAAATTCCTTCAAGCGAGCGTCATTTTCAGCAGCCTCCATTAATAGCCTGCCTACCCCCTTTGTCTGAATTTGCGGATCAACCGCAATAGCCAGAATTCCATAGGATCTTTTTTTCAGCAATTTCAGGCAGGTTGCCCATTTTTTTACGTGGAAATATTTTTAATGATTTTAATGCGACCAGTATTCTTTCCCGAAATAATTCGTTAAATAATAACCAGGGGCGCATAATTACCTGCTGGAGGAGATAATTTCTATTTTTTTGAAGAAACCCTCCCAGGGCTGATTTAAACACTCCAGAAAAACAAAATCCAATAATTTTTTCATCTTTGACGGCAACGGTTGATAAACAATCATGCGGGCCCAGTAACTGCCAGCGGTAATACCGTTGAACGGATCCCAAACCCATTTTTGTTAAGGCACTTTTAGGGAAAGCCATCACATGAATTTTTGCCACTTCCTCAAGATCCTGTTCGAAAATTGTTTTTATTTTTATGGAAGACATCGTTTAATCAATCGAAGCCAGATTTGAAACAACGGCTTTGAATTTTCCTGCTTTAGTGCGGGGGATTTCAGATACCGAAAGTATTTCGATCTGCATACAATCACCAACATACTTCAGAACACTGTCGGCAATTTTCTTTTGTTCTGCTTCATCAAAATCAGGGCCAGGAATAACTTTCACCAGCAAATGATCTATTTCCTGCTGAATAATCTGAGCTTCGAGGATATTGAATCCGGCTTTGAAGACCGGGTCGAGGCGACCCAGACGGCGACCATCTGGTGTGAGGATGAGATCATCCATACGCCCTTCCAGGTTGCTAAGAATGGGCATCTTCTTTCCACAGGAGCAAGAGCCTGAACCTGGCTGCAGCGCTCCGGAATCGCCGACTTCATAGCGGATCAACGGGAACTCGGCGTTCAATAAACCGGTACAGATTAAACGTCCGGTTTCCCC
>DAOUFM010000034.1:0-6362 GCA_034429975.1 Anaerolineaceae bacterium | reverse complement strand
GTGGGATGCGCGGAAAAGCCGCCAGAGGCAGTACCAACAACGTCGAGAACAAAAAAGCCACCCAGATCGACTGCGCCCACTTCAACGGCAGGAAAGAGAGGGGGAGGAAGGGGAGGAGGGCGTAGGGTGGGTAACTGAAGGTCATTAAATTTTCTCCGGGCTCTGCCAATCGCCCATAAACGCCATATTGAATCGCTTCTTCTACCTGCTGAGAATATGGGCTGATCTTTTCTAAAAATAAGGCGTGAGAAGCAGAATGGAAGACGTAGAAGTCATTGCCAAAAATAATGTCTGGAGTAATTATGATTACCATAATAGCAATTATTTTCGTTAGAATAATTAATAAAAGAAATAAGATTAGATTGTTGTAATAGGGTTTTTTGGAATTCATATCAATTTTTTGTTCTTAAAAATGTTTCATGATAAATATAGTAAATAATAAAATCTACTTTACTTTTTAAATTAAGATTAATAAAGCACTTTATAGAAATTAAATTTGGAGTTTTCAAAAATAAGAAAAAAATGAGTTGGATTCGAAAATATATAATTTTTAAGTTCTGGTTGATATTCGATCAAATGGTTCTTATTAAGAATTACATAATCAACCCCAAATTTTTTCATTTTCTTTAAAGCATCACCCTCAGGGTCCGGTAACTTCATTGCAAGCGATTTTCTGCCTGTGAATAATGCTAAAACCCTCGGTTTAAAAAACAGAATAATATCTTCATCATTGGTTTTAAACTTAACTTGTCGGAATATCTCTTGTGTTTCAGGTTCTTCCAATGCACTAATTGGGTGTGGAAAAATATGTACATAAGCTTGATAATAATTTATACAAAAAAAACCAATAAATAATAAAATGAAGATGGTTTTGATTTTTGGGTTATTTATTTTTTCCATCACAAAATCAAAACCCACAAAGATATATAGGAAATACAAAGGTAAGACTGGTACAAGAAATCGATAGCCTTGATAAGAAGGCCAAATTAATAAAACACATAAATATATGACAAAAAAAACATCGAAACTTGATAATCCTCTTTTAATATTTTGAATAAATCCTAAAATTAACGTTTCGAAAATTAAAACAAAAAAAACGCTGCTAATTATGAAGTTTTTGGTAGAAAAGATGCCAAAAAATAATGAAAAATAATAAATAATCGAATTAATTAATGTTGTGAAAATTCCTGTAAAAGTTTTTGGGATGTAATCAAGATACCCCCCAGGCTGATTTAATAAATAATTTTGTAAAAACGTTAAAATAATTGCAGTTGAAATACTAATTAATATTCCTTTATCAATTGTTTTTTTCTTGAGAAATGAATATAAAATTGCTACTGGAATAAGTACCAAGCCGATAGTTCTGGTTCCAAATGATAAATATATTAAGAAACCTGAAAGTAAACTAATACCAAAGTTTATTTTTGTTTTAATTAATTCATTAATTTGATAATCAATTAAATTGAGGGCAAGAAAACAAAATAATAAAAAAGGTAAATCTGACAATATACTTTCTGACAATTGAAAAAAATAAGGAAAAAATCCTAATGCTAAGATAAAAAAAGTTTTCAAACCTGGAGATATTTCTTTTCGTGGTAATAAACTGTTATTAATATAAAAGAGAAATAATATAAAGCAAAAAACAACAGGGAATTTCAATACTTTAAGATTTAATCCCCATATCGACACAAAAGGAGATAGGATTAAAGGAAAAATGGGAGGGTAAGATGGGGGTCCATAAACAACTTCAGTATTATATATATATCCTGTTTCCGCGTAAGGTTTCCCTTCAGCAATATTCAATGCGTGCATGATATACATAGAAAAATCTCCACCCCAATCATGACCATTATTTATATTTAGTAAAAATATAATTGAAATAAAAAAAAGAATAAGATTAGAGAAAAAAATTTGATTTATAGATTTAGAAAAGTAATTGGAAAGCTTATCTGGAAATGTAAAAAATTTAACCATTTGAATTCAAATTAAAATAATCCATATTTTTGTTAAGGAATTATTTTCTGGCAACCCCCCATAAATTCATAAACAATTCAAAATAACCAAATTCTGAATTTTCTAATGAAAAACCAGCTGCCCCAAAATGCCATCCAATTAATGGAAGTGTATATGAATATTTGTGTTCCTCAATTTCTTCCTTGCTTACCAATTTAATAATTGACATCGCTTTCAATAGTCCATTTGTCCAGCTTGCTGGAGTTGTAATAATAAGGGCTCCATTTTTCTTAAGTAGCCGATAGGTTTCTTTAAATAAAAATGATAATTTATCTGGATCGAGGTGTTCTATTACTGCTAGTAAGGTGATTACATTAAAATAAGAATCTGTAAATGGTATTTTTGAGAAATTATTTAGATCGAGTGTAACCCATTCTATATCTAAAAAATTTTGAGCAGGTTGTTGTTGATCAATTGAAAACTTATTTAAGAATGTTGTGTGAGCTAAAAAATAAGGGTATGATCCACATCCGATATCAAGAATTCGACCATTTCGTAAAGAAGAAGGAATTAATTTATTAGCTTTGTTCGCTCGCAATCTAGCTAATAATGGCTCAAGTAATCCGGATCCTCTAGTTACTTGTTTTTGAGATATTTTCATAATTCTTTTCTAAATCATTATGATTAACATAATTTATCTAATTATATAATATGAATATAAAATGACTAATGAAAACTATTATTTACTAAATATTTTTATAAAAATTTCCGAGGATCGTAAAAATTTTTATTTACGATTTTTTAAAAAATTGGAGTTAGTGTAACATTATTTCTGTAAATTCTAGAACCTTAACAAAATGGTGAGTCAGAAGTATCCTAAATGGATTACCACATCAAAAAAGGAGACCAAATGACTCACCAAGAAGATTATAATCTTTCATCTGACGTAATAGAAGAACTGACACAAAATGGGATCAACGCTATTCCAGACTTATTTAGGGTTTTGCTCAATAGTGCTATGCAAGCAGAAAGATCCAAATATTTGCAAGCAAACAAATACGAACGAACAGAAGAGCGGACTGGGCATGCGAATGGCTACAAACCCAAAACCGTCAAGACTAGGTTAGGAGAGATCACGTTTGCTATTCCACAAGTACGAGAAGGTGGATTTTATCCTTCGGCGCTCGAAAAGGGAATGCGAAGTGAACGGGCTTTGGTGATTGCTTTAGCAGAGATGTACGTCCAAGGAGTTTCAACTCGGAAAGTAAAAGCGATTACAGAGGAATTGTGCGGGGTTGAGATCACTCCAATGCAAGTCAGCCGAGCTGCTTCACAGTTGGATGCGACATTGCAGGAATGGAGAGAACGTCCACTTGGTGAAATTCAATATTTGTTTCTGGATGCCCGTTATGAAAAAGTCAGAGAAGCAGGACAAGTGCGAGATGTAGCAGTATTAGTGGCTTCTGGGATCACTCTAGAGGGAGAAAGGCAAATATTAGGCGTATCAGTGTCTCTGAGTGAACATGAAACTCATTGGAAAGCATTTTTACAAGGCCTGAAAGACAGAGGATTGCGAGGAGTAAAATTGGTAACTAGTGATGATCACAGTGGTTTAGGAGCCGCTAGAAGATCGGTTCTGGGGAGCATTCCATGGCAAAGATGCCAATTTCACTTACAACAAAATGCTGGATCTTATATGCCGAAACAATCGATGAGGATAGAAGTAGCAGCAGACATTCGAGCCATGTTCAATGCTCCAGATCGAAAGACAGCAGAACAATTTTTACAATCTGCTATTCAAAAATACGCTAGTTCTGCTCCTCGATTATCTGCCTGGATGGAGGATAATTTATCTGAGGGATTTACGGTGTTTGATTTTCCACTTGAACATCATAGATCAATCCGAACAACTAATAGCCTGGAAAGGATAAATAAAGAGATTAGAAAGAGAACAAGAGTGGTTGGAGTTTTTCCAAATGAAGCATCATGTTTGAGACTTATTTCTGCAAAACTTATGGAAATTAGTGAGGACTGGCAGATAGGAAAACATTATTGTGAAAATAAATTACTAAATTGTTAAAGAAAAATGGATATTTCTGATTTGAAATTACAGAAAAATGGTTGCTTAGTCAAATTGGATGTGAAAATTGGTAATTAATAAAATAAACTTCAAATCATTTGAGGGTATTAGAAATTATCAATCAGTTATTTTCCGATGGATATTTCTAAGCTCTGTTTTTTTAATTATTGTTTCCCGCGCCTGGATGAGTGATGATGCATATATCACCTTACGCACTGTTGATAATTTCATCAACGGATATGGTTTAACCTGGAATGTTACAGAAAGGGTGGAAGTGTATACTCATCCTTTTTGGATGTTAATTTTGAGTTTTTTTTATTTTTTCACTCATGAAGCCTATCTGACAACGATTTTCCTCTCCTTGGTATTGACATTAATTATATTAATTTATCTCCAATCCAAAATTAAACCTTTTTCTCATTTTTTGTTGATATTTCTGGTAATAGGTTTATCAAACGCATTCGTTGATTTTTCTACCTCGGGTTTAGAAAATTCCCTTGGACATTTATTATTTGTATTGTTTTTCTTTCAATTTTTTGGGAAACAAGAAAAAAACAATAACTATTTCAAGGTTTTCTTACTTGCAGGTTTAATCGGTATAACCCGCTTAGATTTGTTAATAATTATTTTACCAATTTTGATTTGTTGTTTTATCAAACAACCTGATAAATGGAAAGCTATTTTAATCGGACTTTTCGCACTTGCTCCATTAATTGCCTGGGAAATTTTCTCTTATTTTTATTATGGATATTTATTTCCCAATACATTCTACGCAAAATTAAATACTGGAATCCCTCCTACAAAATTAGCATTACAGGGAATATTTTATTTTATTGCTGCAATAAAGCGTGATCCACTTACAATATTCGTCCTCTTGTTTGGGGCAACTTATAGCATTTTTAATAAAAAAACTTTTTTTCGCCTTTGGGGTGTGGGTCTTTCTTTGTATCTTGCGTACATCATCAAAGTAGGTGGAGATTTTATGGTGGGAAGGTTTTTTACAATTCCTTTCCTGGTTTCACTTTTAATAGTCAGTCAAGGTTTTTTACAGAAACTAGACTTGCCAAAAATTATAATGACATGTGCGTTAGTTATTGGATTAGGTTTACTTGCTCCGACTTCAACTTTTCAACAATTAAATCCGAATGGTTATTTCGAAGAATTTCATGGAATTGTAGACGAAAGAGAAATTTATTTTTGGGGAACCGGATTATTTCGATACGGAATTTTTAATAATGAACCAAATTTGGATTGGATAGAAATAGGAAAGGCACTTAAAAAACAAGCCAATATTTATGGTACTCAGTTCTACAAAACTGGATTTATTGGGTTTTTAGGATATTATGCTGGTCCAAATGTTTATGTGGTTGATTATCTTGCTATTGGAAATGCCTTTCTCTCCCATCAACCCATAATCAATATCAATAATTGGAGAATAGGACATTTTGAGAGAGAAGTTAACCAAGATTATTTTAATTCGATAAAATCGGGGTTTAATAGAATTTCTAATGAAAAATTATCAACTCTTTATGATGAGGTTGTTCTTAAGACACAAACACGCATTTTTGATAAAAACAGATTAGCTTTTTTATTAAAAATTAGACACTGAAAACTCTCAAATATTCTTGATATCAAATTAAACCCAAAATCAAATGGCAGTAACTAATGGCTTTCCAGAATAACCCCCAAACATAATAAAATCGGAAAACTGAGAATAGGAAATTTTTTGAAAGGACAATTAAATGCTGATAAAAAAAATGAATTAATCATTTATCTTTACTAGAGATGTTTTTTAGTTACTAAAAAATAAAAAGCCTGAATAAAAAATAATCTAAGCAGAAATAATTGGTCACCAATATTTAGGTTTTTCAACTGATTATTTGAAAAACTAAACTACTATCTATTAATATTCAATGCCAACCTTAACATAAAATAAATACCGTTTTGTATTAGAATTTTTGGTAAAGGAGTTTAATTTCTAAAACCTTTTTTAATTATTTAGATACGATATTATGGTAAAGAATACTTCCACATCAATTTAGAAATTCTATACGAGATAATAACAATTTTGATAAGAATTTTCACTTCAATAATTAAGAGAATAACCCCTTGGATAATTGTTTCCCTTTTAATAAGTGGTTATTGTTTATTTACATTAGGTATAAATAATTGGGATCCCATGGCATTTGTCTCCATAGGTTATCAATTCGATCCAGACCATGGTGTTTCTGAATTAGGTTATGATGGCCAATTTGCCTACCAAATCGCCAAAGACCCACTCCACGCCAGTCCTTTTTTGGATGAACCAGCTTATCGGTATCAACGAATT
>DAOUFM010000033.1:0-17685 GCA_034429975.1 Anaerolineaceae bacterium | reverse complement strand
GCTATTACTTCATCCGTAATGGCTGCAGGGCAGGGCAGAACTGCACCTATATGGATGTGATTAACAATCAAACAGTGCTGACCCCGATCACGGTTGCAGCGGGTGAGACGATCCAGATCAGAGGTTGTGATTGTTATGGAGGTAACTGCGGTTCAGGGGGATGTGCTAACCCGCATGTGGGTTGGAAAATGCCTCATCACGATTACTTTTGTCCAAATTACTTCTATTCGCAAAACTACAACCCAAGCGCTGGTGGTAGAGACTTTACCAGTTTAATGACAGCATTCCTTGCTTCCGGGGATACCATTATTGGCACTCCACAATGTTGGGGGGATTGGGATGAAGATAATAGTAATGGCGGTTATGACCATGACTTTGAAGATTTTGTCTTAATCTGGGCTTATCGAGATACCTTTACTGGCTACCATGATGGAGCCTCTGGAACGGTACCTCAATCCCAATGTCGTGCTTACGGCTGGGTGATGCAAGATGCCGCTCCAGGGTTGGATATCAATTACCGCATCCTGGTAGATGGTAATTTGGTAGTGAATGGAGTCGCTAACCAGTACAGGGCGGATCTGACCGGAACATGCACGGGCGGCACTTGTGGGTTCACTCAAGATTTATGGGGATTGATCTCGCCCAATGTTCAACACACCGTACGCGTTCAGGGTCAAAATCCCTATAATTCCTCCTGGTTTGATCTGTCAGGAACAAATAAAACGATTCGGTGCTCACTCCCTCCCAGTGTGGATTTAAAAGTGAATAACCAGGATGGGACAATCCGCCTGACTTCTCCCGCTCAATATCTATTGAGTTGGACATCCAGTAATGCAGATACCTGTACTGCCTCAGGAAGCTGGACTGGAACGAAGGGTCAGTCCGGTTCGACGAATTACACTGGCATTACCACCGGAAGTTACACCTATACGTTGACATGTTCCAATCCCATTGGTTCCGCTTCAGATAGTGTCACTGTCATTGTCTACAATCCACCCGCAGTGGATTTGAAGGTTAACAACACCGATGGTCCTCTGACATTAATTTCTCCCGCAAACTTTACCCTGAGTTGGATCAGTCGCGATGCGACCAATTGTTCAGCAGTCAGCTCAAATGGCAGCTGGGTTGGGAATGTGGTCATAGCTGGAAATCAGCCCATGAGTGGAGTCCCGACTGGAACGCACACCTATACAATCACCTGTTCTAATCAGTATGAAACTGCTAGCGATTCAGTCAGGGTTATTGTGATTGCACCACTTCGCGGGACAATAGCGGTCACTTATGCGCGTTTATTGTTGTTTGCTCCTAACCTGGATCAACCCGCACAGATCCTAACTGGCGAGGTAACAGGTGGTGTTCCACCGTATTCTATTTTGGTACGAGTTCGGGCACCATCGGGAGTTCAATTTTCTTTGAACCGCAACGGCTCAACCTGGTCGGTGACTCCTGAGAATTCAGGAGATCTCAATTTTGGCACTATAGAAGAGGGTATTTGGACCGCATGGGCTGATTTAACGGATGATTTTGGCCAGACATATCGAACACCCAGCGTAATTTGGGAGGTGGCATGGCATCCCGTGCATGGTCGTCCGTAATCCGTATTCTATTAGCCGCCCTTACCGTGATGACCACTGCCAGTTGGGAGACAACATCTGTGAAGGCTGATAGCGGTGGAACCTGCCAGACGGCATATGGCTTAACCCCAACATCTATTCCAGATTGGTTAATTCCAGTAAGCGGGAACACGAACCTAGCCACCGCCAATCGTTATGATGTTTTGGCTGCTGAGTTATTGTCATCCGGATTAGTCGATGGTATTTCCTGCCCAGCACAAGGGTTGAATCCTGATGGCTCCGCAAATGGTTGTGGAATCGAACATTCTAAAGACCAAGTGCTCACATGGCAGAATCAATTTGACTCGGTGATTCTCTCCTCTTCTCAGGCTGCAGAGTTACCCCCAAGGGTAGTTAAAGCTGTCATTGCCGTTGAATCGCAATTCTGGCCAGCGGCAAATTGGACTCTGGGTGAGATTGGATTGGGTCAGATGACCACATATGGTGCAGACCTTGTTTTGATGTGGCGGCCGGCTTATTTCCAAACCATCTGCCGGCAAGCATACGGTGAAATAGGGTGTACTACCCAATATCAATTCCTGGATTCTTCAACGCAATACCTATTACGCGGAATGGTTTTACGAGATATCGAGGCCACCTGCCCGAATTGTCCAGGGGGTGTTGATCTTGAAAAAGGAAACCAAGCGATACGAGTTCTGACGGAAACCCTCAATGCAAGTTGTTTGCAATCGACCAGGATTTTCAATCTGGCAACCGGCAAACAACCAGCTGCGATTTTAAGTTATGACGATTACTGGCGTCTGGTTCTAGCAAATTACCATGCCGGTGCTGGGTGTGTTTATCAGGCTCTTCGAAAAACCGGAAATCCGAACAGTTGGAAGAACATTGCAGCCAATTTTTCATGCGGTTGTGCAAGTGGCGCTGAATATATTCGACGTATCGAAGGGCAGATCAAGCCGTAGAAAAAGAGGTGTTATGGATTGGATTATTTTTGGCCTTGTCGTAACCTGGTTGGGAATCGTATCTTGGTTCGATATTCGAAAAAGCGAAATACCTCACAGCGCCTGGGTGGTTATTCCTCTCATTGGCGCAGGTCTTTATCGGATTTGGCAGGGAGACTGGAGGTTGGTATTGTTTGTTCTTTTGGTAGCTGTAGTTAGCGAGCGAGAAAGACTTTCTCAACCATTGCATAGAAGAGAAATTAGCAAAATAATCCTCTGGTTCCCATTAATCTTTATTGGATTATTCTTCGCTATTCAGTTGTCTCCCATTGCAACCATTGCGATCTTAGGTTTCTGGATAGCCTGGGAATTTAATTGGTGGGGTGGTGCTGATGCCGTATCCGCAATTACTCTCATTATGATTTATCCGAACACAACCTATATTTTGGCTTTTTTGAGTGTGCACGTAATCACTGTGCTCGTATTGACATTAATCTCATTGTTGAAAAGCAAATCGGTCAAGCTACATCAAATTCCAGGGTTACCTCTTTTATTTTTAACAGTTCTTTTATACCAAATTGTTCAAGGGTTTCCACTATGATCGGAGAGGATAGCATAATATAATGTAATTGTAAACAGCAGCCTGCCCCCCTCAGGTTGCTGTTTGCTTTTCGTTATTATCATCTATCCAGGTCTAATTTGAAAACCCTGGGTCAGTTAACCCTTTCCATTGCGCATCAAGCAAATCAATACAATTTACAATGCTGTTTCATGAGGTAAATGCAAATTAAAAATTGCCCCCTAAATAGAACTACACTCGCAATATAAATAGTAAATTGCTAGTGTGGCAATTACTTACTATGATTAGTGACCTGTGTAGCCCATACTGTCCCAGTACACAGGTAAACTATAACACCCCCACCCTGATATGCAAGTGTTACTTGTGAATAAAGCTTCAGAGCTGTTTTTATCAGAATATCCAAGATAAACATCTGTACCCCAATTACTCGGGTTGGCTTGGTTCATTACGGTAGACCACGATTCATACATCACCCCATACTTGGCAGCTGCCTGTCCAATACTGGGACAATACGCATACCAGTTCCAGATACCGGCGGATAGATACGGCCAGCGCCAAACAGCTGGATCAGAGCTCTGGTTTAAGTAAAGGCAAGAGCCTCCCAAGCAAGAAGAGCTTGTTTTCGTACTAGGATAACCCGATGGTCCGGAAACATACGATAGATTTCCAGATTCTGATATGCGAGTTACTGCAAAGACCATTGTTGTCACCAGTGAAGCGGTAACAATCGCCACAACGATTGAAATTAACACCGACATTGCTCTTTTCATTTTTCCTCCAATTATTTCGGACATGCTTTTATTGCGAAATTACACCAGAAGGTAGTATAAAGAGTGTCCGGTCGACGGGTGAATTTACTTCTAATTGAGTAAATGTCATTTCTTCAAATGGTCTACCATCCATGCTTTGGATATACTTTACGATGATCCCGGTTTCCTCGTCAATCCAGGCTGTTACCTCCGCGTTATATTTTATGTAAGTGATAATCCACACTTTCCGGTTAAGAATTGTGTCTTCCCCAACGAGGTTGTAAGTTATGCCTTTCCCTTGTGCCAACCACTGTGGGTATAGGTATTCACCTACCGGGGACGGTATAAGCATGCCAAATGGGTGACGATAGATCGCATCGGTATTCTTGGCTGCTTCAAGTGTTGTCGGCAGCAATGAGAAATCTTTGCTGAAAGCAGGTAAAGTTCCTCCGGCGTAGGTCTTCGCCTGAGGATCAATGTTGTAAGCCTTGCTCCCATCGCTGATCCATTCACTGGCTGCCACACTACCGTCAGCATTCTTAACTGAGATGTTGGCCAGGTTGGGCTGCTGAATGGCAAATGTATTGAGATATTCTTGTTTTTCGTCATTTTCTCCATACCAGACAATAACCGCTGTACCTTGAACGGTGTTCCATTTCAAAGAGCTGTTTAGGGTAGTATTGAGAACATCATCTGCGGTCGAAGCAGCACTTACGGGTTTAGCTTGTAATAGATGCGGAATTCCTAGCAATCCGCCTATCACCCCAAAAACGATTCCAATGGTAATGCTAAAGATCCAATTCTTTTTTGTCATTTTATCCTCCAGAATTTAACGCTTTTTTACTAATTTGTATGTCAATTATTTTCATCGATCCAAGAAATCGCCTCTCCCCCTCCGGCAACATTTATCTGGCCAATGATTTCACCGGAGAGATCAAAGATCGTTGGCAAAATGATTGCAGTGCTTGATTCCTTTTCGTTTTCAGGAGCTGAAGCTACAAATCCATTCCCATCCGGTCTCCAGATAGGATGAGTAATATTAAAATGGTAGGACTCAGACGTAATTCTGGTTAATCCAGTTCCATCTGTATTTACCCTAAATACCGCATAATACCCACCAGATTTCGCCGAAAAAAGGAATGCTGTTCCATCTTGTGAGAGCGTAGCATCCCGGAAGTGTTCGATTCCAGTAAGATCATTTTCAGATACTACTTTTGTGATGGATTTTGTCCTAGTGTCCATTATTTCAAGTGTTCCTAAGTAGAAAGTTTGCCCTCCTGAGGATGGTGGTTCATAATTAAACAACAACCCCATCTTATTCCCATTATCTCCCCACCCTGCAAAGTTATAACCGGCATAACTATCACTTGCGTTATTAGGTAATTGTTTTGTATAGTTCTCGACTTCCCCCGAAGATATTGTGAGAACACAAACGTTTGCAGGCATTGAGGAACAGCCAAAGGCAATCTGTTCTTCATCGGGAGACCATCCCATAGGACCGTCGCCGTTAGTGAGTACACTAGAATATTTCTTATATTCCTGTGGCGACAGAGCATACACATTCAAGTGACCATCAAGACCGCGAAATATGATCTTTTTTCCATTTTGTGATAGCTTTGGTTCAGGTTGATGTATGTCATCTTCACTTATTTGTATTGAAGTTAAACTTCCCCTGTTATACAAATACAATTTTCCTGGCTGGCTTGATGTGATCAAAATACTACCTGAAAATGGATGAATAGCATCGCTTGTCTTTGGGGTACTTATAACAGGAAGATCTTGAGTGCTGGCAGTAGTAGGCAAACTTGATGGAGTTGATTCAGACAGTTGAGCTTGAGGAGTACGAATGTTTTGTGAAACTGTACACCCTGCCAATAAGCCCAGGGAAATATATCCAATTATTATCCAAATCCCATATTTATTCATTTTGTTTTTCTTTAAATAATTCATTAAGAATTTTGAAAATATAGTAACTTCTCACCTGTTTGATTATCTATTTGCGTAAACTTGTTTGTTAAAAAAGAATACCAATATGGGTGTTAAATCTTTGTAAAGTTTTTGCTCCCTAAGGAAGACCACACAATTGAAAATTGAGAAATCGTGATAAGCGGATCAAAGTGCCAACACGATTCTTTCTTTTCTCAAGAACTTTAAGCCGATATACGATAACAAAAAAACACACAATAAACCCAAAATATAACCGCCCAAAATGGCGGGACTTATGCCAAAAGAAGAATGAGCAACTGACCGAAATATGAGAAGATAAACGATAAAGTTTACGATCAGGCTACCCATAGAATGATTCAAATACATTAACAACAATGTGTTTACACAGATTGTTCCAAATAACAGAACTGGAGATATGAAAAAGAGAATCCACCCGACACTTGAAGGAAAAATAAGAGTTGCCAATCCCAATGGCCAATTTGCCTGAAGAAAAACAATGATTACACAGAATAAAGAAGGGATGTAACTGAGGATAAAAATTGCCAGAGATTTCCCCAATAAGATCGAAGCTAAAGATAAAGGCGTTGCTAAAATCGTCTCCATACATCTTTGCCGCATATAATCCTGGACTTGTAAAGTTGACAAAGCCCAACTGAATACTATTTCCGTTGACAGAAAAAAGAAAGCCAGGTATGTATCAATTCTGATTTGCGGGTCAGGGATCAGGTTTGTGTACGCCATGGATAAATATGTGCCGACATAAAATGATACGAGATAAGTAAAGAGAAATAAAAACTTATAATTAGTAATCACCAGCAATTCTCTTTTTGCTACTGCGACAATATCATTGAACCTCATGATGTTCCTCCTCCTTTACAATTGAAATATACAGGTCCTCTAAGCTGTCTTTAATTTGGGTAATCTCTTTAATTGGGATGGAATTTTGAGCAAGTGTATTAAAAAGGGGTAATCGCGAAGGATCGTCTATTAACTCAATGAAAGCAACCTCTTTTTCTATCTTAAAATGAGTGACATAAGATAAAGAACTTAATAGATTAGCTAATTTTGGAATAGCTTTACTTTTTTCCAACTTGACTTCGAGAGTTGTTTGATTGTTTGGCCTTAACAAATCAGCAATTGCCCCCTGGAGCATAATATTTCCATGTTTCATGATCACTATCCTGGTGCAGATCCGTTCCACCTCATCCAGGTCATGCGAATTGATATAAATTGTAATTCCCGCCTCTCTTGACAATCTGAGGATCAGGTCTCTGATATAGACAGTTCCCTCTGGGTCAAGATTCGATGTCGGTTCGTCGAGAAATAAAATCCTTGGCTCGTGTATCAAGGCTCTGGCGAGCGATAGTCGTTGTTTCATCCCTTTTGAAAAAGTACCTACTGATTTCTTTATGTATGAAGACAAGTCCACTTTATCGAGCATTTCAAGAATCCGGTCTCTGCGCTTTTCTTTCGCTAATCCATAAACCTGAGCAAAGAAATCGATATTTTGGTAAGCAGTAAGTCTTTCATTTAACCCATGATCTTCTAGAACGAAACCAATCCCATTTTTATCCTCTCTGGACATGCTTAATGGATTCTGCCCCAACACCTTAACATCACCAGTATCGTGCACGATCAAGCCTAACAAGATGCGTAATAAAGTGGTTTTCCCAGATCCATTCGGCCCTAAGATCCCAAATACTGATCCATTTGGAACCTGGAAATTGATATCTGATAAGACGGTGTGTCCTCCCAACGACTTCGTTACATGTTTTACTTCAATGATGGTATTTTCCATAAGGTTCTCCGAAAAAGAACGATCAATCGTAGAGATGTGGTAATCCAATAAGCAATTTCCGAAGAGAACATTAACAATCTAATCAAGTTTCGTCAAGCTGTTTACGACCTCGGCATAATCCGCTGGCGTGATGTAGTGTTTGAACTGCAGCATGCGATGATTACCTTAGAAACATCTAAGCGGTGCCCAGCGGAGTTAACCCCAAGCGGTAGCCAAAACGAACGGCTTGGTAGTTGAGGTCACGCACAATGCGCTTGCAATTATGCATTTCTTAGGCTTACACCTTTTAATCTTTGACATTGGGTATGATTCTTTAACTTAGCAGAAATATTCTGTGCCACTTGTGAGAGGTTGGGCTAAACTTTGGAATTCATTACGAACCTTTCAATGTCTTTTTTTTATATTTTTTAATGGACTACTTCATATAAATATAATGACAACGTGTCTTTGTTATTTGTGTCCTGTCCTATTATCAACAAGTATAGCCGTGCAAACAACTTGAAAAAGCCATAACCTAATAAAACTCCAAATGTGCATATTCCGGTGAAAACGGCCAGTGAATCCGGAGGATGACGGCCAGATTGGATTGAAACAGAACTGGCAAGATGATTATAAATCAAGTGGCCGACATGGGTACAGAAGAACGCAACCTCCTTTGAGATTCTCCAGCCAATTGGAGGCGGTAAGAATTGTTAACCAGCCTGTCGAGGATGGCATCTGCCAGGGTGGGATCAGGAATGCGCTCGTGCCAGTCTTCCACCGGGATCTGGGTGACAACCATGGTAGAGGAATGCCCATAACGGTCGTCAAGGATATCCAGTAAATCCTGAGATTGCGGCAATGTGAGTGCATCCCGCAGCCAATCATCAAAAACGATCAAATCAAAACGGGTCAGAGCAGCCAGCAACTTGGGATAAGAACCATCGGCATGAGCCATCTTCAACTCCTGGATGAAACGGGGTGTGCGAAGATAACGGACAAAGAAATCAGCTCTGCATGCAGAATGACCGAGAGCACAACCGAGATATGTTTTCCCAGCGCCTGTTGGCCCGGTAATAATGATATTCAGTTTGTTGGTGATCCAGGCGCCATGAGACAATTCCAATACCTGGGTGCGGTCAACGGCCCTGGTAGGTGAAAAATCAAAATCTTCCATAACGGCATTCAGGTGAAAATGAGCTCTCTTCAAGCGGCGGCGCAGGCGGCTGTTGTCCCGCTGAAGCAGTTCGAGGTCCACCAGCATGGATAGTCGTTCTTCAAAGGGTAATTCTGCATATTTGGGATTGGTAATCTGCTCCTCAATCCCTTTCCGAAAGGCAGGCAGATGAAGCTGGGTAAGCTTGTCCATCAAGGGTTGCAATAACATTGTTCAAATCTCCTTAGTTGTAATAGTCTTTGCCGCGGATATTGGCATGGGGCTGCAGCAGGGAAGGCTGGGATACATCTTCCTGGGCAGCGATCTGGTCCAGATGGTTCGTCAGGATATTCTTGATGCCTCTGTAGCTGTGGATCTCGTTGGCCAGCGCATAATGGCAAGCCGATTCAAGCCTGCCGGGTGTGAATTTGCGGGCAAAGCCCAGGATACCCATGCAAGCCCGGTAGGCCTGCTCCGGGTGCTGCCTGCCGCCCAATTCCAAACGCACAATTTGGGCAGTGTATGAACCGATTTTCTCGGCCCAATGGATAAAACGCTCAGGAGACCACTCACCGTAAAAGCGATGATCTGAAGGCATATGTTCCTGGATGGTGGAATGGCTGCCCTGATGATGTGAACGGGGGTGGAAAGATACCCGCTTGCCGTTGGAAAAGATTTCAATGCTCTTTTCAGTGGCCCGGATCATGACTTCTGCCGGGTAGAGGTGGCAGGGGACTGAGTAAAATACCCCATCATATTCCACGTGATAATCGATGCTGACCTTGGCTTTTTTCCATAAAGCAAATTCATACGGCGTTGCTGGCAGTGGGCGCAAAGCCGGTTGATCCACCTTTTCAAACAATTCCCGGCGGCTTTTACCAAGATGTTCCATCTGGCGATTGTTGAGAACCTCCAATAACTCCCGGATGGCTTTGTTGAGTTCGGCCAGGCCGAAAAACTTCTGGTGACGTAACCTGGCTAATATCCAGCGTTCCACATTCTGCACCCCCACTTCAGCTTTGGACTTGTCCCGCGGGTGAGCCACTCTGGCTGGTACTACCGCCACATGATAATGCTCAGCCATTTCCTGGTAGGTCTGGTTGATTTCTGGATCATAACGACAGGGATGACTGACACCCACCTTGAGATTGTCCGGAACCACTACCTCGGTGACACCGCCAAAAAAGGCAAAAGCCCGCATATGACCTCCTGTCCAGTTGGGTAGGTCCTGATGCCATTGAGCTTCGGCATAGGTGTAGCTGGATGCGCCCAACACGGCAACAAAGATTTGCGTTTCCCGGACTTCTCCCGTACTGGGGTCTATGACTGGCATGGTTTGCCCGGCGTAGTCCACAAACAACTTCTCGCCTGCCTTGTGATTCAACCGCATGGTAGTCTGGATCTTCCCGGCCCAATCACGATATAACTGGCAAAACTGGCTGTATCCATACCCATGTGGGTGTTTTTCCAGATATTCTGTCCACAACAGGCGCAGTGTTACCCCTTTTTTACGCAGTTCCAGGTGAATATATTGCCAATCCGGAACATATGCTGCTTTGGGACTGGGTTGTTGAGCTTTGGGAAATAACAGCTCGTAGAGTTGATCATCTCCCAGTTCTTCAGGCAGCGGCCATGTCAGACCGGCCGCTTCAGCCCGCCTGACATATTCTCCCACACTGCTTCGTGATACCCGGCAGCTGCGGGAGATGACCCGCTCACTGAGTTGGCATTCCCATTTCAGCCGCAAGATTTCTTTGATTTTTCGCACGGTTAACCTTTCCTGTGACATGTCCGCCTCCTTGTTTCTAAGGATTAGGATGCCACATTTTCTAAAGATTAACCAGTTCTGTTTCGCCTACAGTTTCTATTGGATTCCGATTGATCCCGGCCACCGATTCCGATTTGTCCTCAAAAAGTGGCCGCCTTCCTCCGGATTGGGTGGCCGACATGCTTCGGAATCCCTGGCCATCTTGTTTCGGATTCCCTGGCTGCCTTGCCCCGGATTATGCACCTGTACATTTTGATGCCCATGCATGTGGACGGGAAGTAATATACTTGGGGGAACGATTGCCGCTCCCCCAAGTATATTCAATTAAAAAAAGTTACAGCCATTTCTAGAGATGTCAAAGACAGGCTGTGAGCTAATACAGGAATTTATAACTTATCTTAAAGAGGAGAGAACCTTTTCTGCTTCAACTTTACAGTCATGTGCTTGTGATTTACCTGATTGAACTACTAATGACGGTATATTTCCATCGGTAGTAGTGAGATTATCAGCAAAATAAAAAGTGTTAATCTTGTCCGAACTTTCTTGCGTATAAACTTGGTAACTGATTTTGCCTAGAGTAATAAAATCCATATTTTCAGGGAAGAAACCACTAGGCCCTTGTACTCCAAGGGTGCAAGAATTTATTTTTTGATTTTCTAGATAATTTATTATCATATTGGAATTACCATACTCAGACTTATCTTCCCATAATTCACTATCGTAATTCATAAAAAACGGTGGATAAAGAATTAGTGCTAAAACTCCCCTAGGAACAGGAGTGTTTTCTGTGATACTAGTTACAGTTATCGTAGGAACGTTTGCAGTTGAGGAAGGTAGAACTGTAGCAGAGGGAATGCTGCTTGATACCGTAGTACCTTTCGAAGAGGAAGTTTCTGACGGTGAGGTGAGCCTCCCTGGGGGAGTAATAGTTATTTCTTTAGGCTCGTTATTAGATGGTAAGCATGAAGTCAAAAATATAATGACGAAGACTATAGAAACAACATTCCTCAAGATAATTAAGCCTTTAAGAGTTTGGAAAGATCTTGAAAACATTATTATTCCTCCTGTGTTCTGATAAATGGCTTGAAGTACATTACTACTAATTGCGGGTAAATTATTCTCTCATGTCTTTCAACAATCAAGAACAAGCGAATTCATGCGAGAGAAAACACCTAGCTATTTCAAAGGGCTTGTGTGTGTACATCTGAGGTTTTGCTCTAGTTCAACTGTATGGCAAAAAATGGTTGCTATGATAAGCTATTTTTGATCTTCTGTTTCTTTCTTGAAGATATATGGACGCATCTCCTCTAATTGCTTATGTAGTTGTAAGATTTCTTTGGCTAAGGCTAGGAGCGTTACTCCACCTACAATAACTAATAACCATAAAATAATGTAACTAGCTAGCCATATACCTGTCATTCTTCCTCCAAGGGTTTTAGGAGTAGTATACTATGCAACTGACTGAGTAACTGCTTTAACAGTACAATACCGCCACATAGAAGTAGAAATGGCACACGTACCCATATGGAAAGCAAAGTAAAAGTTTCTTTCTCCCAGTAAAAGTAACCACCTCCCCACTTTACTAAGCATAACGCTATAACGAAAAGTCCGAACTCTTTTAAGAGCAGCTTAAAATTAACTTTGCTTCTCTGTTTAGCACCGAAGCATCCACAATCCAAATCCTTTTTACCTCTTAGTATATTAAGACTTACCGCAAACATAAAAATCAACATGAGAATTGCATATAGAAGAGCAAAAAATCGGGTTTGCCAACCGATTAACAGTAATATCGCAATGGCTGCTTCTGCACCGATTAAGGCAAAAGCGGCGGGTTGTGCTAAGGTAGATGGTATTATTTTAAAAGAAGTAATCGTAGCAGCAAAACGTTTAGGTTGAGCCATTTTGCTAACAGAGGAGATTATAAAAACAACACTTAAGAGAACACGCAGAAGGGCAAGTACTAAAGATGGCAGATTCATTTTTTCTTTCCTTAATAAACGATACAACTTTGTGGAAAATAGCATCGAATATGGGGCCTCTGGGCTAGAAAGCCAGAGACCCCATATCTAGTTATTAGTCCCTACTTAAATTGGACAAGAAATCGTGTCATCCCAGGTAAATCTGTAAATTGGAGTGGAGGATGATACCGATGTCCCACAGCAGGGTGCTACAACCGATCCCCCAAATCTCTCCATATGTGAGTGCGCACCGCTTGAACAACCAGAACACGAACCGGTCGTAACAGAGCCGATCTGATATGCCGTAGTTGTTAAATTGTATATCACCCCATCTGAGACTGTTGGGCTTGTTACATGGCCAAACAGTACAGCTCCGATATAACATACGGCGTTTTGTTTACCGTACAACTCAATCTTTATAGTTCGCTTGTAATCGTTTGCACAGCCCGTACTACTGCAACAATAATAACCAATCCGAGGAATAAAACTCTTTACGTTTGTTGCTCTCAAATAGAGAGCCCCACTGCCCCCAATATCAACTCGCGAGGATCCACTATTACAACCATAATGAACAGCTCCTGTACCTAAGCAATTCACATTTGTATCGCCTGCAAGACAGTAGTTATCGCGACCGGTAATATATCCCGAAATAGGACTATAAATGTTAATTGTGTAGATTGTCATATTCAAATCCTTTCTGATGTATAAGTTATGTGATGAGAAATTAATTTTCAATTAACAATTTGCCAAAGTTTTCGGCTTTATCGGCCCATTCCGCATATTCCATAAACACTGTGTACAGAATGTCCTTCTTGATCCACTGCAGAGTAAAGCCATTTTCAGTTAGCAATTTTATGCCTTTTCGGGGTGTAAAAGTAACCTTTTCGGGTTTCTTGTACGTGTATTCTTCATCTAAAATTGGTTCTCCTTTTTCTTTTTTGGGAAAAACAAGGACAGGCCAGATTGGATATGGTTTATGAAAGATGGGTCGGGCCGATACACTTATTAATGGTTCTCGATTTTCTTCAAATCCGAAGTCTAATCTAGCTTCCCATACATCTCCAGTTCCAGCAAATCGAAGCACGTATCCTTGTAAAAAAACCATTCTATTAGGCAAGGATTGTGGAATGAATAAATGAAAATGTAAACTCTTCCTTAATTCCTCAATGTCATTGAACCATGTTGTTGCACCTTTATATGCAGCTATAGTCGGGTTTGCTTCATCAGCCTTATCTAGTTCTCCAAGGATTGGAGATGGTGCAGCTTGAACAAAAGAAGGCACTGGTTCGTTTTCATCGAGGATTAGAAATTCCTCATAAAGTTCACCTCTCGCCTCAATACTACTACTTGGATTTACTGACAGTTTTTTAACAACTTTATCAAGGGGTGTAATCACAACGACACCGAGAGCACCAACCAATTCAAGAAACTTTCTACGGTTTAGCATATTTGTCTCCTGTAACAAAAAGTAAATTAACCTTGGAAGTTGACCCTTGTAATAGGCATACAATTTGATCTGTTACGCTATGTATTATTTCATGTATTTCTCCTTAACACCTTAATTGTTCTCCCAGGTAGAGTAAATTACTAGGTAGTTCTCACTCTATTACTGGAGTTAACTATGGGGCAGGACTTTTTGTTTGGCAATGTTAGGGTGATGTAACAAAATACTAACAGAGATGCATTTATTTTTCAATCCAATGATTCTGGCAAAAAGTGTCCTATTTGTTTTCTTTATCGGTATTGGCGAGTATTGATAATATTAGAATTCGAATTACCACTAATATATTGGACCTTTCGTGTTCAAAAAGAATAAAACAGATAAAAGAGTTAATACAATGTGTTGAGCACTTGTAATGTATGGTGTTTTACATTGCTATTTGCAAATAGCAATATTTGAACGTCAGCTTTCTATTTCAAGTTCGATTCAACCTTGGCCATTTAATCAAAACAAAAACCCATAGGAGGATCACATGAACGTCTATGAAGACAAGTACCTGCGTGAGAAAGTGAACCGCATCATCGCGAAGCAGCGTGAAGGGAAGGTGGTGATCGCCGCTTACAAAGACGGCACCGGTCTTCCGGCGCGAGAAGATCTGGGTGAGTTGGGTCGGGCGGTTTACCCGTACGAGTACACGGTGGGCAGCTTTGGCTTCCTCAAGTACGACAGGGATCTGGGCGCTTATCTCTTCACTGCCAAACCCGATGCCAAACTTCCGCCAGTGTTGACCAAGTACAAAAAACTGGCGCTGGCTGAAGCAGAACTGGACGCGACCGCGCGGATCATCCAGATCCGGGTGGGCGACACACTGGTCACCTTCAGCGGTGCTCAACCTTGGAAAGGACTCTACGAAATCCTGCGTGAGGTGAACGAGGAACTTCTGCGCACCAACGCCGGGATTGTGGTGTGGAAGATCACCAAGAAGGAAGGCAAAGCTGCGAGCGCGGAGGAGCGCCTATTCCCAGGAGCGGTGCCGCGCTTGCGCAACGGTCAGGCGATGAGTCACGTCACGGGCTACGCTTACGACGAGGATCACAACCTGGCGTACGTGGGGCTGGTGGGCTACAAAACCAGCCTGGAGTCGCTGCGCGTGACGCTGATGGCGGGCAAGCCGATTAGCATGTCGCAAGAAGGCGTGGGTGACGTCAGTCTGCTGCCGGTCGATAAGTACGAACAGGCCTGGCAGCCGATGCCGGAATACACCAGCCATCACGTGGCTTTTGTGGCACGCAATGCCCTGCCTGGCAAGTGGGAACCCGAAGATCTCTCGACCTACCTGCTCGTTTTCAAAGGTTCAACCAGTCCTACGCAAGAACTGCAACGACTGTTCGTTGAACAGCTGAAGGAGGCGCTGGAAATCCCCATTCTCGAAACATGGGGCGCGGAGCTATGGAAACAGGCCCGCGACCAGCGTTTTGTCCACGATCTGACCACCGGCGGCGACTGCCTGCAAGGCGCGCGGATCGACCTGCAAGCGGACTGGAAAGGCTTGATCGCCGGTCTGCTTCAGCAAGAAACGCTCAAACTCACCGCCTGATTGATATCGTAACCAACTGACCCCGGAGGGGCTCGCTTTTCCCCTCTGGGGGTGAAGTGTGACTCCTGCGGGGTCTTTTTATTTCCCCAAAAGGAGCCAAATATGCGTCCCCCTGCCATTGAAAAGATGGGGTACTACCCCACCGATGAACCTGTTGTCGAAGCGATTCAAAGTTACATCGCCTCTGCCGCCAGCCGCGCCCGGTTGTTTGATCCCTGCGCCGGTGAAGGCCGGGCGGCCTCACTCCTGGGCAAAGCCCTCAACTGCGAAACCTGCGGTGTGGAACTGTCGCCTGAACGGGCAGCGAAAGCCGAACAGGTGCTGGACAAGGTCTACCAGGCGCCCTGGCAGGCCTGCTTCCTGACTGACGAAAGCATCTCCTGCCTCTTTTTGAACCCGCCATACGAGTACGACCGCTTTGACGATCAGAAGCGGCTGGAACTGGAGTTTCTGAAGACGACCACGCCGAAGCTTGCGCGCGGTGGACTGCTGATCTATATCATTCCACAGCGCATCCTGGCCATGCCCGAAGTCGCCCGCCTGTTGGCAGGGCATTATGAAAACACCCGCATCTACCGTTTCCCGGATGGCCTGTTCGACAAATTCCAGCAAGTGGTGGTATTCGCGACTCGCCGGACGGTCTACAAATTGCCGGGAGAAGGAGAAATCAGGGAGATCATCAAGCTAGCCAGCCAGCCCATTGAGCCGCTCATGCCCATTCCACAGCCGCTGTACGAGCTGCTGCCCGCGCCGGTGCGCGGTGCAAACAGCCGGCCGTTGGTATTCAAACGCATGGACTGGGAGCCGGAGGAAGTGGTCGAAGCTACCCGGAAAGCCGGCGTGCAAACGACCGCCGAATGGCTAGATCTGATCAACCCTTCCCGTGCCCTGGCGCAGCTCACCCAGCCGGTCATGCCGCTCAAGAAAGGCCACGTGGCGATGCTGATGGCATCCGGCATGATGGGCACAGTTCGGCTGACCGATGAGGAAGGCCTGCCGATGCTGATCAAGGGGCGGGTGATCAAAGTCGTGGAGAAGAGCGAGGAGACCGACAGCAAAGACTCGAAGGTGGTGGTCGAAACCTACAAGGACCGCTTCGTTACGACGGTGGCGGTGCTCAAGCAAGATGGGGTACAGATCATCCAAGACGTAAAGGGGCTATCGGACTTCATGAAGGCGCACGGTGAGAAGATCGCCGCGCACGTGCTGGAGACCTACCGTCCCCTCTACAATCTGGACCCAACTGTTGAAGAAACGACCATTCTGGACACGCTCGGAACGGAGCGCAAGCCGCTGCCCGGGCAGGAACGGGCCGGGCTACTCCCCACACAGCGGCACGTCGCTGCGGCGTTAGCTCGTTCCATCCGTAAAAACGGGGTAGCCAACTGCCAGAGCGAAATGGGCACGGGAAAAACGACCATGTCTGCCGCCGTGATCGAACTGCTGCACGCCTATCCGGCCCTGATCGTTTGCCCGCCGCACCTGGTTCCCAAGTGGATTCGCGAGATCGAAGAAGTGATCCCTGGCGCGAAGGCACGCGAACTGCGCCGGATAGGGCGAAACTCGGACGAGCTGGCGGACGTGAACGACGTGCGTGACTTTCTGCAAGAGTACGAAGAAGCCGCGCGCGTAGCAAAGCAACACGGGATGCCTGCGCCCAAGTGGGTGGCGGTCGTGGCGCACACGTCAGCCAAGTTTGGCACGGGCTGGCAGCCGGCGGTGGTGATGCGGAAAACGCAGCATCCATTGACGGGCAAGGTCGTGAGCGCCTGCGCCTGTCCGGCCTGCGGCAAGATCGTCACGAGAGATGAAGACGGCTTCGAAGTCCCGGTAATGGATCCCAAAGACCTGGCCGACAAGCGCCGCTTCTGCACGAACCAGGTGCCGGGCTGGCAAATGGACGCTCGCAAACGGAGAAAGCTGGACGACAATGGTGAACCGATCTGGAGCACGCGTGCTTGCGGCCATCCGCTGTTCGAGTTTAGCGGCGCCCGACGACACTCGATCGCAGAGTACGTCGCCAAGCACGCCAAAGGCGCATTCAAGCTGCTCGTCGCGGATGAAGTCCACCAGTGTGCGCCGTGAAAGCGGCACAACTTGACGCGAGTTGAAATACTCGCTACCGGTTTCCCTAAAACCGGTAAAGACATGGTAGCAGGCGTTTGGTCTGAGCAGACCAGGGGTCTGAAGCCTACCG
>DAOUFM010000032.1:0-2172 GCA_034429975.1 Anaerolineaceae bacterium | reverse complement strand
GAGAATGTTTTGAAACATTAAATCCTAGTGATTGAAGGGAGTTATAAAAAAGAGAATTATCATAATTGCAATAACGCTCTACATTATCATACCCACCAAATTCATCAAAAATTAGATAATATATATTGGAATCGAAAGTGCTTTTATTTTCTATAAGCAAAGGTAACTTTTCTTTAGAGGAATTTTTGATGGTTTGAATAATTTTTGGTATTGATAAACCAAAATTGTAGATAATTAAAAAAGAAAAAATTATTAATATGATTTTATTGATTTTATGAGCAATATCACAATTGAATTTTTTTTTAATAACAAAAGCCATAATAACAATAATGGTTAAAACAATCATTAGGACATGCCAATAATAAAACATTGGAAAAATAATAATTAACGCTTTTTCAAAAAATCTAAAATAAAATGAAAATAATAAAAAGATTACAGTGAGCAAAGTTGCTTTTTTTGTTTCCCTCTCAATAGAAAATGAAATCACTGAAAAAAAACAAGCTAAGACAACAAACTGACCGAAAATTTGTAAAAATTCATGAAAAGTTGCATGATCAAGGTTTCGAAAATATATAAAAGAAATTGGGTAAATTAGTACAACTAAAATAGTGAATAATGAAAAAATTATCTGTTTGAAAATATTATTGTAAAAAAAACGAAATGAAGTGAGAATTATCGATAATTTATTTCTTTTAAAACTAATCATTTTTTTTAAGTTTAATTAAAATAATTTTAGGGCAAGAAGTTAATAAAAAAGGAACTAGTGAATTCTGTGTATGTGTACAAACACAATATCGATTTTATCACAAATGAGCTTAACATTATTTTTAAAAAATTATCACGTCTCTAGAAGTTGCGTAAAAAAGGTTGATAAAACTCGATGACTACAAAGACTATAGCTCGAATGGAATATCTGCACAATATGAGATTAGATCAAGATAAGGATTATTTACAAGAAAGCATAAGATTAATGAGCCAAATGGTAATGGAGCTGGAGGTACAAGAACAAACCGGAGCCCAGAAATACAAAAGAAATCCAGGAAGACAAACACACCGCAATGGCTATTGAGAACGGAAATGGGAAACACGGGTAGGCGATATTGCTTTACGGATCCCAAAACTACGAACAGGAAGTTATTTCCCGAGTTTATTGGAACCTCGCAGAAAAGCTGAACATGCCTTATTGGCAGTTGTTCAACAAGCATACATAGAAGGAGTTAGCACCCGGAAAGTAGATGATCTCCTGCAGGCAATGGGGTTGACAGGCATTGATAAAAGCAGAGTGTCAAGAATTTTCCAATCATTAGTTGAAACGGTTTCATCATTTCGGAATAGGAGATTGGAAGCAGAAGATCCCTATTCATGAGAAACATTTTCTCTCATATTCCAAGGGGCAATCAAGCCATGGTGGCTGCTACTTTGAGAACTATCTTTGCGCAATCTGATCAAGGGTCAGCTTATCGTCAGTTATCTGCAGTGTGTGATGTTATGGCAGATCGATGGCCAAAAGCAGCCGACATCCTGCTAAATGCTGAAAATGATATTTTAGCTTCGGGTATATCCACAAGATGAGGAAGAGAATTTACTCAAATAATGTATTGGAACGTTTCAATAAGGAGGTGAAAAGAAGAACAAATGTGGTTGGTGTATTTCCAGACGAAGCATTCGTAATTCGATTAGTGGGTTGTATAATACAAGAACAAGCAGATGATTGGCAGGTCGCAAATCGTTAATTTAGTTTAGAATCTATGAGAACATTGTTTGAACCCAAACCACTAATAGAGGCTGAACCAATGTCATTTACCCTGGACCAGTCCATTAAAAATTAGCAACTTCAAAAAATGCACATAATAAAATTACACCACTATTTGAAATGTATACGTTTTAATATCCATTATAATAGATCGAACCAAAGAAATTTGTTTACTTAATAATATTATTTACTTTTTTATAGAAAGCTTAAAACATTTATCCAAAAATTCTTACAATGATAACAAAAAAAATTGCCTGCTATTCATATTCAGTGAATAATCTAACCGAAGAAGACGCAATGGGTTATTTAAGAATTATTGCTCCATATACCCTGGCTGGATATGAAATTATTTCTGGCTTCGTCAATAATCAATTGAATGTTGATGTGATTAGGTTGGTTGATTATGTGATAATCCAAAG
>DAOUFM010000031.1:0-46808 GCA_034429975.1 Anaerolineaceae bacterium | reverse complement strand
CCCTACGCCCTCCTCCCCTTCCTCCCCCTCTCTTTCCTGCCGTTGAAGTGGGCGCAGTCGATCTGGGTGGCTTTTTTGTTCTCGACGTTGTTGGTACTGCCTCTGGCGGCTTTTCCGCGCATCCCACGCTGGACCTGGATTTCCTCTTTCTTCATTTACCCCATTTCCTTCAGTCTGCTTCTGGGGAATTATGCAGTATTGTTGGGAACTTTATTAATCTTTGTGATCGGCTACCTGCTCTTTTCGGAAAATGCCTCGCCTGGAATGGATATCTTTACCGGGGTATTACTCGCTTTTACCACGATTAAGCCGCAGTTCAGCGCTCTTTTCCTTTTAATCCTTCTCCTGGCAGTATTGCGTTTCAAGCGCTGGCGATTGCTTATTTCCTTTTTCGGCAGCTTTTTGGTTTTTATTACTTTCTCTTTCATTCTGCTGCCGGGTTGGCCGCTGGCGTGGTATCAGCAGTTGTTTCGTTATGTGGAATCCAACCAGGCTATCCCGCATGTTACTATCCTGCTGCAATTTATCATGAAGCCCGGTTTAGCGAATACTTTTACGCTCATTCTCACCGGCTTGCTGTTTGCAGTGCTGGGTTGGCTGGGTTGGCAGTGGTGGAAGGGAAAACTTCCTTTCTTAAAATTATTGGCGTTCACCGGATTTTTCGCCTATTTCATCCACCCGCGCACGGTTTCTTATGAGCAAATTGTTTTTCTGGTCCCTTTTCTGGTCTGGATTTTTTCCAACCCGGAAGCCACTCCCTGCTTTCATAAACTTATCTTTTATTTTGGGTCAATCGTCATCTCCTGGGTTGGGTTTGCGGCCAACAAAGCAGGTTGGGAGCAACTTTTCCCATTGGAATGGATTTTTCTTTTCTACCTGATCTGGATGGTTTATTTCTTCATCACACCTAAAAACGCTGTACACCTGAAAAAACATGACTCGACAGACCTTTAAACTCTGGTAGAATCAGGGTGGAGAGTGTCGGTAATTGGGATTTCGGTCCCCATTCGGTTAGAAAAAGTAAGTTGCGCCTGTAGCCACCCAAGATGCGTTTACAGGCGTTTTGAAAACAGGAGGTTGCCATGGCTGGCATGGAACGTTTTACACAGAGAGCAAGAAGGGTTCTCAGCCTGGCTCATCAAGAAGCTGAGAAAATGCATAAAGACGCGATCAGCACCGAGCATTTGTTATTAGGTCTGATCGAGGAGGATGGCGGCGTTGCCGGGCGGGTTCTGCGTGATTTGGGACTTGAATCCGTACGCGTCCGCGAAATGACTGAGCGCGTCAGTGGTCTGGGAGAATCAGACAGCAAACGTCTGGATCTGACTCCTGGCGTGCAGGAAGTTCTGGAGTTCGCCATTGAGGAAGCCCGCAAAATGGGGCATCACTATATTGGTACCGAACATATTTTGCTGGGATTGGTACGCTCAGATCAGGGTTTTGCCCTGGAAGTTCTGAAAAAACTGGGCATTACCGCCGAACAAATTCGTCGCCAAACCCGCCGGGTACTGCAGGAAGGTACCTCCTCAACTTCTCCTAAGCCCCAAACACCTCAGGCTGGTACCCCTACCCGTGGTGTTCCCAAACAGGAAGTCAAAAAGGATGCCAAAACACCTTTGATTGATCAATTGGCAACCGATTTAACCAATCTGGCAGAAGAAGGAAAGCTGGACCCGGTGATCGGGCGGCAGATGGAAATTGAGCGCGTGATCCAGATTTTGGCACGCCGCACAAAAAATAACCCGGCTTTGATCGGGCAGCCTGGCGTGGGGAAGACCGCCATCGTGGAAGGTTTAGCCCAACGCATCATCGAGGGAGACGTCCCAGCGCCTTTGCTGGGCAAACAGGTACTGCAACTGGATGTAGGCTCCTTGGTAGCCGGTACGATGTATCGCGGTCAATTCGAGGAACGCCTCAAACGCGTGATCGATGAACTGAAAGCTTCCGGCGCCATTCTTTTTATTGATGAAGTTCACATGCTGGTAGGCGCTGGATCCGCCGGCTCCTCCGTAGATGCAGCAAACATCCTCAAACCTGCTCTTTCACGGGGTGAGTTGCAGGTGATTGGCGCTACCACCATGGATGAATATCGCAAACACATTGAAAGTGATGCCGCTCTCGAGCGTCGTTTCCAATCTATTCTGGTGGAAGAACCATCCATGGAAGAGACGATTGCCATCCTGAATGGGATTCGTGGCGCTTATGAAGAACATCATCGTTTGATTATCTCGGACGAGGCCATTGACGCAGCCGTCAAGCTTTCGGCCCGATATGTCAGTGAACGCTTCCTCCCGGATAAAGCCATCGATTTGATTGATGAAGCTTCATCACGGGTACGCATGTACAAGAGCAGCCAGGCTAAAGATACCAAGGAAATCATGACCGAACTGAAGACCGTGCGGCAGAATGAAAACATGGCTTTGGAAAACGGACGCCATGATGAAGCTCAGGACTTGCTGGAACGGCGTGAAGAACTGGAAGCCAAGCTTGAGAAATTACGCACCGGATGGGATCGGGCCAGCAGCCCGGTAGTCACCAGTGAAGACATTGCTGAACTGGTCTCGATGTGGACCGGTGTACCGGTGATGCAAATGGCACAGGAAGAATCGCAGCGGCTCTTGAAGATGGAAGAAGAGTTGGAGAAGCAAATCATTGGTCAGGATGAAGCAATTGAGATGATTTCGAAATCCGTTCGCCGGGCGCGGGCAGGCTTGAAAGACCCCAAACGACCGATTGGTTCTTTCATTTTCCTGGGGCCGACTGGGGTGGGTAAGACCGAATTAACCAAGGCTCTGGCGCGCTTCATGTTTGGTAGTGAGGATGCGCTGGTGCAACTGGATATGTCTGAGTTTATGGAACGCCATTCGGTCAGCCGTCTGGTGGGAGCTCCTCCCGGATATGTTGGCTTTGATGAAGCCGGTCAGTTGACCGAAGCCATTCGCCGGCGACCGTACTCGATCGTGGTGTTCGATGAGATTGAAAAAGCACATCCCGAAGCCATGAATATGCTGCTGCAGATCATGGAAGAGGGTCACCTCAGCGATGCGCGCGGTCAAAAAGTCGATTTTCGCAATACGATTATTGTGATGACCTCCAATATTGGTGCAGATGTGATTAAACGCCAGCAGAACTTTGGTTTTGCCCTTTCAGTGGATGAAGTGCTGGCTGAGCAAAATGCATATGAGGAAATGCGCAAGAAATTGCTCGATTCACTCAAACGTGTTTTCCGACCAGAATTTATCAACCGTCTGGATGGTGTGCTGGTATTCCGAGCGCTCAGCCGTGAACATATTCGCAGAATTGTAAAGCTCGAAATTCAGAAAGTTGCTGACCGCTTGCGTGAGCATGACCTGCACCTGGAAGCCAGTGAATCAGCCATGGAAAAACTGGCGGATGAAGGTTATGACCCCGATATGGGTGCACGACCATTGCGCCGGGTGATCACCAATCGCATTGAAGATCGCCTCTCAGATGATTTGTTATCCGGTGAGTTCCAGAAAGGCGCTCGAATTGTGATCGACTGGGATGAAGAGACCAAGGAATTCAGCTTTCATTCGGCTGAGAGAACGCCAGAAGATCAACAGGAAAAAGCATTAGAAGCGACGGTATAAATAAAAACAATCGGGGCAGACGATCATCTGCCCCGATTATTTTAACCCGTAGGGGCAGGTTACGAACCTGCCCCTACGAAAGAAGGAGGGTTTTGAAATATTTTGCTGCGGATTCTTCACCCAGGCCAATAAACTTCGAAATGCGTTGATTGCCATCCATTCCTACCCTACCGGTAAATGTCCCGGTTACATTCACACCATTATCCTGGATGATATTATACCCAGGGGTGTGGGTATAATCTTCGGCATGCATTTCATTCCGTTTGACTGAGAGAGCAGCCACGTTCCCTTTCTCATCCATAACCGCATCAATCAACCAGGCAGGAGTGAGGATATCGATCGAAACAACTGTTTCTTTTTTTCCGCCTGAAAACAGTCCTTTCTTGATCTTTTCAGAAACTGTTTCAATGCAAATTTTGTAATCATCCAGGATCGGGCCGAGTTTGAATTCATCCAGGTGTTGTTGTATCGCTACATAAATTGCCGGGTTGATTTTTTCAAGGGTGATTTCTCTGGTGGTGCGGTTCCATTCTTTCATAGGATTCTCCTTTTTCCCAAATAAAACAAATGTCAACGAAAATAACTACGCCCATAATTCTTCTATAGTGCTTATTTAAATATATTATATGGAAACTTACAGAACCGCAACGATGATTGGACTATAATTACCGCATGGCAAAAATACAGGTTCAATATGTCTGTCAGGAATGCGGGCGGGTCTCTGCCCGTATGTTGGGGCGCTGCCCGCAGTGTGGCCAATTCAACACGCTGGTTGAGGAGGTTATCGCCCCGGAACCAGCTCCCAGTAAGAATAATTTACGCGGGTTGAGTATCCAATCCAAACCGGTGCGCCTGCATGAGATCGAAGGAGGAGCGGATGAACGCCTTCCGCTTTCTATCAGCGAATTTGCGCGCGTTTTGGGCGGCGGAATTGTCCCCGGCTCGATTGTGTTGGTAGGGGGGGATCCGGGCATCGGTAAATCGACCCTGATGCTGCAGATGACGATTGAAATGGCCAGTCAACCGGCCGGGCGGCGTGTTCTGTATGTCTCAGGGGAAGAGTCTGAAAAGCAAATCAAGATGCGGGCTGCGCGCCTGGCTGGAGCTGAAGGAAATAAACACCAAAAGTTCCCCGAAGATCTCTACCTGGTCACTGAGACCAATCTGGATGTGATTTTTCAGCATATCGAAAGTGTCAAACCGGAGATTCTGATCATTGACTCGATTCAGACAGTCTACCAGCCGCAACTCAACACCTCTGCCGGCTCAGTCACCCAGTTGCGCGAGTGCTCCTCCCGACTGCGGGAACTGGCTAAATCCAGCGGGATTGCCGTCTTCGTGATCGGGCATGTCACCAAAGAAGGAGTGATCGCCGGGCCGCGGGTGCTGGAACATATCGTCGATACTGTTCTCTATCTGGAAGGTGATCGCTACCAGGCGTTTCGCCTGTTGCGTTCGGTCAAGAATCGCTTTGGCGCCACCTCCGAAGTGGGGGTGTTTGAGATGCGGGGGAATGGCATGATTGAAGTACCCAACCCTTCGGAAGCATTCCTGGCGGAGCGAATGGTTAACGCACCTGGTTCTGCGATTGTGGTGACCATGGAAGGCACGCGACCCTTGCTGGTTGAACTGCAAGGCTTAACCAGCCCGACCCAGTTCGGAAACGCCCGCCGGACGCCAAACGGCGTTGACCTTAATCGGCTGCTATTGGTGGCTGCAGTACTCACCCGCCGGCTGGGGATTGGTCTGGGAGATCAGGATATCTTCATCAACGTAGTGGGTGGTTTGAAAATCGATGAACCAGCTGCCGATCTGGCGATTGCTGCTGCGATAGCTTCCTCCATGAAGGATGCTCCCATTCGAGCTGATGCCATCCTGCTGGGGGAAATTGGCCTCTCAGGCGAATTACGCTGGGTCAGCCAACTGACTGCGCGCCTGAAGGAAGCAGCAAAATTAGGCTTTAAAACCGCCATCGTGCCCCGCCGGGTTCAGCGGGGAGAACCCTGGCCAAATGGAATCCAGGTAATTGAAGCTCGCTCGGTGCGGGAAGCATTACAAGCCGCCTTAAAAATCGCGGATAAAAGTTGATTGGCTGGTTTAAATCTCGAAAATTTATCCAATAGTTTAACTTGACTTGTCTATTTATTGACAAAATGTTAATTGTATCTTTTAGTTAAAATGTAAACATTGTACATTTATATTGGATTAGTTTCACAGAACCCCATAATTCAAACCAAGTGAGTAAAAAAGTCTCATTACCATCGCCCTTCAGTTGACTCTTCATACGCCATGGAAACTAAATGGCTCGAAAAAAGAAAGTCTTCATGTGGTCGATAAAATATACCTTGATTTTTGTTAATAACTAATCTACAACTTCACTTTTGGAAAATATCAAAATTTCAGCTTCGAATGAATAATTCGTGAAATGCAGGTAAAAGACAGAGCAATGTTAATTAAGCGCATACAACTTTCATTCATCCACATGGCAGTAGCGATGACTCTGGTTCCGATCAACAGCACCCTTAATCGAGTGATGATAAAAGAATTGGCTCTATCTGCAACCCTGGTAGCCATTTTAGCAGCTCTACCCTACCTGTTTGCTCCTATCCAGGTTGCTATAGGGTCCTATGCAGATCAACATCCTGTTTTTGGTTACCATCGCTCTCCTTATATTTTCTTAGGTCTTCTCTTAAATGTTGCCGGGTTAGCCATCGCCCCTTCGGTTGTATTTATTATGCCTAGAAATTTTCTGTTAGGATTATTCCTGAGTCTGATTGTCTTTGTTGCCTGGGGTCTTGGATACAATTTTGCTGCAGTCTCTTACCTATCTTTAGCATCCGAAATTTCTGGTGAAAAAGGACGATCGAAGACAATTGCTGTAATGTTTTTCCTGATGATCATTGGTATGATCTTCACTTCTGCCGGGCTTAGCCGTTTATTAGCTCCATATTCACCAGAAACTTTGCAACACGCATTCCTATTAATTGCTTTAATCGCTCTTATTTTCGGCCTAATCGGATTAATTAAGCTCGAACCGCACCAAGCTCAGCCTTCTAGCAGATCATCAAAAGCGGAACGGATTCCCTGGTCTCAAATTTACAGAGAAGTGAGCCAGAGTTCCCAGGCAAAATACTTCTTTTTCTACCTGACTGTTTTGCTGGCTGCCATTCTGGGGCAGGATATTCTTTTGGAACCCTTTGGAGCTGAAGCTTTCCATTTGCCAGTCCATGCCACCACGCTTATTACCTCGATTTGGGGTACATCTTTCCTGGTTTCTTTAGGAATTACCAGTTTTGTAGACCGTTGGCTGTCTAAAAAAAGGATTGCCCAGATTTCTTCATATATTGCTTTGGCTGGTTTTATTTTGATTACGATCAGTGGAGTTTTTGAAAATCTGTCGATATTTTATAGCGGTGTAATTGTTTTAGGGTTTGGGACGGGGTCCAGTACTATTTCCAACCTGTCATTAATGTTGGATATGACAACCGAGAAAGTTGGGATGTTCATTGGAGCCTGGGGTGTGGCCAATGCTCTTTCCCGTTTTATTGGAACAATGATGAGTGGGGTAATTCGTGATATAGCTACACAAATAATCAACAACTCTGTATACGGATACATTGTCGTTTTTATTCTCGAAGCTGGTATGTTAGCAGTTTCATTAGTTTTGTTACAAAAAATTAGTGTCAAAAAATTTCAAAAGGAAGCCCGCGAAATCAGTTTTTCAGACAAAGCAGCTCTGTTGGAATGAGGTTGTCAGAACAATTTGTTTCTAAGTCTTCTATTAAATATTGTATTTTACCCACCCTAAGGTAGTGCGTTTGGATTTACTTCATCGAAATTGTCGTCATAATAAACATAGTATTGTATAAAATATTACATTTAAATTTCAACAAGCAATTTTTACTTTCTTTTGGAGGAAAAATGGCGCGCAAACGCTTGAGCATTATTTTTATTTTTTTAGGACTTATTTTAATGTCCTGTAATTTATCAAATTTAGCTTCTAACAAATCAAAAATTGAAGAGGCTGTCAGCCCGATGAAAACAGCCGTCTCCGATATTCAAAGCAATGAGACGGATCAGGATCAACCCAAAAAAGATGTTGATTCCGTTGAACCCCAAAAAGATGAGACCAATGAAGTTGATCAACCTCAAAATAGCGGATCACAAACCGCTTGTAATCACCCATATTTCCCTATGCGACCAGGAGCTTTTTGGGTTTACAAGGATACTGACAAAGAGAATTATTTCATCTGGGAAGTGGATCGTGTTGATGGAGACCTGGAAAACGCCACTGCTAGCATGCATATTTACGTCACGGATACTGACAATCCTACCGAGGAACAAAAAAAGGCAGCTACGACAATTGAATACAACTGGATTTGCAGTGCAGAAGAAGGGATTGTTTCCTTTGATATGGCCAAGTTAAATATTTTCCAAGATGATTCTATGGGATTTCAACTTAATTTGGAAAATACGGAGGGAGACGGAGTAATGATTCCACCTGAGAAAAAAATAAAACCTGGCTATGAATGGGATTTAAATCTCAAGGGTGAATTCAACTCAGAGGATTTTGGAGACACGAGTGGCAGTTTTACGTCGGAAGATCACTACACAATAAAGAGCACAGATCCAGTTGAATTTGATGGAAAAACTTTTGATGGGTTTCAGTTCGAACGAAATAATCAAATTTCTTTGGAAATTGCAGTTTTCGGAAATATAATGACTTTGCCAGGTTTTGATTTTGGCTTGGGAACTGTAACGACTCTGGCGAAAGGTGTAGGATATATAAAGATGGATACGAATACTGAAATAGGAAATGTTGGACAGCAGTTGATTCGTTACTACATCCCGTGATCCTAAATTCAATTAATTTCCAGGCTCGTACTCAATTGCTTCTTAAAACAAACAATGATTGCGAGCTTCTTGATTTTTAATGGTAAATACCCAAAAGTCTTGCGCATCCTGATTTTTCCTATACAATTAAAAAAACTTTAAAATATCATGGGAGAATTTTGGAAAATATTACATCCATAGAGGGGATTCTATTAATCAGTGGGATACTGGTCATTGTAGCTGTGATTTTAAGTAAGGCATCCAGCTGGTTGGGTATTCCTGCTCTTTTGTTTTTCCTGGGTTTGGGTATGCTGAGTGGGTCTGAAGGCATAGGCGGCATCTATTTTAATGATCCCTGGATTGCCCAATTTCTTGGTTCTGTCGCTTTAGCTTATATTCTATTTTCTGGTGGTCTAGACACGCGTTGGTCGGATGTTAAAAGCGTGGTTAAACCTGCTATGACACTGGCGACGCTGGGCGTGCTCATGACTGCTTTAATTTTGGGATATTTTGTTCATATTTTGCTGAAAATACCCCTACTGGAAGGACTGTTGCTGGGCTCTATTGTTTCATCCACCGATGCGGCTGCTGTCTTTGCCATCTTACGCAATCGTGAAATCCATTTACAAGGCAAGCTGGAACCATTGCTGGAATTTGAATCCGGTAGTAATGACCCGATGGCAGTTCTGCTCACCATTGGTTTTACCGGTCTGATTATGCATGGCAATCAATCGATTCTTGAATTGGGGCAGTTCTTTCTGGTACAAATGGGGTTAGGCGCAGCCTTGGGCATCTTGTCTGCTAAATTTTTTGTCTGGTTTATTAACCGTTTGAATTTGAAAATTGAAGGGTTGTATACCGTCTTTTCAATTGCTATTGTCGCTTTAATTTTTGGACTTACCAATGTGATTGGCGGGAATGGTTTCCTGGCTGTATATCTGGCCGGGATTCTGATGGGGAATAAAAACTTCATTCATAAACGCACCCTGCGAAAATTTCACGATGGGTTGGCCTGGTTGATGCAGATTATGATGTTTCTTACCCTGGGCTTGCTGGTATTTCCTTCCGAAGTCATTTCAATCACAGGCGTAGGATTATTGATTTCTGTCTTCCTGATTGTGGTCGCACGTCCCATCAGCGTAATGGTTTGTCTGGTCAAATCAAATTTCAACTTTCGGGAAAAACTAATGATTGCCTGGGTGGGGTTACGTGGCTCCGTTCCAATTATTCTGGCAACCTTCCCTTTGCTGGCAGGTGTTGAACACGCCCGTCTGATCTTTAATATCGTCTTCTTTGTGGTCATCACATCCTCTCTGATTCAGGGCTCGTCCATTACCCCCGTATCCAAGTGGCTGGACGTTCAGGACAAAACGCCAAAAAAGAAAAATCGCACCTTACCGCAGGATATTGAATTAACCTCTGATGGGGCTTTAACTATTTTCGAAGTCCATTGTGGAGCCGGCGCATGCGGCCAGAAAATCATGGATCTGGATATTCCCGCAGAAGTCCTCATCATACTGATTGAGCGTGACCATGCGTATATCATTCCGCGTGGAGATTTAACCATTGAGGATGGCGATCGTTTACATATTTTACTTTATCCTGATATGTACAATCGAGTTGAAAAAATTTTTACCCAGCCTTAATCAGTAATAGATCACATTGCCCCCTATTAAATCGCGTCATATTCAGGTAATTTACTTGCCGGAAATATGATTTTATGCGCTTGAATAATTTTTCACAATATGTTTTAATCCTTTTTTGACGGATCATATTTAATATGAGACAATATCGTTACGAATTTCACAAATAAACAAAGGTGTTGAGCCCTTTTTATCAAATTTCAAATACAGGTGATATCAATGCGTAGACAACAAAAATCATTTCGGCTGCTTGGATCGATTATATTAACAATTCTGGCAATTATTTTGTTAACCATGAGCTTTACCCAAAAAACTGTTGCCGCCCAGGATAATAATCCCGTGGTGATTTACATGTTCTGGGGAGAAGGTTGCCCGCATTGTTCAGTCGCGATGCCCTATTTTGAAGATATTGCTGAGAAAAACCCAAATATTGAATTACGTTTTTTTGAAATTTATAATTCCGTAGAAAATCAGGAAAAATTTATCAAGATGGCCAGCGCCAATGGGTTCGAAGCTCGGGGCGTACCTACCATTTTTATTGGCGATCATTATTGGGAAGGCTTTGCTGAAGTCTTACAGCCGGAAATAAACAGCGTAATTGATAATTGTCTGAAAAATGGCTGTAAGGACGCCGGCGCTGGAATTATCGTCCCAGCAGCAGATACTTCCGCTCCAAGTCAACCCGCAGAGAATGAACCAGGCGCCGCTCAACCAGGTGCTTCTGATCTTCAAACAACCGAAGAGGAGATCATCACCACCCGAAAAATAAAAGTGCCCTTGATTGGAGAAGTTGATTTAAATAACCAGCCGCTGTTTATTGCCACGCTTTTAATTGCATTTGTAGATGGGGTCAACCCCTGTTCTATCTGGGTCTTGACGATGTTAATTGCACTCACCCTGCATACTGGTTCACGAAAAAGGGTGGCATTAATTGGGATTATCTTCATTTCCATCACAGCGCTAGTGTATGCACTTTTTATTGTTGGATTATTCTCTTTCTTAACCTTTGTGAGTTTTGTCACCTGGATACAGGTAGTGGTAGCGTTGATTGCTTTGGTGTTTGCTCTGGTGAACATCAAGGATTATTTCTGGTATAAAGAAGGGGTTTCTTTTACCATCAGCGACGAGAAAAAACCCGGGCTTTTCAAACGAATGCGCAAGGTGTTGGAGTCCTCAGATTCGTTATGGGGTGTGATCAGCGCTACCGTTGTGCTGGCAGCCGGCGTCTCTTTGGTGGAATTCTCCTGCACGGCTGGCTTCCCGGTGTTATGGACCAATATGCTTTCCTCACAGCATGTGTCCACCGGCGAATTTATTCTCTTGATATTGTTGTACATGATGATTTATCAGTTAGATGAGTTGATCATTTTCTTTGCAGCCGTATTCACTTTGAAAGCGACGCGTATGGAAGAAAAACATGGCCGCATCCTGAAGTTGATCGGCGGAACGCTGATGCTCACCCTGGCTGGCGTAATGATTTTCAACCCTAACCTGTTGAATGATCTGAACAGCGCCCTGGTTATTTTTGCGGTTGCCTTTGCTCTGACAGGTTTGATCCTGCTGGTACATCGCCGAATTCTGCCCGCCTTTGGCATTTACATTGGCACAGAAAAGACACTTAAGAAAAAAGACACGAAAAAAAGAAAAGTTAATCCAAGAATTAAGAAGCTGGTTCAAAAAAACCGACATAAATAATGAGCATCGCTCTGGGTTAAACCTTTTTGACACCAGGTGGGGTTATCTGTCGGCGCTTGGGAGGGGGTCAGGTTTTTTTGCAAAATATTCGCAACTATTGATATTGTCAGGGTTTAAACATTCGCACACCTGATCTGGTCACGTAAGTCACTATGACTGGCATGCTTTTTTACCCTCCAAAGATATGCCTTTTTAGTGGTACAGCGTAGCCCATCGGTACCATGTGAAATTTTTTGCGATCGGTTAAGATGGAACATGTCCAACAGGTGAACTTTGAACCAGGGATTTAAGGATCCCAAAAAGGAAATGTATGATTGAAAAATTGATGTACCGCTTCTCCCGCCCGATCGTGAAAACTTATATTGGTTCCATGCTCAAAATGGATGTTAAATGGCATGAAACCATGCAACCGGGAGCAAAAATCATTGTGGCTAACCATCCCTCGACATCAGATCCTTTTTTTGTAGCATCGTTAGCCAATCATCAGGTTTTTATCCTGATCAACGAAGTGCTTTTCAAGGTGCCTGTTTTGGGCGAGTATCTACGTCGTTCAGGGCATATCCCAGTGGTTGCCGGAAATGGTAAGGCTGCCATGAACGAAGCGGTGGCACGACTGGCAAAAGGGGACACGATTATCATTTTCCCAGAAGGGGCACTCAGCCCAGCAGAAGGTGGTTTTTGTGAACCGCGCACCGGCGCCGCGCGACTGGCGTTAATGAGTGGCGCGCCTGTCTATCCGGTTGGGATACACCTGCCGCTTGAACGCGTCCATGACATTAAAAGTATCGTCGATGGGAAAGTAGAGATTGGACGTTGGTATATCAACGGTCCTTATCATATGACAGTCGGGCGCCCGCTTGTTTTTCGGGGCAATGTGGAAAATCATTCCTATGTCCGGCAGGTATCCAAAGCAATCATGCATCACATCATTGAAATGGCGCATCAGAGTCAGGGACGGATGCTCCACGGGCCTACTTCACAACCTTTGCCGGAAATTTATTAAAACAAACTGGAGGGTAACAAAAGAATATGAGAATCGTAACAGATAGTGGGATGGATGTATCCCCGGGGGTACTGGATGGATTGGATGTCACCCAGATACCGCTCAAATTGGAATTAGATGGGAAAACCTATTTGAGTGGGGTGGATATTCAAGCTGAAGAATTCTATGATTTGTTGTTAACAACCAATAGTCTGCCAATCACTTCGCTGCCTTCTCCAGGTGAATTTGCAGATATTTTTCGGGAACTGGCCCCCCATAAGCCTGTCGTGGTTGTCCATATATCTTCCGGATTGAGCAACACCTATCAATCAGCCGTATCTGCTGCCGAACTGGTTCCGGAGGCGGACGTGCATTTAATTGATACCAAGACGCTTTCTGGCGCTCAAGGCTGGCAAGTGGAAGCGGCTGCTAGAGCAGCAAAGGCAGGCTGGTCGCTGGAGCAGGTGGTGGCGCTAACTGCCCAGGTACGGGAAGCGACCGAGACAATTTTTACATTACCGGATTTGCGTTACCTCATTCATGGTGGGCGCATCAGTCATTTAAAAGGCTTGCTGGCTTCGGTCCTACAGATTAAACCTTTGATTGCAGTCAGTAAAACCGATGGAAAATACTACGACCGTGGGAAAAGCCCTACCTTCAACCGTGCGCTGGAAAGCATTGCCAAGACTATTGCAAAGGATATTCCCGAAGGCACCAAACTACGCACCCAAATTGCTCACACGGCTAACCCAGAGGGTGCAGATCGGCTAAAGGAAGCCATGAATAAGCGGTTTGAATGCCAGTGGTTGCCTAATTCAACGGTTGCACCGGTATTAGGCGCACATACAGGGCGGGGTCTGGTTGGCCTTGTTTACGCCCGGGTCGATCAATACCCGCAATTGCCCTGATCTATTTCTTGAATTAATTTCCCAAAAAGCCCTTGCCCTTAATCGGGTTCTCTTAACATTCCGCAAACCAACCCAAAGGAGAATAAATGAACGTTTTATTACTTTACCCTGAATTTCCAGATACATTTTGGAGTTTTAAGCATGCTCTCAAATTCATCGACAAAAAAGCAGGCACACCTCCGTTGGGATTGTTAACCATTGCAGCGATGTTGCCGCAAAACTGGTCTTTTCGCCTGGTTGACACCAACATTCAGCCGCTTAAACAGAAAGATATCGATTGGGCAGATTGGATCCTGATCTCTGCCATGGTGGTGCAGCGCGATTCAGCTCATGAGTTGATCGAACGTTGCAAAGCTTCCGGGAAGACGATTATTGCTGGCGGTCCATTGTTCACCAGCGAACATGAGCAGTTTCCACTGGTGGATCATTTTATTCTTAACGAGGGCGAGATAACCTTGCCGCTTTTTCTCACCGATTGGGTGCAGGGCACCCCTCAAAGGGTGTATCAAACCGAGGAATATGCAGACATCACCGCAACGCCTTCTCCACGCTGGGAACTTGCCGATCTAAAACAATATGCCACTGTCAGCGTGCAATTCTCGCGAGGCTGCCCGTTCAATTGTGAATTCTGCAATGTGACTGCCTTATTAGGGCATCGCCCGCGTACCAAAACTGCAGCCCAATTTATCGCAGAGCTGGATTCTTTGTATGCTTTGGGCTGGCGTGACCCGGTTTTCATCGTGGACGATAATTTCATCGGCAATAAGAAGGTCATCAAACAGGAATTACTGCCCGCGCTGATGAATTGGCGCAAAGGAAAGCATGGTTTGCCCTTTAACACCGAGGTATCTATCAATCTGGCGGATGACGCCGAGTTGATGGAATTGATGATTGCGGCTGGTTTTAATGAAGTGTTTGTCGGCATTGAAACTCCTAATGAAGACAGTCTGGTGGAATGTAATAAAAAACAAAATCGCAATCGCGATTTGATAGCCAGTGTCACTCGCATTCAACAAGCCGGAATTATTGTTCAGGGTGGCTTTATCGTCGGTTTTGATTCAGATTCAGAAAATATTTTTGACCAGCAAGCTGCTTTTATTCGGGATGCCGGCATTACCACAGCAATGGTGGGTTTGCTGCAAGCGCCGGCTGGAACACGGCTGTATGAGCGCATGGTTCAGGAAGGGCGATTGCTGGAAGAAATCTCGGGCGATAACGCTGATGGAACCACCAACATTATTCCCAAACTGGATGCAAAATTCCTTAAGAATGGGTACCGCCAACTGGTTAAATACCTCTATCACCCCAAACAGTATTACCAGCGCTGCTTAACCCTGCTAAAAACAATCAAACCTCCAAAAATCCAAAAAGCGATAGATGTCAGCTACATTCGGGCTTATTTTCGGACGATTTATGTGTTGGGAATCAAAGGCACTGAACGGTTCGAATACTGGAAGTTGGTTGGCTGGACGCTTTTGCACAAGCCCAAATTGTTTCCCCTAGCCATCACTCTGGCAATCTACGGGTACCATTTTCGGGTTCTGGCAAACCGGGTTTAAGCTCTGTTCAGCAAGTCCGCCCGCACCAATTCCAGTTGACCGGATTTGTCCACATCCATGCCAAGCTCTGCATATGGGCTAGGAAGTACTCTGCCGTCTATTTCCAGGCGCTTGCAAACCCGTTTTTCGGTTTGTGCCAGCGTAATGGCTTGAAAAAGAATCAAAAATAATGTATCCAGCCCCAATAAAGCGGCCTGCTTAAGCGCGTTTTTACGGGCAGCAATCAACTTACGATAAAGCGGATTTTCATAATTAACCGTTGCCAAACGAATAGCGTTAATATCTCCGCCGCATATTTTAATATCCTTCAGTGGAATATAAGAACGTTTGGATCCGGGATAGCGTTTTTCCATCACCTGCTGTGAAACCACTGTATAAACCAGATCTTTCTGTGCTTTTTCGGTTTCTTTGCTAACCCAATCGATTGCTTCCGGCGTGACGGTAGGCACATCGGAGGCCGCAACCAAAGCATATTCACTAGGCTGCGGGTAGGAAAGCAGCTTGTAAGCTCCAGCGATGATGTTATCCACCATATTACCCTGGTTTTCAATACGCACCAATTCACGTGGATACTGCACCTCGATATCATCAGCCAGACCAATCATCACAATGCGATTGATCGTCTTTGCGGCGGACAATGCATCCAGAACCCATTGAATCATAGGTTTGTCGCCAATCGGAATCAGAGCTTTTGGCAATCCTTGGCTGTAAGCGTAGAGGGGATCTTCCGGTGAAGGGGTTCCACCCGCAGTTAAAATCACATCCATAGGTTACAACTCCTGTACTTTTGGGCTCAGGCCTAGCTCTTCAATCGCAGCTTCCATGCGCGCGAAATGTTGCTCAGATGGGTAGGTAACCGCTTCGGTATAACCACGCGCGGTCACAATCCCGGCTTCCATCATATTCGTGCCAAAAGAGCGCCCATCCAACATCGGTGTGGTTGTGATCAGGGTTTGAACGCCGGCTTTTTTGAAGAGCTCGCGATCATTCGGCGTGGTGGTGTTGGTCACGATGATCTTGCCATCCATGCGTTCCGGCATATATTTGACGATATAATGACAATCGCCGGAGATGACAGTAGCCCAATCGAAATATTTGATAAATTTGGGGGTGCGCTCTTCTTGCTTCTCACCCGTTGGATACAACCAGCTAAAAGGCAAATTCGTAATAAGCGGCACAAGGAGTTTAACCAGACGTTTTAAACCATTTTCATTGTGCACCGGGATGGATAAACCCAGCCCAAACATCAAATCACCGAAGATGGTTTCATAGCCCTGATCAATAAACCCCATCGACAGCCCATACCGGTCCACTCCACTCATCTGAAAGACACGTTTGGGGCGACCATCCAAAAAAGGCTCCGCCTGCAGCGCAGCTTTGCGCTCCAGAGTTTCTTTCAGACCAGTGCCATCCACCACCGGAGTTATTTTTACATCTTTTACCAACGGCTGCACACTCTTTAATTCATACCATTTCTGATCGACCAAAAACCCGAGGATTGCTCCTCCCACCCCCAGGGCGCCTACTTTGCCGTCCAGATCCCGGAACAGTTGGGCTGCAGCTTGCATGTCTCCATCGGTGCCTATTCTATCCAGTTGAATGGTTTTCCCGAAGAGATCTGCTTCTACGGTCTTGTTGCGTTTTGATGATCCAATACTGATGCTTACAGCACGATTATGCATAAAAGCCTCCATGATACCGTTATTTGTTCAGTATACAACAAATGAAATTTTAAATCCGAAATTTTGGAAACGGGTTTATAGGATTTATAACACCAAAATAACTTGAAGGGAATGGAATTATAAGTAAAATAAATGGCCTGGCGGTCTTCCTCCAGGTCACAATTAAGAAAACGTATTTTCTTACCTTCCGCAGCTAATTTGTCTTGCAGTTGCAACAGCAAAGTCGTTTTGCCCACCTGTCTTGCGCCCAATAAAATAATGGCTTTATGCAGTGTGGTGAGTTTTTGATAGATTACAGCTTCCAACCGACGATGAATCATTAATCGATTATGATACGAATTATGGGAATACATTCTCATTATTCGATCGAATTATGGGATTTCATTCCTAAAATTAGATTGAATTTTGGGAATTTGACTTTTTAGGGGGCTTCAGACCGTTTTATTCTTCTTCCAGGGGATGATAACGAAAACTCAGTTTCGCGCTTAATTCTTTGCCGATTGCTATCACCGAAGGCGAGAGTTGTGCCAGTTTCTCCAGGGAAAGCCGGGTCATGGGTCCGGAGATTCCGATCGCAGCCTCGCACTTATCGCGATGATCGTAAACCGGCACTGCAATACAGCGCACTCCTGCGTTCCATTCCTCATCGTCGATGGCATACCCCTGAGAGCGCACAATTTCGAGGTGACGTTTAAGCATCGATTCATCTGTAATTGTGCGCATGGTAAAGGTCTCCAGGTGGTCCGGGATAGGGGTTTTGGTGAAAGCTAGAAAGATTTTCCCCAGAGCAGTGCAGTACAAAGGTGCCAGGCTGCCTACTTCTGTCGTGACCCGTAATGCATTGGTTGATTCTTCCTGATCAATATAGAAAGCCTGCCCCTGTGCGAGGATTGCCAGATGAGAACATTCTCCGGTAATCTCTACCAGTTTTTTCAAATAAGGTTTTGCCAGATCCCTTAAGGAGGTCCGTTGTAGGAGCGTGCGGCTATGGCGAACAATCTGAGGACCCAGGATATATTTTCGGTTATTAGGGTTTTTCTCCGCGTATCCATATTTCGCCAATGTTTGCATCAATCGCGAAACGCTGGCCTTATCAATATTAAAATCATTTGCCAACTCGGTAATGCTTAATCCGTCGGTAGCTTCTGCAAGCCGTTCAATGATTTGTAATCCGCGCGCTAATGATTGTACTTCACTCATATTAACAGACTCCCGGTACCTTTTGGAATTAAAATTAGGTTGTTGTTTTAGAACTGGATCCCAAAAGTAATTAAATTTTATATCGCTACGATTTAAACGTCAACGCAATTTTTCATTGTTCTAAAATTACCCTTTCACCGCTCCCATGGTCAGCCCGCTGATGAAATAGCGTTGGAAGAAAATAAAAATAATTAAAGTTGGAATACTGGCAATGACTGCCATAGCGCCCTGGGCTCCATAGGCAACACTATATTGCCCTCTCATTGAAATCAATCCTACCATAATCGTGCGCATATTATCGGATTGCGTAAAAATGATTGGAAAAAGAAAGTCGTTCCAAATCCAGGTGAATTGCAAGGTGGCAAGCACTGCCAGGGCTGGCAAACTGACCGGCAACATAATTTTTGTCAATACATCTAATTCGTTAGCGCCGTCAATAATCGCCGATTCCCGGATGGCAGTAGGTATGGACGAAAAGAAATTCCTCATAATCAAAGTACAGATCGGTAAACCAAAGGCTGCATGGGTAATAATCATTGGCCAGAGCGTGTCATATAATTTGACCTGATTGTAAAATTTGAAAAGGGGAATGAGAACAATTTGCGGTGGAAAAAACATGCCTGCTAAAACAAATATGAAAAGCAATTCACTGCCTTTGAACGCCAGTTTACTAAAAACGTAACCCATTAGAATACCCAGCAGGATCGAAATAAAAGTAGCTGGAATGGTTACTAAAAAAGAATTTTTCATGTAAGTTTGAATATTCGCTACAAACCAAACCTCTCGAAAATTATCAAAATGAATGATTTTTGGAAGCGACCACAAACCTTCTTTGGCGATTTCAGGATTAAGCTTAAAGGAAGTAAGTATGACCCCCAATACAGGAAGAATATAAATAAAGGCGAATACGGTAATAAATACCATTAATAAGATTTTTCTGATTTTTGCGCCACCCATTCGATTCCAGCTTTTGGCAGTACGTTGATTGTTTTCAAAGGCTTCTTTAATCATATAAGTGCTCCAATTTTTGAACCTGTCGGAAGTAGAAAGCAATAATGATCATAGCAATCAGAAAAAGAACGACCGCGATGGCACTACCATAACCCATGTAATATTTTTTGAAGGATTCGTTGTACATGAACATCGCCAAAGTGTCGGTTGTGTGGAATGGGCCACCTCTCGTCATCATATAAACAATGTCAAAGCTCTTTAATGAATTAATAATGGATAATGCAATAATTACCACGGTAGCCGGGCTGAGCAATGGGATTACGACATGGATTAACGATTTAAAATAGGAGGCCCCATCAATTTCGGCTGCTTCAGTCAATTCAGATGGAATAGATGTTAACCCCGCCAGAAAAATGACCATTGCTAACCCAACCTGTTGCCAGGACCAGGCCAGAATGACAGCCGCCAGAGCAGTTTTCGGGTTAGCGAGCCAGGCTAAGGTTAAATGGTCCAGTTCCAATAATCGTAAAACGGTGTTGATCAACCCCCAGTTGGGCTGATAAATCCAGATCCAAACCTGCCCAATAACAGCCAGCGAAAGACAGATTGGCAGATAAAAAAGGGATTTGTAAATATTTGCGCCCCAAACCCCTTCATGGAGCAATAACGCTAAAAATAATCCTCCCCCGACAGGCAAGACGATTGCCGCAGCCATCCAGATAAGCGTGTTTTTAATGGCTCCTTCGAACAATTTATCACTAAATACTTTCGTGAAGTTGCTCAAGCCAATCCAATTATAATCATGGCTAAATCCATTCCAGTCGGTAAAGCTGTAATAAAAGGAAGAAAGCAGCGGAACGATTACAATAACGATATAAATGGTTATCGGTAAAACGGAAAATAAAATAATCCACTTATTACGATTTCGGCTCAAAATTCACTCCTTATCCTTCTTAAGGTGGTAAAGATTATTCTTACTTTACCTGAATCTGTTGTAGCGTTAACCAAGTAAATCAAATTTTAATAAGCTGAGCAGCCTGATGCTCCAGGCTGCCCAGTGTTGGTGTTAAATATAGTTATTTCTTAAATACCTCTGCAGATTGAACCTGCGCATCTTTTAAGTATGTGGCATATTGAGAAGGATCGTTCATCATCAAAGCAAAAAGATCCAGACCAATTTCCGCATTGGGTGGTGTGGTGGAAAGGTCGTAACCTGGCAACCAGATATATCCACTGCTGACATAATCCAAAGCTTTCTTCATCACAGGGTTGAATTTTGATGTATCTGTTTTGGAAGAAGCCGGTAAAGCGCCTTGACCTAAAGCCCAGAGGAGTTGCATTTCAGGCGTGAGTGCCCAGGCAATAAATTCTTGTGCACATTCAGCATTTTTAGCCCCAGCAGGAACCGCCCAGGAATCGGTAGAACCGAACACAGTATCGGGAACATCGGGGTTAATTTTCGGGAATGGGAAAAGATCATAATCTTCGCCCGCTTTAAGGCCATTGCCATCCCAATAACCGGTGATCCAGGTGCCCATCAAGGTCATAGCAGCTTCCCCATTGGCAACCTGGTCAGCCGCATCAGTCCAATCATAGGCGTTCGCATCCGGGTAGAAGTAACCTTTTTGATAAAGGTCATTCCAGAGAGACATTGCTTCCATCACTTCCGGATCGTCAAATGCAGCTTCCCCGGCCTGAAGTTTTACGCGATAATCGACCCCATTGGTGAACGTGACAAAATAATCCATATAATATTGAGCCGGCCAACGATTCATACTCCCTAATGCAATGGGATAAACACCAGTGGCTTTGATTTTTTCACAGGCAGCTAAAAATTCATCCCAGTTGGCGGGAATTTGGGTTACACCAGCATCAGCCAGAACTTTAGGATTGTAAAAGAAGCCGACAGTATGGAAATTCTGTGGAATCGAATAAACGCCGCCATTATAGTAGCTTGACCCTTGAATTCCAGGGCTGATGATGTTGGCCATATCTTCTTTGTTCCAGAAATCTGAAAGTTCCATCAGAGCGTTGCTATCGACAACAAACTGAACCCGGGCACCGGCCCAATAGGAAAACAGATCGGGTGGGTTATCGCCAGCTAACATAACTAAAATTTGAGTTTTAAAATCTTCATGCCCTGTTGTGTTATCCACGATTTCGCACTTTTGGCTTTGGGCGTTAAATTGTTCAATGATTGAATTCATGTCTTTTTTACCCAGATCGCCAGAATAATAATGGACAATATTGGTTTTCACTTTCACGGCAGGTGCTTGTTCAGCAGGTGCAGCCGGCTCAGCAGGAGCTGCCGGAGCAGCGGGGTCTGCTGGTTTTTGCGGTGCAGCAGCAGGTTGACAGGCGGAGAGAATCAGGACTACGATAAGTAAAAGTCCAAAAACTCCCAAATTGCTTTTTTTCATTATTTCCTCCAAGGTTTTTTAATACTGAAACACATTATTTATTACTACCATCGAAGCCTGCGATCATTACATATCTTCTTGTTTTTCACCTCCTGAATGAATTGTTATGGAATCCTGTTTTTTGAAAAAAATAAAAAATTAAGAGAATTTGTGCACCAATTTTGAAAGAAATTGAAAAACAGAATGAAATAAAAAAAGATTGAAAATTTTAAATGAGAAAATGTTCTGGGATATCAATAATATACAACATTATTGCGTAGAATGCAACTACTGATTTAAAATTAGTGATATTTCAAAGTTTATTGCTGTTATCGTCAAATAGTTATTGATTTATATAAAATGAAGTTGTATAATAACGATAAACTTTTTCTTCTAAATCCAACATTCTCTTAAAGTGGTGAAAATATGGAAAAAAAACCAGATGGACTGAGGTCACTTGATCTTGCCGCTCTGCGCGCACAGCGAGCAAACGTTATTAAAGAGGCCGGAAGCTTTGATAATGCCTTGGCTACCGGGGTGCTCCCCAAAAGAATAGATTTAACCGTCTCAGAGGCATTCGTTTTAGGGCTGCTCCGTCAGGGAGTCAGGAAGTTTGTGGCAGTTTTTGGTCATGGTTCTACTGAAATCGCAGAGGTGTTGCGTATATATCAACAAGCAGGCTTGTTACAGGTCTACAATGTTCGTAATGAGATTGAAGCTTCTCATGCTGCCACCGCCGCCCGTTGGATTGCAAATGAAAAGGTAGCGGTCATTGCTTCGATCGGCCCAGGCCCTTTACAGGCTTTGGCAGGTTCCCTGGTACCTCTCTCAAATGGAATCGGGGTTTGGTATATTTTTGGGGATGAAACAACCGAAGATGAAGGCCCCAATTTTCAGCAAATTCCACACACAAATCAGGGCTCCTTTCAAAGATTGTTTAGTGAAATGAGCCAAACCTATTGCCTGCATACTCCTCTGGCTATTTCTACTGCATTACGACGGGGTTTAAACACCGTAGATCACCCTCACCGGCCAGGTCCTTTCTTTTTGTTATTACCAATGAATATTCAGGCAACCTCAATGAAAGACTTTAATCTGGACGAATTGCCTTATGGAGCACCCCCTGCTTTAGGAGCAGCATCTGACGCGGGCAAATATGAACAGGCAGTAAAGGAAATTCTAAAAGCCAAAAAAGTGGTAGTCCGGGTAGGGGGTGGCGCCAAAGAATCTGGCAAAGAAATTACCGAATTATTGGAGCTGGTGGATGGGGTAGCTATCACTGCCCCGGTAGCAAGCGGGGTGATTCCATATAACCATCCGAGAAATATGTCTGTTGCCGGATCAAAAGGTTCAATTTCAGGCAATTTCGCAATGGAAAATGCAGATCTATTGATAGCGATTGGGACCCGCTTTGTTTGCCAATCGGATTGTTCCAGAACTGGTTATCTAAATGTAAAACAGGTTATTAACATCAATACCGATGTGGATGCTGCCACCCATTATGGGAAGACAATTGCCCTGGTCGGCGATGCATCTGAAACCCTGCAAAAATTATTGAAAGCAATCCAAAAAGCAGAGAGGAAAACAGCCTCTCCGGGTTCCGATTGGCTGAAAGCCTGCCAGGCTAAGAAAGCTGAGTGGAACGCTTTTAAAGGGCTGCGCTACCAGCAGAGCACAATTTTTGATCCGGTTTGGGAACGGGAAGTATTGACCCAACCAGCCGCAATCAAGTTCGCTACCGATTGGGCCAGAGAAAATAATTGTATCTCGATTTTTGATGCCGGGGACGTTCAGGCCAATGGCTTTCAAATTGTTGAAGACGAACAAGTGGGTCAAAGCATAACGGACGGGGGTGCCAGTTATATGGGTTTTGCCTGTTCAGCGGTTCTCTCATCCGCTCTGATCGACAGCCCCATTTATCCGCTCGCTTTTTCCGGCGATGGATCCTTTATGATGAATCCGCAAATATTAATCGATGCGGTCGAACATCAAGCGCATGGCTGTATTCTCATTTTGGATAATCGCCGAATGTCCGCTATTTCTTCTTTACAAATGGCTCAGTATGGCGTTGATTTTGCCACCAACGATGCCGTCCTGGTTGATTATGTAGCTATGGCAAAATCCGTTAAGGGCGTTAATGCAATTCATGGTGGTTATGATGTCAAATCTTTACTCTCGGCATTAACCAACGCAAAAAATTATTCAGGGTTGAGCGTGATCCATCTACCCATTTATTATGGGTCCAATGAGTTGGGTGGCCTGGGGACCTACGGCAGATGGAATGTCGGGGTCTGGTCTGAAGCTACTCAAAAACTTCGACATGATCTTGGTTTGTAAAAATCTAAAATCGAGGTAATCCAATGTCCATATCAAACCTGCAGGACAAACTAACGGTAAAAACCAAACTCTTTTATGGGATTGGCGATGTAGGAAACGCGCTGATCAATTCAGCCATTCAGTTTTTCCTGATGATCTTTTACACGGATGGCGCTTTATTGCCGCCGGCATTGGTGGGTAGTGCCTTATTAGTCGGGAAGATTTGGGATGCTATCAATGATCCGCTTTTTGGCTGGATATCGGATCGGGTTTCTTCAAAAAAGTTTGGGAAACGCCGGGTTTTTATGATTTTCGGGGCAATTCCTTTGGGGCTCAGCATCATGTTACTATGGCATGTACCCGAAGGCATGGACCAGGTTGGGATTTTCCTGTGGGTTGCCGGGACATTCTTACTGTTTGACACCATCTGGACAGTCACCAATGTTCCGTATTATTCTTTAACCTCTGAGTTAACCGAAGATTATGATGAACGTTCCAGTCTGACTTCCTTCCGGATGGTTCTGGCTGTTCCTGCGTACCTGATTGGGGCTGCTTTAACACCAGCGATCGTGGGAATGTTTGCGGTCAAGTACACGGGCTATGGATTTATCGGCATTGCTTATGGAATTATTGCGGCTGCTGCCCTGCTTATTTCCGCAGCCGGAATTAAAGAAAAACCAAGTATTGTTGAAACGAAATCTGAAATTTCCCCATTGAAAGCTATCCAATACACCTTTAAGAACAAACCTTTCGTGCGATTAATCATTGCCTATTTGATCATGAACTTATCATTTGCCCTGATTAAAACACTGATGGCATATTTTCTCATTTACCAGTTGTTGATGGAGAAAGAAGTCTCCATTTTCATGGGAATCCTTCTGATCGTGGTGGTTATTATGATTTTTCCATGGAAATTCATCTCCGAAAAATGGGATAAAGGTCCGGCTTATGCGCTGGGGATGGGGATTGGAGCAGTCTCAGTTGGGATAAGCTTCTTCTTCCCGCACCAACCCACCGCTTTAATTTATGTGCTGGCGGTTACAGCCGGCATCGGATTCGCCGCAAATTGGGTTTTTCCCTGGTCGATGATGGCAGATGTGGTCGATTACGACCGTCTGGAAACGGGGGAGTATCGTAGTGGTATGTATTATGGCGTCTGGGGGCTGGCAACAAAAATCTCGGAAGCGATAGCCATTTCAAGCACCGGATGGTTGCTGGCCTTTTATAATTATGTTCCGAATGTTGAGCAAACTACCTCAACCCTGTTCGGAATACGTCTTTTCTTTGGCCCAATACCGGCTTTCTTTATTCTTGTTTCTCTCCCGTTATTAATTTGGTACCCGCTGCATCGCAAAGCACACCAAAAAATTCGTCAACAATTAATCGAAAAAGGATTATCAGATCAAATTTCTTAAATAATAACAATTATAGGAAAAGGATATGAAAAAACCATTAAATGTCGCGTTCGTAGGATGTGGCAGGATCTCAGGCCTGCATCAGATGGGTTACATTGGCAGAGATGATGCCAAGATTGTTGCTGTCTGTGATACCAACGAAAGATTGGCAAAGAAGATGGCCAAAGAATGGCAGGTGCCCAAGGTTTATAAAGATTATCAGGAGCTTCTGAGAGATCCCGAAATTGATCTGGTTGAATTACTGGTGCCACATTATCTGCATTGTTCTATGACAGTCCAAGGATTACAGGCTGGTAAACATATCTCGGTTCAAAAACCAATGGCCCTTAATTTGGAAGAGAGCGATGAAATGATTGCTGCCGCAGAAAAATCCGGCCGGATTTTTCGGGTGTATGAGAACTTCGTTTTTTACCCTCCCAACGTGAAAGCGCGTGAGATGCTTCAGGCTGGAGAAATTGGCGAACCCCAAATGCTCAGAATGCACGTTAGCACCGGTAAAAGTAAAACCCAATGGAAAGTTCCGCTTTCAGCTTGGGCCTGGCGTTTTGACGAGAAAAAAGGTGGCGGCGGCCCATTAATCTTTGATCACGGCTACCATCTTTTTTCGATGGCTTATGATCTAATGGGCCCGGTTAAACGTGTCACTGCCTGGTTTGATCAATCCAAAATGTATCCTAAAGTTTATATCGATGCTCCGGCGGTAATGATGTTCCAGTTTTATGGAGATCGTAAATACGGCACCCTGGATTTCGCTCACACCCCCAACATGGTGATGGATAGCATCTATTACGCCGATGATGATCGCGCGGAGATCATTGGTGATAAGGGTATCCTCATCATTAACCGCAGCACCGCCAAAACACTGGATTATCCGCCTTTAGTTTTATTTAGAGATGGCAAAACCACCGAAGTGCCGGTCGATCGCTTTGAATGGCATGATAGCTTTATTGATTGCACACGCCATCTGATTGATGTTATTCAAAATGGAGGAGACCCCAAATTGGATGGGAAGACGGGCCGGGCAGTCCTGGAATTTTCACTCGCGGCGCATCAATCAGCCAGAGAAAATCGTGAAATCATAATTGATCAAAAACCACTTAAGTAATTCGACATTGATTCTTTTCAATCATTGCAGATTGAAAAGGTTTTGGAAGGTGATTTACACCAACATGAACCTGCTCATAACCAAAAATTTAATGGATGTGGAGAAAAGTGATAATGAATTATTTACCAGAACAAAAGATTTTTGAATTAGAAGCACTTGCGCGTCAATTAAGAATAGACAGCCTTAAGATGATTTACAAGCGGCAGGCCGGGCATCCGGGCGGTTCTCTATCTGCGGCTGAGATCATCTCCGTTTTGTTTTTTCACCGTTTGCGGCTTGACCCAACGAATCCGGGTTGGGAGGATCGAGACCGCTTCCTACTGAGCAAGGGTCATGCCTCTGCCATTCTATATGCTGCTCTGGCAAAACGAGGCTTCTTCCCGGAAGCAGACCTGGAACGTTGGGGGGAATTGGATTGCCACCTGCAGGGGCACCCGGATCGGGTGAAAACCGTAGGTGTAGAAATGAGTGCAGGCCCGCTTGGTCATGGACTGGCGATTGGCGCCGGGTTGGCAATGGCAGCCCGAAAACAAAATAAAAAATACCATACCTATGTCATGCTGGGAGATGGAGAGGTTCAGGCAGGTGTGGTCTGGGAAGGCGCAAATATGGCCGCCAAATATCAACTTTCAAACCTGACCGCCATCCTGGATTACAACGATGTGCAACTGGACGGTGCCGTGCATGAGATCATGCCGCTTGAACCCCTAGTTGATCGCTGGAAAGCCTTTAACTGGCATGTATTGGAAATTAACGGTCATAATATTCGCCAGATCGCAGAAGCATTCGATCTGGCTGCCGAAGTGCATAACCGGCCAAGCATCATTATAGCGCACACAACCAAGGGCAAAGGTGTTTCCTACATGGAAAACCAATCCGGCTGGCACGGTGCTGTTCCAAAACCAGAATTGTTTGAACAGGCATTAGCAGAACTACAAAAGGAGGAAAAGTAAAATGACGAACATACCCCAACGAGAAGCTTATGGGCGTGCATTAGCCGAGTATGGATATCTCAATGAGAAAGTTGTCGTATTGGACGCAGATACCTCTTCCTCTACACTGACGAGTTTTTTTGCAAAGCAATTTCCTGATCGTTTTTACAACGTTGGAATCGCCGAGCCTGGCATGGTGGATTTTGGCGTAGGGCTATCCTTAGGCGGCTACATTCCTTTTGTAAATGCCTTTGCTGCATTTCTGGCGCTGCGAGCAATCGAACAGGTGCGTACCTGTGTGGCATACGCAGACACGAATGTAAAATTAGTCGGCCATTATGCCGGCTTATCCGATTTCAAAGATGGGCCCACCCATCACTGTATTATGGATATTGCTGCCATGCGGGCGATCCCGAATATGACGGTGATTGTCCCTTCCGATAATAATCAGATTAAAAACTGGGTGCCAGTGATCGCTGCCCATCAGGGACCGGTCTATTTTCGTATGAGCCGGGATGTCTCCCTCTCGGTGCATCCTGAGAATATTCAACCGGAAATTGGAAAAGCAATTCAATTGCGCGACGGGCAGGATGTTACCCTGATCGCAAATGGGACCATGTTAGGGCGGGCGTTATTAGCGGCTGATCAGCTTCAACAAAATGGTACCTCAGCCCGGATATTGGAAGTACATACTTTAAAACCCCTGGATGTGAATGCCATTTGTTCTGCGGCTGACCAGACAGGTGCCCTGGTGACGGTGGAGGAACATTCTATTATAGGTGGGCTGGGCGGAGCGGTTGCCGAAGCGTTAGCTGAAAACTGCCCGGTACCACTGGTGCGGGTGGGAATCAAGGACTGCTTTGCCCGCACAGCATTGGACGCTGAATCGCTCATGGATTACATGGGTTTACGGGTTGAAGATATTGTCAATGCTGCTAATCAAGTAATGAAGAAAAAGGCAGCAGGAAGGAGAAGCTGATGAAAATTGCAGTGATCAATGAAACCAGTGCTGCTGATAAAAATGCAGATATTCTGGAAGCTCTGAGCGGGAGAGGGCATGAGATTTACAACGTTGGGATGCAGAAATCCGGAGCGCAACCCGAATTGCAGTACATTCATACCGGTTTTCTCACAGGCTTGCTTTTAAATCTCAATAAAGTAGACCTGGTGGTTGGCGGTTGTGGCACCGGAATTGGCTTTCTAAATGCAGCCATGCAGTATCCCGGTGTTTTTTGCGGTCTGATCTTACAACCTCTGGATGCCTGGCTGTTTGCTCAAATAAACGCTGGCAATTGTATTTCACTGGCTTTGAATCAGGGGTATGGTTGGGCTGGTGGCGTCAATTTGCGCTTTATTTTTGACCAGTTTTTCAATGTTGAACTGGGTAGCGGCTATCCGGAAAACCGCAGAGAACCACAGGCGAAATCAAGGGAGATTCTGAAAGAAATTTCAACCAACACGCACAAAAATATGGCGGAAATCATTCGGGATCTGCCAGCGAATGTCGTCAGACCTGCGTTGGAATATCCGGAGGTTCTCGAATTACTGGAGCTGGATCACCTGGATAATCTAGAAGTTAAAACTGCCATTTTGAACCGGTTATAAATAAAGGAGGTTGCTGATGGAACAAGAAATCAAACAGCTTGTCGAGCGGGCCAGAGCAGCACAAGAAATGATCGAGTTCTGGTCACAGGAAAAAGTTGATGAAATGGTAGCCGCAGTTGGTTGGCAAGTGTATCAAAGACCCAATGCTGAAGCCTGCGCAAAACTGGCAATTGAAGAAACCGGCATGGGTGTTTATGACGATAAGGTGTTAAAACACATGAAAAAAACCTTAGGGGTGCTGCGTGACCTGCATGATCTCAAAACCACGGGTGTTATTGAGCATGATGAACACAAAGGGTTGCTAAAGATCGCCAAGCCGGTTGGTGTAATTGGAGCACTCACGCCAGTTACCAATGCTTCTTCGACATTGGCAGCCAAAGCCTTAGCGATGCTTAAAACCCGGAATGCTGTCATCTTCTCACCGCATCCGAAAGCGAAGGCTACCTGTGAACTAACCTGTAATTTTATGCGAGCCGGATTACGCCAGGTGGGAGCACCGGAAGACTTGGTTCTCAACATTAAAGAACCGACTATTCCTTTATCGCAGGAATTGATGAAACAGACAGACCTGGTGGTGGCAACCGGTGGAGGCGCCATGGTAAAAGCTGCCTATTCAAGCGGTACCCCCGCTTATGGGGTCGGCGCTGGTAATGCGGTTGTGGTGGTGGATGAAACTGCCGATCTTGCAGAAGCAGCTCACAAGATTTATCTGGGGAAGGTGTTTGACAACGCCACTTCCTGTTCCGCTGAAAATTCTGCCATCTTCCAGGAATCAATTTATGACCAGATGGTGGCCTTATTAATAAAAGAGGGTGGCTATCTGTGCAACCCTGCTGAAAAAGCTGCCTTGAAGGCAGTCATGTGGCCGGATGGCGTTCATTTGAATGCAAAAATTGTTGGGCAGCCAGCCGGTGATATCGCCGCCTTGGCTGGTATTCAAAGTGAAAAACCGATCCGCTTTTTGATGGTGGCAGGTGAAGCGGTTGGTCCGGAAGATGTTTTTTCTGGGGAGAAGCTCTCTCCGGTTTTGACCGTCTGGAAATATGAAGACTTTGAGGATGCCATTAAACTGGTGGCTGAAATTACACGTTTTAGTGGTTACGGTCATTCCTGTGGCATTCATAGTAAGAGCCAGGAGCATATTCAGGAATTGGGTATGCGCGCGCGTGTGAGTCGCATCATGGTCAATCAGGTTCAAACTTACGGCAATAGCGGTAATTATGATAACGGTATGCCGGTGGCTTTGACCCTGGGTTGCGGCACTTGGGGTGGTAATATTGTCAGCGAGAATGTGCATTGGAAACATTTTCTGAACACCACCTGGGTTTCCAGCCCAATTCCGGTTTCAGTGCCGGATGAGTCTGTGATCTTTGGAGAATATTGGGACAAATACGGGAAATAGGTTGATTGGTTAAGATCGCGCTAAAAGGGACTGGCTGTCAGAATACTGTGTAAAAACAAATTTACAATGTCAGACAGCGCTCCTTTTTTCCTTGACGATCTTTCTGAAATCGGTTATATTTTCGGTGCTGTTACGCACTGCCCCGGTAGCTCAATTGGACAGAGTACCTGCTTGCGGAGCAGATGGTTGCAGATTCGAGTTCTGCCCGGGGCACAAAAGCCGGTCTTCTTGATCGGCTTTTTCTTTATCAAAATCTCGGTTGACCTGCCTGCTGGCTGCGCGTATAATCTGGCTAAATAATTTCCCATAAAAATTTTGTTTTCCAAAACAGTTTTGGAGGTAGTATGCGCACATTGGTGATGAAGTTTGGCGGTTCATCTGTAGGCAACCCGAGCGCCATTCAACAGACAACCAGCATTATTAAGAAGTACAAAGCAAGCTGGGATAACCTGGTGGTAGTGGTTTCGGCGATGAATGGGGTGACCGATCAACTCATCCAGAGCGCGCGCTATGCGGCTGATAATCAAGGTGCAGAAGCCCGAGCGATGATTGAAACCATCAAAAATAAACATCTGGGCGTGATTGATCAATTGGTCCCGGATGCAACTTTACGGTCTACCCTGCTGGAGATTATTAACCAGAGACTGGCGGAATTAACCAGTTACTGCCAGAGCATTCAGGTGATGGGCGAAGTAACCCCCCGCGGAATGGATGTAATTTCTTCGCTTGGTGAACGGATGAACGCGCATGTGATTGCGACGGTATTAAAGAGCATTGGGGCTCCTGCCCAGGCGGTGGAAGCTTCTCAATGTATTATCACCGACCGCACCTTTCAAAATGCGGTCCCGGATATGCAAGCCAGCCGCCAGAAAATTCAGGCACTTTTACCGCCTCTTTTCCAAGATGGCAAGGTAGCGGTGGTGACCGGGTTCCTGGCTGCCACACCCGAGGGAGTAATCACCACCCTGGGGCGCGGGGGCAGCGACTACACTGCCGCAATTCTGGCGGATTGTCTGGACGCGGATGAGGTTTGGATCTGGACCGATGTGGACGGGGTGCTCTCGGCTGATCCACGTGTGGTGCCGGATGCCCGTCCAATTCCAGAGATCTCTTTCGCGGAAGTGGGTGAACTGGCTTACTTTGGCGCCCGGGTGCTGCATCCCAAAACGATCCGACCGGTGGTCAGCCGCAACATGCCGCTGTGGGTCAAAAACACCTTTAATCCGGATTTCCCCGGGACGCGCATCACCCAAAAACCACCTCGGGCTCGGGGTGAAATTACAGCAATCTCAACCATCAAAGATCTGAGCATTATCACGGTGGAAGGGCGCGGTATGCTGGGGGTACCCGGCATCGCAGCCCGTACTTTTGGAGCAGTGGCTCGCACCGGCGCCAGCGTTTTGATGATCTCACAATCATCCTCCGAACAATCCATCTGTTTCACCATCCCCAGCGTGCATAATAGTGAAGTGATCAAATCGATTGAAACGGAAATGGCATTGGAATTATTCCGCGGGGATATTGACCGTGTCTGGGCGCATGACCATGTCGTTATCGTCAGCATTATTGGCTCCGGGATGCGTGAGACCCCCGGCGTTTCTGCCCGGATTTTTGGAGCGTTGGGTAAAAACCTGATTAATGTGATTGCCATTGCTCAGGGATCATCCGAATATAGTGTTTCCCTGGTATTGGATCAGGACGATGCAGTCAGAGCCGTGCGGGCGATCCATGCGGAGACAGCTCCCCCAATGAATGGAGGTTCGAATGGACTATAACTGTTGGTATGAATGTATTCGCGGTTGTGGTAAACGTTACTCTATCTTTGATGTCGTCTACCAGTGCGAGGAATGCGGCGGGCTGCTGGAAGTGAAGCATGATCTGGATGCACTTCGGCAGCGCTCTGCCCAGGAATGGAAAGCTATTTTTAATCAACGCGTTTTTTCTACTGCCTGGCCGTACGGCAGCGGGGTCTGGGGAAAAAAAGAATGGGTTTGCCCTCTGGTGAATGATGAGCAGATCGTCTCGACTTATGAAGGCAATAGCAACCTGTTCTGGGCGCAGCGCTATGGGAAAGAATTGGGCATGGATGACCTGTGGGTTAAATTATGCGGGAACAGCCACACCGGCTCTTTCAAAGATCTGGGGATGACGGTGCTGGTCTCGGTGGTCAATCAGATGATCATTAATGGGAAACCAATCCGGGCGATTGCCTGTGCCTCAACCGGGGATACCTCGGCAGCCTTATCTGCTTATGGAGCAGCGGCTGGTATTCCCACTGTGATATTACTGCCGCGCGCCAAGGTGTCGACCGCTCAATTGATTCAACCGATCGCAAACGGCGCTACCGTACTTTCATTAGACACCGATTTTGATGGTTGCATGGCGATCGTTAAACAATTGACCGAAGACCCGAGCATTTACCTGGCGAATTCACTCAATTCGCTGCGCATCGAAGGGCAAAAGACGGTTGGCATTGAGATTGTGCAGCAATTTGATTGGCAGGTGCCCGATTGGATCATTCTGCCGGCCGGCAACCTTGGGAATGTACGTGCCCTAGGAAATGGCTTGTTGATGATGCGTGACCTGGGCTTAATCGATCATCTGCCGCGCATTGCCTGTGCCCAGGCAGAGAATGCCAACCCGCTTTATCAAGCTTATCTGACTGATTTTCAGGTATTTGAACCGGTGACTGCAAAGAAAACGATGGCTTCTGCCATTCAGATTGGTAACCCAGTCAGTTATGAACGCGCCCGCCAAACCCTGATCGACTTTAACGGAGTAGTGGAACAGGCCAGTGAAGATGAAATTGCCAACACCAGTGCTCAAGCCGACCGGACAGGATTGTATTGCTGCCCGCATACCGGGGTGGCTTTGACGGCCCTGAAAAAGCTGCTGCAAAAGGGAATTATTGATCCACGAGCACGCGTGGTTGTGATTTCAACAGCGCACGGGCTCAAGTTCTCGCAATTCAAGGTGGATTACCATCATCAGAAACTGGAAGGCGTCACCTCGCAATATGCCAACCCGCCGCTGGAGATCCCCGCGACGATTGATGCGGTGCAGGCAGCAATTAACACTCGGCGAATATAAGGCTAAATCTTTACAGCCCCAACTTATTTAATCGGCGAAAAGATCTTCAAGCCTACAATACCTGCAACAATTAGGAGAATAGAAACAATGCGGGCAAAGTCGCGCGGTTCTCCCAGGAAAAAGATCCCTATCAAGGCTGTACCAACCGCTCCAATTCCTGTCCAGATAGCATAGGCTGTTCCTATTGGCAGCTGTTTGATTGCCAATGATAATAAATAGACACTTAATACCATGCCAGTGGCTGTAATAACACTCGGCCACAGACGGGTAAACCCTTCTGTAAATTTTAATCCCACTGCCCAAACAACTTCAAAAAGTCCTGCGATTATCAAAATTAACCATGCCATCATAACTCCTTTGCAAATTCCCGGTTTTAGTAGTCAACAATCTGTTCGCTTTTTCCAAAAGGTAAAATGGTTAGGAAAAAGTATCAATAAAAATGGTTTGTGTTGAAAAGATTGTAAGTAAATTTTGGTTTAAAATGAATATGAATTTTCGTAAACCCTTTACAAAAAATATAACTTCCAGAAAGCAGACACTTTCATGTACTTGCCAGGGTTATCAATCATGTTCAGCAAAACTGAGACTATATTAACCTGTGCTTAAAAGCTGAGAAATTATTCCAGGCAATAAGCTCGTTTGACTAACCCTACCGTCAGTTCTTTCAGCATTTCTTCTGCGTCGTCACGGTCAACGATACCGCGCACCACCAGCCCCGCCAGCCAGTTGGCTGAAGCTCTGCGCCAGACATCATGCCGTGCCGGAATGGACAATAACCCACGGGTATCATCGTTAAATCCGGCCGTATTGTAGATGCCCGTAGTTTCCATCACCAGGTCAAAGTAACGGCGCATACCATTCCAGGAATCGTTAAACCACCAGGGCGGGCCCAGTTTGACAGCCGGATAGGCACCAGCCAGGGGAGCTAATTCTCGGGTGAGCGTAGATTCATCCAGGCTGAACAATATCAGCGTGAAGTTAGGATGATTGCCGAAACGGTCCAGCAGAGGTTTCAAGCGGCGGGTGTATTCCGTTCGCACCGGAATATCAAAACCGGTATCGGGGCCAAATTGTGCCATCACCTGGGGATTATGATTGCGAAACACGCCGGAATGTAGCTGCATCACCAAACCATCTTCTACACTCATGCGAGCCATTTCGATCAGCATGTGGGCAGAAAATCGGATTGCATCGGTTGGGCTCTGCTCACCTTTTAACGCACGCTGAAAAATCGATTCGATTTCTTCCGCCGAAAGGTGATCGGTAAATGGTTGCGGTGGAGAAAAGTCGGAAGCAGTGGCACCTAATGACTTGAAAAATGAACGGCGAGTTTCCAGGGCTTGGATAAAACTTTTAAAAGTTGTCACATCCAAGGCAGTTTGTTGGCCAAGCAAGTGAATATTTTCCAGCCAGCCGGGTGCATGGAGGTTAATCAGATTATCTGGCCTGAAAGTAGGGATCACTTTCCCGTCCCAACCGGAAGCAAGAATGGCTTGATGCTCTGCCAGGCTATCGGTGGCTGAATCGGTGGTGGCCAATATGGCGATATTGAATTTTTTATAGAGATTGCGCGGGGTGAACTCAGGTGAAGAAAGAGCTGCTGCCATCTGATCATAGATTCGATCAGCTGAATCGCCGGTTAACTTTTCCTGAATACCAAATACCTGCTCCATTTCGTGGGTTAACCACAGCCCGGTGGGGGTACCGCGATACAGATAAAAATGATCTGCAAATAAACGCCAAACCCTGCGTGGGTCCTGAGGTGCCAGAATTTGATCATAGGAAATCCCCTGAGAATAAAGCATACGCAGAACGTAATGGTCTGGCTGGATAAATAATTCCACTGGATTACCAAAGCGATAATGGGGATCACTGAACCAGGCAGGCGGCACATGCCCGTGGGGGGAATAAATAGGGGTGTCTCTTACCAGTGAGTATAAATCAATGGCAATTGACTTTTGATGTGGATCAGGATCAAACAATCGGTCTGGATCAAGCGGCATAACAACTCCCAAGAAATTTATAAAGATAACAATTGACTTTCCAAAACAAGTCAGCTAGAATTAGTTAGCGCTAACATGATATTAAAAAATTATAACATCCATTTGAGTATTTAGACAATTTTGATGATGATGAAAAAACGAACAACGCTGGCGGATATCGCCCTGCAAGCAAACGTTTCTCTGATGACCGTTTCTCGGGTGATCAACCACAAACCGGGCGTCGCCCAGGAAACCCGCGATCACATTTTAAGGCTGATCGCAGAAATGGAATATCAGCCCAATGCGATTGCCCGCAGCCTGGCTACCAACCGCACTAAAACAATTGGTCTGGTGGTTCCGGATATTACCAACCCCTTCTTTGCCCAAATTGCCCGTGGCGTGGAAGATACCGCATACGAGCATGAATATACCCTCTTTTTGATTAACACCAACGAAGAGTTAAATCGCGAAAGCAGCGCTCTGGATTCTCTTTGGCAGAAAGATATCGACGGAATTATCCTTTGCAGTTCACGTTTACCGGATTCAACACTAATCAGCCAGATTCAACGTTTTCCTGCAATTGTTTTTCTTAATCGCGAGGTTGCGGAGCCACAACCCAACCTTGTTTCTATCAATGTAAACGATCAACGCGGCGTTCAGCGAGCAATTCAATATTTTCTGGAGCAGGGACGTAATCAGATTGCCTTTATTGGCGGCCCAACCACCTCATTTTCCAGTCAACGCCGTCTGAATGGTTATCGCGCTGCCCTCAAAGGCGCCCAAATTCCGGTAAATGAGAAGCTCATCAAAACAAATCAGCCCAATACCGAAGGGGGCTATGCGGCAGCGGCTGCCCTTCTGTCCGCTCAAACCAGAATCGATGCGATTTTCGCTTTCAATGACCTGATGGCCCTGGGAGCGATTCAAGCCTGTCAGGAAGCTGGCTATAAGGTACCGGAAGATATCGCCATTATCGGGGTAGATGACATTCCGCTGGCATCCATTTTCCGCCCCAGACTCACCACCTTGCATGTCAACCTCCAGCAAATGGGACGCTTAGCCACCCGCACCCTGCTGGATATCATTGGGAATGAGTCTTTACCGGCTTCTTATCAAATTGAATTCGAGCTGATCCTCCGCGAAAGCGCCTAAAACCACTTGAAAATCGAAAATCTTCTGAAGAAAAACCTGGGTTCAGAATTAGTCTTTGTTTAGTGAAAAAGTCTTGCATTAATAAAATATTTATGATAATATTGCTTCTGTTTATGTTAGCGCTAACATAAACATTGAAAATTATTGATCAACACACTTTCACTTCAGCAAAATTCTATAAAGTATGCCCCAAATTTCTTTTGAAAACCCGATAACTTATCCTACCTTTTGCCGGTATAGTTTTTCTTTAATTTAATTATTTGAAGGGAGTATGATGCGTCAAACACAAGATTTCAACCAAGATTGGAAATTCATCCAGACGGATGGAGAATACCAAAAACCATCCCTGGATACTGCGTCCTGGGAAGCGGTCACAACCCCACATACCTGGAATGCTATCGACGGTCAGGCTGGCGGAGAATATTATCGCGGGCGTTGCTGGTATCGCAAAGAATTTGAGCGACCGGAGATCTCATCCAATGGACGGGCGGTTTTAAAATTCGAGGCCGTTCAGCATCTGGCTGAAGTATATTGCAATGGAAACCTTGTCACAGCACACCGCGGTGGCTATTCAACCTTCTATGCAGATCTGACGGATACTTTGCAGCCCGGTAATAACGTTGTAGCGGTCATGGCCGACAATTCGGCTGCCCATATTTACCCGCAAACTGCCGATTTCACTTTTTTTGGTGGTATTTATCGGCCAGTTACCCTTTTGTTATTGGAAGAAAATCATTTTTCTCTCGAAAAAAGCGGAAGTGAAGGTGTTTTCATTACTCCCAACGCCAACGGAGAGGTTAACGTAGAAGCTTATGTTTCCGGTGGCAGTTCGGTTTCTGTTTCAGTTTTTGATAAACTCGGGCAGCTCGTTTCTTCAACCTCCGGGAAGGTTACATCCGGAAAAGCTGCTGTCCAACTTAAAGTAGATCAACCGCATCTTTGGCAGGGAGTATCAGACCCAACCCTGTATAGCGCCCAGGTTAAACTGGATGATAGTGATGCTTTAACCATCAATTTTGGCTTCCGTGGTTTTTCTGTCGACCCGAATGAGGGTTTTTTCCTGAATGGAATTCCCACTCCTTTACGGGGTGTTAGCCGCCATCAATGCCGCGAAGATATGGGCTATGCGATTTCATTAAAAGAGCATGCTGAAGATATTGGGTTGATCCTTGAAATGGGCGCCAACTCGGTACGCCTGGCTCATTATCAGCATGCACAGCCATTTTATGAGCTGTGCGACGAAACCGGCTTGGTGGTTTGGGCGGAAATTCCCTTCATTAGCGTTTTTGACCCCAGCCAGGAAAGTTATGACAATACCATCAGCCAGATGACAGAATTGATCCTCCAGAACTATAATCACGCATCCATTTGTTTCTGGGGCATTGCCAATGAGGTGGGCATTGGGGGCGAGTCTCCGGAATTAATCCAGAATCTTCAGGCGCTGAATGACCTTACGCATCAACTTGATCAGACACGGCTAACGACCATCGCCAACGTCATGATGACCAAGGAAGACAGCCCGCTGAATCAAATGACCGACATCATCGCTTATAACCAGTATTTGGGCTGGTATGGCGGAAAGATTGAAGACTGGCCGGACTGGTTTGATTCCGTGCATTCAAAATTACCGGATCGCTGCTTCGGGCTCTCAGAATATGGTGCCGAAGCTGTCAAGGGCTGGCACTCAGACACCCCAAAAGTCCAGGATTATACCGAAGAATACCAGGCGCTGGTACATGAGGCCGTCATGAAAGCGATTAGCGAACGACCTTACCTCTGGTCAACCTATGTCTGGAATATGTTTGACTTTGCCTCTGCCATGCGGGATGAAGGCGGTAGCAAAGGTCATAATAATAAGGGTCTGGTATCTTTTGATCGCAAGATCAAAAAAGATTCTTTTTTCCTCTATAAAGCCTATTTGACCCAGTCGCCTTTTGTGCACATCACCAGCCGGCGATATGTTCAGCGCCCGCATGAGAGCATTTCAGTAAAAGTTTATTCCAACTGCCCGGAAGTTACCCTGGTTGTCAATCAGGAATCCCCACGAACCGTGACCGGCAATAAGGTATTCGTTTTTGATAATGTTCCATTACAAATGGGTAAAAACGTTCTGGTAGCTTATGCCAATGGTGCTGCGTTTGATTGGATTGAGTTAGAGCGAGTGCTTGAACCCAACCCCGATTATGTGCTGCCTGAAAAAGAAGTGATTTTAAGCGATAGCGTTAAGCAATGGTTCGATCAAATGGTTCCGCAAAGCACTGAATTAAGTTTCCCGGAAGGTTATTGCAGCATTCAGGATGAAATTGGTTATCTATTGACCATTCCGGAAGCCCGCAGCGCACTGGAAGATTTGGTCTTCAAACCGTTAGCCATGAGCAATATGGCAGGTGGCATGATGACCGATTTTTCCACGGTTCTCAAGCAAGTCGAAGGATTGCGAATAACAGATTTGTGGATGTTTATCTCCAACTATTTGCCAAAAACAGTTTTAAATCTGTTAAATGAAAGACTAACGCAAATTAGGAAAGAAAAATAATCTGGCGAAAAATTCGCTCATAAACCTGACCTGAATTTATTTGTGGAGGAAAAAATATGAATGCTGCAATCCCTGCTTCTGGTGTCAAAAAAGAAGCCCGCCCCTTTGGATGGCGAGATAACCTGGGTTACTTTTTCGGTGACTTCGGTTGTAATATGAGTTTTAGCTTGATTTCAGGCTATATGTTCATCTTCTTTACTCAATTTATTGGGGTCAAACTGGAACATTACGCGCTGGTAATTTTATTAACCAAGATTTGGGATGGGATTAACGACCCAATCATTGGCGCTCTGGTAGACCGTTTCACCCCCAAACAGGGAGATAAATTCCGACCCTGGATCTTGTGGGGATCATTCCCGCTGGCAATTGGGTCAGCGCTGCTCTTTTTAGACACCTCTAACTGGGCTTATTGGGGAAAATTAACGCTGTTGATCGTTGGTTACATGATCTGGGATATTGCCTACACCGTCGTAAATGTTCCTTACGGATCACTCAATTCCGTCATCACAGCCGACCCGGTCGGGCGCAGCCAGTTGTCCACCTCCCGCAGCTTTGGGGCGCTCGTCGCTGGCATACCATTAGGGGTTGCCATTCCACTGTTGCTTTACAAAACTGAAGTGGTTGATGGGGTCGAAAAAAGCATTTTCCAAGGTCAGAAAATGTTTATCATTGCTTTGGTATTAGGAGCGATTGCCTTCATCAGTTTTATGATTCTTTATCGATTGAGTGTGGAGCGCATTCGCCACGGTGAGCATGATGGAGAGAAATTCAATTACTTTAAAACACTAAAAGGCTTTTTCACCAGTCGCCCGATATTAGGGCTGGTTCTGGCTGCTTTGGGTCAAATTATTTTCATTATGTCTGCCATGCAGCTCAACCAAATGACTTTCCAGATGTATTTTGGAGAAGGAAAATTAAATTCACTATCCATTTTAGCTTATTTAGTACCCATGATTGTTGGAGCACCTCTGATCAAACCCTTGGTGAAAAAATACGGGAAACAGGCCATTGTCTCCTGGCCGTTATTAGGTTCCATTGTGGTTTATTTAATCATGTGGCTGCTGCCTATCGCGAACCCTTATATCTGGATTGGTTTATTAGTTCTGGCCAGCGTTTTCTCTTTTGGAAGTCTTTTAGTGGGCTGGGCGATGGTGTCCGACGCCATTGACTACTCCGAGTATGAAACCGGCCGCCGGGAAGAAGGTTCCATTTACGCCACCTATTCAATGATCCGCAAAGTTGGTCAGGGAATTGGCCAGGCGTTGGTACCAGCATTAATCGCTCTGGTGATCCCCGGTTTGATAATGACCGATGCATCCACCTGGAGTGTGGAATATTCAACTTCTATTAAAAATATGTCGGTTATTTTCCCTCTGATTGGAACTATCCTGATGTTTATCGGATTTAAATTTGTTTACAACCTGAACCAACAAAAACTTGCAGAAGTAGAAGCAAAATTAGGGCGAAACGCTAAGGCTGTGGATACGAGTCTAGAAGCCATGACACTTTCAGAAGATTAATGATTTTTGGGCTTGTTTTCAGCTAAACAATTAGCGTAAGCCCATTGGTTTCTTTTTCAAAATTCAGTATAATCAATAGACATCCCTTGATCGAGGGATGTCGCCGTTTATTAAATAATGGCATACGTGTCTGTTGGATGGTTTCAGTGTTAATGAAAGTGAACATTCATGCTTAGATTCTATCTCCCAAAAATCAACAACTATTCATAAAATGGAACTACAATACGCTATCGCTTTGCTCATATCAACGATTGTATCGATCGTTGTTGCCAATATTGCCTGGCAAAGACGTTCGGCTGTGGGTGGAACCAGCCTCTTTATCGCCATGACGGCAGCAGTGATCTGGTCTTTCACATATGCGATTCGCTGGTTGGTAACCAATGAATGGGCACAAAATTTTTGGTTGGATGCCACTTATTTTGGGGTTGTGGTGGCTCCGACCTCTATTCTCGTTCTGGCACTTGAATATACTGGGCGTATTCACATGCTGACTAAGCGGATTAAATTGGCTCTTTCTATTATTCCGGTTTTGACGATTATTATCCTCTGGACGGATCCCTGGCATGGTTTATTCTACAACGGTAAACGTACCGGGGAAGCCATTCTGAATGGTGGCGTCTGGTTCTGGATTTTTATTATTTATACCTATCTAACGCTGGTTATCGCCAGCTTTTTAATGATTCAAAAAATCATCCGCGATAAACAATTCTTCCAAATTCAAGCCAGCCTTCTCCTGGCTGGTTTTTTGCTCCCCTGGTTCGGAAATATTGTCAGCATGGTAGGTGTCAGCCCATTTCCTGGACTGGATATGACCCCATTCCTTTTTTCAGTCAGTGGAATCTGTTTCATGTTTGGTCTCTTCCGCTTCGGCTTATTTGATATTGTCCCGATTGCCCGTTCTTCGTTAATGGAAAATTTACAGGATGGGGTGCTGGTCATCGATAAAGAAAACCGAATTGTTGATTTGAATCCAGCAGCCCAGAAAATTTTAGAAATCCCAGCCGGAGTGATTGGAAAATCTGTGCAAGAAATTTCTGAAGAACACCCAAAACTTCAATTGGTGAAAGAATCAGCCGATTCCAGTCGCTCGGTAATTGTAATTAAAAGTGATAAAGACCGTGAATATGATATGAACACCCTGGCTTTGACAGATCGACTCAATAAAATAGAAGGGAAAATTATCACCCTGCATGATGTCACAGAGTATAAAGAGGTAGAGGAAAAAATTCGACGCTCTGAAGAACATTACCGCTTGCTGTTTGAAAATGCGGTCGAGACAATCGTCGTGTTACAGAATCGCGTGATCGTGTTTTGTAACCCAGAAACTTCTGAATTAACCGGATATTCAAAGGAGGAATTGCTCAACCAATCCTTTGTTCCATTAATTTATCCGGACGATCTTGATTTTGTGTTAGAAAATTATGCCCGCCGGGTGCGGGGTGAAATTATTAAAGAGCGTTATCAATTCAGGCTGATTCGAAAAGATTCTTCCATTCGGTGGGTGGAAAACAGCGGAATTCGGATCGACTGGGAAGGGGAAATAGCCACCTTACATTTCATTATGGATATTACAAATCGCAAGCAAGCTGAAGCTGAGCTTGAGTTTCGCAGTACCCATGATGTGTTGACCGGATTATTCAACCGTGAATTTTTTGAAATGGAAATAGGCCGGCTCAAAAACAGCCGGAGGCAGCCGATCAGTATTTTAGTACTGGATATGGATGGGTTGAAAGACATCAATGACAACTACGGACATGCAGCCGGGGATGAGCAGTTACGCATGGCTGCTGAAGTAATCCGCAGAGCATTCCGCCCCGAAGATGTGATCGCTCGTATTGGGGGAGATGAATTTGTGGTTTTATTACCGGAGACCAATTGGCAAACAGCCGAGTCGGCTGTAAACCGGATTAAGTATATTATGAAAGACCACAATCAATCCAACCCGGATCGCCAGTTGATCAGCTTTTCAATCGGGTATGCCACTACCGATCAATCAACAGACCTGCAGGAAGTTTTTCGGCTGGCAGATCGGAATATGTATGCCAACAAAGCTGCTTATTACGCAAAAAGATAGTTTTTTTTAAAACTATAATCCTTTTAATCATTCTTTATTATCTTGCGTTTGAAGCAGGCCTTTCTTACAATATAAAACAATCACCCCATTATTTGAAAATAAGATCAGGAGACTGATAATGAAAAAAGATCGCTTTTTAAATGGCATTCTGGCTGGAATTGGTTTGTTAATTTTAATTGCGCTGGTGTTGTTCTTCACCCGCCAAAATCAGGCAAAGTATCTTTCAGAGGATACTCCCAAAGGAGTTGTCAATAATTATATTTTGGCAGTCATTCAACATGATTATGATAAAGCTTATTCTTATTTAATAAATTCAAAGGATAAACCCGATATGGTAAATTTCCAACAGGAACTGGCTCGAACTTCGAATGAAATCAGTCAGTTGAATGTCACCATTGGAGATGTGTATATCGATCATGAAAGTGCTACGGTTCAATTAAATATCCGTCAATATTATGAAGGCGCTTTCAACAATCTGTCTCGTTATTCCGATGTGGCTCAATTAACCCTGGAAAATGGACAGTGGAAGATTTCCAGCATGCCTTATCCGCTCTGGTCCTGGAACTGGTATGTGCCGAACGCTTATCCTACCCCGGAACCAGGAGCAAATCAATGAAGACAATTCGCCGGTTCTATTTTTATCTGCTCAGCCTGATCAGTATTTGGGTAGTCATTTGGGCAGTGGTGAACTTACTGCGGACAATTTTCGATCACCAGAATTTATCATCTCCGGTGGATTGGCTCGCGGGCGGGATAGCCTTTGTGGTTGTGGGGGTGCCCATCTTCTGGTTACACTGGTCAACAGCCCAGAAGGACGCTCAACGCGATAACGAAGAAGCGACCAGTCGCATCCGGGCGCTTTTTATTTACACCATGCCTTTCGTTACCGGAATCCCAATCACCTATGCTCTTTTAGCAATCCTCAACCGCTTATTGGTGCAGTTGCTTGGGCAACCACCTAACGCTGCCACATTGGGGGCTTCTCAATCTCATCTAGATAATTTGATAGCGCTGGCTGCCAACCTGATCATCTTAATTTACTTCTGGCGTATTTTACAGGCGGATTGGCAGCACCCTGGCGAACATGAAAACCTGCAGGACTTCAGCCGTTTACATCGTTTTATCTGGATGGTGTATGGTTTGGGATTGGTTGTCTTTGGGGCACAACAGATTTTACGCTTTATCTTTTTACAGCCCTCCCATTTAGGGCGCATATCTGCCAGTGGGTTGGCTACCGGGTTAACTCTGGTTTTAGTCGGCTTACCAATTTGGTGGCGGGCCTGGTCGGTGATTAAGGCTAGCTTTAGCCGTGCAGAAGAACAAAAGTCCACGGTTCGCCTGGTTGTGTTCTTTCTTTTAACCTTCCTGGGGTTTGGATTTAGCCTGTCTGCTCTGGGAATTCTCCTAACCAATATCCTGCGCTGGGTTTTTCGAGTAGATTCCTGGCAATTGTTGGAGTTTGTTGATCATTTTTCAGTTGCTCTGTCGGTGTTAATCAGCCTGGGTGTTGTCTGGCGCTATTACCGGCGTGAATTAAAATTAGCCATTTCAGCCCATCCAGGTGAACTGCAACAGGCAGCATTAAACCGCATTTATACCAGCATTTTATCCTTTGCCGGATTAGTGATTACTTTTCTCGGGCTGATTCTCCTTTCGGGGACTCTGATCGAAGATGTATTGCGAAAAGTCATCGGAAACAATGGCGGCAGTCTCAGTAATGCCCTAACTTTTCTGATCATTGGTGTGCCACTCTATCTGCGCTACTGGCAGCCGATACAAAAGGAAACAGACCGGGAAGATGAGATCGGAAAATCAGCGCGGAAGTCGCTATTACGGCGGGGGTATTTATATCTGGCTTTGTTTGCTACCGTGGTGGGTACGATGATCAGTTCCGGGTGGTGGCTTTATGGCATTTTAAAAGCACTTTTAGGCTTCAGACCTGAAGATTTTTGGTTCAATTTCTTTATGCAGCTTAGAATTGTGCTATTGTTTGCAATCTTTCTGGCGTACCATTTACAAATATTACGAAAAGATGGGCGCCGCTTACATTCGGAAAAGGAAAAAGAACACAGTCACTTTTCTATATTATTGTTACTGGATGAAAACACACGCCACAGTGAAGAACTGGTGAATGCGATTCAGCAGCGACTGCCAACATCCCAGCTCACTTGCTCACAAATAAAGGAAGCTGTTCAAGTCAGTACTCTTCCCCTGGCTAATTTACTCATCCTGCCAGCCACATTAGCCACCCGGCCACCTGAATTGTTGGAAAAATATTTGGAGGATTTTCAGGGGAAGGTGCTGGTTTTCCCTCAGGAAATAGAGAACTGGCATTGGGTTGGAGCCGGCGACCAGAGTCAACCCAGATGGCTTCAAGAAACAGCCATGGCTGCCCAACATATTTCGAAAAATCAGCCCCTGCGGTCAACAATCGGACCTTCTCCCTGGGTGATGGTTGCATACATATTCGCCATTTTATTCCTGGTTCAGATTGTTTTGGTGGCAGTGGTCGCATTGGTAAGCCTTTTTAGCCTGTAGCTTTTAATAACAAACACCCCGCAAGGCGCTGGACTTGCAGGGTGTTTCAGGAAATTATCAGTTTGCTTTAGTTCTTAATAATCGGCATGTAGATAATGGTTGGCGTGCCCTGGTTGTACCAGACCGAATATTTGACATCATTACCTGCCAGACGCGAGTCGATCGGGGTGATTTTCAAATAATAGGTGTCGTTGGATTCAGCGGTGAAGCTAATCACCTGGGATTGTCCATAGGCACTTGCCGGGTAGGTTTGCAGCAGGCTGGAGCCGTTGTTTTTGTAGACTTCCACATTCATGCTGGCACCGCCGCCTAAAGAGGTGACAAATACCATATAGGGTTTCGCTGCCTGAACAGAAAGGGTGACCCAGTCTACATCTCCAGCCCCACAGAAATTGTGGGCTTGGGTAGTGTTGATGGGCAGGTTTTTCGCAGAGCCTTTATCATTATTGGGCTCGTAGATATCCCCTGAACAGCCATTGTTGACCACCACCGGACTGGATCCATTGGGATAGGCTTCGGAATTGCCATTTAAATCCACCGCCCGCACACGGAAGTAATAATTCTTTCCGAGTTCTCCCAGGAAGTTGTAAGTGGTTTGTGTACCAGGGATATTTAATTGCAAATCCTGCCAGCTAGCAGTGCCCACTTTGTATTGCAAATCAAAATGGTGAATGGTACTGGCGGGAACATTTGTACTCCAGCTTAGCGGAATGTAAGATGTTCCTCTGGGAGATGGAATTGGGGCTAGCGTGGTGGTTGGCACACTATTATCGTAGCCTTTCACGATCTTCAAAACCCCAAAGGAATTGCCTGCCCCATCAAATGCCTGCGCATAAAGCCAGCCATTTAGAACCGGTTCATATTTTTTGACATCGAACAAAGCCGACCAGCCATCACTGCCATTGGTATCTGAACCGAGCAAAACCCAGTTGCTGTTGATATCAGCATTGCGCCAGTAGAAATCAACTTTTTGAACGCCCGTCTGTACGCCTGCACCCGTATCACTTGCTTCCACCTGGAGATAGAAGGCGTTTTGAGGAATCTGGTTTGAAATAGGCCAAATGAACCTTGCAGTGGGAGGAGTAAAATCTCCGGAGCGATTGAGCTTCAGGGTATAGAAATAATTATCGCCGCCGGCACGTGGGTAATCCCAGGCTTTTACCAGAATGTAGTAGTCTCCGGAATAAGGCAAAGTGTATTTGAGATAAGAATCGCGTTTCACCGAATAAACTTCATCATCATTTTCTGCCAGCAAATTACCTTTCTTATCGAATAACATCAAAGATGGATCCAGTTGAGAACCAAAGTCCATGGCATCGATATCCAGTTCGACTTCTTCGCCGGAGAACCCGCTAAAACGATAATAGTCCAGGTCACCTTGAGGGCAAATCTTCGAAAAGACGCTGCCGCTTGTTGGGAATAAGGTCGCCTGCGCAAAGGTATTATTGGGTTCATCGTTATTGGCACAGGTGACTGGTGCCTGGGTGGTCACACGTACATTATCCACCATCCAGCCGAAGCCATCATTGTAAAACCGATCGACGATATCCATATGAAAGCGCACCCGAATGGTTTTCCCCGCGTAGGCGGATAGATTGATCCCTGGGCTGGTGAGCCAGGCATACACTTCCTGGTAGGCAATCGCATCATAATAAAGCTGCATCAGGTTTTCAAAAGG
>DAOUFM010000030.1:0-47560 GCA_034429975.1 Anaerolineaceae bacterium | reverse complement strand
TAACAGGCGCAAATCAACGCATCGCTGGCGTTAGGTGGAATTTCACAGCCCGAGGAGAGAAAATAATTTTTGTAGGACCGGGTAAATTCCAGCAATTTCGTGGTTCGATCGAATGCATTCTGCGGCTTACCTTCCGTAAATACGCCGGATGGATCGAGGTTTCCGGCAAGGATGACTTTTCCCTCTACTTGAGCCAGTGCTGCCGGAAGATCCATCGGATCCCCAAAATGGTAAATCTCTGCCCCAGCTTCAAGAATTTTATTCAAATGTACCAGTTTTGCCCCACAATTATGGTAAACAATGGTGAAATTCTCATCTTGGACAGCTTGAATGATCTGATGGATGTAAGCCGATGAGAATTTGCCCAAACTTCTGGGAGAAAGCAACCCCGCCGCTGGTTCTGCCATAATGACACCATCTGTGCCCGCATCCTTGAAAGCCTGCGCATATTGAATGAGAAATGGGGTGACTCTTTCTAAAAGAGCTATTAATCCCTCTGGATCCATTGCACTCAATTCCATACTTTCGGAAACGCCAAAGATGCGGCCGGCTAATGTGAAAGGACCAATCATCCCTCCCAAGACAGGAATACCTTTTTCTTTTCCAACAACAGCTAATCTTCTGGCGGCATCCAGGTAAATATTCGTCCGACCAACCCCCACTCTGGGTATTTCCAGCCCAGCGATTTCTTCGACCGTAGATACCCTTCGTCCGATGACTGTTGGCACTTCCATTTCGGAAAACCTGATCTGACAGCCAAACGCTTCAGCTTCAACCGAAAGATCCATGCCTGTCAAAAAAGCCGGAGTATTGTAGCGCTCCTGCATGGCAACCGATACCTCATATTGGATATCTGCACTGCTTACAGTTTGGGATACCGAATAACCTGATTTCGATAATCCACCATAAATTCCAACCGGTAAAAAGATGCGTTCAGTTTGATTTAGAAAATAATGCGCCAGTTTTGTATTCATAATAAGCCTTGTATAGAAAATTACTTTAAATACAGACCATTCCGCACGGCAACCACTTCCCCTATAATTGCCAGGGCGATCTCTTCCGCTCCGCGTGCTGCGATATTCAGCCCAATTGGTGAATGGATTCGGGCAATCTCTTCGTCTGTGACCCCCAACTCTTTCAAATCACGTACATGATTGGCAAAATTCTTTTTCGAGCCTAATGCTCCAATGTAGCGGGCTTCATTCCTGCAGGCAGCCTCTAAAGCCGGCACATCCAGTTTATCATCATGAGATATCACCACCAGGTAGGTACCCTGATCCCAGGGATAGGTTGAGAAGAATTCTTCTGGCCATTCCTGCACCAATTGATCTGCATGCGGAAACCTTTCCAGATTGCTGAAGCCTTTCCGGGGGTCGACAACAATCGTGTGAAACCCCAGAATTTTGGCATAATGCACCAAAGGAATAGCGATATGAACCGCACCGACAATAACCAACTTGGGCGAAGGTGTCAGAATGTCAAAAAATACTTCGACTGTCTCCTCTTTGCTTTGCAGGTTAACCCGTTGACTCTTTTGGGTTCTTAGTACTTCCGGCAGCATAGCATGAATAACTACCGCTAATTCGGGATCAGACAGCGTACTTAATTTCTTTCCATCTGGATAAGCATACACTTTCTCTCCTGCTAATCCTCCTGTCAACACTGTTACCACCGCTGCCAGGTGGTCCTTCCTTAAATCGTCTTCCATACGATCAAATTCTGGCTTACTCAAGGGTTCTAGCCACACTTCGATCGTACCCCCGCAAGCTAACCCAACACTGACTGCCTGGTCCTGCGTGACGCCGTAGTGTAACAGCCTGGGCTTTCCAGTCTTAAGCACCTGCAAAGCCTCTGCAACCACTGCGCCTTCAACACAACCCCCGCTCACCGAACCCGTCATCATGGATTCTGAATTCACCGCCATTTTTGCCCCTAACCCTCGGGGTGCAGAACCGTAAATCTCCACCACAGTTGCCAGGGCGACTTTCTTCCCCTGGTCGTACCAGTCACGCATCGGTTGTAATATTTCACGCATTTTTTTGCTCCTTGCTCAGCTTTTAGAAGATGGTTTTCGCGCCAACATACGTGTCGCCAATTGTGGTTTGCCTTTTGCCACAGCCATCACATTTTCATCATACACAATTATTTCCCACCCTGTAAACGAATGGTATAACTCATCCGGTTGCAGTAAAAATTCCTTGCGAACATGCGATTGATCCTGTTGATCATCAGAACGCATCGTTTCAAACATCAAATAACCACCCGGTTTTAGGAATCGATCAAAAAGAGGAAACATATCCCGATCCAAAAACCAAAAATTCAGGATTACATCCAGGCTGCTTTCAGGCAGGTTGATTTGAGGTAAATTAATTAACGCTACCCGGATTTGGGGATACTCTTTTAACGCTTTTTTTAAGGCAACCCGGGAAATATCTACTCCCAATACTTTCAAACCGCGTTGGGATAGCAAGTTAGCATTATGGCCTTCCCCCATAGCGACATCCAGTGCCCAGCCTTTTTCAGGTAATAGATTTAGATATTCCTGTAAAAAAGGCCTCGGTTTTGCCAGATTATGCCCGCTGATTTGATAACGCTCGTCCCACTCTTTAGCTGGATCCCAATTCAATTTTTTCCACCTTTTCAACAAAACGCCCATTGACTAACAAAGTTACCAAACGCCCATCAATCGTGAGCACATTTACCTCAGTACCATAGGTTTGGGTTAATTTCTCAGAGGTCATTACTTCTTTAATTCTACCAGCATCCAGAACCGCGCCTGCCTTTAAGAGGATCACATGATCAGCGATCATAGCAGCGGCATCCGGGTCATGCGTACTGAACACAATGGTTACTCCTTTTTGCGAAAGGATATCCAGAATTTTTAACAACCGCCCTTTATTGCTCAGATCCAGGTGTGAGGTCGGCTCATCCAGCAGGAGAACCTGTGGTTGTTGCACCAGAGCGCGCGCCAGCACTACCATCTGCTGCTCACCACCACTTAATTCTGTCACCGAGCGACTCTCCAGATGGCTGATTTCGAGCATGTTCAAGGTGTCCCGCACCAGGGCGATATCCTCTTCTTTAGGCATATCCAGGAAGCCGATTTGGGGTGTCCTGCCAAGCAATACATATTCGATCACTTTAAAGTTAAAGGGCACAACTTCCGATTGCGGTACCAGAGCAATCACCTGGGAGAGTTCCGCGCGCTTATAATCATGGATTTCCTTACCAGCAATCCAGATTTGCCCACTCTGCGGCGCCAGCAAACCAAGAATGGTATGCAGCAAGGTGGTTTTCCCGGTGCCGTTAGGACCCAAAATAGCGGTGATGGTTCCCTTTTCAACCGCCAGGGTAAGGTCATTTAAGATCGTTTTTCCCGGATCATAATGGAACTGAACATTCTTAAGTGCAATCATCTCGTTCATCGGATTTTTATCCTCGAGCGATTAATGATCACCACAAACAATAAAGCGCCAATCAATGAGGTCAAAATCCCTAAAGGGATCTCACCCGCCAGTAAGGTGCGCGCCAGATTATCACAAATCACTCCAAAGATCGCTCCGATCAGCATCGATCCTGGCACAGTAAATTGTCCGTTCGGGCCAAATAACTGCCGGGCAATCTGGGGGACAATCAATCCGACCCAGCCCACAATCCCGCTCACAGCCGTTAAGACAGCCGTAGCTGAGACAGCCGCAATTAAAAGAATGAAACGTTCTCGGGAGGTCTCTGCGCCTAAAGAAAAGGCTGTGTCCTGCCCCAATGAGAGCACATTCAAGCGCCAGCGCATCAAATAAACGACCAGCAGCCCAATTACGACTACCGGGGCAATATACATTAAATCTTTCCAGGTTACGCTCCAAAGCCCGCCTAATAACCAGAAGGTGATTTCCTGCAACTGGGTTAATGGGTCAGCCAGATATTTTAGAACGCCCAACCCGGAAGAAAATAAAGCAGAGACGACAATCCCCGAAAGGATTAACCGCAAAACCCAACCGCCAAACTTAATTGTCCGTGCCAGTAAAAATGAACCAGCCAATCCTAAAAAAGCAAACAGGGAAGCCGAAAGTTCAACGGTGAGGCGATTCCCACCGAAATACAAAATCCCAATAGCTGCTCCAAAAGCTGCTCCTTGCGAGACCCCTAAAAAACCGGGTTCCACAATCGGGTTGCGAAAGATCATCTGCAGAACGGTGCCACAAACAGCCAGCGTAGCCCCCAACAATGCCGCTGTCAGGATTCGGGGAACACGCAACAGCCAGACCAGGCGCTGCGCCACGGCATCATCCATCAGCACCTGCAATGGCATCCAGAATGGCCGCGGATAACGCCCGATAAAAATGGATAAAGCCAGAAAAATCAAAAGGAATATGGACAGAAACAATAAGCGTCGATATTGTTTTGCCCATATCCCTTTGTGTGTGTTCATGGTATTTATTTTATCTCATCCAGAAGTGGAAGGATAGAATTGCTTATTTCCTCATCCGATAAGCCGTACATTTCGTGATAAAAATTGACCACTTGTGCCCGCAAATCAATATCTGTGGTTCTTTGCGGTTGGATAACGGTCGCCATCCATTGTTGTCCTAAAATCCAACGTGGGTCAATTAGATCCCAACTGGCAAAGTCAGCCGGGTAGCCAAAGATCTGTTGATTTTCAACTGCTTTTAAACCTGCCCAGGTTGGGCTGGCCATCAGCTTTTGGGCTGTCTCAACTGAATCGCCATTGTAATTGACCACAAAAACCATTTCCGGATTCCAGGCAGCGATCTGTTCCAAGCCTATCTGAATCCAGCCGTCTCCTCCGGCATCAATCTCTGTCCAGATGGGGCTACCGCCCGCTTTTTCCACCATGGTCGTTTGTAAATAACTAACCGGGGGAACTTTGAAAGAAACCTCTCCACCATCTTCACTATATTGCAGCACCAATACAGATGGTTTATCTTCTTCTTCCAAACCAGCCAGGCGGTCACTTAATTGTTTTTCAATTTTATGATAGTAAGCAATGATCTCGTCAGCCCGGGCACTATTATCGAATGCTTTACCCAGTGCACGAATGTCTTCATAGAAGAATTCCGGGGTTTCCAGGTTCATGCCCATCACCGGGATAGAAATTTCCTGCAGTGCACTGCCTAATTTTCCCAAAGAAACATTTTTAACAATCACCAGATCTGGTTGATATGGAGCAATTTGCTCCGGACCGGAATCTTTTTCTAGCATAGGGGATACTTTTACTTTCGGATCTACCAGTCCCAAAAAAGTTTGCGTGTCGAAATTTCTCAACTCCAGAGCTACCAGTTTCTCAGCCACATCCGGGAAGAGGAAGATCGTATCCAAAACATAGGGGGTGGCTTTGCCGGCAACAACGATGCGCTGTGGGACAGCCGGCAGGCTCACTTCCCGCCCAGTGCCATCTGTGAAAGTGATAGGGCCTTCAGTTTTTGCTTCAGTGGTAACCAGTGGCTCTTCTGTCACCGCTGGCACTGCTGTATTTTGTTCAACTGTAGGCGCCACAACTTCATTTCCGGTGACAGACGTTGTTGGGGCTGCCACCGGTGCGGGTGAACTGGAGCAAGCACTGACCAGTAACATCACAATAATACTTACCAAGGAAAATAGTTTCGTTTTTGTTTTCATAAAAACCTCAATCTGTCATTTATTCATTAATTATATATTCATTAAATAAATAGTTCAAGAGGATAAATATCATATTCGATTTTTGAATCTTGTAAGGTAGTTACAGCCCATCCTTTCAAAAACGAAAATTCTTTTTAATCTTAAATAAGCTTTCTATGGAAAAATATTAATAACATTTATGATTGGATTAAATTATGGGACTCTTTTCTTGGATTATCGTTGGTTTTAGCGCTGGTTGGATGGCGAACTTCTTCTTCAAACGCCGTAGCCGCCTAATGCGGATTGCGCGAATTCTGGCAGGTATTGCTGGTGCCTTAACCGGCGGTTTCCTTACCAATATCCTCTTCTTTAGAGAACCATACAATCTCTCTTTTGCCTGGCAAAGCATTTTGGTTTCTTTATTGTGTGCGATTGTCCTGATTGGCTTATCTTTCAAAGCGGTTTCCTCGAAAGAATATTCCTACTGACCATATGCCTTCTCCCTCACCTAGGTTTATCCTGAGAAGGTCAAAAGAGTTCATGAAACGTTAATGAACTCTTTTGATTTAAATACAATTAATCGCCCAGTAGAGGCAAAGTAAACTTGAAAGTGGTGGAAACGCCTTCTTTACTTTCTGCCCAGATTATTCCCCCATGGGTCTGGATGAGAGAACGGGCAATCGCGAGCCCTAGCCCACTTCCTCCCAGATCGCGATTTCTGGATTTTTCCACCCGGTAAAAACGATCAAAAATCTTCTCCAGGTCTTCATGAGCGATCCAGCTACCATCATTTGTGACCGAAACCTGCACCTGTTCATTTATTTCTTCCACGGTGATGAAAATGTTCATTCCGTTGGGAGTGTGCTGGATGGCATTGGCGATCAAATTCACCAATACCTGATTAAGCCGTTGTGGGTCTCCCAAAACAAAACTCTTTTTCTTGCTCACCTGAACCTGTAATTGGATGCCCCGTTCTCTGGCAATGTTCTGTTGCCGGTCAACGATTTCTTGAACCATTGAATTGATCTCAACCCGGCTTTTTTCAAACCTCAAGTCACCAGCATCGGCCAGGGACAGCATACGTAAATCTTCAACCAGGTGATTGAGATGACTGACCTCTTCCTGCAGCAAACGGACATTCTCAGGTGTCATCTCCATCAAACCATCTTCCATACTTTCCAGATCGATTTTCAGGACACTTAACGGTGTACGCAGTTCATGAGCTACATCTGCCATCATTCCTTGGCGCAATTCGGACTGTTTCGATAATTCAGCCGCCATTTGGTTGAAGGCTATTGCAACTTCTCCCAATTCATCTTTTTGATTAACCTGAACACGCTGGCTGTAATCCCCTTTAGAAAGCCGCCTGGCAGCCTCTGCCATTTCATGGAGCGGCTCCACAATACTTTTAGATTGCCAGATCGCAACTAGAAAAACCAGCAGGATGGAGATTACGCCAATCCAGATAAAGGCGCGATTGACCATCGTGATAAACAAACTTTGATCGTCACTCATAATGCCCATCACCGAAGCGGATAGAAATGTCCCCACCCGTTTGCCATTTACGTTTAATGGAACGCCATATTTTGCCAGGTTCTCAGGATTATTAATTCTCACACCATTCGGATGAGAATCAAAGACAATTTGATCGCCATCCAAAATCAAAAACCGTTCTCCCTGAGTAGCAATCATTAACCCGGGCATACCTCTGTTACCATGTTGCATTCGATTCATGCCAAAATGCCCGTCAGTATTCCCGGCAGAACCAACAAAGGCATTTTCAACCCCCTCCCAACCGCCATTTTCCAGATAATACTGCTCCAGGATAGGCACCACCCTGCCAGAAAATTTACTACCTGATTTAATAATAAAATCTGAAAAGCGTTTATGTACCACTCGATTTGCAACAATGAGATATAAGGCGACCATTAAAACAATGATGGCGACAAAACTTAATATCAGGCGAGTGGTAATGGAAATACGTTTCATTCTGTATTATTTATTGGACTGACAAAGCGATAGCCAACCCCAAATACAGTAAGGATGATTTTTGGATCGGATGGATCAGCCTCTATTTTTTTTCTTAAATTGTGGATGTGCACGTCCACCGTTCGTTCAACCCCTTCAAATACACCTAAGTCAGCAGCTTCCAGTAATCTGGATCGGGAAAACACATGATTGGGGTGTCGTACCAGAAAAACCAACAGATCATATTCTGTAGGAGTTAATGGAATGATTTCCCCATTTACTTTACACTCCCGGGAATTTATATCCAAAATTACATTTCCAAAACGATAGGTTCTTTGGGCTGAAACTGGTTCCACCTGTGAACGCCGTAATACTGCCCGTGCCCTGGCAACTAATTCTCGCGGACTGAAAGGCTTGGTCATGTAATCATCCGCACCCAGTTCAAGGCCAATCAACTTATCGCTTTCCTCAACTCGCGCAGTCAGCATGATGATCGGAACATTGGATTCACGCCGAATTTCCCGGCAGACATCGATCCCGCTTAATCCCGGCAACATCCAATCCAGAATGATCAGATCGGGATGATCGGTTAACGCAATTTTCAGGGCACTCTGTCCATCATATGCCGCCTGGACCTCAAAGCCAGCCTGCTCAAAATACTTGCGAACGCCATCCGCTATCCGTTTTTCATCGTCAACAATCAAAACTCTCATAAGTTTTAGTATAGTCCAAAGTTATTAAAATTAATTGTCATCCGCTCTGTTTCTGAGCGGATGACAATTATTATTATGACAACTCGTTGCAGTTTAGAATCGTTCGCTTACCAGTTTCCGTTATTCCTGCCGTGCTGTTGCCCCATGCCCCCTGGGCAGTCTCCGGATTGGGAGCGATTATTGAACCGATCCATTCTTTGCTGCATGTCTCCAAACATATTTTCATTCGAGTTCATCATGCCGTGCCGGTATTGCATATTAGAACGCATTGATTCTTTGTTCATAGAGTGCTGATAAGGGAATAGGCCATCAGCCAGGCGCTCAGTCAGACGGTCGTGCATCAATTGTGCCTGATCTTCTGTTATTTTACCAGCCGCTACAGCCTCAGCCAGACAGGCTTCATGTTGAGCCAGCCATTGTTCCTTAAAAGTCTCATAGTCCAACCCTTTTTCATCCAAAATCTCAACCAACGATTTCCCAGAGCGAATTTCATCGCGCAGTTCCTGAACTGTCATACCTAAAACTTCGACAGGATTCGGGTCGTTAGGACAAGCCGGCGGATTTTGTCCAAAGGCTAAAACCGTGGTAGAGACACCACCCACCAAAAGGGCAGCTAACAGTATTCCAATTATTACTTTCTTTTTCATTGATTAACCTCCAGGTTATTTTGTACTTATAGAATACTGAACACTTGTTAAGAAGTTGTTAAGGTCTGGTTTGGATATTGTGTTGGTTGTTTTTCCAGTTTTCTAAAGAGGGATTTGACTTCGCTTTATCGGGGAGCTTGAGTTTTGACGGTTTCTTTTTTATCGTTTCTGGTCAGAGTCATTTCCTGAAAAATGATATACTAGATTTACTAATCTAAACCGCGGAAACCTATGAACATACCCCATCTGGCGCAGCGTTTAAACAAAATTGAACCCTTTACTAACTTTTCCATTGATGAAATTGAACGCATTATTAACACCGGTACAATCTCTAATTTTGGAAAAGATCAGATTATTTTCCAGGAGGATGAGCCCACCGCGGGCATGTATGTTCTCCTGCAAGGACAGGTTCAACTTTGCAAGATATCGATTCACGGGCAAATTTCAATTTTATCCGTCATCCATCCTGTAATCATGTTTAACGAAGTATCCGCGTTGGATGGCGGTCCAAATCCGGTTACCTCTATGGCTGTTCAGGACAGTATTGTCTGGCATATTCCCTCGAATAAATTACAGGAGTTAATACTCCAGTATCCTTATATAGGCCTGGGTTTGTTACGCATCATCTCCAAGCGGAACCGCAAACTGGTCTCCCTTTTTCAGGATCTTTCTTTCCGCCCCTTATTATCGCGAACAGCAAAAATTCTGCTCGAAATCAGCGCCGACGGAACTCAAAAAATTAATCGCAAGGAATACCCCAATTATCATCTGGCTGCCCGTCTTTCCTCCGTGCCAGAGGCCTTCAGCCGATGCTTGCAAACCTTTCGGCGCGAGAAAATGATCCAATCCGATACTCACAAAATTGAAATTCTTGACCCAAAAGGCCTACAAAAAATCGCGATGATCGACCTGAATAGTGATTAGCACATCAGCGCGCTTTATCAGCGCTGATAAACGACATAATCGCTGTATTCAAATACTCGCTGCATATTCTCATCAAACTTGCTTTGTGGGATGCTGCCATACCATTCCCGCTCCAATGGACTGAGAACAACATAATCAACCTGATAACGGTCTAATAATTGCTCCGTAATCCCCCAATCACGTTCAGTATAAATTCTGTGGATATCGCCCTCTCTCCCAGCTACTTCCACAAAATCTTCACCCCGCCATTGGCCCTCATGGTTAACCCAGCCCATTACCGTCTGTAAACCCGTTATCATCGCCACCCGCGAAGAACGCCCTTCCACCCAGTAAGCTCCCTTTGTTCCTTCCAGAACAACTGCCTGACTATCCACATTTTCATTAATCCATTGAATCATCGCCCAATCTTCCGGATGATAGATGGAATAAAACGCCAATCCATCCAGAGTGGGCTGGGAGACGCCCAACGTACGAACAGAATCACGCATCCCGCGCGTCGTTTCCCGAACAGTGCCGACCGAATAAACCAGACCAGCCAAAAACCCCAGCGCCACCACGAATACAGCCAGCGAGCGTTTCCAACCGTTGGTTTGTCTCAACAAATACCAGAATCCAAAACTGGCGACCAAAGACCACAGGATCCATATCTGAAAATAAAATTTAAACAGAGTGTTCATCCGCCAGCCAAAATTATCTCGTAAGTAAACAAACTCCGGGCCTAACAGCAACAATGTCCCGGTTAATCCCATCGCAAATACAAAAAGAAGTGTTTCAGAACCGGTTTTTCGCAACCCCCAAATAATCGCAATGCAACCTGCCAGCAATAACAAGCCCAGCAAAAGTGTGCCCCCCTCAACCAACCGGCGCAGCAGCAGCAAACGCAAAGCCTGATTGACGGTCAAAACCGAAAGCGTATCGTTAAGCACGGTGACCATTTCCGGTTTTAAGAACATAGCGCCTGTCAGGAGGATCGTTATGGCTACCATGGTTCCAAAGAAGCCAAGAGTAACTTTCCACCCGGTTTTAAAATCTACAACAGCACGATATTTGCGTAAAACAACTACTGTTAACCCGATAAATCCTAACAAGAGCGGTCCAAACATGACCAATAACTGACGTAATTTTGTCGGGTAAATGGCATTGGGAATAATGCCGCCAGCTTGTGATTGGAAAGTCACCAAAAAAGGTACATACAGTAAAACACTGAAAAGAATCACCCACCCGAAAGGCTTTAAATAAGACAATAAATCTTTAAGCGTCCATTCATCTTGCTGAAAGAAATAAGCAATCGCCCCACTTAAAACAAACAGAAAAACATAAAAGGGAAAGTCCCAGGTGTTTAGAAAAATCAGGCTTCCTAAAATGATTGCCGAAAGACCACTTCGTTCCCAGGGAATTGAGCGAACCTCCTCTTCCTCTTTTTGTTTCCTCAAGTCCATTAACCATTCAAAACATAAAAGAATGACCATTAAAACAAAGGGTAGCGCTAAAACATGCGGGTGCAAATCGGCCAGCAAAAAGGAGAAAGCTGGAAATTCGTCAATTGCTTCGGGATCATAACCCATCAGGTTGCGATCATGGATGGTGCGGGAAGCAAAAAACCAGTTTGGTTGATCCAACCCGCGGAAAGGAACAGGTTGAGGAGAAACCGGTCCTAATTGCTTGATGTCCATCCACTCCCAAAAATTAATGCTTCCAACTTCCACTCTGGGAGCAATTGCAGTTTGGGAACCCGAGTCAACAATACCTGTTTGGAACCAGATAGCTGGTACATTCAAATTTGCCAATGCATGATGATTATGCAGAACATCCAGAATGCCGTATAAATTACCCACCATCAGCAACACAACCGGAGCCACCAAAGACATCGGAATAAATGATGTTAACTGTACTGGTTTGGCTTTATCGCTGGAAAATTGGGCGATCAGGTTCAATATAACGCCAAACGCCCCCAAAAAGCTTAACGCGAAAAGAAGTGAAATCGTTAGGTTGAACGCGATACTGGCAGGCGTAGCGGTTACCATAGCCAGCATGGCTGCCAACACATAACCAAAATAATAGTAGCTGATACTATATCCAGCCAGCCAAGCATCCTGCGGTGGAAAAGTTGGGCTGCGCATGATGGAATTAATAAACATCAACTCCATTGGTTTTTCCGTTCCCAGAATATCCGGATTATAAGATCGTAACCAGGCCATACCCAAGAAAGCCACCAGGAAAATCATTTCTGAAACAAAAATAAAGCGCAGGTTGTTTTTAATCCATATGCTTAGTTGTGAAAAACCAATTTTATGGATAAACCAAATGCTCATAACACACAGGAACAGGATGATAGCCCAGATGCCACCGCCTGAATTCATGGACAAGCCCAGGCTATTCAAAAACCAATGAAAAAAACCTGCCAGCAAGAGTCCCAGGATTTTGGAAACCGAATAGCCCCGGTCAGAAATTGTTTTGAAAAGCTGAAAGGTGATTGGAAGTACGATCCAACCGAGGATCAAAACCAGCAAATACCATTTAATTAAAAAATCAAGGTTTGAAAGCATAGTTGTTATTATAGTAAAAAATCTGAAATCCATTGAATATTTGTTGAATAATAAAAATTTTTTCATCTATAATTAATAAATATCGTATCTTTTTTTGTTTTGGAAATTTTCCATCTTTATAATCATCAATTTTAGAAGCCATTATTTCAATTTTTTTTGAGGTTTATATGAATGAAGAAGTTTTTAAGGATTTATTAAAATCAGTTGTCGAAAATAATTTTCAACCACCCGATTCTATTACGCCCCGTGATTTATTACCTTACTTTTATAAACACATCGGATCAACAGATGCTGAACTGCGCGATGAATTAATTTTTTCCGTTCTGGCCAACTGGATTTATCAGGGGGTCTATACGAACGAACAAATCCATTCAATTGCCGAGACATTGATTCAAGATGAGTACATCTTAAAAGGATTGGGGTCTCCAAAAGACGATTCAGTGTTTGTGCGTTCCGCTTCCGCATTACAGTTATGGGCTATCGTAGTTACCCAGAATAAACGCAACTTTTTGTCTTTCAACATCATCGGGCAAATTTTTGAAAAATCAGTGCAGTTGTTAATCGAAGAAGTTGATTATCGCGGCTTTGTTCCGGGCGCCGGTTGGGCGAACTCGATTTCTCATACAGCCAATCTTTTACTGGAACTGGTTGTACTACCGGAAATGAAAAAGCCCTTGCTTCTATTGGTTTTGAACTCAATTTGTGAAAAAGTGTTACAGCCTGATTTCAAATTTCCGGGGGATGAAACTGAGCATCTGGCAGCGCCTTTTGCAGAAATTTTGTTAACTGAAACACTGCTGGAAGAAGAGATCAATCAAAGTTTAGATAAATTAAAGATTCCTGCACCTTTTCACGGACAGAAGCCGGAAGATTTTTATCGTGTCATCAATGTGCGTTGTTTCCTGCGGTCTGTTTACTTTTACCTGTTGGATTTTCCGGAAAAACGTCGCCTTAGGGATTTAATTCTCCTGGCATTGCAGGAACTAAAGCCTACCGAACAATAAAAGAACGCAAAGGAATTTCGCTGCCTGGGCCCCGGAATTCCCGGGGTCCTTGTTTTATTTTCTTTTCTTCATTAGTTCTTTGATATAATCCAACCTCAAAACAACAGTTGGAACCAATTCAAAATAACATGAGCGAGTTTACCCCAACCAGATCCCAAACGTCCAATTGGGAAAGAATCCTCTCTTCCGCTACACCTGTGGTGATGGGGTATTTGCCGATTGGTTTTGCCTATGGGGTTCTGGGGTCAAACGCTGGCCTCTCCATCGTTCAGATCGTCTTCATGTCGATCATTGTGTACGCCGGTTCAGCTCAACTTATCGCGGTTAGTTTGTTTGCACAAGGGATCAACCCTTTCTCTATCATCGCCACCACCTTCATTGTTAATTTGCGACATATGCTTATGTCTGCTGCTCTGGCGCCTTACCTGGGAAATTGGAAACCTTACCAGGTGGGTTTGTTCAGCTTTGAATTAACCGATGAAAGTTTTGGTGTTCATAGCTTGCGATTTTCTCGGGGAGAGCATCAACCACGGTCAACGATCATCATTAACATGATCTGCCAGTTATCCTGGGTGTTGGGCAGCTTCCTGGGGGCAATTGCAGGCAATATGATCGAAGATGTGCGTCCATTCGCGCTGGATTATGCCTTACCCGCCATGTTTTTGGCTTTATTAATTTTACAAATCAAACATCGCTGGCATGTCATCATTGCCGGGTTGGCTGGTTTATTATCATTAATCCTTTGGAAGTTAGGTGCTACCCAATGGCATGTGATTATTGCTACCGTAATTGCCGCTACCATTGGCGCAGGAGTGGAAACATGGCAGAAACAACAGTCTTAATGACACTTTTCGGGATGGCTCTGGTTACCTACCTGCCACGCCTGATACCTGCCTGGTTCCTGCGCGGGCGGGAACTGCCGCCTTTCCTGGTTACCTGGTTGAGTTATGTTCCGGTTGCAGTATTGGCAGCTTTGTTATTGCCGTCTTTGCTCATTGATGAAGGGCAAATCAATTTGTCATTCAACAATCTCTATCTCTGGGCAGCCATTCCAGCCGGTTTTGTCGCCTGGAAGAAAAAGAGCATGTTTGGGACGGTGATTGTCGGCATGTTGATTGTTGCCATTATCCGCTTCGTGATGCGCTAGGAAGATTCATCCGCACTTGGTTTATTTAAACCACTATTGCGATAACCAATTCCCATCATTTCCTGTTTCCTTCAATAGCCAGCCAGACTTCTATTTTTTGGATAATACTTTCATTAGGGCACCTTCCCCGGTATGCACCTGAATGAGCGAATTGATGACCACAGTCAGGCTGCCAGTCCCTGGGTACACCAGATAACGGGGTTCCCAATCTGGATGAAATTTTTCTTTAAAATGTCTCAACCCGGAGAAGTTAAAATAGCGGGAAAAATAAGTAGAGAGTGTATGCAAGGCGCGTTCCACCCGCGGATCCTCCTCTTTTTCTCCAATCCCTGCCAGGGCGCTTAGCCCTAAACTAAAGGTATCAAATCCTTCAGTCTGTGCCCATTGGAGCATACGCACAAATAAAAATTCCATTGTCCCATTAGGAACTTGCGGATAATGGCGCATCAAATCAATCGTAATTTCATTTTTCCGATATTCATGAACAAAATTAGCAAAAGCAATCGGCTGGTTTTCCGGGTTATAAATCACAATGACCTTACAGGCGCGGATAGTATCATCCTGAAACCAACCGTCCGAAAAACGCATTTCCATCCCCTGGCGCAAAGTTAACCAGGCATAACTGACTTGATGGAGAGATTTTAATAAAGAATCATCCAGAGGTGCCGGGATAATTTCTGCCCGAAACCCACCACGCTCCAGCTTACTGACTGCATTCCGTAGATCTTTATTTTTGCTGCCTTCCAGCGTGAATTGTTTGAGAGGGACAATCGCTTCAAAACCGATGCATAAATTCTTAAATCCAGCAGCCTGGTAAGCGGGCAAATAATCTGGTAAAGTGGAGACAAACGCGGGCAGCCAATCCTTTTTGGCACAATAATCCCTAAATTGAACAATCGCTTCCGGCGCTTTTTCTGCTGGCCCAACGGGGTCTCCCAAAACAATGGCGCCGCGCCCTTTGGTGACATAAGCGCAATATGTATCTTCACCAGAAAAAAATAGGATTTATCTTCAAATAATGTTGCCCAGGTTAAAGCTGTCCGCCCAAATTGGTTCGCAATTGAGCTTGCCAATTCTCTTTCTTTCTGGGTCGCTGGATGGCGGATTAACACCGGCCGAATCAACATTAGGATTGCAAAACCAATTGTTGCGAGGCCAATAATATTGATTGAAATTAAGAAATAATGCCCAAATTTTGTGACTGGTTGAATGACTGGTGTTGAAAAGGTAACAAACATTAATATGATCTGATTGATGGTACTGATCAGGTTGAAAGGGATATCAAAATGTTGGTCCAGCATGAAAAACCCAACCATACCATAAATCAGTGTAAAACCGAAGGCTGCCCCCAAAACGGTAAGTCCTTGCTTTACCGAAGGTGGATCAGACGCCGCATGAAATTCGTTTCTCAATAAAAACAAAATAATCACCAGCAATAGAGAAAAAATAGCCTCTTCATAATCCAGTCCTTTGAAAAGGTGGCTGATCCCTGTGATCAACAAAAGAGCCATCGAAAAGAACCAGGCCGCTTTTTTGCGGCGTGATAAATTATTGGCCAGCAAAATTAAACCAAATCCCGCTAAAACAGAAGTAATCCGGCTGCCATGGCGAATTTCCAATGGCAGAATTTGCTCCAGGATTTGCAATCGCGCATGCAAAGCTGGTTGAACGCCGGAAGTGAGGTTAATCACACCCATGATGAAGGTTAGGATTGCTGCGAGTTTCACTCCAATTTGACGCCAATAAAAAGCTTTATAGCTTGACATTTCTTATCCTTTTATGAATTGATTTTTCCACCAGGGCCAAAGATGGACACCAATACCCAGTGCAAACATACTGATCCCAATCACCGCCAGAATGGGAATCTGTGCATAAAAACCACCCCAAAAGCCAAAAACGGTGAAAAATATATGAAACGTCAGAGGAACAGCAAAAACCACAGCATCAACCTGGACTGATTTTCGAAAAAATGGACGGGCAACATAAATAATCACTGCCCCAGCCAGGACAATTAACAACGTGCTCATTGCACTGACCAGTTCAGTTTTGGCGAACACATGCACAAAAATATAATTGGTGATTCCTAAAATAATAATAGCCCCCAGCATAGATAATAATGGATAAGTCCATTTTAACCAGGTTTTACCCTTATGAGAAAGCTTGTATCGGAACCAGTATAAAAATCCACTGTACGATACAACAACAATATACCAGGCCCAAAAATTACCCCAGGGAACACCAAACCATTGCCAATCCAATGGGATGACCCAATTCCAGAATCCCAAACGAATGGCGATCACATCCATAGCTAAATCCATGTTGAGTGCCAGTAAAGCTACCAGAAATGGACGGGCAAAATCTGGCATTTCCAGATGGTTCACAAACTCCATCCCGCTATAAATAATAACCGCCCAACCCAATCCAATACAGATTGGAGCTCCATCGATCATTAAAAAGAAATCTCCATAGTGATAAGCCTCCAATTGTTTGATGGTCATCCATTCCAGAAATACACCAAAAAAGAGAGCAAAAATCAGTTCCAGAACTTTTTCCCTTTTCTGATGAGCAGCATGAACCATACAGGCGCTAAATAAAATAATCGTCAGCAATTCAAAGATTATAAAAGCCGCTTTCATCATCATCTACGCTGATTTTACCTTTAAACAGAAGGAGAGATGAATTTAATAATGCAGATCATTCATACGCAATTAATTTATATTTTCATAATAATTGCAGGAAAATTTTTACCGTTTTCAAAATTGAAAGGTTCATCCCCTGAATTTTCCAGCGCGATATAATCGCTTATATTTCCAAGCTAAGGATACCCAATGACAATTGAACTAAGTGGATATTATGTACCCAATCGAATAGCTCGCTACGTGCTGGTTACTTTAGAAGACCTGATGGGTGAAAATGGACTGAATGCAGTGCTGAAACAGGGTAGGTTACCAACCTACCAGGAGATTTGTCCGCCAGATACGATGGACAACGTTTTTGATTTTGCCATTTATTCAGCCATTTGTGGTGCTGTCGCCAATACCTACGGACCCAGGGGCGCAAAGGCTTTTCTCATTCGCACCGGAAAAGCCAGTTTTCGAAACGGGATTCAATCTTTCCTGGATAGTCACGGTGCCAGTCTGGAAGCCACCACTAAATTATTACCCTTATCCCTCAAGTTGCCAATTTTCTTAAAATGGATTGCCAAAAACTATTCCGAGACCAGTGATCGGATCGTTGAAGTCAAGGATCAGGGAGATCATTATCTTTACATTAACAAACGCTGCCCGGTCTGTTGGGGGCGGCAGGTGAGCGCTCCGGATTGTCACATTACCCAGGGTTTCCTGATGGAAGCTACCGAGTTCATCTCCAATAAGGCGCAATTCAATATCCGCCAGGTTTCTTCAATTGCAGCCGGCGACCCCAGTTGCGATTTTATTGTCCCAAAGAAGCCAGAAGAAATTAAGAATTAATTTTTTCAAAAATTAAAAACAGGAGAACCTCATACCATTCCACCTATCAGGAAATAGATGCCTTAGGTAGATGCAATTTTCCTGCCAACTACTAAATTTTTAATTGAATTATTTATTATCTAATATAATTATCGATAATAGATAATTTTTCATACTCTTTAATTTACAAGGCAAATCAACATGGAAGAAAAGGATGTTGTGGTTGAGGCATTCACTGAATTAGCCCCTCGATATGAAAGCGTTGTCAATAATGAATTGAATAGATTTTGGGGTTGGAGTTATCAGGGTTTCATTCAGAATCTCATTGATCACATCGATATTCTGGATGAAGAACTGTTGCTTGATATCGCCACCGGTACTGGCGTGATTCCCCGCTTGATTCTTCAAAAAAATTACAATTGTAAGGTGGTGGGTATCGATATCACCTTTGCAATGTTACAAAATGGCAAAAGGAAACTTGGAGAAACGATTTTCAACAACAAAGCATTTCTTACGACTGGTGACGCAATGTATATGCCATTTTCATCCGCTTCCTATGATCAGATTGTTTGTGGTTTAGCCACCCACCATATGCAGGTCAAACAACTTATTTCAGAAGTATTCCGAATTCTGAAGCAGAATGGGATGTTTTCTTTAGCAGATGTTGGCGGAGCAAATTGGTGGAGAAACCCCTTGACTAATTTCTTGATAAAAATCCTGGCTTACATCTACTTTTTTTTCACAGAGAATAAAAAGCGTGCCTGGGCTGAAGCTGCAGCCGTATCCAATGTTTTCACCGCTGAAGATTGGCATGCTATCTTGAGCGCAGCAGGATTTGAAAATATTGAAATTACTAAATTGAAGTCGAATAAATTTTGGGTTCCCCAACCTTTATTAATTCAGGCAACCAAATTATAAAAGAATTCAAGGAGAGAGAGATGTCGACAGTTAAAGAGCTTATGAAGCAAGGTAAAAAGGCTGAAATTTGGACCAAATTATGTGGTCATCTGGATTTAAATATTGATGAATTCATGAAAATTCAGGAAAGGTTGTTATTCGAGCAAATTGATTACCTGAAAAATAGTGAGATCGGAAAAAAAATCCTTGGCGAAAAAATTCCCACCACTGTGGACGAGTTTATCAACCTGGTACCACTTACTACCTATCAGGATTATGATCCCTATCTACGGGAAAATAAGTCCGACGCTTTGCCCTTTGAGCCTTTCTTTTGGTCACGAACTTCTGGTCGATCCGGAGAATATTCCTGCAAATGGGCTCCTTATACCAAACAAATGTACGATCAATTAGGCAATGCCTCCATCAGTGCCATAGTAATGTCTTCAGCTACCCGCAAAGGAGAGGTAAATATTGATCCTCATAATGTGGTTTTATTAGGTACGGCTCCCCGGCCATATTTATCAGGGTATTTAAGTTTTTCTGTCGAAGAACATTCCGGTTTTCGCTTTGTACCTCCTTTAGTTGAAAGCGAAAAAATGGAATTTCAGGATCGAATTAGCAATGGTTTTTCACAGGGAATGATTACCGGGCTGGATTATTTCTACGGGCTCGCCAGCATTTTAGCAAAAATCGGAGAAAGATTTGAATCTGGTGGAGGAACAGGTAAATTTTCATTAGCAATGTTACGTCCGAATGTATTATTTCGGTTGCTGAGAGGTGTCATCAATGCAAAAGCAGGCAAACGTCCCCTTTTACCTAAGGATATCTGGCGGTTAAAAGGAGTTCTGGCGGGTGGAACGGATACAGATATTTTCCGTAAGAAAATTGAATATTACTGGGGCGAACAACCCCTGGAGGGCTATGCCTGTGCTGAAGGAGGTATTCTCTCCTTCCAATCGTGGAGCTTTAAAGGAATGACTCTCATCCCGGACAGCAATTTCTATGAGTTTATCCCTTATGACGAACACATTAAGAATAAATTGGATAGAACATACAAGCCAAAAACTCTCACCTTCCGGGATTTACAACCAGGTATTTACGAAATGGTTTTCACGAATCTTCTGGGCGGTGTTTTTACCCGCTATCGAATTGGAGATTTAATTGAAGTCATTTCCATGCGTGATGACGAAATTGGAATTGAACTTCCCCAGATCCGGTTTTATTCCCGCTGCGATGATGTGATTGATCTGGCTGGAATGGTCAGATTCACTGAAAAAGCCATCTGGACGGTTATTGAAGCAGCCGGGATTAAATATATAGATTGGGTGGCCCGAAAAGAAGAAACCGAAGGTAAACCGATCTTGCATCTGTATTTGGAAATGGCCGAATCTGAGATTTCACCCACAGAAATAATTGAAGAACAATTACGCAAAGCATTCCGGGAAATTCACGACGAATTTTCTGATTTTGAAAATATGCTTGGAAAAGATAGTTTCGTTCTAACCAGACTAAAAAATGGAGCATTTGCCAGATATATTGAAGAACAACGTCAGGCTGGTGCAGAACTTGCACACTTAAAACCAACCCATATGCAAGCACAGGAAAAGGTGATAAAACGATTGATATCTTAAGGGTTTTGGCAATGAAACAATGAAATTTAATTACTTTACATTAATTCCCTTTATAACTCTGTTGCTGTATGTTGGTCTCTTTATAACTACGACCTTCTCGAAGTCATCATCCCAAATCCAGGAGCGTAACGCATTCAAAGGATATTTAGCTATGATGATGTTGTGGTCTTTAAGTGCCCTGATGCTTCTTTCAGGTCTCGACAATCACCCAACATTCTGGTTCCGATTAATGGCTTTTGGCGGAGTAGGTTCTGCTGTCACACTGGTAAAATTTGTTAGCGTTGCTACAGCAAAACACTGGCGTTGGATTGGTTGGGTATTTGTTTATGGATTGATCTCATTCATCTTAATGATGTTTACTCCATTTGCTGTTCAATATGCAACCATTGAAAATATGAGGGTGGTGTATGAGTTCGGCCCTTTATTAATCCTGGTTGCTGGTCCAGGCTACGCTCTGGAAGTATTCGGCTTAATCCAGTTAATAAAACGCTATCGAGAGACCCCGGATGTAATTGTTCGAAATCGTTTACGTTACCTGATCATGGGTTTTGCTATCGTATTACTTTCTGCAACGATTAATTTCACGCCCCTGGGCCAATATCCAATCGATATTGCTGGAAATTCTTTGACCGCGCTGCTCATCTCTTATGCAATCTTACGCCATCAACTCTTGGATATTCAGGTCATTATCCGAAAAAGCGTTCTCTATTCAGTTCCAACTGTCATCATCGGAACTTTTTACTTTCTCCTGATATCCATCGCCCTGAACATCACTACCAAGTATACTGATTTTCAAATATTTGGGGTCTCACTTTTTGTGGCCCTTTTAACTGCACTGCTGGCTCAACCCTTTCGTGATAAAGCCCAGTCGATCATTGATAAACTATTCTTTCGGGAAAAGTACGATTCGCGTCTTTTACTGCAACGGTTAAGCAGTCAGACAGCCCTGGTCCTTGATCTGGACCAGGTGACAAATATGATTCTGGAAGATCTGACCAAAACTCTGCATATTAAAAACGCAGCATTCTTCCTGAAAAGACGCGCTGGTATTGGTTATTATTTATCAGCTCAGAATGGACTGGAACCTTTCATTAAAATCCGGATGAATGAAAACCATCCGATTGTTTTATGGTTATCCAGCCATAAAGACGTTCTCAGGAAAAATGACCTTGAGGTTCAACCTTATTTTAAATCTCTATGGCGCAGAGAGCTGGATGATCTGGAGAAGCTCAAAGGAGAGCTTTTTATTCCTTTACTGGTAAAAGCTGAACTGGTTGGTATTTTTGTTATTGGCGAAAAACTAAGCGAGCAGGGATATTCACCAGATGACGAATTAACCCTGACCACGCTCGCTAATCAAACTTCGGTGGCGATTGAGAATGCCCGTCTCTTCAAAATTGAGCAAGACCGGCGTGCAGAAATAACCACCCTTTACAACATGTCCCGCCAACTCATTGCTACCGATAATGTCAATACGGTTGAAAATATTATTACCCAATTTTCCACATTAAGTACCAATGTAACTTTTACCCGTATCCTCACGCAAGATTCTGCTGGCAACTTTGTCTGCCGGGCAGCTCATTCCGTTCGGGTCATCAATTCAGATCTCAATATCGGCAATCCTGACCCTGAAGAGGTACAAAGTATTTATCGTAGTGTTTGGGAAAGTGGAAACTATTTAATCCTGCAAAATGATGGGAACCCCAACTCAAACGAATTGAGCAAATTTCTGTTTCTGGACATAGCCGCAAGCGCCTGTATCTATCCTTTAATTGTTGTCGGGGAATTCGTTGGCATCATGGTGTTTGGTGAAGAACGCCATGCTCAAAGAGAAACCTTCGATACCAACAAACTCCAATTAATCTCTTTAATTGCGGATCAGGCAGGCAGTGCTTTACGCCGATCACAATTACATGCGCAACTGGAAGAGAGCCTGTTGGAGACCGTGATTGCATTGGCAAACGCAGTAGAAGCCCGGGATACTTACACGGAAGATCATAGTACCCGTATGGAAGATCTGGTCGTCGAAGTCGGTAAACACTTAGATTTTTCAGCCGAAGAAATTCAAAATTTGCGTTGGGCAACCCGCTTACACGATATTGGCAAGATTGGAGTTCCCGACCAAATTTTACGTAAACCCAGCAGCTTGACCGCTGAAGAATGGATTGCCATGCGCAAACATCCTGAGATTGGGGCAAAAATTCTGGCGCCGCTTTCCATGATGTCTGGTGTCAGCCCCATCATCCGCCATCACCACGAGAAATATGACGGCAGCGGTTATCCGGATGGTTTATCCAAAGATGATATTCCCCTGGGTGCCCGTATTCTCTCGGTGGTTGACGCCTTCATTGCTATGACAGATGATCGCATCTATCGTAAAAGTCTTGGTTTTGAGGTAGCCATCAACGAATTAATCACCAATAAGGGCACCCAATTTGATCCACGCATCGTCGATATATTTCTGGGAATTGTCAATAGGGAAAAACCATCCTGAATTTTCCACGTTTTAAAAATTATCTGATTTTCAACCTGAGTTTTTACAATTCTCATTTATAATCATTTGATCCATGAACGATCAAATCGTTTTTCAACAGAAACCAAAACACTACAACCTCGAAATTGTTGTCTTTTCTGCCATCCGCATGCTGGTACATACACCCATGCGCATGGTCTACCCCTTCCTTGTTTTCTTTGGAAGAGGTCTCGGTGTTGATCTGACAACCATTTCAATGGCTGTCACAATCCGCAACTTCACCGGAATCATCATTCCATTAATCACATCTGTCTTTGATCAACGCAGCCGCCGCAGCGGGATGCTAACCGGCATGGGTGTTTTCGTCCTCGGATGTGTGGTGGTGATTTTTTGGCCGACTTATGCAGGCTTTGTCCTCGCTTTATGTCTTACCTTTATCGGGATGAATGTTTTTATCGCAGCTATGCAAGCCTATCAAAGTGATACGATTCCGCTTAATTATCGCGGATATGCCATTGTCATCACTAGTACGGGTTGGGCGCTGAGTTTTATCGTTGCGGTTCCTCTACTGGGCTTTCTGATCAGTAAATTTGGCTGGTTGTCGCCTTTTCCAACGATGGGCATCCTGGGAATAATCACCTTTATTGGGTTAATATTTCTAATCCCCAAAGGCAAAAAGGTGCTGCATCAACAAACCGAGAAAGTCCAGCATGGGATGAAACAGGTCTTCACCTCTTCCTCAGCCATTGCCGGAGTGCTGATGGTTTTCTTTTTCTGTGCGGCTCATGAAATTGTTAACTTGGTCTTTGGTGTCTGGATGGAAGATAAATTTCTTTTATCCATTAATGGTTTGGGGGCAGCATCCATCGTAATTGGTGTATCCGAACTGCTTTCGGTTGTCGCAGTAAATTGGTTGTTGGTTCGTGTTGGCGCCAAAAAGACAGTTGGAATTGGTTTGATCGGTGCTGCCTTTTCTGCAGTCTCCATCACTTTGTTAGGGAGTTCTGGGTTATGGGGCGCTGAAGTTGGTTTATTTCTTTTCAATCTTACCTTCCAAAGCTCATTAATCGCCTATGTCCCCTTGTTAACCGACGTGCTCCCACGAGCCAGAGCTGCTTTGTTGGGCGCCACCTTTGCAGCAGTCGGGCTTGGGCGCATGCTGGGCGCTCTGGCGGCTCCCTATGTTTATGAGACCGGTTTTCTTTACAATACGCTGATCTCAATGGTTTTATTCTTTATCGCTTTGTTTGCTTTGAGCAAAGTAAAGAATCCAACCGAAGCAACAATTTGAGCTGCCATTTATTTTTCCCGCTTCAAAACAAACTGATTTCAGACCTGGTCTCTACAGTTTTTCTACTCTGAGTTATTTCAGTTAATCGATTTCTGATTGAAATAAATTTTTCTTTTTGCCAGGCTGCCAAAGGTTTCCGGTAACCCAACTTTAACCATTAAATTTAATTGAATTTGATTGTTTTTTATTTCTTTATCCAGGGGTGCAATGGTTCTTATCTCCGAAATCAGCTCATTTTGAGGTATGCCTGATTGATTTACATTCATTTCGATCTTCATTTTTTTGGGATGTCCATCCTCCACTTCAACCCGAAAATTCAGCACATAAGGCAGCGAGAAAAGCGCCTCATCCAGATCCGCGATAGAAACCAGACCTTCCCCACAATCCAATCGATTCTCTACACGATATTGAATCCAATCCATTGTCCGTAGTGAAGTACCACACGGGCAAGGGTCGATCATAAATCTGGATATATCCCCTGTCCGGTAACGGATCAACGGCATCCCTTCCCGGGTCAATGTGGTAAAAACCACCTCTCCATACTGCCCATCCGGCACAAGCTCACCACTGATTGGGTCGATGATCTCAAAGAATAAATCGGCTTCCCGCAGATGCATCCCATAATGTGCCCGACAATCCACTCCCCCGCCCAACCCAGTCTCCGTCATGCCGTAATGATTGAAGACTTCACATCCCCAGGCTTTTTCTATCGTTTGACAGATTGCGTCCGGTAAATGATCAGTGGAAAAAAGCACACTTCGAATGGCTTGCGGTGATGGAATGCCCAAAACCGGTGCCCAGCGAACCAGCGCCAAAATCTGGCTGGGGGCACCCACCAGACTAGTAATTTTCTGATCCTGGATAATTTCCATAACTTCTTGAACGTCCTGGACAGCTCCATATTTTATGGCGGTAATGTCTTTTCTGGATAGTCCTTCAAAGAGTAAATCACCCACACTGCCGGGGCGCTCACAGGGTAAAAGTATTAAGACCCGATCCTCTTCAGAAACCAGGCTGGTCATTCCTACCCCAAAGAAGTCAATCGTCAGCTCTTGATCGGCTTTTGTGAAGAAGCATCTTTTGGGAACACCGCTGGTACCGGATGTATCCAGGGTAACGACTCGCTGGATATCTCCCTGGGAGACTGTTACCATCTGCAGGTTATGCATCCTCAATTCATTTGCGGTGGTAAATGGCAATAACGACCAATCCTGAAGGGTTTCTATCTTTGAGGAGCTATCCTTTAATTTTTTCTGATAAAAGGGGCTTTTCTCTTTAACCAGGGATAAAGTGGATTGTAATTTCTGGAATTGGTAGTTCTCAAGATCCGCTTTCGTTAAGCTTCCTGATGTACCATTAATTTTCTGGAAAATCCAATTCTCAAGCGGGGATAGAGGAATCAACGTTGTTACACTTTCCACGATACAGGCTTTCGCCTTGCTGATTGGTGAGATTGTAAGCACAAAATGGAATTAAGCGCCGGTCAGGTGAAAAGATAAAGATTTTGCATTGCTTCAATCGTTCCAGGTCCAGAGTCCAGGCATCCTGAAATGCCATGCCTGATATCGCAAAAGAATGTGTTTTGCTGCGTTCAATAAAAATATCCCAGGCTTCAAAGCCATCTAATACCAGATTGTGTTTTTGGAGAATCGCTGGTTGGGCTGACCAGGTTCTGGCGACAAAAGACTGACCTTTTACCCGCGCCTGCTCAGCCTGAACTGGTTGGCAGCAACAACTGTTCTCTTGAAAACGGGTTAGCGGTCGTAAGGAGCCATCCGGCATGACGACAAAATTTCCGTTAAACGTACAGCGGGCATGTTCTGCCTGTGCCGGCTTGAAATGTTCCTCTTTGACCATCCCATTACTCTGATGTTCCAGTTTGGCGATGATCTCCGGCAGTGTGATACGGTCTTCATCCACTGGCGATTTGGGAAAACGGCCAAAATAGCTAACCGGCTGAAAATGTACTCCCCTGACTCCCGGGTGATATTTCAAAGCAAACTGCAGAATGTTGCCAATCTCGTAATCATTAACCCCGGGAATAATCACCGGCACCAATACCACACCCACGCCTGCTGCAATACAATTCTCAATTGCCTTTACTTTTTGTGCAAATAGATTTCGACCACGAATGGCCTGATAAACCTGATCCGAAACACCATCAAACTGTAAAAACACTGAAGATAAACCTGCAGCTTTCAATTTTTTCAAATAATTGATGTCTCTTGCCAGGCGTAATCCGTTGGTGTTCAGTTGAAAATAAGTGAAACCCGCCTGCTTGCCTAACGCGATAATTTCAGGCAAATCATCTCGCACACAGGGTTCTCCTCCGGATAGTTGAATGTTCAAACTGGTTTTTGTTTCCAGCAGGCGCTCATACCAGCTTTTAATTTCTGCTAAATTCGGGTCAAGGGAGGGGCTGGCGTTTGAATCAGCGAAACACACCGGGCACCTGATATCGCAACGCTGAGTAACCTCTAATAACACACAACAGGGGTTCAACAAATGTTCTTCACACGGTCCACAATCATACGGGCAACCGGTCTTCGCCTGGGTAAAGGGAACTTTCGGATGGGTATGAATTTTGTTCACCCGCCAGGTTGCATATGCCGGGGCTCCGCGCCAAACGACGGTCTCGAATTCCCCGTGAAGCGGACACTCTTTATTTAGAAAAACATCTCCACCCCTGGAGATTCTCTTCGCCGGAATGGTTTGAAAGCAAACAGGGCAGACGCTTTCAGTCGTTTCTATCAAGGCTTCAGGTTTATTCATCGCTCACCCCAAACAAATCAAACCCATTCTCTACCAGCAATTCTTTCACTTTGGCAAACACCCCGGCAACCATCAGCGGACAGCGGGTGATTGTGTGCATGGAATTGCCAGCCAGAATCTCCTCACAACGAATTCCACCATAAGGTTTCCCAAATTCTTCTTTAAACCAGGCTACCAAATCTTCGATCATAAAACGTAAAGCCGGGTTTTCCTCTTCGTGTGAATATTTTTTTCCGGCATACAATCCCAACAGGCAAGCCCCACCGCTTAAAGCCCCACACAATTCACCGCTGAACCCCAGTCCGCCTGCCAACCCTTGCATACTGGCAACCAGATCCGGGTTTGTTTTTCCTTGCAATTCCAAGCCCATGATGATAAGGATTTGGCTGCAATAATAACCTTGTTGCTGCAACTCGCGCATTCTTTCTACATCCATGGGTTCACCTCATTCTTTTTTAGCAATGGCAACATAATATCCCAGTTTTATTTTTGAAATCGTTAAGAAATAATCAAAAATATCCATTTCTTCTTTTTGTTTTACCGAGGCCTGGATTTCATTATTCTCAAATAACCCCGGTTTCCAGCACCAAGCGTTCATGGATCCATTGTTTTGCAAAACCTGTGAATGATCTTCCAAAAAAATAACTTGAAAGCCAGAATTTTCAAGTTCCATGATGATCTGATTTTGATTGCGAATATTCTTCAGACTGCAATTATCCCCAAGTTTACCCGTCCAGAGCTCGGAGTCCTCTCTGCGGCTATAAAGACCATGGAAAATCAATGTGCCCGCTGGTTGCAGCACACGCCGGATTTCAGCCAAATGATCTTTTAACCTTTTGATTAATGAGAAGGTACATTCAGCCAAAACCACCTCAAAATATCCACAAAGCGTTGGGATATGAAACCAATCGGCTGCAATACAAGCCGGTTGGCAGTTTGCTCTTTGCCTTTTAAATATATTGGCATCAAAGCCATAAGCCCGGTAACCCAGGCTCTGCAAATAGTGAACGGTTTGGCCTTCTCCACAACCGGCATCCAGAATACGAGCCTGTGACGAAAGCAAAACCTTGCTTAAACAATATTGAGTAAGTGCTAAATTACCTGGATGGGGTTGATCGCCAATGAAGCAAACGCTTTTTTCTGCTAGTGCCTGCATTCTATTTATCTTCTAAAGCTTGTTCCACTTCTGCCATTTTTCCGAGCGCCAGTTTTTCCGGAATAAAAACCTGACCGCAGGAAGGGCACATGGGCACATCCACCGGAAAGGCATTGCCCAGGTATTCGATTTTGGCGGGTTTCATCACCAAAGGCAGGTTACATCTGGCGCACAGCCAACCTTCCGCATCTTCGGGTTTTAAATATTTGCTCATTTCTGCACCTCGTCTTCTATGGTCATGCGATGACAATAAGCGCTCACGATCTCAAAGGCATCCTCCACCGGACGGTACTCAACCCAGAAGGTGACACTGGCAGGGCAGTAATGAGCCAGGTAGGTTCCCGTTTTTGTATTTTTCAATTTGCTCCCTGATTTCTCGGCATGTTGGATCACCTGTTGTACATCTTCAACCAAGATCATGCGCTCTTCCATCAGGTTTCGTATTTCTTCCGCAATAATTAATTTAATCGCTTCATAGGGTTCTGGTTCCATTTGATTATCTCCCCAAAGAGTCTTTAATAATTTATTTTTTAATCTTGAACGGTTTTCATGCCGAAAGGAAAAGTCTGGCGCTGGTTTTATTTTTCTAATGTTAATTGTATCAGCATGGAAAAGTAGATCTACTAAATGCAGGCTATTCTTTCCTGATTTTGCAAAAAAATCACGACACATGGCGCAATACGTCAGATAATCCAGAGGGCTCTGATTAATTCTTCGGGCTACTACTTTCTTCGCCACATCACGATTGGCCAGCCACATCAACCCCCCATAGCTGCAGCACTCGGTTTGTTCGCGATTCAACGGCAATTCCTCGATCTGCACGCCCATTTTTTCCACTAATTGGCGAATCCCCTCCTGAATATCCCGCTCATAGCGGGTGGTACAGGGATCCTGGATACTAATGCGCAGCCCTTGAGGCGATAAATCGGGTAAATCCAACTTAAGCTCATTCAGATAAACCCACAAGGACTTAACTTCAAGTTCAGGATACGACTTTTTAAAAACATGGAAACAACTGGAACAAGCCACGAGGAGGATGGGCTGCCCCAGTTGCTGATATTTTTTCAAAAATTGGGCTCTGTTCTCCTCAAAGAGCTGTTCACGCCCGGCCCATTCAGCCGGCGCTCCGCAGCATCCCAAAGCCAGCCCAATCCCATTTTCGGATTTTATATCAACCTGGTCACATAACAATTGATAAATCTTCTCGACATCCTCCGGATAAGAGGCGCATAATTGACAGCCAGGAAAGAATACCATGGCACTGCTTTGGCTGCCAGGCTGATGCTTAATCAGTGAAAAATGTTCGCTATTGCTAAATTGCATATCCCGTAAGGCAAAATCATGCGCGGAAGGCGGCATTCTATTTTGGGTGACCATCGTTTGGCGTGCTTCTCGGAAGACTTCTGACATATCCAGATCTTCCGGGCAAATTTCGCCGCATAATCCACATAAACTGCATGAATTGATCATGCGATTCTTCTGGCGGGTACCCTGAACAATGGATAAATTATTATAGACTTCCCGCAAATATCTTTTCGGGTAACTGCCATATTCCTGCATGAAAACACATTCTTTCACGCATTCCATACACTCGCATTGGATACAGCGTTGTGCTTCAGCAATTGCTTCCTCTACTTGGTAGCCATTTGCCTCTACCGACACAACTTTAGGTTGGGGTTCGTACCGTTTAATATTGGTATACAAGCGGGTAACATACGAGCCCTCGTTCTTCCGGGCTGCGGTCAGGGATACATTTTGTAAATAACGATCCATGGAAAGGGCAGCGCTGCGTCCTTGTGCCATGGATTGCACAATTGAATGCGATAAAACCTGACCCCCACCATTGATATTTACCGGCACCCCTTTGAATAATGATCCGGCTGCAAAGATGCCGGGTATTTTCGTTTCATAAGTAAATGGGTCAATCAGCAGATCGTTCTCCTCTATGAATAATATATTGGGAACAACGCCAGCCTTGCCACAACCCAAATAAACAGTATGAAAAAATTCATCTTCAATTTGTAAAAGATTATTATCCGGGTCAATTCTTATTTCTTTAATAAATTTCTGAAAGCGAATTTCTACCTCTAAAGTTGCTAACACCTGAAAATCTTTTTCTATGATTTCCTGGGGAAGAATTTCTTTTGAAACTTCATGGATTACTCCCCCCATTTGGGTTTCTTTTTCAAAAACAATCACCTGGTATCCTTTTTTTACCAGGTCAAAAGCCACCGTTAACCCACTAAGCCCAGCCCCAATAACAGCTACTTTTCTGGGTTTTTTAGGAAAAGTACGCGGTGGTTCAACAGCCCCGCCAAAATGAATCAGGGATTTTTCCAGCTTTTTGATTGAAATTGCGCCACCAATGTCTTTCCGCAAGCAAGCTTCCTGACACGGTTGGTCGCAAAGCAGGCTTAATATCCGGGGAAAAGGGACTGTTTTTGTGTATATCTTTAATCCAGCTTGGAAATCTGCTTTCGCAATTTCAGCACAGATTCCTCTTGCATCCACATGGATTGGACAGGTCGCAGTGCAGGCGGGAGCGTGTTCTTGAATACATTTATCTTCTAAGCGGCGTAATTCTTCCTGATCCATGTTGACCCTTTCTTTTTAAAACCTTTGCTCATTCCAATAAGGATCAGGCGAATGGTTCTTTTTACCATTCACCTGATTTCCTTATTAAATTGTGTTGCTAAAAATTTATGCTGGTTGTAAATCTTTCAACCCGGCCAGAATTTTTTCGGGATAAGCCGGTAAGTGGCGAATACGAACACCAGTGGCATGATAAATGGCATTGATAATCGATACATGCGGTGATGTTAACGGTAATTCACCTACGCCGGCAGCCCCAAAGGGACCATCTGCACGGTGATTTTCGAAGTAATGGATTTCGATATTGTCCGGAATATCATTTGCGTACGGAATCCCAGCGCCCAACATGGTGGCGTGTTTTTCAATATCCTCAAAATCTTCTGATAAGGCTAACCCAATACCCTGGGCAATGCCACCATAGATTTGTCCATCCACGACCAGCCGGTTGTTGATCTTGCCGACATCCGCCATGTGGGTAACTTTGTCAACTTTTACCTTTCCGTTCTTGGTGTTGACAGTGACTTCGGACATAAAGACCCCATACATGTACACAACAAAGGGTCTGCCCTGACCATTTTCATCACAAGCCTGTGCGGATGCCGCTGACCATTTTCCGACATATTTAAGCGGAACACTATCGGCAATCATTTCTTCGTAAGAGCGGTAGGAGCCGTCAGGTTTTCTCATTGCTTCCAGCAGCTGCTCGCAGCCATTCTTGATTGCATTGCCAGTAACCACCTGAGAGCGTGAACCGCCAGCCGGGCCGCTGTTCGGGGTGATGGCGGTGTCGTTCATTACCAGCTTGATCTGACTGGGATCGATTTCAAGCGGCAGTAAAGCCATATGAGCAGTTCCCAGCATGCCCATGTCGGCGCCCTGACCGTGATCTTCCCAACTAGCATAAACGGTTACGCCGTCTTTGCTCAATTCAACCGCAGCTTCGGAACCATCCTGTCCATCCAAACCGCAGCCGTAGATGCCCAGGGAGATGCCTACGCCTTTCTTGAATTGCTCGGTTGATTCTTTGGCAGCTTTTTCTTTGGCAGCGTAGTAGAGCGGGCGCAGTTTATCAAACATGGCTTCAAATGGCAGCACTTCCGGTTCTTGCCCGGTCGGAGTGGTGGACCCTGAACGGTAGATATTTTTGTATCTCAATTCGAATGGATCAATGCCCATTTTCTCTGCCAATTCGTCCATGATGCTTTCCGAGGCCAGGAAGCTTTGGGGCGAACCATAAGCCCTGAAAGCAGAACCCCACACATGATTGGTAGCTACTGTGCGGCCAACTCCACGAATATTGGGGATATTATAGCCAGCTCCAATGTATTGGTTGCCACGCAGAGTTAACAAATCGCCAAATTCCGAATATGGACCATGGTCGACCGTCCAGTCAGCTTCCATTGCCAGTAATTTGCCGTCGGCATCGGCTCCCATCTTGATCTTCAACCAGAAGGGAGAGCGTTTGCCGGTGTATTGCATGTGCTGGCGATAATTGTAGCGCAGGAAAACTGGCCTGCCAGTCGCCATACAGGCAACACCCAATAAGGCTTCCATGGTCGGGCTGAATTTGTATCCAAAGGTTGCACCCGCCGGGTTCTGAACCAGGCGCAATTTTTCAGGTTCGACACCCAAACCAGGGGCAATCATCGCATGATGCAGGTGAATTCCGATACTCTTGGAGTGAATGGTCAAGCGATCTTCTTCATCATAGTAAGCCAATCCAACATCTGGCTCTACGGTTAGGTGGGGCTGGCGTTGCAGATAATACTCACCATAGGCTGTGTAGGCAGCCTTCTCCATGATCGGTCCAGTGTCCTCACCCTTTACGGTTTTCTGTTCAAAGTACACGTTAGGGGTTCCAGGATGAATTTCAATGGCATCTTCCGCCATGGCTTCTGGGGCGCTCATATAAGCCGGTAAAACTTCCAGCTCAACCTTTACCTTTTTGGCGGCATCTTCAGCTTGTTTTTTCGTGGACGCACAGACAATGGCAATTGCATCTCCATATTGGAATACTTTTTTATCACACAGAATCGGTCGATCCCATCCATCCCCTTTGTTGGTGGGGAATGTGATTAACCCGGTGATGCGATTCTTGCCTTTGACATCTTTATGCGTAACCACTTTAAACACGCCCGGCATTTTTTCTGCTTCGCTGGTATCGATGGATAAGATATTGGCATGCGAAACTTCCGCCTGCACCAGTGCCAGTTGTAATGTATCGGGCGGCATCTTCAACCCCAAATCGCCACCGTAATCAAGTGTGCCGGTAACCTTTGGAATTGCAGTCGGACGTGGGTATTTACTGCCCCAAATCTTGCCATCTTCTGGCATTTTGAAGGTGATGTCGGTGATTTTCTTTTCTCCGCGCATGACCGCTGCCGCATCCATGACAGCATCGACATACGGGATGTAGCCGTTACAGCGACAGACATTGTGATGGCGGGTGAACCAATCGCGAATCTCCTGCCGGGTTGGCGAAGGATTCTGTTTTAACAAGGCGATGGATGACATCACAAACCCGGGGGTGCAAATACCACATTGGGCAACGCCGTAATAAACGAAAGCCTGTTGGATCGGGTGAAGTTTTTCAGGAGTTCCGACACCTTCAACGGTTAACACGGTTGCTCCATCTTTGACCTTCCCCATTTTAATCAGACAGGAAAGCATCAATTTGTCATCCAAAATCACGGAACAGGCGCCGCAATGACCTTCGTCACACCCATTCTTAACGCCGGTTAATAAAAACTGTTCGCGAAGAACTTCCATGAGGGTAGTTTCTGCTTCAGCAACAACTACCCGCTGGACACCATTAATAACCAATGTCTTTTTCTGCATATATTTTCTCCTTTATAAATTTTTTATTACAGCAGGAATTTAATACAAACAATAATCCACGTTAAAAATAATTTTAAGGTAAAGAAACGATTAATCAAGTTACAGATAGCATTGATTTCTGGTGCCATTTGAAAGGAAAAAAGCTTTACAATTAAAGCATGGACACCATTCGCCGCTACCAATCAGAAGAAGGTTTGAAAATATTAGGAGACCCAACCCGCGGTCAAATCCTAAGGCTGCTCATCTCCCGACCAGCTACCCTCTCCCAATTAGGGGAACAACTTCAAAAACATCCCGCCCAAATCCGTCATCATCTCAAAATAATGGAAAATTTCGGGATGGTGGAGCTGGAAACTGTGAAAACTACCAAAAACTATACCGAAAAGTTCTACCGGGCAACTGCCAAGGCGTTCTTTGTTAATCTGGCTTTCTTTCCGGCACCTGGCGCTGCCGGGCAGATTGTGGTTTTAGGAAGTGATGATCTGGCATTGAACCTTCTAAGAGATTTTGTGAACCAACAAGACAACACACCAGACCTTATCATTCTGCCAGTTGGCAGCCTCGACGGTCTGATTTTTTTACGTGAGAATTATTGCCAGATCAGTGGCAGCCATTTATATGATTTTGAGAGTGGTGTTTACAACATTCACTATGTTCAAAATTTATTCAGTGATCGAAAAATGGTACTGGTCACCTTATCCCACCGTGAATTAGGCATGCTAATAAAGAAGGGAAACCCCAAGAATATCCACTCCCTGGAAGATTTAACCAGAAAAGGCATCCGGTTTATCAACCGTAATCGCGGCGCTGGCACTCGTTTTTGGCTGGACCAAAACCTGCGGCAGCGGAATATTGACGCTGCAGATATTGAAGGATATGAAAGAATGGTTCACACCCATCAGGCTGTTGCTGAAGCTATTCGATCCGAGCAAGCCGATGTTGGCATCGGGATGTATTCCATCGCCAGGTTGAATGATCTGGACTTTATTCCGTTAGTCGAAGAACGCTATGATCTGGTGATGCCAGCAGATTTTTACCATTCATCCATATTCCAGCCTATCCTGCAAATCATATGCTCCACTGAATTTAAGCAGCAGGTTTCTGCCCTGGGTGGGTATCGGGTAACGGATACCGGACAGGTGATTGAGATTTAAGTCTCTTCTTCAAGAATACAATTGATTTTTCGCAACAATTCAGGGATATCTTTCTGAATCGTCTGCCAGACAAGATCAATATCAATTTCATTGTAGTCATGAATTAACCGATTCCGCATACCAATCATTTGGTTCCAGGGAATTTCCCCGTGTTTCTCTTGAAATGTCAGGTCAATATTTCCAGCAGCATCCCCGATCATTTCAATGCCCTGTATCACCGCCGCCTGGCATTGACCGTCAGAAGTGAATGACCCTAATTCCATCCCCTCAATTAATTGCTGGATAATTTCGCATGCGTTTTTAATATAGTTGAGATAAATTTCCGTCTTGTCCATTCAAAATAACCATTCTCCTGCTTACCTGTTTATATAATAACTTAACTTTAGCGAGTTTATTCCCGGTTATACAATATTCTTGGTAAATCAAACTCTTGAAACTTATTGTTGACATTTGCTCAATATTTTTATATACTCTATTTAGTGGCTGGTGGTTTTACCAGCCGATCAAAAAAGATGATTCCAACATTCGACCCTATTCAAACAATCAGCTTGAAAGAAGCCTGCATCCGCAAAATCGAAGGCTTGATTCTTTCTGGCAATTTGGCTCCCGGGGAACGCCTGCCCTCTGAGCGCGACCTGGCCCCCCGGTTAGGAGTCAGCCGCCCGGTGCTGCACCAGGCCATTGTCGCACTGGATGCCAAAGGGTTGGTACGCATCGAACCCCGCCATGGAGTCTTCGTCTGCGATTTTCGCCGTGATGGTTCGATGGCATTATTTATGACGCTCATGCAGCATGAAGATGGTGCTTATCAGCCGCAATTGCTCTCCAGCCTGATGGCTGCCCGCCTGTTGATCGAAACCGAAACCGCCCGGCTGGCTGCCATTCATCGCACGGAAGCCGACCTGATCGAGTTTCAGTCTCTGCTCACCGACCGGCAGCAAATCCAGCCCGGCGAGATCCCGGCACTGGTGGCTTATGACTTCAACCTGCATCAATTGATCGCAGCCGCATCCGGCAATCTGATGTACGCCTTGATGCTGAACTCACTCAAACAGGTGCACACCAACCTGGCGGGTGCTTTTTATCGCGCTTTTCCACAGGGTCAGATAGCCGAAGAATTAATAGAATTTCATCAGAAACTGTTCGCCGCCATCATGCAGCAAAAGCCCGAGAGGGCTGCCGAAGTAATGGCAGCTATGTTGAAACATGGTGAACAGCACCTGCAAACAATCATTCCTTTTCCCTGAACTTATCTTTTTATCAAAATTAACAACCGCATAAACAGGAGGCTCAAATGGAGGCAACCCCAACCGCTTATCAGATTAAGCAAACCAAAAACCTGTCCCCCCGCATTCAATGGCTGCGGGATTACTACTTCCAGGGTGTCAATCGCCGCTGGAACAACGAGTACACATCGTGGACGACCGGAACCGACTGGGATTTTCAATACGAAGAAGTCAGTTTCCACATCGTTCCGGAAACCTACACCTTTCTGAGGACTTTCCGCAGCTCCTTTAAACAAACCGCCACAGCGGTCAGACTACACCCGGACTTCTGGAAGTGGTCGCTGGTGGAACGGCGCGCCTGGTTCGTGAAGGAGGTGATGGTCAACTACTTGCCCCAGGAAATCCTGCCGGGCGATCTGATCGCAGGTGGGCGCTTCAACATCATGACCTCCGCCTGTCTGGATGAAAAACAGACCAAAGAGTATTTGCAATGGATGGAAGGCAAGAACGGACTGCGCCAGGCGTTGCTCTGGTTCCACAACCACGGCTATGGCAATGTTGGTCCCACCAGCGGGCACCTGATTCCCGGTTATGCCCGCGTGTTGGAAATTGGTTGGAAGGGCATTCATGCTGATTTGACCGAAAAATATGAAGCTTTATCAGCCGAAGAGAAAAGCGGACCTAAAGGCGCGCAACTACGTGCCATGCTCACCTCCGCACAAATGCCGCGCGATCTGGCGGAGAAATACCGCCAACTGTGCCTGGAATTGGCTGAACGTGAAAATGATCCCACCCGCCGCGATGAGCTGCTGCAGATGGCTGAGAACCTGGCGATCGTCCCCTGGGAAGCACCCCACACCTTTTGGCAGGCAGTTCAATCCCTGTGGCTGACGCACATGCTGGTCATGTCGGATGAAAATTATCCCGGTCCCGGCGTTTCCTTTGGGCGCATCGACCAGTACCTTTTTCCCTTCTGGCAGAAATCCATCCAGGCTGGCATGGACGCGGAGTTCGGCAAAGACGTCCTTAAATGCTTCTGGGTGCACGCCAACACCGCCTATGATGGCATGATCCGCACCGGTGGCAATCAGGGTATCACTGCTGGTTATGGGCAGTTGCTGACCCTCTCCGGCATGGGCGCCAATGGCAAGGACATGACCAATGCCTTAACCCACATCATCCTGGATGTGATCGATGAGATGAGCCCCATCCTGGAGCCTAAACCGAACGTACGTCTGCATCGCGGCTCACCGGATGATCTGCTCGACAAGGTCGTCCAGATGATCGCTGACAGCCAGGGTGCGCCTTTCCTGATCAATTTCGACGAACGTTCGATGGCTGGTTTGCTTCTGCAAGCCAAAAAAGCTGGAGTGGAGCACCTGATCAACAAGGATAATGTACACGAATACGCGCCGGTCGGCTGCCTGGAGAACACCATGGTCGGAAATGACCGCTCCGGAACAGTAGATGCCAACCTCAACCTGTTGAAAGCGGTTGAACTGGCGCTCACCGGCGGTTATGACCTGCTGCCTTTCACCGACTCAATGAGCGGTAAAACCGATAAACCCCAGCGCTGGGGAGCCGATACCGGCGACCCGACCTCCTTCACCACCTGGGAGCAATTCTGGAATGCCTATGTCACCCAGACTCAGCACATCACCCAGCGGATTGTTGATCAATATGAGCAAGGCGAAGCCCTGCGCGCCCGCTTCTCGCCTACCCCGTATCTCTCCTGCCTGGTAAAAGGCTGTGCCGAAAAAGGGCTGGATGTCACCCAGGGCGGCGCCGAATTGGGCTTTGTCACGATTGAAGCGGTCACCTACGCCACCACGGTTGACTCCCTGCTGGCGGTCAAATATCTGGTGTTCGATGAAAAAATCTGCACGCTGGCACAACTGCTTCAGGCGCTGCGCGATAACTGGGTCGGACATGAAGTACTGCAGGCACGCGCCAAATTCAAAGCCCCCAAATACGGGCGCGATGACGAACAAGCCGATGCGCTGGCATACCATGTCATGCAGGTCTGGAGCGATGAAGCCTGGAAGCACAAGACCCGCAGCACCAACCGCCAGTTCCGCCCCGGTATGCTCAGTTGGAACTATTGGGTGGCGGACAGCTTCATCCTGCCTGCCAGCCCGGATGGTCGCCCGCGCGGTCAATTCCTTAGCAATGCCCTCTGCCCCTCCAACGGCGCCGATATCAACGGCCCGACTGCCAATGTCAATTCGGTCGGCAAGGTGTTGGGCGGCAAAGCGCCTGACGGACTGGGCGATTGGGAGGATTACCTCAACCTGCTGCCCAACGGCGCCAGTCACACCATGTCCTTCAGTCCTTCTCTGGTGCGCGACCCCGAACACAAGGCTAAATTCAAAGGCTTTCTGCGCGGCTATATCGAAAACGGCGGTACTGCCCTGCAAGTCAACATGATCAACGCTGACATCCTGCGCGATGCCCAGAAGAACCCCGAAAATTATCGTCACCTCCTTGTGCGGGTCACTGGCTATAACGCCTATTTCACCAGCATCGGTAAGGAACTGCAGGACGAGATCATCGCCCGCGAAAGCCACCGGATGTAGCTGATGAGTGAATTCGGCACGATTCTGCATCTCCAGCGCTTATCCACCGAGGACGGTCCCGGTATTCGCACGACTGTCTTTATGAAAGGCTGTACCCTGCGCTGCGCCTGGTGTCACAACCCCGAGTCACTCTCCCCTCAGGCGCAGGTACAGCGCATTGAGACCAACTGTATCCATTGCGGCTCCTGCCTGATAGTTTGTCCGCAGGGCTGCCTGATGGAGGTGGACGGCGAGATCATCCTCGATCAGCAGCGCTGCGACTCCTGCGGAAAATGTGTGCAGGAATGCCCTACCGGTGCACTGGAATTACTGGGGAAGCAGATCAGCACGCAGGAGTTGACCGCCGAACTGTTAAAAGACGCCAGCTTCTACCAGACCAGCGCCGGTGGTGTGACCTTTTCCGGCGGCGAACCCCTGCTGCAAGCCAGCTTCTGCGCCGCCGTGATGGCGCGCCTGCAGGCTGCCGGGGTGCATACCGCGCTCGACACCTGCGGCATGGTCTCGCAGCGCCATTTTGAAAAAGTGCTGCCCTTCAGCGATCTGGTGCTCTTCGACCTTAAATTAATGAACCCTGCTGCACATCAACAGCATACTGGGCAGCGCAATGAGCTGATTTTATCTAACCTGCTCTTCGTACGCGATTTCATCCGCCAATCCAACGGAGCCCGGAAATTATGGGTCCGCACGCCGCTCATCCCCGGCGCCACGGACCAGCCCGCTAACCTGGCAGCCATTGGCGACTTTCTGGCAGCCGAACTGGAGGATGTGGTCGCACGCTGGGAATTGTGTGCCTTCAACAACCTCTGCCGGGATAAATACCGCCGCCTGAACATGACCTGGCAATACGAAGACACCCCGCTTTACACCCAATCCCAACTGGATGAACGCAACCTGTGGGCTAAAAACAGCCCTTTCCCTATTGAAAAAATACTCATCACCGGTGCTATCCGGGTGCAAACACAATTTGGAGGATAAAATGAACTTATTTACCGAACAGGATATTCGCGATCTGGACGTAGAACTCAAAGTCGGGCTGCTGGCTACCATCACCCCGCAGGGCGAGCCGCACCTGACCATGATCTCCTCTATCCGCCCCTATGCGCCCAACAAACTGGTGTGGGGGCAATTCACCGAGGGACTTAGCAAGGAACACATCCTCGTAAACCCCAACTGCGGCTTCCTGATCATGTCGCTCGACAAACAACTCTGGCATGGCAAAGCGCTTTACACCCACAAAACCAAACAAGGTACTGAAATCGAGGGCTATAACAACCTGGCCATGTTCCGCTACAATGCTTACTTTGGCGTGCACACTGTTTACTACCTCGATCTGGTTTGCCAGAGCGGGCGCCAGCCCCTGCCAATGAATAACGTGATTTTCTCCGCCGTTAAAACCATCCTTGCGCGCAGCCTGGGCAAAAAAGAGAGCCAACCTAAGGCGCTCAATCCCTGGGTTCATGGTCTCTTCAATAAACTGGACAACCTCAAATTCATCAGCTACGTGGATAGCGACGGCTTCCCGGTCATCCTGCCGGTCATTCAGACTCAGGCACTGGACGCCAACCGGGTCGTCTTTGCGTTGGGAGCCTTCACCCAGGGACTGCAGCAGCTCCCGGCCGGCGTGCGTATGGCGGTCTATGGCATGTCCTTCGACATGGAAACCGTTCTCCTGCGCGGCACCTTCACCGGCATCCAGCGGATTGGCGGCATCGCCAGCGGCGTGGTGACAATCGACTGGGTCTACAACTCCATGCCCCCCGTCGCCCAGCAAATCTACCCGCCAGTGAAGGTGGAGCCAGTGAGAGAGTTTTGAATTCCCTCTTGCAATTTTCATGATTATAAAGGATAATAGACAAATAATGTCTATTATCCTTTATATAATATGAAAAAAGAGATTCTATCCGCCTTTGAGAACATCCCCTTCTTCACCATTGAAGCAGTAAAACAGTTGGCTGCCGGTGAAAATTTGTTAGATGGCAGCATTCAGACAGCCCTTTATCGCTGGATGAAAGCCGGGCATGTCATCCAGCTCAAAAAAGGCACCTACACGACCCGCCGGTTCTTCGAAAGACACCGCCCGGATGAGGATTTCTCGCCAGCCGTCAGCGCCATCCTCCTGCCGCAGTCCTATGTTTCCCTCGAATTCGTCTTACAGCGGCACGCCATCCTGACCGAAATCACCTACCCTGTCACTGCTGTCACCACCAAACAAACCCGGGTAATCGAAAATAAAATAGGCACCTTCGCTTATCGCAACATCAAAGCAGAGCTCTACACCGGCTTTGAAATCCAGGAATACCTGGGGCTTCCATTCTCCATGGCTTCGCTGCCAAAAGCCCTGTTCGATTATCTCTATTTTCGTCCTTTATCAATCGTCATCGAAATCCCCGGCTATGATCTGGCCGAAGACCTGCGTCTCAACCTGGACGAATTCACCGAACAGGACCAGCTCCGCTTCGCAGAGTTCGTCGAGCTCAGTCAGAGCAAAAAAATGCAGAAAATCCTGAATAATTTGAGGAAAACCGTATGGCAACGTTAATTCAATCTTTGGGGAATGCCCTTTCAAACAAAGTTTCTTTACCAAACGAAATAAAAAGAGTGGTCTTAAAAGAAGTTTTACAAGCCTATGTGTTGGATTATCTTTATAATCATCCCACTTATCGAAAATTGAATTTTTATGGTGGCACTTGTCTGCATATGGTTTACAACCTCAATCGATTATCGGAAGATATCGATCTGGACAATACCCCCGGGGTTGATATTTCAAATCTTCATGAAGATTTTCTCACTTACTTCCGATCTAGGATAAGTTACCCGGACATAACCGCTAAGAGCCAGCTAGGAGAATGGGGAGTTCAACGGATAACCCTAAAATTCCCTATCCTTTATGAGTTAGGGTTATCCGTCCATCTAAACGAGAGCCTACAACTCAAAGTTGAGATCAGTCAGCATAAACAAATCGCCATTATCCAAAAAACACCTTTATTTATTTCAGGCCATAGTCTCGTTGCCAGTCATTTCACTCTGGAATCCATGATGGCTGGAAAAATAATCGCCTGCCTGGAAAGAAATTTTCAACCTGGCAAAGAAGGAATACCAATCAAAGGGCGTGACTTTTACGATCTACTTTGGTTCATGCAGCAAAAAATTCAACCGCTGGCAGAAAAATTACAAAAAGACGGAAAACAGCCATACACTGGTGCGACCGCTTTTCAGTTATTAGCAAAGAAAGTTGCCCATATTAAATTATCCGATTTGGAGGTGGATCTGCTGCCTCTCTTCGAGCAAAGAAGCTTCCTGGAAGCCTGGCTGGAAAGCTTTCACCAGAATTTCAAGTTGTACAAAGAGTTTTATTTGAGGGATTAGAAATGACCAATAGTCATTTCTAATCCCCCTCTCTTGGCGTCCAGGTCTTTTAACCCAGGAAAACTGATCAAACCCAGATTTGGGGTTGTATTTTCTCCTACAAGATCATTTTTCTTTGCAGTTCACTGACAAGTTTACAGAAAGGTCATCGTATATTCTAAAATTTAGCAATTACTATAAGAGAGAACTTCAGCTATATAAACTCCTCGGTAGTTCTCTGACAAATCTCGAAGTCTCTTGCAACAATTCTCTCCCATACCGATTGGTTGCTCGGCGATAAGTCGATAGATATAGATCCTTTTTCGCTCTTGTAACCGCTACGTAGAACAATCTTCTCTCTTCCTCATCGGTCCCGAATTGTTGAATTGCCAGATTAAGTGGAAACCAGAATTCAACTAATCCAATGATAAATACTGTATCCCACTCCAATCCCTTTGCACTATGAATTGTTGATAACACCAGCACATCGTCTTCCGGTTCAATATCTGTGAATTGCTGTAGAGATACTGAATTTAAGAAATCGCTCAATGAAATAAATTGAGAAGCAACGGATTGGAAAATTTCAAAATCACTTTGAACATCATTCCAGTTAGCAGCGAATTTTCTTCGCATATATGGGTCAAGATAGTTTAATATTTCAGATATGATTGGCGTAATACTTTGACCTTCTATAATCATGTTTTGCAATTTATTAATTTCCCTTTCAAAACTGATCAGGTCCTTCACACTATCTAATCTCTGTTGTCCAGTGCCAGAGAAAAACTCTTTTGCTACGTCCCAGAAGGCTAATTGTGTTTGCTCTGCTTTTTGTTCAACAATTTCTAAAGTGTCAGCTGTGGAGAATCCAATTAACTCTTGCAAGGCGCTCAGGGCTATTGAGTCATCAGAATTTATCAAAAGTCGAGCCATGTCCATCACATATTTGATATGGCTCAGTGAATAAAAATCGCCACCCCCAACCAGAATAAACGGAATTCCTACTCGCTTTAAATCCACTGTCAAATTTGCAGATTGACTTGTTGCCCGAAAAAGAACTGCCAGATCTCGTAATTTCTCCCCTTCGGACAATTTGTTTTTTATTTGGGATAGAACAAACCGGGATTCATCAGCTATTGAGTTTCCTTGAAAAAATATGGGCTTCCGAAAAGGAGGTAACTTTGCCTGGTGGATTCCGTATCAAAATGAAATGCTTTCCCGCATAGTGACATCACACGTAGGGAATCTGCTATATCCAGTACACTCCAATTCGGTTGCAAGCCAACCAACTGGCCGTTTTCCATTTTTTTTATTCATTTATAAAGATACCCAGATAATTCTTGTAATAATAATGCTGACCATATTTAATATCTGCGTCCTTTTTATGTAAAATCTTCAGATTTAAAAAGCGGTCAATCACTTTTTGTGCCCCAGGTGCTGAAAATCCTGTCCATTGCTTAATTGTGGAAATACTAACAATCGGTTGCGCAAATAAATGTGGATAAACAATCGCGGCGCTTTCGGCTGCTCGTTTCCCCAACGAGGATATTTTTAACATGTCCTGCTCACGTAGTTTTGTGATCATTGCAACTGTTTCAATTGCTTCATTAGCAACCTCAATTACACCTTCCAGAAAGAAATAGATCCATTTGTCAATCAAACCCTTGTGGTAATCTTCCAAACGATTGATATATATTTCTTTATATTTCTTAAAATATCTGGATAAATATAATACAGGTTCTTCTAAATAACCACAATGCCAAAAATAAAAGGTGATTAACATTCGTCCGGTTCTGCCATTTCCGTCGAGAAAAGGGTGTATTGCTTCAAATTGAGAATGAATTAACGCAGCTTTAATGATAGGTGGGATTGAATCCTTTAAATGAATAAAATTCTCAATTTGCGCAAGTGCCATCTTCATTTCAGGAACTGGAGGAGGAACAAATCGGGCATTATCTGGGCGGGTACCATCTATCCAATTTTGACTTTCCCGAAATTCACCTGGATTGGAAATTTGAGAAATCCGAGCTTTGTCCATAAGTTCTTTATGTAACTCTCTTATAAAACGTAAAGATAACGGAAACTTTTCTTCTTTAACCCTTTTCATCCCAAATCTCAATGCTTTAATATAATGTAATATATCGTCAACATCTGGCGGTATGTTTGCTTTTGATTGAACCTCAACTTCTATCGCATTGATCATGGTAGCTTTTGTACCTTCGATTTGACTTGAAGCTGCTGCATCTTTACGCAAATACATGAGTAAGAAATAATTAATATCCGGTAATAATCGCGTTATTCCGTCTAATTTACCAAGAAGTCTTACAGCTTCATGGCTTTTCTGAAGGACATTCTCGTCAAAATGATATCCACCAATAGGAGGAAAAGGACCTGGTATAAAAGCAGCAAACCCTCCTGGTTGAGGTTGAATATTACCAATAATATATTTTTTTGCCATTTTGTTTATATTTCCTTGATAGAATATAAACAAACTGTATCATATTGTTTATATTTTATCAAGTGATAGAAACTTTTTTACCAATTACACTGATAGGGTGCTAAGATGAATGAAAAGTTTTAATCGTTCAGAAATAGATAATTTTTAAGCTAAACTTTATCCTCGGCACGGGGAAACCCCCAACCAACTCTTATCGAAGCCAACCAGGGCAACGTATCTACTTGAATCAAAAGTGGCGGTCTTAGCACCGCCACCTATGCTGTGCCCCCGGAGGGACTCGTTTATCCTCGGTACGGGGAAACCCCCAACCAACATCTACACACTTTTATTCGTAATAAAAAACACCGGAATGTTATCCCAGTGTCTTTTGTGCCCCCGGAGGGACTCGAACCCCCAACCAACTGATTCGAAGTCAGGCACTCTATCCATTGAGCTACGAGGGCTTTTGTATCCCCGATTATACTCCATTGCAATATTTCATGCAATTAAACGAAACTGCGCACGATAGATGCGCAGTTCCTTATCAATCTCCCGGGTGAAGGGGAACCTCCGGGATGCGAATATTCTATTAATAAAGTTAACCGACCCTACCTCTCTTTACAACGAATGATTAAAACGAATAATTACCCCGATGAAGAACATCTAATCAGTATAGTATTATAGTAGCGATTTATAGTCGGTTTGTCAATCCCGAATTCTTAGTGAGCAGCAAATCATCATGAAACTCACCTCTTTTCTGATTGACTTTATTCAGGATTCATGCATTAATTAAAGTGTCCGCGTTCTGTTCTTTTCAGGCTGTCAAAATTTTCCTGGATGAAGACCTTCTCCCACTGCACCATGAGGGGTAATTGCTGATAGGAGTTACTCACCAGAAAACGTATTTTGAAGCCTGCTTTTACCGGTAAGCTTAAAAACCGAACCCCCCTGCCATAGGTCCCTTTTTTCTGCGTATCATTCTCAATTAAATTGGATCTTCTTTGCTTGCCCGTTCGTAAAAAGGAGGTGAGCTTCACATTTTATAAATTTTGATTTGTTCAAGTTCATTGTGAACTGTCGGTTCTATTATTCTTGGAGGGAATGATGAAAAAAACAACGTATATGATTTTTGTGTTTCTTTTAACAATCGCATTGGCTATTCCAATGCCTGTCAACAATGTAACAGCAGCAACACCGATTACTTTTACCATCCTGCATACAAATGATTTTCATGGCAACCTGGAATTAGCCGGTTCAAACCCGGGAGCTGCCCGCGTGGCCAAAGTAATCAAGGATGTGCGTACTGCTGTAGGTGCCAATAATGTGTTATTAATGGACGGCGGAGATATTATGCAGGGATCGCTGCTCTCAAACCTGCAAAAAGGGCTGCCTACGATTGATTACTACAAACAAATCGGCTATCAGGTGGCAACCTTTGGGAATCACGAGTTTGACTGGGGACAGAAAGTCCTTAGCCAACGCACCTTACAAGCTGCCAATGACTCCTTACCCGGTACAGCTTTTCCCTTTGTGGCTGCCAACATCACTGCCAAAGTCGGTGGCTCCTGCGATGGCTGGGAAAAAGCTGTCCTGGTTGGAGAGAACCCTGCTGATACTTACACCATTGAACCTTACACCATTATCGAAATGAATACAACCGAAGGTCCGGTTAAAGTAGGCGTAATGGGATTAGGTTCAATCGAAACACCCTATATCACCATTGCTGAAGCAACCGATGGACTTTGTTTCAAAGACCCGGCTACTTCTATTCTTCATTACTATGATGATATGATCGCTGATGGAGTGGATGTTACGGTAATCCTCAGCCATAATGGCTGGGTCGATGGCGGTTATGGCTATGGCTTCACCGTGTATGGCGACCAAACCCTGGCTGCCAAACTAAACGCTGCCGGCAAACCTGTCAACCTGATTATTGGCGCTCACAGTCACACCAACATCCCCGCGCCAGCAGTTGTTGGATCAACCACTGTCGTTCAGGCTCATTACGCCGGCCGTCAGGTTGGACGTGCCGATATCACCTTCGATCCCGACACCAAGGCAGTCAGTATCACCTGGAATAAACTCCTTGTTTCGCCGTCTGGAGATGAAGACCCGGATATTAAAGCTCTGATCGCCAGCTATGTAAATGACCCCGATTATCAAGATCTGATCAATGAACCCATTGGTTACATCCAAACTGATCTCATGCGCAACTATGATGGCGATGGGATGATGGGCACTTTCATTCAGGATGCTGTTTATTACCAGCTTAATACCGATAATATCGACGAAAATGACGTTGATTTTGTCTTTAATAACCCTGGTGGTTTGCGTATTGATTGGTGCGATAAGGAAGACCCTGAAAACCCCGGCACATACATCTGGAGCAGCGATGCAACCGACTGCTCCACTGGTTTATGGTCTCATGACCCGATGTTACTTACCTTTGGCAAAATGTTCCAGATTCTTCCATTTGGCAACGCCACCGTGGTAGGGGAAATGACCGGCGCCCAGGTAATCGATTTACTGAACCAAAGCGCCACATTATTCAAGGGAGCACTCTCCGTTGCTGGTATTCGCCATCAATTCTATCGCTATAGCGATGCCCTTCCCGGTCCACAACCCTGGGCCTGGGGCGCTTATGACATCGTTTATTTTGACAAGCTGGAAAATAAATGGAAAGCCATTGATCCTAACGCTACTTACAAAATCGCCACCAATGAATTCCTGGCACCTGCCGGTCAGGATGGCTTTGTCCAGTTTAAGTACGCGAAAAATATTTCTTACTGGGGTGATATGCTGGACCTGGTCAATGAGTGGGTCGCGAATAATCACTCCGATCCTGATACTGCCTACAAAGGTCCTAATGGTGATGGAACACTGGATGGGCGTGTTACCCGTAACGGAAATAATACCGGCGGAGATGTAATTCCACTTACCATCCTGCACCATAACGACTCTCATGGGCGCTTATTGAAGAGCGGTTCCAATCAGGGATTAACCCAATTGGCCACCTTAATCAAACAGGAACGAGATCACAACCCTAATCGAACTTTACTGCTGCATGCTGGAGATTTCATCCAAGGCGATTCGATGATGTATTACTTCAAATCTGCCGGGTTGGGATATGCAGCCGACAAAACCCTCTTACCTCCTCAATT
>DAOUFM010000029.1:0-33897 GCA_034429975.1 Anaerolineaceae bacterium | reverse complement strand
AAAGGAGGCTTTATTGAAGGCTAAATCTTGACCTTGAGTTGTTTATTTTGGTAAATATCCATCCGATCTTGGTGGTAAACATGACCCGACTTTTGGTGGTAAACTCCCTCCGGCTATTGACACCCCTACGAATGCATCAACTGTAGGGGCAGCGTCCCCAGACCTGCCCCATTTGCGTCCCCTGACCACGGGAGAGGTCACGGACCATCCCCCTACAAATGCATCAACTGTAGGGGCAGCGTCCCCAGACCTGCCCTGGGGATTGTTCCCGCCCCTACGAAAAGATATTGCATATTGACAAATTAGAACAATAATTCTATAATTTAATCGCAAGTCACTCATTGCTTTGGATATCGGCATGAAATTCTCTACAAAAATCCTTTTATATTTTTACTTGCATAATTAAAAATTATTGTAGAATTAATTGCACAGCTTGCCACTGATGAAGCTGCCGGATTCAGCCCAGGCTGTGAGAGACTAATAGATTATTCAGAAACGTTAGACTAATGGAGGAATTATGTACCAAAAAATAACAATTGTAGGCAATTTAGGAAAAGATCCGGAAATGCGGTTTACCCCATCCGGGCAGCCAGTTACTTCCTTTAATGTCGCCACCAACCGCTCGTATACCGGGTCTGATGGGCAGCGCGTGAAAGAGACCGTCTGGTTTCGAGTCTCTGTCTGGGGCAAGCAGGCAGAAAACTGCAACAATTATCTGCACAAAGGCAGCAAAGTGCTGATTGAAGGTCGTTTGATCGCGGATCCGGCTACTGGTGGTCCGCGTACGTTCAATCGTAACGATGGTTCAACTGGCGCCAGCTTCGAAATTAATGCATCCACCATCCAGTTCCTGGATAGTCGCGCGGAAAGCGAACAAGGCGCTGCGGAGGATATGGGCACGCTCAGCGACGACGAGATCCCCTTCTAACCTGCTGACCTATGGCTGACCAAAAACAACCGAAACCCGGCATCCCACCTTTGCGGATGCCGGAAGGTTTACAAAGTAAATACAGTAATATGGCGCGTATCTCCCATACGCCTTCCGAGATCGTGTTTGACTTCGCCACCATGCTTCCGGGAACGATCCCTGAGGTAGTGGCTCGTATCCTGATGTCTCCCATGGGCGCCAAAATGTTCCTGCAGGCGCTCAATGAGAATATCGCGCGTTATGAAGCCACCTTCGGGCCGATTAAGCTGCCATTGGGCAGTAGCGATCTGGCAAGTTCTCTCTTTCGCAACGTTCAGGCGCCAGAGCGGCCGGCTTCCGATTCACCGGATAAGGGTAGCTCGCCAGAAACCCCTGATACTCCGGAAGGCGATGCCTGATGGACCGTTTCTCACAATTATCGGAAAGCGTCCATAGCTCTTTCGAAACCCGTAACCACGCGCGTGACAAAGCCTTGATGCAGACGCGTAAGGTCATTCAGCACGCTGCCCATGCTATCCGGGCGATTCATCGCATGGATGTGGAACAGGCGAATAGCTTTCTCAACGAAGCTCGTGCTCTGGTGGAACAACTCCAACATGATTTAAGTGAGCACCCTGATTTGTTTTATGCCGGCTATACCCAGGACGCTTTAAAGGAATATGTGGAAGCCTGTGTCACCTGTGCTCTGATTCGGGGTGAAGAGCTTCCGCTGCCCGAAGATATTGAAGTTGAACCGGCAGTGTACCTGAATGGGTTGGCAGAAGTCGTCGGAGAATTGCGGCGGCGCTGCCTGGATGTAATGCGCCAGGGTTATTCCCCGGAAGTTGAACGTCTCTTGAATCTGATGGATGAGATTTATGCTTTATTAATCACCATCGACTATCCGGACGCTCTGACCAATGGCTTACGCCGCCAGACGGATCTCGCCCGTGGAATTGTTGAACGCACGCGTGGAGATGTAACCCTTAGCATGCGCGAACAACGGCTTTCCCAATCCATGAAAGAGCTGGCTGCCCTGTTGAAAACGGAAGAGGTCAACGGAACAATGACGTCCCCGCTGCTTGAGGATGAAGATTGAGAAAACGCACGATCCGTGCGTCTGAGATTGGCACCTATCTGTATTGCAAACGAGCCTGGTGGTATCAACAGCAGGGAGTTGAGTCATCCAACCAGGAAAGTATGGCAGCCGGAACTTCGTACCATCGCACGCATGGGAAATTGGTAGTGAAAGGTGTGCTCTACCGGCTGGGGGCGTGGTTAATGCTGGTTTCAGGTGTGGTGGTCCTGGCGATCTGGCTGGTACAGCAATGGATGGGTTGATTTGCTGATTATTCTTGCTTTCCTTTTCCTGCTGATCGGGCTTATGCTTTTGTGGCGCAGCCGGGTCAGCCGTCAAAGGACGGGCCTGCCATCCGGCAGAATTGTCTATTCTGACCCGGGTATGTGGGGCAAGGTTGAAAAACCTTTTTTTGATGTTGAAACACAACTGACCGGAAAACCGGATTATCTGATCAGCCAGGGTATGACTTTTATTCCGGTAGAAGTGAAAAGTTTTTACGCTCCCGCTGAACCTTACTCCAGCAATGTTTACCAGTTAATCGCTTACTGCTATCTGGTGGAACAGGCCACCGGGCAACGTCCTTCCCATGGTATTCTCCAATATCGCAACCGTGCCTTTGCTATTGATTACGGTGAAGAACAAAAAACTGCTTTGCTCGAGCTTTTAGATCAGATGCGTTTGGACGATAAAGCCAAAGATTGCCCTCGTTCGCATGAGGAAGCTGTGCGTTGTCTGCGTTGCGGCTATAACCATGTTTGTGATCAAAAACTAAAGGCATGACAAACTGTAGAACCTCTTGTTTGACCAGCAATTAAATTTCAATTAAAACTAAAAAGGACTCAAATCGCGCTGGTATAATTAATCATTATGATCGAAAAACCCCCTCGAAAATTTGCTATCGCTATCCATCCCTTGCAGCCAAAAGCGAGCGTGGATGCGAAGCTGCTGGCTGAGCGGATGCTGCAAATTGGGGTGGAGCATGTGTCTGTGCATACTATTTATGATCCGGATCTCAAAAGTATGATCGAGAAACACCTGATTGATGTTTTGATTGTTCTGGGTGGGGATGGGACTATGCTGCGGGCCGGTCATCTGGTTGCTCCAACCGGTATCCCACTGCTGGGAATCAACCGCGGGCGTTTTGGATTTCTCATGGAAGTGGATGAGATCAATCATGATGGCTTAATGGAAAAATTATTATATGGAGACTACCGCCTGGAAGAAAGAATGATGTTACACAGCCAACACCGCCGCAAAACAGAAATTTTGGGCGAATGGCATGTACTCAACGAGGTGGTTGTCTGCCGCGGACAGTATGTACGACCGATCGAAGTGAAGGCCAGCCTGGGCGATATCCTCCTGGCTTCTTACGTTGCCGATGGCGTTATTGTCTCAACCGCCACCGGGTCAACCGCTTACGCGTTAGCAGTTGGCGGGCCGATCATGCCGCCAGAGCTGCGCAACATCCTGATCGTCCCGATTGCTGCCCATCTTTCCGTAGATCGCTCCATCATCCTGGCAGAGGGAGCAGTCGTTACCTTGTTGGTGAACACCAGCCACGAAGCTGTCATCAGCACGGATGGACAACCTCCCATTCATCTCATCGACGGTGATTTCGTGGATGTGAGCGCCAGCGAACACACCATCAGCTTTGTTCGCTTTCAGGATCAGGGCTATTTTTATCGCAATTTACATAAATACATGGAACAAAACCCCATTACAGGCAAATTATAATGACGGATTCAAATAACCAAACACTGTATTGCACCTGGCATCCCGACCGCCCCACGCACTTACGTTGTAATCGCTGTGACCGCCCCATGTGCCCGGAATGTGCGGTATTAACCCCAACTGGGTATCGCTGTAAAGAATGTGTCCGTGCCCAACAGAAGGTGTTTGATACTGCTAAATCACAGGATTATATTTATGGAGTTCTGATTGCCCTCGGATTGGGTTATCTCGGTGGTTTGTTGGCCACCCGCATCAGTTTTTTTGTGATCTTTCTGGCTCCCTTCGCTGGCGGCATCATTGCCGAAGCCGTTCGTAAAGTCATTCAGCACCGCCGTTCGAAACAGCTTTTTCGGGCGGTGACCGGCGCCGCTATTCTCGGTGGACTGATCAGTGCCGGACCATTGTTGTTAGGTTTATTTTTCGGTTCATTCAATTTATTAAGTATTGTCTGGATTGGACTGTACCTGGTATTAATGACCAGCGCCTTGTATTATCGTCTGGCAGGAATTCAAATCGGATAGAGAACCATGCTGACTGAACTGCACATCACCAACTTTGCAATTATTGACCGGCTCGAGTTAAATTTTCCTGCCGGGCTGGTAATTGTGACCGGTGAGACAGGCGCAGGGAAATCAATCATTCTGGATGCTATCGAGGCTTTGGTAGGCGCCCGAACCGACATCACCAGCATTCGGGAAGGGACAGACCGAGCCAACCTGGAAGGCGTTTTTCGCCTGGATGAACATAATCGTCAAGGGATCACAGCGCTTCTTTCGGCTGAAGATTTGCTGGATGACCCGGATTATGTCACCCTGGGACGTGAAATTCGCCGGGAGGGACGTACCATTGCGCGGGTCAACGGGCGCAGCGTAAATGTCAGCTTGTTACGGGAAATTGGTGCTCATTTGGTGGATATCCATGGGCAGTCGGAGCACCTTTCTCTTTTAAACGTCAGGAATCATTTATCCCTGTTGGACCGGTTTGCTGAGGCAGCCAACCTGCTGGAGGATTATCGCCAAAGCTACCGGGATTGGCAGGCGATCAAACGGGAACTGGAACAGTTGCACAAACTGGAACGGGATGCTGACCGGCGGGTAGAGCTGTTAACCTTCCAGATCGAAGAAATTCAGACAGCCAAGCCGCAGCCCGGTGAAGAACTAGAGCTCAAAGATGAACGCAATCGTCTGGCGAATGCTGAGAATCTGGCAGAATATGCCCGTACAGCCCTGGGTTTGCTGGATGATACCAGCCCGGATATTCCCGGTATCAGTGATCTGATCGGTCAGGTGTTGCATGCCATGCACGGGCTGACCCGCATCGATAATTCACAGGCAAATCTGGTAGAACAGGCTGACCATCTGGCGGTATTGGTGAGCGAATTTACCCGGGATGTGCGCAACTACCTGGATCAGATCGAATATAACCCCAAACGACTGGAAGTGGTCGAAGAACGCCTGGATTTATTGCGAAATTTACAGCGGAAATATGGTGGCAGCCTTGATGCAGTGCTCGAATACGCCCGCAAGAGCCGTGAAGAATTAGCGCTGATAACGCATGCTACTGAACGAATGGAAGAACTGACTTCCTTGGAGCGGGAGATTCGCCCGGTGTTGGCTCAGAAGGCGCATAGTCTCTCTAGCAGGAGGAAACAGGCGGCTGATTTGTTATCCGCTGCGGTGGAAAAAGAACTGACGGATTTAAGCATGGCAGGAGCACGGTTTGCGGTTAATTTTTCGGTGAAATCTGACCCAAGCGGTTTGGAGTGGGAGTCAGGGGAGCGGGTGCATTTTGATGAAAATGGCAGCGACCAGGTTGAATTTTTAATTGCCCCCAACCCGGGCGAAGGTCTGAAATCTATGGTAAAAATCGCATCTGGCGGTGAAACTGCCCGCCTGATGTTGGCGCTCAAACGCGTTCTGGCTCAGGCTGATGAAATTCCAACCCTGATTTTTGATGAAATTGACCAGGGTATTGGCGGACGGGTTGGGTTCGTAGTGGGTGAAAAACTCTGGCATTTGGCCCGTGAACATCAGGTTTTATGCGTGACACATCTGCCGCAATTAGCTGCTTTTGGAGACCGGCATTTGCGGGTGCAGAAAAAAGTTCAGAATAACCGCACCATGACTCTGGTGGACGAAATGAAGGGGGAGGATCAACGTGCCGAACTGGCTCAAATGTTGGGGGCATTGACTGAGGCCCATCTGATCACTGCTGATGAAACCTTACGGACCGCCCGGGAACGTAAGAAAATACCTGTCGCAAACCAGCAAAACTAGGTGGGATGATGCCTCCGGAAAACCGTTTGACAGTTTGCTTATTGGGTCAGCCTCGGATTTTCTGGGGCGAAAAGAACCTGAACATTAAACGGAAACTGGCACGCTACCTGTTTTATTATCTCGCGTGCCAAAAATCTATGGTTGGGCGGGCGGATGTTATGCTCTTATTCTGGCCGGATGAACCCAATGCGCGCCAACATTTACGGGATTTGTTAAGCAAACTTCGCTCTGAGCTTCCAGAGGCGGATATTTTACAAACCGAACGGGATTGGTTAGGGCTTGATTTTAATCGGATTACGTCGGATGTATTGACCTTTGAAGACATTTATGAGCAATTATCCTTGCCTTTCCTGAATATTGAAAATCGGCCTTTGCCGGAAGCTATTTTTCAAAAGATGCTGTCGGCTGTAAATATGTGGGATGCTCCTGGCTTTATGCACGGGATTGGCGTGTTAGAAAAAGAAGAATTGTACGATTGGATCACAGAAAAAAATCGGGAGTTAGTATCCAAACGCTTATCTTTAATGATGAGAATTGCTCAACATTTAACGCTGGTAGGCGACCTGGAAGGCGCTTTGGTCTGGCTCGCTAAAATAATTGAAAGTGACGAAGATTACGATTATCCTCAGGCTGTTTATCACCATTTAAACGTACTTTATCAATTAGGACGATTAACCCGCGCTTATGAATTTGGAAGACAATATTTGGACTTGATGGATTCCGAATGGTTTGAGGAATATCAAACTCCTTTTCAAACGATCATGAAGAAAATTCAAAGCGAACGAAGTCAAAATCAGACATTTCAACCTGTCTCGCATGTTTCACCTACGGGGATTAATATCCCCTACGTGGGAGGAAGTGATTTATTAGCACAAATGCAAAGAGCATTTCGGCGGGGGGATATAATCGTGCTTTCAGGTGTAACTGGTTCTGGTAAAACCCGCTTATTCCAGGAATTCTTAAAACAATTAACGGTGAAACTGCCTGTGTTTTCTATGGAAGCGGTCTATTCCGAGCGAAATGTGCCCTTTCGACCGGTTATCGAATTGTTACGCCAAACAATGAATATGCAGAAATGGCAGAAGGTTGAAAAATTCTGGTTAACTCAATTAGCCCCCATCCTGCCTGAATTGCAAACGATGGTTGCGCACAATCCTGATTATTTTAGTTTGGTTAAAAACCAGCAGGTTGGTTTGTATGAATCGTTCCGTCAGGTTTTATTAACTCTGGGAGATCAGGATAAAATCCTTTTCCAAATTGAACATGCTCAATGGCTTGATTCGGAGACGGTTCATTTGCTTTCTTACCTCGCCCAGCGTCGTTTTTTTCAGGAAAAAGCTAATTTAATTTTATTGTCTCGCTCAGAAGAGGAAGATGAATCCGTTTTTCAGACACTAGCGCATTCCGCCATAAAAGAACAGGTTGCCTGGATTCAAATTCCTGCTCTGGATCTTGAAGCCATTGGGAATATTGCCAGTTACCTGTTCCGTAATCCATTATCTGAGCAACAAATTCAACGCTTGTATGAGCACACCGGCGGTAATCCCTTATTTGTGATTGAGACGTTACAACTGGTCGCAGAAGATCCGGGTCAACTTATTTCAAAAAATGGGGATCCGATCCCCATTTCGACTAATGTTCAATTTGTGATCCGAAATTGGTTAAATCATCTTCCAGAAAAAGTTCGCTTGACGCTTAATTGTGGGGCGCTGATTGGGAATGAATTTTGCTTTGATTATTTGCGCGGCATGATGGATTTAACAGACTTAGAGTTGGCAGAAATAATGGATGGATTGGTCAAAAAAGAATTCATCTCGATTAGTTCGCAAAAACATCTCCCTTTATGCTATCGTTTCAATCAGCTTTTTACCCGGGAGGTAATATTTCAGGAAATCAGTCAAACCCAAAAGCATTTACTACACAAACGTCTGGCAAATCATTTGATCGCTGCTTATGGTCCGAAAAAAATAGCCAGTATTTTGTCTGATATTGCCTACCATCTGGATCAATCCGGGAATAGCCTGGATGCTTTCCAACATTGGCTGGATGCAGCGCAGGCATTTATCACTCTGGATGAAAAAGGGAAGGCCTATCAGGCTTATGAACAGGCTAATACCCTGCTGCAAGACCGCAACCTCCAGATCAGCGATAATCAAATGTTTGACCTCTGGATATCCTGGGCCGAATTAGCATCGAAAATGAATAATTTTAATTCAGCAGCTAAATTTTACAACCAGGCTGTGGAAGTGGGTTTGTCTCGCAATTCATCCAAACTGATCGGCAGTGGTTTGAGTGGTCAGGGATATTTATTTCTCCTGAGAGGTTTTCCGAACCAGGCCAGGCAATATCTGGAGCAGGCAGAGGTACACTTAAAAGATGGGTCAATGAGTGAATATATTCGCATTAGCATCCGCAAAATGCTAACCTACATCTTCCTATTTGACTTAAAAACCAGTATGGCTGAGTTTGAGTCGATCAAATGGCTTGAAAACCAGATCAAAACCCCAAGAGAACAGATTGTTTTTGCTAGTTTACGCAGTACTGTCGCATTAACGTACGCTTTTGCAGGAAAATTTCAGGAGGCTGAACAAGAAGCTGTCAAAGTCATTGCAACCGCTGTTGAATATCAGGATACCACCCTGCGGATTGAGGCCGAATTCGCTTTAGGACTGGTGAGTTATTTTATGGGTTTTTACAATAAATCACTGGAACAGCTCGGAATAACAAAACGTTCAGCAGAAAATTATTATAATTGGCGTTTTGTTCTGGAGTGTATTGTGGTAACCAGTAATGCTTATCTGGCTACTGGCAAAACCTTCAAAAGTCTGGAGAGTCTCCAAAATGCATTTAACCTTGCCAAAATTTACCAATTCACCGGAATGCATTGTTTCTTAATCCATGTTGAGGGGAAGATTCATCTGGCTTTTGGAGATTTTGTTCAGGCTTTAGCTTATTTTGAAGAATCTATCAAGTTTTGTCAGATGGAATATTACAGCCTGATCAATCAACTGTGGATTGCCTTTTCAATTGGTCTACAAGGTGATCTGGATCAGGGGATTGCAGCTCTAACAAAATTGCTTTCGGATATTCGCCACCAGAACTGGACCATCTTGGAATTAGAAGTTCGGGGAAAACTAGGGTTGTTGCACTTCTTAAAAGGAAACCATGAGCAAGCTTTGGAGGTATTGGAGTCCTTTGCTACTTCAGCAGAACATCAGCAATTTGCGGCAGCCGGCACAGCTTATGCCTATATACGCTCAAAAATAGCTTTATCTCACCGGAATGTGGAAGAAGCCCGTCTAATGGCAACTATTATCTTAGAAAAAGGGAAAACAGAAGAAAACCCGTGGCTGAAATGGATTGCTATGGATCTCCTGATTTCAGCAGCCAAACAGGATAATTCTTCGACTACTCCTTATGCTGACCAAAAACATAATTTATTGTTGTTTCTCAACCAAAGTAAACCATATAAATTAGATTTGACCATTGACCCGAAACAACCGCCACTATTTGCTTTGGTGTAGACAAACGAATATTTAAAAATACCTATTTTGTCTACGCTTTGTCAATGCCAAATCTGTATAAATAGTATAGAAGTTTTTGAAAACATGGGCATGAGTGGAAGGGGTCTCAGCCGCAGCAAGAGGTCGATAGTGTCTAGGGGAATTCACTATCGACCTGTTATTTAATCACTTTTAAGAAATGCGATCGTGACGCCTTCGCCACCTTCCCGTTCAATGCCACTTTCCCAACGATCAACATAACGGTTTTTGCTGAGCGCTGCCCGAATTACCTGACGTAATTTTCCGGTGCCCTTTCCGTGAATGATGCGCACAAACGGCATTCCGGATAAATAGGCTGATTCGATAAAATTTTCCACAGCCGGCAAGGCATCTTCTGCCATTTGACCACGCAGATCCAATTCCATGCCGGGAGAAGGGTGCAGGATCGAAGGAGAGGGCTTGATCTCCTCAGACAAATTTTGGAGCGCTTTACGAACTCCGGAGCGCATAGGTTTTTTCTCCGATTTTACTAATGACAAGCCTCCATCACCGGGGCGCTGCAGGTCATAATCTGCCACTCGCATCCGTAAATTCCCAACCTGAACCTCGAGTTCATCACTGGTGATCGCAGTAACAACAGCCTGGAGACCAAGAGAGCGCACCAAAACTTTATCACCCAATTTGAAGTGCTGCTCTTGCGCTGGGCTTGGCTCATTTTTACGGGCAGGCGGAAGCTGTACCTCTTCCTGGATCTCAACTGCTTTTTCTTCGATTTGTTTGAGGGTGTCAAGTGGCTGGCGGGCTCTGATCAACTCCTTGCGCAGGTCATACAGCTCGCTTTGCAGTTGTTCGACTTCTTTTTCTGCGGTCTGCCGGGCGGTTTCCAGAATTGTGAGGCGTTCCTCTTCAATTTCCTCCAGACGTTGTTTTAGCTGGCGTTCCATTCGTCGGGCTTCGCTGCGTGATATTTCAGCTTTGCGGCGTTCTTTGCGGGAAATACTGCGCTGGCGGTGGATTTCATTCAGTAAATCCTCGGCTTTCAATTCGGTGGGGTCAATCATGTTGCGGGCTTCAGCGATAATTTCTTTCTGCAAACCCAGCCTTTCGCTGATAGCCAGCGCATTGGAACGCCCCGGCAGTCCAATCATCAAGTTGTAAGTAGGGCGCAAAGTACGAAGGTCAAATTCCATGCTGGCGTTGATCAGCCCAGGAGTATTATGCGCAAAGGCTTTTAATTCCGGGTAATGGGTGGCAATCAAGCAGGTGATGCGTTCTTTCACCAGATAGTCTAGCAGTGCTCGTGCCAGCGCTGAGCCTTCCTGTGGGTCGGTTCCAGAGCCCAGTTCATCCAGTAAAACCAGGGAGCGCGTATTAGCCCGTTTGAGAATCCGGGTAATATTGGTGATGTGCCCGGAAAATGTTGACAGGGATTGTTCAATTGATTGCTCATCGCCAATATCAGCGAAGACATCCTGAAAGACACTCAATTGAGAACCAGATTGGGCCGGGATATGCATCCCGGATTGGGCCATTAAGACCAGCAGCCCAACTGTTTTCAGGCTGACGGTTTTACCACCGGTATTCGGGCCGGTGATGACCACCCCGAAGGTGTGCTGATCGAGTTCAATATCGATTGATACCACGGTTTTAGGGTCCAATAAAGGGTGCCGTGCATGGCGTAATTGAATGCTACTGCCCGGGTGTTCATTCTCGCGCTGGTTGAAGTCCACCAGCAGCGGTTCAACGGCGTCCAGATCTTCGGCATATTTGGCCAGCATCAATCCGAGATCCAGACGTGCCAGAGTCTCCACGATACTGCGCAACTGCGCTGCTTCTGCGCCGATCAGGTCACTGAGTTCCAATAAGATGCGCCGAATTTCATCGCGTTCGGCTAATTGAAGCTCATGCCAGCGGTTGTTCAGTTCGACTGTGACCACCGGCTCGATAAAAATCGTCGCTCCGGAGGAAGATTGATCGTGGATAATGGCATGGATGCGGCCTTTGAACTCCGAGCGCAGGGGAATCACATAGCGTCCATTGCGCTGCGTGATGATGGGGTCCTGCAGCATTTTGCTTTTGTTAGGGTCTGCCAGGATACCTTGCAGTTTGGACATCAAACGCTCGTGCGCCACTTTGATTTCGCTGCGAATACTGGCCAGTTTGGGAGAAGCATTATCCAGCACCTCGCCCCGGTCCGAAACAACTCTTGAAATAGCCTCAATGAGTCCGGATGGAGGGGGCAGCTCCTGCCCTAGTTGTGCCAGCAGCGGTATTTCGTCCGCCTGTTCGGTTAGTGTCCGGCTCAAATCACGCGCCTTTGCCAGCGTGGAGCGAATAGCCAGCAACTCCAATGGTTCGAGTAAGCCATGCTGCGTGGCGCGGTTGACCCACGGGCGGATATCCTGACAGCCGCCCACGCTGACATCCGCCTGGATGCTCAGCAAAAATCTTGCTTCCGTAGTAAATGCCTGGCGGTCCCTGGCAGACTGCAACTCACTGCTGGGTCGTAATGCACGTGCCAGATCCTCTGAAGCACTGAACGCAGCGTAACCACTTAATTTATCTAGAATTTTTTCAAATTCAAGTGTGTGGAGTGATTTAATATCCATCATATCGATGCGAGTGTACCATAAATCAGGTTCAATCCAAATAGTCTTTTGATTAAACTGATCTACCGGATAGGTATTAAATGTACAGTTATCGGATAGAGCAGATATGATAAATAGTAGCCAGGGGGTGCTTTTTAGTACATGATTTTATATTATTTTTTGTTAAAATAAAAACACAAGCCATTACAATCAACATTCCGGTTTTGTAAAAAAAGGAAGGGTTTATGGCCTTGAATGTCCAGGATCGAATTGATCCGCTTACTACAAAAGGAATCTTGTATGAAAACCTCGAGAATGGGGCGGTGCGTTGTACTGCCTGCGCCCATCGTTGCCTGATTAAACCGGGTCGACGGGGCATCTGTCAGGTGAGATTCAACCAGGAAGGGGAATTGCGCGTCCCCTGGGGGTACGTGGCCGCACTTCAGATCGACCCAATCGAAAAAAAACCCTTCTCTCATTTTTACCCCAGTTCAGATGCACTTTCTTTTGGTATGTTGGGTTGCAATATCCACTGTGACTATTGCCAGAATTGGTTGACATCGCAAACCTTACGGAATCCTAAAGCCAATGTGGGTGCCCAATATATTCGTGAAATTTCTGCCGAGCAGATCATCGAGATCGCCCTCCAAAATGATACGCCTGTCCTGGTCTCCACTTACAACGAACCGTTGATAACCACCGAATGGGCAGTGGAAATTTTTAAGCGCGGCAAAAAATTCGGACTGGATTGCGCTTATGTTTCCAACGGCTATGCCACTCCGGAAGCTTTAACCATGTTGCAGCCCCATCTGGATGCTTACAAAATTGATCTGAAAAGCATGCAGGAAAAAAACTATCGCAAACTGGGCGGAGTGTTAAAGAATGTGCTCGAATCGATTCAAATTGCCATCCAGCTAGGTATCTGGGTGGAGGTGGTCACTCTGGTCGTGCCCGGTTTTAATGACGATCCGCAGGAACTGTGGGATGCTGCCCGGTTTTTGGCTTCCATCTCCTCCGATATTCCCTGGCATGTGACAGCTTTTCATCCGGATTATCAGATGCTGGACAATTCATCCACACCGATTTCCACCTTACAAACAGCCGCGGAGATCGGGCAAGAGGCAGGGCTAAACTATGTGTACGCTGGCAATATCCCCGGCCGGGTAGGCTCACTGGAAAACACCTACTGCCCACATTGCCAGAACCTATTAATTTCCCGAAAAGGCTTCATTGTGCGGGATTACCATATCACATCCAAGGGTACCTGCCCTAAATGCGGAACGAAAATAGCCGGCCGTTGGAGTGATAACCCTGAATCCGTCAACACCGGTGGCTGGGGGCTGCCAAGACGGATTTAAAATAATAACCTAGTCCCACCTCGATCATACCAGTGGCTTCACCATATAAAGTTCACCATGCTGGAAGCTGCGCGCGTGATAATACTGGCGGGTGCCAATGGCGGCAATCACCGCCAGGTTTCGGTATCCGTTTTCCTTTGCAACGCGGCTGGCTTCTTCCAACAGTTGCGTGCCTAAGCCAATATGTTGAGCAGCGCCTTCTTTTTCAGAACCAACCGCCAGAGATTGTCCATAAACATGCACTTCCCGTACCATGGCTGCATCTTTCAGGTCTGCAAAATTGAGATCTTGAGAAGGGTGATTCTCAGCGGTGTCTTTGGGTAAAGAGAGCCGCAGATAACCGGCAATTTTTCCTTCCGGGGTGCGATAATGAATGAAGTGTTCTTCAGCATAAGCCGGCTGGTAGATGAAATCTTCCAGATGCAGGGATTCTAAATCCACTTTCTGTTTTTTTACTTCATTGCAGCGAATGCAGTTGCATTTTTGGCCGCGACGAGCAACCTCTGCCAGAACATCCTGACGCAGGCTGGTGCGTTTGTTCCCTTCGACGACATGGTGCGAGGGGATATCGCGGATTACACGATTAATGCGGCAGTACGGTTGTACCAGCGGTTTAATGTCTGCGATCAAATGAACCAATTCATCCTGGGTGTAGGGTTCGTATTCACCCTGCTGCCACAGGGTGTAAAGTTCGGTGCCTTCCAGTAATTGGGTAGGGTAAATTTTGAGCTCATCCGGAGCAAAACCAGCGTCCCAGAGGCGGGCAAAATCTTCACGATCCGATGCTACGCTGGCGCCCATCAGATTGGTCATCCAGTGCAGTACGATCTTAAAACTGGCAGCACGCAACAAGGCAGTTGCCCGTAACGCTTCTGCCACAGTGTGCCCGCGTTTGTTGAGTTCGAGAATGCGGTCATCCAGTGATTGAACTCCCATCTGCACCTTGGTCACACCCAGTTTTCGCAGCCAGGCTAATTCCTTCGGGGTGATCTCATCCGGGCGGGTTTCAATAACCAGCCCGACATTGCGATGAGGTGCGGTTTCATTGATGCGGTGAGCTTCTGTAAGCGTCTGACTATCCACACCATTCATGGCATCAAAGCAGCGCTTGATAAAATTCTCCTGGTAATCCTTTCGATAGGAACTCCAAGTGCCACCCAGAATTAAGAGTTCGATCTTGTCGGTAGGGTGTCCGTTGGCTTCGTAAGAATCCAGGCGGGACTTGACCTGCCAGTAAGGGTCAAAATTATGCTGGTATGCTCGGGCTGCACCAGGTTCATCCACCAGATAACTTTTTGGCATGCGCACATCATCCGGGCAGAAGATGCATTTCCCCGGGCAGGGATAGGGTTTGGTGAGGACGGTCACGGTGGTTACCCCTGAAAGACTGCGAACCGGCTTGAGTCGAATGCGCTCCACCAGGGCAGGGTCAGGTTGGGCTTCGCCGGCTTCTACCTGGCGTTTGTACTCCGCCACCAGGATGGACTTGGGTACGTATCCCCCCGTTGGAATCGGATGCATCTGTACCGCTTGGGTAACTTTGCGACCTTTGCGGACTTCTTCCAATATTTTTCGCGCTAGTTCCAGGCGGTCAGGAGTTACCTGATAGCGCTCCAGCCATTTTTCGTATCGATCCATTGCTTTCCATTAAGGCTGAGAGATTGACTCGCAGACCAACATTAATTCATCTAAACATACCATAAACGGCCATCATTTGCCGGGGTTGGTATAATAATCCCATGCGGGCAGCCATTATCCAACAGCTTTTTGAGCTTAATTACCAATTTTACCAGACATTTGGGGAGGCTTTTGCGGCTACCCGTCGCCGTGTACAACCAGGCATCCGCCTTGTGCTGGAGAAAATTCCTAAGATTGGCGATTGGCTGGATCTGGGATGTGGTTCAGGAGCTCTAGCCCAGCTATGGGTTCAACAAAAACGGACAGGCTGCTATCACGGGCTGGATTTCTCAACGGTGTTATTAAAAGAAGCCAGTGAAAATATCTCCCAGGAATTGGTGCCCGGCATGGATATTCAATTTTTGGCAGGCGATTTAACCTCAAACAATTGGCCGGCTATCTTACCTCGGAAATCCTATGATGGGGTGCTCTGTTTTGCTGCAATGCACCACCTCCCAGCCTATGAAAGACGCCTGCAACTGGTTCACCAGGTGCGGCAACTTCTCTGGCGGGGTGGGCTCTTCATTCATTCTAACTGGCAATTTCAAAACAGCCCGCGTTTGCTGGCACGTATCCAGCCTTGGTCGCAAGTGGGGCTGCATCCGGAAGATCTGGAGGATGGCGATACCCTTCTAGATTGGCGCTATTCATTGCCCGGACAGCGTGAGCAGGTTGGTTACCGTTATGTGCATCTCTTTTCGGATGCAGAATTTGAACAATTAGCCAGAGAGTCGGGTTTTGATATTGTAGAACGGTTTGAATCGGATGGCGAGGGCGGGCGGCTAGGATTGTACCAGATTTGGCAGGCACGTTAACCTTCGCGCCGGCGCATCTTCGGCCGGTAATACCCCATGGAAATGGCCGAACTTACCGATTGCGCATTGGTTTCTGCTTTTAACTTCATTTTCAAATTCGCAATGTGCAGGTTGACTGTGCGTTGAGAGATATTAAGTTTCTGGCAGATTTGTTTATGGGTTAGCCCCTGAGAGAGTAAATCCAACACTTCTCTTTGGCGGGGAGTGAAGAAAACATCTGCTGGAAAAGAAACCCGGTAGAATTCCTGAGGATCCTGCAGGCTGGCGATAACCCAGTTGCCCAAAGTAACCGCTCGCAAGGATTTCCTGCTCAAATCTGAGAGAAATTTAGCTGCTGGTGCGGGAGGATCCCACCCGCCGGAATTGATTAATTCTACCAACAGAAGAGCAGGTTGATCTTCTTCCAGTGTCAGCATGGAATTTTCATCAAAAATCAGTAAAACGTGTGTCATAATATAGAATAATTGTTCTATATTATCTCAAAATAATAACCAAAAGTCAAGGAAAAATCTCTGGTAGATAGATTAAATAAGTTTTTTTGTTACTGAATCTAAACCCGGGCTGGCATAATGATTGCACCTGAATTATGCAAGCGTTTCTAAATGCTTAAAACAGGAATTATGGTAATATAAATGAAATTGATTCTTTTTCCGGATCTTTTTAAGCATCGCGGGCTCAGCATGTAGAATTTCATGTTCATTGTACGAACCTGGCAAGCACTGGTTTTTTGGAGGAAAAGTATTGTCTATGAGCAGTAAAATTCTGGTAATCGATCATGATTCTACCTTACGGGATATGTTATCCGAATATTTGGGGCGCCTCTACCGGATCGTCAATGCTGCCAATGGTCAGGAAGGCTTGCGCAAGGCTTTTATTGAACACCCTCATCTGATAGTTATTGAGGTAGATTTGCCCGGCATGGATGGGTGGGAGGTGATTGCTCGTTTAAGAGAAATTTCTTCCATTCCGATTATTATCGTTTCACACAAAACGGGTGAGACCGATAAGTTACGTGGGTTCACATTAGGGGTGGATGACTACATCACCAAACCATTCAGTTACGCGGAATTATTGGCGCGTATTAATGCCGTTCTTAACCGCACCCGCCGGGGTACCGGCACCCTGGAAAATATTTTGATTGTCGATGACCTGGTCATTGATCTTAACCGCCGGGAAGTGCGCCTGGATGGCAAGCTGGTTAACTTAACCCCAACAGAATTCAGGCTGCTTGAGATTCTGGCACGCCAAAAAGGGAAAGTTGTTTCAGAAGAAGATTTAACTAAACAAATGTGGGGGCATTATCGTCAGGATGGTTCAACCGTATTAAGGCGTTATATCTGGTCATTGCGCAGCAAAATAGAAGAAGACCCAGCCTCACCGAAATTTCTGGTAACGGTGCGCGGGTTTGGGTATATGTTAGCTTAGCGACAAGTTAATATCTCGCCCAGTTACAATGATCCACATAAGGGCGAATCTCTGTTTGGATCCATTGTTTCTCTTGTTTCTCCCACAGGGTTGAAAACCATAACAAGTGCCCTATCTCATAGGTCAAACACCATTGATCCTCTGTGAGCTGAAGTTGATCAATGATGAATGGTTCGTCATACAAATTAGCTTCCGTAATATTTGAATTTTGAGCCATAAAGACGATCATTTGTTTATGTGCTGTCTTTTTTAATTTTCCAGGAATCCCGGAACATCCATTGAGAAAAACGAGCACAATGCAAGCTATTACAATTATTTTCTTCATCCTGGATCCTTCACCAGCCAGTCTATATGGATTTAAATAGCAGGGGCATTCACTTTGTCCCACCCTTATTATATAGCATCCGAGACATCCTGATTATCGCAGAGCATCTGCCCCTCTAAAAAAATTGGGTAACCTGAAATCTACTACCGATCATCATTTGTTTTATAATTCCACCTGTCTGGAAACTAATGATGCTTAAATCAATAACGCATAGCGTTTCAATTTTTATTCTTGCTATCATTTTCTGTACCTCGCAACAGAATTCGAACGTTCTGGCGCAAAGTGAATCGGCTTATGATTTAATTGCCACTGTCAATGCCTTACGCGCATCCCGAGGGTTGGCTCCCTACAGCATCAACAATGGACTGATGGGCTATGCCCAGCAACATGCCGATTATATGGCTTCCATTCAAAATGCCACCCATACCCATAGTGACGGATCCGTCGCCTGGCAGATTGGCATTCAGGAAAATATTGCCGTCGGCACCGAAGGGATTGTGAATTCATCTTACGTTGTTTACCAAATCTGGTCGGATGCCATTCATTGGCACGTGATGGTCGATTTTGCCAGTGGAGAGGTAGGCGCCGGAATTGCCAGGGGCAGCGATGGTAATCTCTATTATTCATTAAACGTGCGGGCAGGGAATGAGCTTCCACCCGTTCCCCAACCTACCTCAGCATCGGGCACTGTTGTGCCGCCCTCCGGCGGCGCGAGCAACCCAACCCCGGATCTGATTGCCCTGGTGATCAAAAGCACCCCGGCAGCAGACGGCTCCATCACGCACACAGTTGGTTATGGCCAATCTTTATGGAGCATCGCCATTGCCTACGACATCAAAATTGATCAAATCCGCAGTCTGAATGGAATGGCGCCCGATTCCCTGACTATTTATGCCGGGCAGCCATTGGTTATCCAACCTCCCTCCACCGCCACCGCTACCCTAGAGCCAGGTAAGAATATCACCCCTACGAAAACTGAAGTTCCAACCCGTACAACAGCCCCGGTAACCGCCACCCAAATGGCAACCATCACATCTTTTCCAACCGCTTTACCAACTTTCACGCCAACCGCGATTCCAATTGCGAATTCGAATGACTCTCAGAATAACATCGCCATGCTGGTGATGGGAATCAGCCTGGTTGGGCTGACCCTGGTCATCCTCTTTGGATTTGTAAAAACAAGAACCATTAAATGAGTTATCATCAATAGATAACCATGAAAAAAATCCTTCTACGAATCTGGAAAATATTGCCCAATTCAGAATGGCTGCGAGGGACGCTGATCTGGTTAATCACGCCCAAATTTCTGGTGGGCGTGGTGGGCGTGATTTTCAATACGTCGCAACAAATCTTATTATTTAAGCATACTTATCGCCATAAATACCCCTGGGGACTACCCGGTGGATGGTTAAAACATGGCGAATTGCCCATGCAGGCTCTACAAAGGGAAATCCTGGAGGAGACCGGCTTGACGGTAAAAGTGTTGCGTCCCTTGTTGGTGGATGGCGATAATGATTGGCCGCGTGTGGATTTGATCTTTTTGTGTGAGATTGTGGATGGGGAGTTTTCCTCCAGTGATGAGGTCTATTCCGTAAAATTCTTCAATACCGATCAACTGCCAGATATCATGCCCCCGCAAAAACGAATGATCAGCAAAATAGTTAAAGAGATGTTTTCCTAACCGGAGATGATGATGTTGGAGTGCCTTTTCAGGGGATCTACAAAGAGAGATGAAAGATGAAAAAGAGAAACTCTAGAAAATGTTGACTAAAAATCATGGCTTAACTACTGCATCGCCATACTTAGTTGTGCAAACCGCTTTGACCATTGAGCGAATCGCTAAAAGCCATTGACTGATAGCGATTCGCAATTTGCGTTATAGTTAACCTCATCGCAGCTAGAAAGGATCAAAATCTGATGAAAATCACTCCCTTCTTAACCGAACATTTCTACGCCCGCTACGAATTTACCACTCCCTACCAGTTGTGTGCCTCCGATTGCGAGACCCTGACCGTGGAAGAGCTGCTCAGGCTGGCGGATATCCCCCTGCAGGATTTCGGAAAGCTGGCACTGGGATATACCGAGTCGCTGGGCAATCCACGCCTGCGGGAGCTGATTGCGGGCACTTATGTCACCGTATCGCCGGAGGATGTGATTGAACTGGGGACGCCGGTGGAGGGTATCTACCTGCTGGCGCGCGCGTTGCTCAACCCGGGGGAGGAGGTGATCGTGCTGGCGCCGGCATATGATTCGCTGATCAACACCTTTGAGCATGTCCAGGGGGTGGAGAATGTGAAGCGCTGGGAGTTCACACCGCAGGAGGGGCGCTGGGAGCTGGATTTCACGCGTCTGCCAGGTTTGATCTCGCCACGCACGCGGCTGCTGGTTGTCAACTTCCCGCACAATCCCACTGGCTACCTGCCATCGCTGGAGCAGATGCAAGAGCTGGCACATATCGCAGAACTGCACCAACTCATCTTGTTCTGCGACGAGATGTATTTCGGTCTGGTGCATTCGGGCTCAACGCCAATTCCTTCGATGGTGGACGTTAGCTCACGGGCGATTGTGCTCTCCGGATTGTCCAAGACGTATGGATTGCCGGGTTTGCGTACTGGCTGGCTGGTGGTGCGTGATGAGGAGCAGCGGCAGGAGTTGGTTAACTGGAAATTCTACACCAGCATTTGCCCACCGGCGCCTTCCGAATTTTTGGCGATGGCTGCCTTGCAGGTGCGCGAACAGTTGGTACAACGCAGCATCCGCCAAATTGAGCAGAACCTGACACTGGCGGAGGAATTCTTCCAGCGCTGGCCGGGGCTGTTCACCTGGCGTCGCCCCATGGGTGGCTCGGTTGCGCTGGTGGGCATGAATGTCCCCTCGGTGTCACAATTTGCGGCGGAATTGGCTGAGAAAGCCGGTGTTCTCATACAACCAGGGATCACCCTGGGCGCCAGCGACCAGTACCTGCGCATGGGGTTTGGTCGCGCCGCCTATCCCGCAGCGTTAGAGCGTTTCGAGGAATATTTGACATCGGGGCGATCGTCGTAAGGGCGATCGGCTGATCGCCCCTACGATGATTTAGGTAAACCAGCATGAAAAGTAATTTCAAATCTCATTTAAAATCTCCCAACCCACTCAATTTATTATTTATTTATCTGATTACCTGTGAATTTCTATCCTTGTTTTTATTAATCGCTAATCCATCCGAAAAAGAAAATCAAATCCTCTTAGGTTTTTCTAGAAATCGCTTAATATTGATTGGGTTTGTGGGTTTGATTCTCGGATTGACGTTCTTGTTCTCTTTCACTATTTCAAGAAAAAAAGCTCCTAAAGCTATTTATAAATTGCTGGAAACCCCTTCAAAAACAGGAGGAATGGTTTCTTATCTAATTTTTATTGTTTTACTGGTTGTTTTCCTGTTTTCATTCTCTAATATTCTTCTGAATCGTTTTGTGATGGCAAGAATTCGTCCAATTATTCTGATGTTTTTATTGATTGTTTGCGGATATATCTTTTATATTATTTATTATTTAAAGGTAAATCCATTGACAACCTTCAAGGAAAACTTTAAGACAACAAAGGCGTTAATTTCAAATATAAATCAAGGCTTGCTTAAGGTTGTAGACAAAATATCTTCTGACTATTGGTTTGTAGCCTTACTATTAATCATTTCAACCCCACTTCTTTTTTATAACGCTCTTCACTATGCTTATCCTACAGGCTTTTCAGGGTTATATGTATTAATGTCTGACTTGATTGCAGAAAATGGTTTTCGCTTGCCTGAATGGGTACCTTATTATGGGCCAGGTGGTATGCCTTTTACCTATCCACCCTTTGGATTTTACATAACGGCCTTCTTCACACACATATTGCAGGTACCATTATTTATTTATTTAAAATTTGCCCCACCATTTTTTATGTGGCTGTCGCTCATCCCAATTGCATTGCTAACTTATGAAATAACGAAATCCAGAAGCGCCGCTTTGATTGCTGCTATAGTAATCGCTGGCTCGCAGCGCATTTTCAATTTACAGGCCACTTCCGGAGGAATCGTTCGCGGATTGGCATTTCTACTTGCGCTCTTAGCCATTTATTTTTTTATCTTATCCCTGAAACCTAAATCAAAAAAACAGTTTATTGTGCTTTCCGGTTTATTCGTTGGGTTAACTTTTCTAACTCATTTTGGATACGTTCCATTTATCTTGTTCTTTATGGTGGCTTATTTGTTAACCCATTTATTCTCAAAGAGAGTTTGGATTAATTTTTTTCTAATCGGAATTATTGGAATCAGTTTCATCAGCCCGTGGGTTTTAATCATCCTTAAACGGTATGGTTTAATTGTTTTTCTGGGTGCATTTCAATCACATGGGAACAACAACTTCCTGCATTTATTTCAGGATCTAAATCGATTTCTCCCTTGGTTTGAAGATTCATTACGTCCTATTTTTTCAGCAAAATTTATTTGGGGAATATTAATCCTGGGATTGGTTCAAGCTTTTTATGGAAAGAAGGCGTATCTTTCATTGTGGTTTGTGTTTCTCTTAGTATTCACATCTGAAAATGATCGCTATCTAATTGCTTCGGGAGCTATTCTGATTGGTTTGGTCATTTCTACATTGTATTGTTCATTTTTTCAGAGAGAAAATACTAAAAAAGTATGGCTCTCCCGATTGTTCTTGTTAACAATTTTTATTATCTTTTATCAAAACGGATGGCAGAATATAACGACTTTGATTAAACCGGTAATCGGCTCTACTTCTTATGATTTAGCAGAATTTGTTAAAGAAAATACGTCAAACCAGTCATCATATCTATTGATAGCACAACCAGAAGAGGCAGAATGGTTTCCCTATTTGTTGGAGCGAAATCCTGTGGCAGCCAGTTGGGGAGGAGAATGGAAAGGTACTTACGATCAACAATTAAGTTGGGTTCTCGAAATAGTTCATTGCAAAGATATAGGTTCTTTTAGTTGTATTGAAACATTAATGAACCAATTTCCTGTTTTACCTGATTTGTTAATCACTCTTTACCCAGATTCCGAGATCAATCAGCAAATAAAACGAAGTAATACCTGGCAAGAACGATACCAAAATGAAAGATTTATCCTTTGGGAAAATGTTCGGATAGAATATTAGGATTTTCTTATTAATTTAGAATAGAATAACTGGTTATTACGTCGAATATCGTCTCCTCAACATATCCAATATAATTAACCCAACCAACAGTTTTCGAGGAAACAATGGACAAAGAAACCTTAAATCTAATTATCGGTGGTGGGATCGGCTTCCTGGCATCTTTTCTGGTGACCGTGGCGACCTTCATTTTCCAGAATTATCAGAGCAACAAGAAGCATCGCTGGGCTACGGAGGATGTGGACCGCCAACGCAAGCTGGATGTCACCAATCGCCGTCTGGAACGCATCGAACAGGAAGCCGCCAACATCATGGAGTGGGCAAACACCATCTTTCTGCGATATCCGCATTACGCCAAAGAAGGCATCCCGGAGGAGCGGTTGGATGATCTGATTTCGGGCTATCTTAACAACATCAGCCTGATGCCAATCGCTATTATGCTGGGCGATGTAGACTTGAGAAAAGCAGTCGAGGACTTTGGTACCAATAGTCTGGATCTGTACAACTGGATCGTGGAGGGTTCTCTGGGTGAAGGGAGCAGCAATCGCCAGGACATCGCTGCGATCTATGAGCAGTTAAAGCTGGATTATGCGGCAGTGTTGGGGAGCCTGGATGAGTATCGGATGGTAAAAATATGAAAGCTAAAAGTAAAAAAGTTAAAAGCTAAAAGTCAAAAGCTAAAGGCGGTTGGCTTTCAGTGTTGAGCTTTACGCCATCCGCTAACCCCTAATAGCTGGACGGGCTGACGTAGGCTTCCACGCGCGCTGGGGGATTCACAGACGTGTAAGTGACATAGACGTCAAAACTCAGTGAACCATTCGCCGGAACCAGACCAGGATAACCGAAGCCACCTCCGACGATATTGCCTTCCTCATTGAACAAAAGTACGGTAGTGAAAGGGTTCTTAATGTCCGTCGCAGATGTATTGAGAATGCTGAAGTTCACCTTCGGCGAAGAATAATTTTCGTCGTAAACGGGATCCTTTGCGATCAAAGGGTTCTGTGTAAACTCCTGATCGAAAGGTTGCCCAGAAAGCAGGTTGAGTGTATACGTCAGATCACTGGTGCCTTGCGGCAAGTTCAAGGTGCCGGGAGAAATTGCCATTATCTGCCCTGGCCAGAGCAGGGGGAGGATCCCACTGGCAACCTGCACTACGGTGTCATCTTTATCGAAAATCGAAAGATTGTATTCTGCGCCCCTGATGACATCCTGGGTATTATTTTCTATCAGGAAGCCACCTCCCAGTTTAGTGTCATCAAAGTTGAAGCCAGCTTGCAATACCGGCATCTCGCTGGATAGCTTGCTGTCGTCCACTTTACTGGATATGATGGTCAACTGGGGGAATACTTCATAGGTAACCGGTTCATCGGAAAGGAGGCCGTTAAAACTTAGCCCAACTTCACCTAACCCGGGGACAAAATTCAACGTCGTTCTCCCACCGCCGGTTAAATTTCCATTGGCATCAAGAGCGATCATATCCACCTGTACATATGTATAGGCATAGGTTGACATGTTGTTCATCAGCACGGTCATACGGTCCCAGTTAGTTTCGGAAAAATATCTTGGATTGATGAAAGTGAAGGGCAGTTTTACAGGTGGTGTGGCGAAGGTATAGTATGTCCAATCGATGTAAACCCCACCCACTTTCTGACCTTCCGGTAGAAACATCTGGCTGACAACCCCGGCATGTTCTCCGGGTGCAATGTAATCAATAATTCCAGTGTCAGTCTTGATCTCGTTACCCATTTCATCCGAGGCGGTGACGGTATATTCAATTTGATCAACACCATCTTCATAGGTATTTTCCAACAAAAAGAAAGTGAGCAAGTTACGTCCATTCTGGATATAGAGGGAATCAGTCATATCCAAATCTCCTTCACCATTGGATTCAATTGATGAGGTGTATTCCGGCTCAGAAGTGGGCAGCAGGCTGGGGTCGGTGGTTGGAACGAAGCGCGTGCGTCCAGAACTGGAGGCTGCTGGAGTCTTAACTGCCGGAGTGTTAATGGTTGTCGTATCCGGAGTTGGAGTGGAGTTGGTAACCGGTAGTTTGGTAAAATCGGAGAAACTGCACGCAAGAGAAACGCTGAGAAGCAGGCTGAAGATGCCGGTTATTTTGTTGCGATGTTTCATGCGACCTCCGTATTAGGGCTGGTGGGATTGTTGTTGCTGGAAAGTATAACAAATCAGACAAAATTGATCAAATATCTAGTTGTTGGGTGATTAAGTTATTAAGTTATTGAGTTGTTGAGTTATTAAGTTATTAAGTTGCTGAGTGGTTTAAAGAATGTCTGATTAGGGTTGGGATTAATTGGTTGCTGGTGGCGGGCAGCAAAAAATCTGAACTGGGGTGGGATTTGCTGGTGGTTGGTGGTGGGCAGCATAAAATCTGAACTGGGATTGACAGGATTATCGTGTATATTGTTTGCATTCTATTCTTGCTGGCATAAATTGATGCAAATCGGAATTGGTCGACAGGATTGACAGGATGGGTGTGATCGAAATTTTTGTTTAAATTCCGGGTTTGTGGATGGTTCATTTCCCCGACGGCGGGGCAGGTCTGGGGACGCAAATAGGGCAGGTCTGGGGACGCTGCCCCTACGAAAAAAGGCGTTCAATTTGAACGCCTCTTTTACGAATGAAGGGTAAGATTATTGCGCTTGAATAAGGGTCATCAGGGTGTTGCCATTTTCTGCTAAGATTTGCAGGCTGTTGCCGGTGATGCGATAACTGGCGGCATTATTCAGGGCGGCGAGGAAGTCACTTTCGGCTTTCATGGTTTCTTCAGCGCACATCATGCGGGTGGTTGCGGTTTCACCGAAGCTGAGTTTGCCATCTTTGACATTATAAGTGCCCATGAAGGTGTTGCATCCGGCGTTGCCATTGATCTTCCCTTCAGTATCAAAGGAGATGGTCTGTTTGGCTTCTTCACTATCCTGGTTAGAGACAATTGCATCATTGGCTTCACTGTAGATGGAGGTTACATTCCAACTGGTGCCGGCTAATTCCTGGCTTTGTACACTAAAAACTGCCATCACTTTTCCTTCTTTATCTAATAGTTGCAGACGATCATTCACAACTTTATATTTCTTGGTGTTCATTAAGGCGTTGGTGAAATTACCAGCCTGTTGCATGATACTTTCGTCGCAGGCCATCATGGTGCTCATCAGATCTTCACCGATGGTGAGGTTGTTGCCCTTGAGGGTGTATGAGCCGCCGAAGGAATTACAGCCATCGTTGCCCGAGAGACGATTGCCATCGAAGTTTAGGACGATGTTTGTATTAGGGAGCAGAATATTTCCATTTAACTCATCCAGCTTCCAGATAACCCCTTCCGGAGAAGCCCCCTTCGGCTGGCAGGCGGCCAGGGCCAGAACAGAGACAAACAAGATCACAACAACTTTTTTTAAGATACTACTTTTATTCATGGTTATTTATTTCCTTTCAACCTATAAATTATTTCTATGCTTATATGACGAAAGCAACCAGTGAAAAGTTCCAATATTTAGATAAACATGATCAGGATTGGATTATTTTTCTTTCCCCAGGAATAATTTTAAAGGAATGTGGACGCGTTTCCGCCAGTAAGATTCGTGATGTTCTGCACCGTCAAATTTGCGGGTGATCCAATTGACGCCAGCTTGATAACCTCCCTTCCGCAAAACCTGATCGATCTTGATCTGGTAGGGTTCATATTCGGCATCCAGTCCAACGGTGCCAAAATCAAAATAGAATTTGTGAGTAGCCGGCTCAGGGAGATGATTTTTAAGATAGGTGACGATCAATTGTTTAAAGAATGGCCAATGAGTGGAGAGGCAACCTGCACCGCCAAATACCTGCGGATATTCGCAAATGGCGTACAGGGAGATCAAACCACCCATGCTGGATCCCATTACGAAAGTATTTTCAGGGCCGGTTAAGGTGCGATAGTGCTGGTCAACAGCCGGCTTTACCTCCTCCACTAGCATTTTCAGGTAATTATCGGATTCAATTATGCCAATCTTATCCTGATGCTTTTGATAAATTGCCTGCCCACGGGCTGATTCGCTGAACGGCTTTTCGGGCATTAATTCCTGTAAACGGTGGTCGTTCGTCCAGATGCCGACAATGATCGCTTCCCGGGCTTTTCCATCCCTCACCAGCTTCATTAAGGCGGGCACAACCCCCCAGGTCACTCTGGAATAGGCATCGCGCTTGTAGAACAAGTTCTGGCCGTCGTGCATGTAGAGCACGGGGAAACGGGTGGATGGATTCTGCTGGTAGCCGGGCGGTAACCAGATTTCGATCGTATGAGGACGGATAAATTGTGAAGGGAAATTCTCCCAGCGGATGGTTTCAATCGGCATGATCATTTCTCCAGAGTATGGCTGATCTTGATTGTATCTTTTTCCTGAAAAAGTGGGAAGTAATGTTCAATATAAAAAATCCTTGACGTGAATCAAGGAGGCCTCTACAATTTATCCAATTCGCAGTCGACCTGGAGGACGCATGAAAAACTTTTTATTGGTGGGAGCATTAACTGCAGTTCTAACGGGGGTTTTAATTGTGATTGGAGTTTCTTTCTCCTTGAGATCAATCGGGGTGACAGCCGGTACGGCGGCGATGATTTTTGGGCAATTATTGGTTTCTCTGGTGGTGGATGCAACGGGATTATCTGGGAATGTACCTATCCCCATTTCCTTCCAGCGTGCAGCTGGATTGTTGGTGATGGCTGTGGCGGTCTTTTTGCTGTTACCGCGGAAATGATATATTTCTCGAAAGATCGGATGCTCGAATGAGTTTGTCCTTTTGGACATCTATGATTTAATGAAGAGATGGATGCTGAAACTTCACAAACATTTCATTTGAAGATCATCGAACAGACATGGAGTGAGATGGGACCACCCGAGTTTGATTTATGGTCGCTGGGTCGTCTGTGGTTGGAAGTACATGGTGAGGTAATTCTGGATGGGCGGGAGTTTTATGGGGTCAGTGAGAGCGCATTGGCATTGCTACGCACCCTTGACCATGATCATACGCCGCAGCAATCCCTGGCGGAGAAGTTGATCCTGCATGGTTGTGGCACAGTCTTGATGATGGGCTGCTCCATCGGTGTGAATTGGTCGGTTATCCACCAGGAAGAGCAGGTGATTTTAAAGGATTTCCAGCGCTGGGATTCTCCGGATGAACTGCACCCGCGTTCCTTCCCGGGTTTAGAAGTAGCTCTTCCTTTTATGGAATATGAAGTTCAGGTTCTGAATTTCGCCCAACAGGTGAAGGAATTTTTTAAAGAAGAGCAGAAGAAATTCTTTGATGAGCAGGAACATCAGGCCTATGAACAATTTTGGCTAGAATTCAATGAGCGGCTTAACCAGCATAAAGTAAAGTATCAGGACTAAACCTGTACATTATTTGTCCTTTACTTACAACAACCTCATCAAAATATAATTCTTGACCACAAACCTAATAATTCTTGGTACAATTAGCCACCAGGCGTAACATTGCAAGGAGGAATGGATGGAAACCCCTGAGTGGTTACTGCATATTCGAAAAGATTTAGAAAAAATTACCGGTCAGGTTGCTTGTGAAATCTGGCCGACGCCAAAAGGCAAGCCTTATTTCAATTATCGTTTGGAACATGTCCGGCAGGTTGAACGTGATGCCCGCTGGTTATTGCAGCAGGTGGGTGGGGATGAGGACGTTGTGATTGCAGCCGTCTGGCTGCATGATCGCTTCCAACCACAACTGGCCAAACCTGATCGTCATGCTTTACTGGCTGCCAACTGGACGCGTGAAAATTTGGCTGAGACTGGCTTCCCACCGGAAAAAGTGAATCATGTGGCATATGTGGTCGCCATGCATTCGAGCGAACCCCAATCCCTGCCTGAGGAAGATCATGAAGCGCGCGTGTTATGGGATGCAGATAAGCTCACCAAGCTAGGTCCGCTGTCTTATACCAACATGGTGGCGGTAATGCCGGCTTATCCGGAACACATCATGAGCTATGGTGAGATTGTTCGCATGGCGCGCGATGAACTGGCACGGCGCAAAGAACTGGTTGATCTGTTCTACTTCCCAATTTCGCGCAAACGGGCTGCCCAGCGCATTGCAGCGCAGGATGCTTTTGTCAATCAGATGATGCGCGATATCGCTGGGATTTAAGTCGGAAATCTTAAGCCCACTGGAAGATATTGTCCAGAAAATAAGGCAATTGTTTTTGCCACCAGGGCCAGTCGTGATTGACATCCTGACCCCAATAATCGATCCAGGCTGGGATCCCTTTTCCTCGTAGGATCTGGTCTAATTTGCGGGTGTCTGCCAGCATCTCATCCTCCCAAGCTCCCTGTCCAACTGAGACGATAATCCTGCTTTGTCGAAATTGGGAGAGATACCAATCATCAGTCAGATTTGGCAGGTAAGCCAGCGGGGTGTTAAAGTAAACGAGTTGATCCATATAATCGCCAATAAACATAGAAAGCTGGTAAAGCCCGCTGAGTGCAATCATACCATTGAAGATGTCCGGGTGTCGGAAGAAGAAATTGCAGCTATGATAAGCGCCCATGCTGGCGCCGGTGGTTATAAACTTACCGTCAAAACCATCCCCATGCGAATGGATGAACGGGGCGACCTCGTGGATGATGTAATGGTCATAGGCTTCATGGCGAACAGCCCGGTCGCCAGGGGAAGCTCCCCAGTTTGCCCAGGATTGACTGTCAACTGAATCGACTGTGAAGACTTTGATGCGGCCATTGTCAATAAAAGGATGAATAGCGTGGATCATCCCGAAGTTCTCAAAATCAAAGAAACGGCCACTTTGTGCCGGAAAAACCAGTAAAGGGATGCCGGCGTGTCCATAAACTTTCAACTCCATATTCTGATTCAGACTGGGGCTCCACCATTGATGGTATTCGATTTTCATTTTCCTGTCCCTTTCTGAACTGCCAAAATTTCTTTTTCGGCTGAAAAAACATCTTTCAATTCAGGTGAAATAACAATATAGCCATAGTCTCCAATGGCATTGCGTAAAGCCGGGCTAATAGGCTGGTGATGCATCAGAATACTGCTGAAGCGATTAACGACTTCTTCGTGGGATAAGGCATAAGCAATGTGGTGTTTGCGACCAATGTAACCGCAATGATAAGGGCGGGTGACACGGGCATCAAAGCGATTGTTCATGATTATGTTGGCATATTCTGCGTAAATATCAATATCGTTGGCATAGTTGAACATATCGGTGGTCAAACCGCCGGGCGGGCGCATATTGACTTCCAGGGCTACCAGACCGCCATCGGCTGTGTGAAAGTACTCGAGATGGAAGAAACGTGCCTGAATATTGAAGGCTTCTACCGTGCGTAGACCTACTTCCTGGATATCTTCCGGGATATCGCGTAAGGAATAATAGAAAAAGTCCAGGTCGTGGTTAACGGTTTCCATTACACCCTGACGGAAGACGTCCACGGTGTAAAAGACCACTTCCCCATTTTGATCCGCCAGCCCATCGAATGAAATCACCTGTCCCTGAATAAACTCTTCGAAGAGATAAGGAACAGATGGTTTGCTGGCGAAGAAATGCTGTAACTCTTCTTCGTCGTGGATCTTGTAAGTGGCCATGGCTCCGACACCTTTATCCGGTTTGGCGACAACCGGTGTGCCTACCTCTGCAAAGAAATCGAGTGCATCGTTATAATCGTCGATCAGGCGTCCACGGGCTACCGGTATATCGGCGTTCATATATATTTCTTTCATCAGTGATTTTTGTTTGACCCAGGCTATATCCGAAGTTTTGGGGCCAGGGATGTTGAATTCGGTGCGCATCTGCGCTTCCGTCTCAAGCCAGTACTCATTATGCGACTCGAAGCGATCGAGTTTACCATAGCGGTGGGTGAAATAACCCATCGCGCGGATTAGCTCGTCCTGGTTATGCATATCCGAAACACGATAATACTCGGTCAGGTATTGTTTTAATGGATCAGAAAGCTGGTCAAATGGCATATCGCCAATTCCCAAAACGTTTGCTCCCGCTTCACGCAAATGGATCACGAAAGGGTAATAATTAGTTGGAAAATGGGGCGACAAATAAACGTAATTCATGGCATCTCTCCTCAAGTGATTTAACAGATTATATGAATTTTCGAGATTAAAACAATAAAGGAAACAAAAAGATATAAGGTCAAGGGAATAAATCGCTATAATTAGATTGGGCACCTCGCTTTTTAGCGCTGTCTTATTGATTGGCCGGAGGAAGAAATGGAATTTTCACTTATAAAGATTCTGATCTCGATTGTACTCATCCTGTTCGCTCTTTATAGATTATGGAAATTTATTCAACAAATTCGCAACAAATCTCAAAGTCAGAATTGGCTTACGATTACTGCACAAGTAGTTTCCAAAAAGGTTGGCAAAACTACCAGCATGCGTTCAGGTAATATCTTTTTTCCGGAGATCAAATACCGCTATAAAGTTATGGGACAGCGCTACGAAAATAAAACCCGTACATCCCGCAGCTATTCCTTACAAAAAGCAGAAGAAATGGTGAATAATCTGGGTTCCGACATCGAAGTGCGATATAACCCTGTCAACCCTAAAGAACATGTAGCCGAGTACGAACGCATCAATTACCTGGAGATACTAATGATCGTTACTATTTTATTGGTGGCACTCATTATTTTAATTCCCAGTCTGATATAAGCTTCCTGCTGTTCCAACGCTCTTTTCGGACGCCTGTCACCAGCCTTGCCCTCTCCAACTTTACGCTTTGATAGTAAAATTGGAGGATATTACAGGAGGAGCTCAAAATGACCTACAGGCATGCTATAGATTTTGATAAGCGCGAGAAAAAATATATTCTGGTCGAATTTCCATACCCATCCGGGTCAGGATTACATATCGGCCACGCTTTTACCTTTACCGGAGCGGATGTTTATGCCCGCTTCGAACGCATGCAGGGTAAAAATGTGCTTTTCCCCATCGGCTGGGATGCTTTTGGGCTGCCCACTGCTAATTATGCGGTTAAAACTGGACGAAAACCTCAGGATGTAACTGCAGAAAACACCGCAAATTTTCGGCGGCAGATGGAAGAATTAGGTTTTTCTTTTGATTATGAACGCGTGGTAGACACCACTGACCCACAATACTACAAATGGACCCAATGGATCTTCATCCAACTTTTTGAAAAAGGATTGGCATATAAACAGGAAATGCCTATCAACTGGTGCCCTAGCTGCAAAATTGGGCTGGCCAACGAAGAAGTAATTAACGGAAATTGTGAACGGTGCGGTACTCCCACGACCCGCCGGCGCATCAGTCAATGGGTGGTGCGCATTACCGAGTATGCGGATCGCCTGATTGATGGTCTGGAAGAAACGGATTTTATTGAAAAGGTCAAAGCTTCTCAGGTTAACTGGATTGGACGCTCAGAAGGCGCACGGGTTCAATTTAATCTGGTGGGCAAAGACGAAAAGCTGGAAGTTTTCACCACCCGGCCGGATACGTTATGGGGCTGTACGTTTATGGTACTCGCACCAGAACACCCCTTTGTGGAAAAATATTGTCAGGATCAACCGGGTGTGAAAGCGTATGTAGCTGCAACGCTGGGAAAATCTGATCTGGAGCGTCAGGAAGAGAGCCGCGAGAAAACCGGTGTCTTCAGTGGCCTGATGGCGGTCAACCCGGCGAATGGCAAAGAAGTGCCGGTGTGGATCTCCGATTTTGTCCTGCTGAGTTATGGTACCGGCGCAATCATGTCGGTTCCTTCTGGTGACCAGCGTGACTGGGATTTTGCTACAAAATTTGGATTGGAGATCTTGCCTATTGCAGAACCGAAAGGGGGTTGGGATTTCAGCAAAGGGGCCTATGCTGAGAAAGACGCTATTATGATCAATTCCGGCCCAATCAACGGGCTGACAGTGACGGACGCCATCCCGGCTGCCTTGCAGTGGTTGCGAGAACGTAACTTGGGTGAAGCGACAGTCTCCTATCACTTGCGAGATTGGATCTTCAGCCGCCAGCACTATTGGGGCGAACCGATCCCGATGGTTTATTGTGAAGATGACGGCTGGGTGCCGGTGAAATTTGAGGATTTACCAGTGGTGCTGCCCGAGGTGGAGAAGTACGAACCGACGGATACCGGCGAATCGCCTTTGGCCAATATTTCTGAATTTGTGAATACAACCTGCCCAAAGTGCGGCAAACCGGCCAAACGTGAGACAGATACCATGCCCAACTGGGCTGGTTCGGATTGGTATTTCCTGCGGTATATTGATCCGCATAACGAACAGGCGCTAGGCGATATTGAGAAACTGCGCTATTGGATGCCAGTGGATCTGTATATTGGCGGGGATGAGCATAACACCCTGCATCTATTGTATTCCCGTTTTATCTATCAGTTCCTGCATGACATTGGGGCCGTTCCGGCAGAAATCCCGGAGCCTTATTACCGGCGTATGTCCCATGGGGTCATCCTGGGGCCAGACAACCAGCGCATGAGCAAAAGTCGCGGGAATGTAATTGTGCCGGAAGATATCATCCACCAATATAGCGTAGATGCAGCCCGCTGCTATATGATGTTCATCGGCCCTTTTGATGCCACCATGGCCTGGAATGAGCGCGCGCTGCAGGGCACCAAACGCTTCTTGGATCGTTTTGAACGTCTGGTGGAAGAACAGAAGAATACCCAGGCAGAGACGCCACGAGTGGTCAAAGCTTTGATTCACAAGGCAGTGGACAAATGCCGGCATGATTATGCCAGTTTCAAATTCAACACGGCGGTTGCCAAGCTGATGGAAACGTTGAACGGCATCTACGAACAGGGCGGCCCGGTCAACCCGCGTGACTTGCGCATCCTGGTGCAGGCGATTGCACCGCTGGCACCTTTCTTTGCCGCCGAAGTTTGGACAAAGCTGGGTGGTAAGGGCAGTGTACATGCCAGTGACTGGCCAGAAGTTGATCCGACCCTTATTAAGGAAGACAGCGTCGAAATTTCCGTGCAGGTGAATGGTAAATTGCGTGGTACGGTCACCATCAGCAGAGAAGCGGATCAGACAGCCGTGGAAGCCGCTGCAAAAGACCTGGAGAGCGTCTCCCGCTATCTGAGCGAAGGTGAAA
>DAOUFM010000028.1:0-1703 GCA_034429975.1 Anaerolineaceae bacterium | reverse complement strand
CTTACCGTTATTAAGGTATTCGAGATGATCTGGCATTGTAATGTAGCAGGGAAAACATTCTTGACATAGGATGCCCAACTAAAATCACCAAAACCAGCCTGGTTTCATTGACATTACCATTTTCATTAAAATCACTCCTTTGGCAAATTTACCATTAGTTCATCACTGCAATCGTAACGGGTGCATTCATACACTCCCCGAGCGACATCGGCCAGTAGGCTGCTGGTCAGGTTTAGGATTTCATTGACGCGCGGGTCGCTCAACTGATAAATCACATACGTGCCTTGCTGCTGGGTACTGACCAGACCACAATCGCGCAGACAGCTCAGGTGTCCGGAGACGTTCGGTTGGCTTAATGCCGTTTCCTGGACGATTTCATTGACTTTCTTGGGGCCATTTAGCAGAACTTCCAGAATGGAGAGGCGGGAGGGATCTCCAAATCCGCGATATAATTTTGCCTTGGCAGATAAGGCGGTCTTTGCAGTAACAGCAAACATGTGTTCCTCATAAATATTGTATAAGCATATGGTTATGCGATTATAAAACCTTGGAGCATTCTGTCAAGTCTAATAAAAAAATGGAGTGCCTTTCTTGATGAAAGGCACTCCTTACCAGGGGAGGAAAAATAGCGTTCATTCGGGCAAGTGTTGAATCTCTTCAAGTCACTGATAAGAACGACTGCACCAGGAGATCGGAAAGGATTAGGTCTCTAGTCATCGATATACAGAGAAAGATCGTCTCCGGTGAATACTGTCATAAAATGACCGATATCGGTAACTGTGCTTTCTTCGGTCCACTAGATTTTTAATCATCAAGTTTGACTGTTTCCTTATACACCAACCTGGTATGCGATAGCGACCGTACCCGGCCCGACGTGTGAACCGACCACCGGGCTGATCTCTGACAGAATGCATTCGATTGGTGAAAATCGCGCCTGCGCGATTCCAATTAATTCTTCGGCAGTTACATTCGCCAGGGCGTGGAAAACCGAAATGCGCACAGGGGCGCGTCCTCCAATTCCATCTTCTACCAACTGGAGCATCCTATCGATCGCTTTTTTTCGTGTTCTGATGCTATCGACAAGTTCGATTTTGCCGTCTCGGATCTCTAGAATAGGTTTTATATTCAAGGCTGCGCCCAACAGCCGTTTTGCGCTGTTGATTCTCCCGCCGGCAGCAAGATACTTGAGTGTATCGACTGTGAAGTAAACGCCAATTTGACTGTATGCTTTCTGTGCAACTTGCCTACATTCCGTTAGATTCGCCCCTGCCGCTGCCGCGCGTGCCGCCGCCAGCACCTGAAAACTCAAAGCCATGGATACCAGTTTCGTGTCCAGCAAAACTACACGGCCAGGTGGAAAATTGTTTACCACGGAGGCGGCTGATTGGTAGGAACCGGAGATGCCGCTGGAGATTGGCAGCAGTAGCACATCATAATCTGCAGCCAGAAGTTCTTTGATGATGTTTTCAAAATCGCCCGGTGGGATCTGGCTCGTGCTCGGCAGGCTGGAGGATTTCAACAGGCGGTTATAGAATTCGGTTGCCTGGATATCAACGCCATCTCGATAGGTCTGCCTATCCCAGTTCAACGCGAGCGGGATGACGCGAATCGGTTGAGCGGCGACCAAATTGGGAGGCAGATAAGCACTACTATCAGTGACAATCATGACAGGATTCATTTTTAAGTCCTTTCGATAAAGAATA
>DAOUFM010000027.1:0-15475 GCA_034429975.1 Anaerolineaceae bacterium | reverse complement strand
AGCGCATTCGGATCGCTTATCAATTTGACCCCTTGTTTGCAGTAAACTCGAGTGTCGTGGACGTACTCCCCCATCAGGTTGAAGCAGTTTACCGTTACCTCTTGCCGCTTCCTCGAATTCGTTTCCTCCTAGCTGACGATACGGGCGCCGGTAAAACCATCATGACCGGTTTACTTATTAAGGAGCTCCTATTTCGCGGTGTGCTAAGCAAGGTTTTGATCATCACACCTGGCGGATTGACCCGCCAATGGCAAGATGAAATGCAGGATAAATTCGGATTGTTTTTCCGGCTAATCAATCGCGCATCTTTTGAGGCCGAACCTGGTCAGTTTGCGAGATCGGAAGAAGGTTACTTCATTACATCAATAGATTTCATTTCCCGTCACGAAGGTTGCTTGAATGCTGCCCGAGAAACGCAATGGGATATGGTGGTATTTGATGAGGCACATAAGTTGTCTGCTTACGAATATGGATCTAAGGTGGATCGGAGCGCGAGGTATCACGTCGCAGAAGAACTCTCGCCCCATACTGACCACCTGCTTTTCTTGACAGCAACTCCCCACCGCGGACGAAGAGATACTTTTCGTCGTCTGTTAATGCTTCTTGATGAGGATTTATTTCAGAAAGACGAACTTGTAACAAAGCGTATCCATGATGCGGTGGCAACATTGTCCGCAGCAGATAGCCAGGACGAACAAGCAATCACCAATGCTCGCAACCGTTTCTTTTTACGTCGATTGAAGGAAGAAATGGTTGATTGGGATAACCAGCAACTATTTAAGCCGCGCCATACAAAAACTGTCGGTTATGAACTAACTGCAGAAGAACTAGAACTATATAATGCCGTAACAAAATATGTTCGCTCGCGACGAAAAGAAGCGAAATCGAAACGGAATCGCCAGGTTGAACTGACACTTATGGTGATGCAGCGGCGGCTGGCAAGTAGTATCTATGCCATTACGCGTACACTACAGAACCGCTTAAAAGCCCTTGATGAAGTCTTGAAGATTCTCCGTGACACATCGCATAACCTTGCAGAGCGAAAGCGTTTACTTAATCAGCGTGATAATGACTTACCGGAAGATCTTGCAGAATACGAAGATCTGGATGAAACCCAGAGGGAAGATGTTGATAAAAGAATCTTCCGCCAGGTCTTGAGTGATGATCCGGCGGAAGTCGAAAAGGAAAGGGAAGAAGTTGCAGGCTTACTCCGACTTGCTGAGTCTCTACGCAATCATCCAGAGGCGAAATTTTCAGAGCTACTAGAAGTATTAGATGATTCAGATGTGATTCGACGGGAGGATGAAAAGTTAGTCATCTTCACAGAACACAAAGATACTTTAGATAATCTTACTGACCGATTAACTCGCATGGGGTACCATGTAACCATTATTCACGGTGGTATGGACGTGGAAATGCGTAAACAAGCCCAAAGGGAATTCCGCACTCGGTCAAAAATTATGATCGCAACCGATGCGGCCGGTGAGGGAATCAATCTACAATACTGTCGCTTTTTAATCAACTGGGATATCCCCTGGAACCCAAACCGGTTGGAACAACGAATGGGACGAATTCACCGCTATGGGCAGAAAGATGAAGTTTGGGTTTATAACCTGGTCGCCAGTAATACCCGTGAAGGCTCAGTTCTTGAGAAAGTCTTGAAAAAGATGGACATAATGCGAGAGCAAATGGGAGACGACCGGGTATACGACGTGGTGGATGAATTGCTGGAAGAAGTCCCCTTACTCCAATTGCTGGAGAACTCGATCGATTCGGAAACTGCAGCAAATGCTGTATCCACGGTAGAGAGTCAATTAGACAGCGGTTTAGAAAAACGAGCACAGGATTTGGTGGCATTGCAGAAAAAACAATCGCTGGCATCCAAGTTGGATTTGCGAGAAGCACGCCGATTACGAGACACATCAGATGAGCGCCGGCTTCAGCCGTTATTCATTCAACGCTTCTTTATGAGAGCTTACACTGAAGCTGGCGGCACGATCAATCCAGACCACACTTTTCCTGTTTTTCACCTTGGACGCACTCCATCGGGGTTGATGGATGTTGCTCGCTCGCTTCGCTTGCCAATCTCTGAAAAGCTCGATTTTCCTATCGTTTTTGATAAAGAACTGGTCAGCATTGCCAGCAAGGTGCGTGTACCAGAAGGGACACGGTTGTTAGGCCCAGGACATCCTTTATTTGAAGCTTTAATCGAATGGGCAATCCGCCGAGCACGCGATTCATTCACCCGTGGTGTAACCCTTGTAGATCCAAATATCGGTCAACCGCAACGAATCTGGCTAATGCGTTCGAGTATTGAAGATGGACGATTGGAAGAAAAACGACGTCTCGCCCATCAAGAACTTAATCTGGTTGTCGCTGACCATCTAGGTCTGCGAGCGACTTCACCAGCCAATATCCTTAATTTCACAGTCCCGGACTTTGATTTTGAACTTCCTGCTATCCCACTACATAGCAGCGAAGAAATTCAAATGTGGACGTATGAAAATCAGACCGAAAAACAATTAAAGAGAGTTATTCAGCAACGCGAGATGGAGTGCGAATTACGCAGATCTTATCTAGAGACAACTTTTACAGACCTGATCCTGGATTTACAAGAAAAACTCAATGAATTTCAGCAGCTTCAATTGTATGGCGAGGATGATCCTGAAGAACGCCAGAAACTAGAACAGCGCATTCAACAACTCAAAGATCGCAAAAAAATCCGTCTCGATGAGTTGGAACAAATGTTGAGATTATCATCCAATCTACCTGATATTGTTGCCAGTGGGATTGTCTTACCCGCTCCAACGGCTGTACTTGAGCCAGATGAAGCAGAACAACACCAGGGTGTGCCAATGCGCCGCGATGATGAGGTAGAACAAATTGCGATGAATGTAGTGATGCAATATGAAAAACGACGCGGATGGACACCATACGACGTTTCACAGGATGGTGAGCATTACGATATTCGTTCTGAATCACCTACCTCTGAGGTACGATACATCGAGGTAAAAGGACGTGCGGCAAGCGGTCCGATCATTCTCACTAGTCCTGAAATGGATAAGCTTAAGCAATTAGGAGCCCGCGCTTACTTGTATATTGTCACGTATTGCCGCGGAGAGCGTCCGAGACTGCGCATCATCAATGATCCGATGCGTTTCCTTTCGCCAGAAATGCTCTTCCGTCAGATTCAGTATTTAGTTCAAGAAAATGATTGGTCAAAATTTGGCGAGAATACAGAGATATAGGGGGGGATAATGGATCAAGCAGCAGTACGCAGATGGGATGAAGGTTTAGATGGAACTCCAAGACGAATCGCTGAAACAGCGGATTCTCCATTAAGAGTCCTGGCTGGCCCTGGTACCGGAAAATCATATGCATTAATGCGCCGTGTTGCTCGTTTATTGCAAGAAGGGACAGCACCTAATCGAATCCTAGTCTGTACTTTTACTCGAACAGCAGCTCAGGATTTGCGTAAAGATCTAGGAAATATCGGTATGCCTGAAGCCGAAGAGGTAATTGCTGGAACAATTCACTCAATTTGCTTCAGCATCTTATCTAAAAATCATGTATTGCCAATCACGGGTAGGGTTCCCCGCCCACTGCTCAAGTATGAAGAGCGGTTCCTCATTGAAGACATGAATCATCAAGAATTCGGTGGGATACGGGCAATTAATGAGCGCTTATCGGCATTTAATTCCGCATGGGCACGAAGGCAGCATGAAGCACCAGGATGGCCTTTAGATCAACAAGACCGCATTTTTCAAGCCGAATTGCTTCGGTGGCTTCAATTCCATCAGGCTATGCTCATTGGAGAACTTGTTCCCGAGACATTACATTTCTTATTAAACAATCCCTTGGCTGATGAACGAACCTTGTTTGATCATGTTCTTGTAGATGAATACCAGGACCTCAATCGTGCCGAACAGGATTTGGTTCAATTGCTGGCCGAGAATGGTACCCTGACAATTGTTGGGGACGAGGATCAATCGATTTATTCCTTCAAGTACGCTCACCCTGAAGGCATTGCCGAATTTGGTGAGCGACACCCTGAAACGCATGATGAATCTCTTGATGATTGCCGAAGATGCCCACAATTGGTTGTGGAGATGGCAAACTCTTTGATCGTAAACAATCGCAACCGAACCGGACGAGCATTAAACCCATTGCTTGATAGACCCTGGGGAGATATTTATCTTGTGCAATGGGATAACCTAAACCATGAAGCAGATGGAATTGCTCGTTTCATTGCTCATCATGTTCAGCGCCAGGACGTTCAACCTGGTCAAATTCTCGTTTTAGCTCCCAGACAAAAATTGGGCAAGCCGATTTGTGATTCACTTTTACGACTTGGAATACCCTCCCAGAGTTTCTATCAGGATTCCAGTTTAGATGGCAATTCGCACGACGAGCAAGAATCCGCTTCTCAACGAGGCCTTTCTGTGTTAGCACTGCTCGCCAATCCAGAGGATCGGGTTGCGTTGCGATGTTATTGTGGTTATGGGCATCGCAATTTAAATTATGCTGGATGGAACGCACTGCGTAATCATTGCCAAGCTTCGGGTGATTCGCCCATGGTTGCTCTTGAAGCGCAATTTAATGGCATCTTGCAGATCCCGCATATAGATGGAATTGTCGAAAAATATCAATTGCTTAGAGAGCAATTAGGTTTATTAGCCACCTTGCAAGGCCATGAACTGGTTGATTCGCTTTTCCCTCCCGATCAGGCCTGGACTGAGTTGTTCCGTAACATTGCAGCTACTATAAGACCTGAGGATCTGGTACCTGCAAAGTTATTTGAAAGTATCCGCACTAATTTAACGCAGCCTGAATTACCAACAGATGTTGATTTTGTTCGGGTAATGAGCCTGTATAAATCAAAAGGTTTGACCGCTGATATGGTCATCATCACTGGATTAATCCAGGGTTTGATACCTACTCCTGCGGGTGAGGATCTACCTTTTAATGACCAGCGTGCCTTTGATGAGGAGCAGCGTCGGCTGTTCTATGTGGGAATCACACGAACACGACAGACATTAGTACTTTCAAGTTTCAGACAGATGGATGCTGCCCTTGCTCACCAATTACAAGTACCATTGCCGGCACAAAGGCGCCGTGTGATCAATACCATTACGTCTCCATTCATTAACGAGCTTGGACCTAATTGCCCCCGCCCAATGAGTGGTCAACAATTTCTGCTAACTTTAGGATAAACATTTATGAACGCCAACTGTCCCCGTCTTATTGAAGTTGCCCTACCCATTCGCGAAATTTCCGCTGAAAGTCTTAGAGATAAGTCCCTACGCCATGGGCATATTTCCACATTGCATTTATGGTGGGCTCGGAGACCGTTACCTGCATCCAGAGCAATCGTTTTTGCTTCAATTGTGCCAGACCCAGACGATCCTGATTGCCCTGCTGAATTTCGTCAAGCGGTAATTAAATATTTACGTGATGAAGTTCCCGCAATCCTAAAAGGTTACCGACGGGGACGAATTGTGCATAACAATGCTGATCCCTATCAGCCCTACCAAGGATTGGACGATACCCCAAGAAACCGATTGTTGACTTTCATTGCGAAATTTTCACCTGAGTGGCTGGAATTTGAAAAAGGGAAAAGTCAAAATCAACCTTCACCAGCGGAAATGCTAGATGATAGATGTCTTACAAAATGGGAAACTAGTGACCCCGGCAATGAACAGGGCGCGATGATATTAAAGATAGCCAGGGATCTTGTGAAAATTGCCAATCACGGGGAAGCCCCTAGAGTAATCGATCCATTTTCTGGAGGCGGGGCGATTCCATTAGAAGCGACAAGATTGGGTTGTCAGGCAATAGCAAATGATTACAATCCTGTAGCGTACTTGGTTCTTCGTTCAACTTGTGAATTCGCAAAAAAATTTGGCGTAAAAGGTATTAGGACAGTAGAAATTGAAGAATTTGGACATCTCAGTAAGAGAAATATTGATGTTCCGAATATTTTAAAACATGATGTTGAGCAGTGGTGTCGGAGAATCCTCCAAAATGCAATTAAAAAAGCAGGAGCTTTATACCCCCCAGGAAAAGACGGGAAACCAATTATTGGGTATTTTTGGGCGAGAACTGTAGCTTGTTCCAATCCATCGTGTAAGGCAGAGATTCCCCTTATCAAAACCTTGATTTTAGCTAACAAACCGAATAAACAAATTTCTTTAATTCTTAAAGTCAAAGGGAAAGAAACTTTTTTTGAAGTTAATCAATTCCCTACTAATTTAAATACTGAAGGAACAATGCTTACCCGAGGAGATTGTAGATGTCCCGTTTGCAATCAAGTGACACCAGTTGAAGACATTCGCCGAGCAGCTAGAGCTGGGAATTTAGGTGAAAGAATGGTGGCTGTGATTGTTGCGACTGAAGGGGGGAAGGGTTACAGACCAGTAGAAGATACAGACATTGATGCAATACAGATTGCAGAACACATCTCTAGAAATATTGAGAGACCTCAGGAAAAGATTTACGATAACATTGAGGGTATCCCAAGTACCTCGATAATCTCGCCCGCTCTTTATTATGGGATGCCACGATGGGGAGATCTCTTTAACCCAAGGCAACTGGTTGTTTTACAGGTATTCATTGAGTCGTTGACCGAAGTTATTCCAGAATTAATGGAAGAGGTCAATGATGAGGATTATTTTAAGGCAATAGTTACATACTTGGCTTTATGGATTAGTCGAAATTCAATGTTTATGTCAAGTGTTGGTGTCTGGAAACCATCAGGAGAATTTATCGCAAGTCCTTTTTCTCTACAAGCTATCCCAATGGTGTGGGACTACCCAGAAATAAATATTTTTAATGATGCTTCTGGAGGGGCATTATCACAACTTGATTGGATGTTACGTTTTCTAGATCATGAATCTGTTGGAAATGAAGATATTCTTCCAGCGAAAGTTTTGTGGGGTGATGCTTCAAGATTAGCCTTACCAGATAATCACGCTGATGTTGGTGTAACAGATCCACCATACTTTGATGCTATTTCATATGCTGAATTATCGGATTTCTTTTATGTTTGGCTAAAAAGAGGTCTGGCAGAAATATATCCCGAAATATTTGTTACTCCACTAACACCTAAAAGTGAAGAAGCAACAGCGCTAAAACACAGATTCCATGGAAGCGAGGAATTGGCAAAGAAACATTTCACTAGCAAATTGGCAGGATGTTTAAGCGATACAAAAAGAGTGATTAAAGAGAATGGTGTTTTGGCAATCATGTTTGCTCATCAATCAACGGAGGCATGGACAGCACTAATTAATGCAATGCTAGAAGCAGGTTTGACTGTAACAGCAACGTACCCAATCGATACTGAACGGGGGGCTAGAGCTCTTGCCTTGGATACTGCTGCATTAGCGTCGTCTATAACCGTTATTTGTAGACCTCGGGAGATCCAAAAGGCAGCGTCGTATCGCAATGTTCGTACAGAAATTGAAAACGTAGTGGCCGAAAGTGTCCATCGATTCTGGGAGTATGGTTTTAGAGGTGCGGATTTGATAGTTGCTTGTTATGGTCCCGCAGTAGGTGTGTTTGCGAAATATGAAGCGGTAGAAAGAGCTGATGGAGAGAAAGTATCTGTGCCTGAATTACTCGAATTAGTTCGAGACGCTGCCTTGAAATCAATTGCCGGTGAATTTAAGGGTGATAATACATCCAGATTGTATTTTACCTGGGCTACCTTGTACGGAATTAATGAAAGAGCTTGGGACGACGCCAGATTAGTTGTTCAGATTAGTGGTGAAGGTGACAATGCTATGGATGTAGCACGGCACCTAGGTTTATTCGTTATCAATGGATCATCATGTCGACTTGCCCTCTTACGCGACCGTTCCGATCATCGGCATTTGGGTGAAGATCCGACATCCCCGCTGATCGACCAGCTGCACCAGGCTATGCGGTTATGGAAACAGGAGCGACGCTCTGAACTGGTACAGTACTTGAAAACGAACAACATCGCAGAACATGAACCCTTCTGGAAGTTAGCGCAGGCGTTGTTTGAAGTCCTGCCGCGCGGCGAGGAAGATTGGAAGCTGATCAGCGCTCTACTGGGCGAGCGAGAAACACTTAAACAAGAAGTACGTCAGGCTGAACCGCCCAAAGGTCCAGAGCAATTATCCTTGATCTGAACTAATCGAATTGGCTGAAGGAGTAATAAACATGCCCGAAACATTATCACCCTGGTACGCAATCGCAACCCCCCATGAGGATATTCAGAAAGGCCGCCTGAGCGAAGCCGTATTCGCCGCCAACCTCTGGGAAGTTACCCAGAATACAGCGCCAGATATTTATTGTGATGCCGAAGCGTTTTTTGCGAAAACCTATTTAACCCATGGACTCACTAGCATTCTGAGCAAGGTGAGTCGCGCGATATCCGGCGGCGCTGAAGCTGGCGACCGAATTATCAGCCTGCAAACCTCGTTTGGCGGTGGCAAAACCCATGTTTTGGTAGCACTCTGGCACCTGGCACGCAACAGTGAGATATTGCGCTCATCTTCACAATGCGCAGATTTGCGCCGGGCATTAAAAGATGAAATACCGCAACGGGTTCGGTCTATTGCGGTTTTTACCAACCAGACGTGCGATGCCACCCAGGGTCGGCAAACCCCGGAGGGCATCCGCACGCGGACTCTGTGGGGTGAATTGGCTTACCAGCTTGGCGGAGTCGAGCTTTACCGCGACATCGAAGCCAATGATCAAGCGCGCACCTGTCCGCAGGGACTATTCGAATCCATTTTGCGAAAATCATCGCCTTGCCTGATTTTGTTGGATGAATTGGCAGATTACTGCGTCGGCGCTGCAGGCGTGCCGGTAGGATCGGGTACGTTAGCGGATCAAACCATTTCGTTTGCGCAGCAACTTTGCCAAGCGGTATCTAATGTTCCAGGTGCAGCTCTGGTTGCCACGCTACCCGCGAGCCATCTGGAGGTAGCCAGTTCAGAACGCGGACAGGAGATCCTGGCAGCGCTCGAAAATCGTTTTGGCCGCATGGCAGCCGACGCCCGTCCGGTTGCTGATGAAGAAATATACCAAGTAGTTCGCCGGCGTTTGTTTGAAACCATCGGTGATCCAACGGAAATCGAAAAAGTAGCTGGTGCGTACGCCCGCATGTACCAACAGCACCCAAATGAAGTACCTCAAGAAGCTACACGCGCTGATTACAAACAGAGCATTATCAATGCTTATCCTTTTCATCCGACATTGATTGACTCTTTCTATAAACGTTGGGGAAGCCACAATGGTTTTCAGCGTACGCGTGGTGTCTTACGTCTATTGGCATCCATCGTGGGTGATCTCTGGCAACGCCGAAGCACTGAAACGCAATCCCAGGCACTTATCCAACCAGCACATCTGAATTTCACCGTGGATGCGCTCAAATCATCGCTCACACGGCTGTGGGGCGCATCTTATGAGTCTGTCATCGCAGCCGATGTAATCGGTAAAACAAGTAATTCAGTCCAATTTGATGAAGAACGTGGCGGCGACTACTTAAGGGAAAAGATTGGGCAAGGTTTGGCCTCCACCATCTTGCTTGGCTCTTTTGGCGCTCAAGGTGATCGAGTCGGTTACAGCACGCGGGAGTTAAAATTATGCACCGCCAGGCCTGGTTTGAACTGGAGTTATACCGATGGGGCTTTGCTCGAATTGGAAAACCGTGCCTTTTACATGCGTTTCCCAACTGCTGGAAATCTTGGAAAACGTTACTGGTTTGATACACGCCCTACACTTGTAAATCTGATCGTCCGCTACAGGCAGCAATTTGTCAGTAATGATTTCAATACAGAAATTATTGATGCAGTTCAAACCCAGGTTAACAATTCCAGGCTTGAACCTGCGACATGGCGCGTTCTGGTAAATCCCGGATCAGATTTACCAGAACAACGTTCCTTAGCTTTACTTATTCTTGCACCTGATTTGCCATATGCAGAAAATGGACAGGCTGCCGCTAATAATCCACCACTGGAAAGGCGAGTGAAGCTGTTAAGTACAAAATGCGGTGCTCGAGACCGTCTCTATCGAAATACATTGCTCTTCCTACTGCCTTCAGTCCGCGGCCTGACAAAATCACGCAACGCCTTACGCGAAGTGACCACACTCGAAGCCATTAAACGTGATTATGGAACGCAACTTGATCCAGAACAGAAAGGCGATTTAGAGACACGTCTCACCACAGCCAGACAATCAGTCACCCAATCGCTGGGTGCTGCATTCTCTTATATTGCTCGTATCCGGGGCGAAGAGATTAGCGTTACAGCACTCAGCTCTGCCGGCAGCAACTTTGGTGATCATCTGCAAATTGTCTGGAAACAATTGGTGGAAGAAGAAGAGTGGATTTTACGAAAAATTGGCAGGGTGACCATGCAAGAATCTGGACTCGTTTTGTCAGATGGGAGCATGCGCCTCAAGGACGCAATCGAATCCTTTTTGCGGTATACCGATAAACCGATGATCGCTACGCGGGATGCTGTCGTCAATGGTCTACAGGATGCCTGCAAGGAAAGATTAATCGGTTTGGGTCAGGGACTTAACGCGAAGGAGTTGCAGAAAAAATGGTGTGGTGGATCAATCACCATTGATCCCAATGAAGAAGGCCTTTGGATTATTCCCGCATTTGAGCCAGAGCCTGTTATACCACCAGTTGTTACTCCTCCACCTAGTGGTGGAACACCGGCAGGCAGTATTTTTCCGCCAAGTGATGGATCTGACACCGGCTCAATATCTACGCCACCTTCTGAAGGAGGAGATGTTGTCATACCGACCGCCGGCAACACAATTCGTCAGGTGACCATCCAGGGAAATGTACCAGTTGAAAGTTGGGCAGATATTTTCCGCTCCTTCGTTGGTCCAGCTGCACGAATGGGACTTAAAAAAATGAAATTGGGAATCCATTTTGAGTTTGTAACCCAGGACGGGCAACCTTTGGATGAAAATGATCCTCGATTAAAAGCAATGATCGAGTCTGCACGGCAATTGGGGTTAGATCTTAAGAAAGAGTAACTGGATATCAAATGGCCTATAGACAGACCAGGATTTTTGCTCCATATTCCTCGCCATTTCTTGATCAATGGTGGGCGGAGACGATTATCGGACATATTATTAAGCCCCTAGTTACAAGTGGAATTCATTTGAATTGGTTCTGGTTCTCAAGGTATGTTTCTCCAAGATCTGGTGATGTAGGCGACTGTGACATCAACCAAATACCAGAAATATATGGAATTTATCCTAGAAACCAAAACCCTCAGTATTCCGACCTATATCGAAGTATCAGGTTCCGTTATTCAGTGCCTAACGACTTTCAAGATGAATTTGAATCGCAGGCCTTGAGATTTATTGAGCATGCAGGCTGTGCAATATCAGATTTCCGAGATTATGATTTCCTTGGTGATTTGGGTGGCCCTCGCTTTATTGAGAACAATGTATCTCAAGTAAGAAAAGAAGAAAGAGCTAACCTCGTTGTTGATTATTTACATAGTATTAGCAAATTAATTGTTGACTGTATTGAAGTTCTACACACTACGGAGGGTTTCTCCCTCGAGAAAAGCACGAGCATGGAAAATCCAAATGGATCAATTTTTGAGTCGTTACATCATTTGTTATGCAATATGACCAATGTTCCATTAAACGTATTAGTGTCGGAAACGGCAATAGGAACATACTGGTCGCCCCCTCCTAACAACAGTGGTGGTGATGTTAGTGCAGTTCCAGTAAGATATTAAACTTCTTGGCTCTCTTTTCTCACCCGCCTATAGGAAATGATTTTGGTGTCCAGTATGACTGATAAAACAAAAACGAATTTGTCAATCGATTTATTAGAGAACGGAATTGATTTTGTTTTAAAGGGGATTGATGAGCTATTTGATGACGAAAGCATTCTGAGAATTAGCGTTGATCCAACAGAATTAAATTTGAGCAATTTTAAATATGGAATATTACATGTTTTTTCTGGTTTTTTACTTTTGCTAAAAGAAAGACTTTATCGGCATCTACCCGAATTGATTTTTAAGGGAAAAATTTCCGAGGTGAGGGAAAAAGTTAGAAATGGTAAGATTCCGAATACTGTTGACCTCGATGAGATTCTTGAACGATTACAGATAGGGCCACTGGTTAATTTTCCAGAAAACGAGCTGGAAATCATTCGGAGAATGCAGAATTTCCGAAATCAGTTTGAACATTACAAAATCGACATCAACAAATTCGAGTTATGGGAAACAATCACACAATTTCTAGCCCTTGTTGATACATTTCTTGTCGATGAACTTGAGATCAACCTAGATTCGTCAGCAACCACTCATAGTGTCTACGAAAAAATCCAGAAAATCGAATTGCACTGGGAGAGAATAGAAAAACGTAAAAAAGCGGAAATTATCAACGAATTAATGATTCTCAGGAAAGGTTTCGAAGAAAATCGAGAAGCAATTATCAAAGACCTCGAAGATGAGTATTTTGCAAGCAAGGGATATATTGATCGTTTCATTGATTGTCCTGAATGTAACGAGGAGACATTAATTGTGTACGGTGAATATGCTGGCGTTTGCTCCAATAAGGAGTGTTCCTACTTTTGTCCTATAGCTACCTGTGACCGTTGTGGGTCAAAAATGCCTGGCTATCCGTGGGATGTAAATTTTTGCGAGTCATGCGAAGCAGATTTTGCGAGAGAGTAATTCAGAATCTACAAGACAAATGACCGTATTCAGTATATGTGAAAGCCCCTCTGAAGATTTATCTGTTGTATTTTGTTCACAATGGTTGCTACATCCTGCACTTTATAAAAAACGGGGAATTCAAGGATTTGGGCGGTGAAGAAGTGAAATGATATGATAACTATACCCCCAAGAAATACCAATTAAGGTTGAATATCGAACAAGTAGTGTAAAAATCTTCCATTAAATCACATTTAATTTTTCGAATAATACTCGATTCCTTTGTTGGGCATCTCGTAATAATTTACCATAACTGATGACTTCCACATACGCACGGAGTGTAGAGTTATAGCAAAAGTAACCTTCGTTATCAGGAGTTTTTTGCATTCCCATATTCTCCAGATCGATTCTCAATTGATTGGGCAGATCGCATACGGCATAACAGTAAAAGGGAGTCTCATCTCTGACAGTTATTGGGCGGCTGTGGTTGTTGTTTTCTTTGCCAGCACGAATTTTTCTAACATAACCATACATTTGATTTACAGGGTTACTATCTGACCTCATTGGTCTTTTAAATTCAAAAATTATGATGCCATTAATTGGCTCACCATCAACCATTGCTATTGGGTTATCAAAAATTAACAAATCGGGGCGATCATTTTCATTCGTAGTTATTGCAGATACCTGACGAAGTTCAATGTCGGAGGCTAAATATCGATGAAAAGACAGTTTTTCATCGATAATCCATAAATTCTGTTGTTCGTAATCAATGTCGTCAGATGTATGTTTTAACGGGAAAATTAACTCGTGAATCGTTCTTTCCCTTGCATACCCTCCTTCATCATCTGATTGCATATATTTTTCAAGTAGTGATAAAGTGGTTTTCCGATGAATTACATATTTGGCTAATGCTGCCTTTCCACTTTCGTTCCATTCCTCTAAGAAGCGCAAATATTTCTCTTTGATTTCATTTCCATCGGGAGAAATGACACCTGTCGGAGCGGATATTATTTCATTTGCCGCTTCCTTCAAGCTCACCTCCCATTCCTTTTGTCTTTTATACAATTCAATCTCTAACTTATCAGGATTGAGATCAGGCGGGATTTCATCTATGGCTTCCCTCCGGTGCCTCAACAAACCTCGAAATTCTGGCCATTCATCTTTTATTTGATTTTCGATATTTTGAAGCTTTTCAATTCCAATCGGTTCAGTGATCGGTGAAAGGAATGATTTCACGGATTCTAAAGCCTTGCCCTCGATTTCTTCCCATGTTAAATCACCTATATAACGGAATTGACCATCTTGAACGGTATTGAATCCTGTTCGCTGTTGGTCAACATGACCATTCAAAAAATCACTCGATATATAACCTAAATAAAAAAGTTCTTTACTGTCATCTCTCGCAGGAATCCGATTAGGTAAATTACAAATCGTTCTAGAGTCTATTTTTTTTGAGCAGACAACGCGGTGAATCGCGCAAAAGTTTAGTTGATGTGCAGCACCAGGAATTGCCTTGAGAAGAAAATGAGTGAGAGTGAATGTTTGCTCCTGAACCGTAAATTCAGAAGTACTGTCATCAGAAACCATTTCCTCATATTTTTCAGATAAGACTATAGTATCGTTCTCGTCTTTGAGAATCAAGACCGGCATTCTTTTAAGAACGAAATATTCAAGACAATGTTCAATTATCCGATATGCCAATACATCCAAGCTTCTGGGAAGATGCTCAGAAAAATCAGGCTTAATCTCTTGAAGGCTAATCGTTGTTGATACCATTGAGTCATTTGGCTCAATTTCGCATCTCAAATTTTTCACTGGATCATTGTTAAGTTCGTAATTAAAAGATCTTAAGAATAATTTCCCTTCCTCTTGAAAGGCGCTTCTTATCTCAACTTTTTCGAAAGCCTTAAGCCACAGAAACCTTCCAACGCCTTTGCCCCCTAAATTTCGTTTTTTCTGGGTATCGCACGTGTTGAATGATTCAAAATTTTCCTTTGTGAAACCGACACCATTGTCAACAACCTCAAACCCAGAAATCGGAGAAGTACGGATTTGTTCATCGTCTCTTATGAGCAAATTCTGAGTATTACGTACCACATTGATAGTAATAGCGCCATCTCCGGTACCTTTTTCCTCAATTGACTGCATTGAATTAAAGATAGCCTCTAACAATGGCATTAGTGCCTGTCGAGGCGATAATGGGGTATTATTAACCCGTCCAACAAAATCAACGGAAACCATATCTGCTAACCCTCCCAATTGGTGAAAGGAATAATATTATTATATGTGAAATAGTTTTTTAGAACAGATTTCTCACTTAGTCAGTTTATAAAAAATCGGTTTTCATGTGGCTATCATCCTATTGTAAGATTAATTCATACAGGCTCCGCTATAATAGCAGAGCCTGTCTCGTATTTAGATGCCAAATCCCATCTGTCCCTCCGGTACTACCTCCTTTCTCCTTGTCCGTCTGACCACCACCATCTTCTGGCTCACCCAATCATCCCAGGTCATCACTTTCGGTCCAGGAAGGATTACTGCACTCGGGGTCGTCAGGCTGCCCATCGGATTGTGGCTGACTTGCAGATCATCAGCAAACAAGGTCTGTAGGTCAGAGAGCTTCGCGCCCTCCAGCACATCACGAGCAAGCTGAGTGAGAAAGTCGCCCTCCTCCTCTGGAACAATCGCACCTCCGACCTCATCCCCGTAAATGCATAATCCGGGGCAAGGCAGCCAGGGAATCCGAAACAAGATGGCCAGGGATTCCGAAGCATGTCGGCCACCCAATCCGGAGGAAGGCGGCCACTTTT
>DAOUFM010000026.1:0-13412 GCA_034429975.1 Anaerolineaceae bacterium | reverse complement strand
AACTCGAGTGTCGTGGACGTACTCCCCCATCAGGTTGAAGCAGTTTACCGTTACCTCTTGCCGCTTCCTCGAATTCGTTTCCTGCTAGCTGACGATACGGGCGCCGGTAAAACCATCATGACCGGTTTACTTATTAAGGAGCTCCTATTTCGCGGTGTGCTAAGCAAGGTTTTGATCATCACACCTGGCGGATTGACACGCCAATGGCAAGATGAAATGCAGGATAAATTCGGATTGTTTTTCCGGCTAATCAATCGCGCTTCTTTTGAGGCGGAGCCTGGTCAGTTTGCAAGATCGGAAGAAGGTTACTTCATCACATCAATAGATTTCATTTCCCGTCACGAAGGTTGCTTGAATGCTGCACGAGAAACGCAATGGGATATGGTGGTATTTGATGAGGCACATAAGTTGTCTGCTTACGAATATGGATCCAAGGTGGATCGGAGCGCGAGGTATCACGTCGCAGAAGAACTCTCGCCACATACTGACCACCTGTTATTCTTGACAGCAACTCCTCACCGCGGACGAAGAGATACTTTTCGTCGTCTATTAATGCTTCTTGATGAGGATTTATTTCAAAAAGACGAGTTGGTCACAAAGCGAATCCATGATGCTGTAGCCACATTCTCCGCAGCAGATGCCCAGGATGAGCTAGCAATCACCAATGCTCGCAACCGTTTCTTTTTACGGCGCTTAAAGGAAGAAATGGTTGATTGGGACAATCATCAACTTTTTAAACCACGCCATACAAAAACAGTCGGTTATGAACTAACCGCAGAAGAACTAGAACTATATAACGCTGTCACAAAATATGTTCGCTCGCGGCGGAAAGAAGCAAAAACTAAACGAAATCGACAGGTCGAATTAACACTGATGGTAATGCAGCGCCGTTTGGCAAGTAGTATTTATGCTATTACACGTACACTTCAAAACCGCTTAAAAGCACTTGATGAAGTCTTGAAGATTCTCCGTGACACATCGCATAATCTTGCAGAACGAAAGCGTTTACTTAATCAGCGTGACAACGACTTACCGGAAGATCTTGCAGAATACGAAGATCTGGATGAAACCCAGCGAGACGATGTTGATAAAAGAATCTTTCGTCAGGTCTTGAGCGATGATCCTGCAGAAGTAGAAAAAGAGAGGGAAGAAGTTGCAGGCTTGCTCCGACTTGCTGAGTCTCTACGCAATCATCCAGAAGCAAAATTTTCTGAGCTGCTTGAAGTATTAGATGATTCAGATGTGATTCGACGGGAAGACGAAAAGTTAGTTATCTTTACAGAACACAAAGATACGTTGGATAACCTTACCGACCGATTGACTCGCATGGGATACCATGTAACCATTATCCACGGTGGAATGGACGTGGAAATGCGCAAACAAGCCCAAAGGGAATTCCGCACTCGGTCAAAAATTATGATCGCAACCGATGCAGCCGGTGAGGGAATCAATCTACAATACTGTCGCTTTTTAATCAACTGGGATATCCCTTGGAACCCAAACCGGTTGGAACAACGAATGGGACGAATTCACCGCTATGGGCAGAAAGATGAAGTTTGGGTTTATAACCTGGTCGCCAGTAATACACGTGAAGGCTCGGTTCTTGAGAAAGTTCTGAAAAAGATGGACATTATGCGAGAGCAAATGGGAGACGACCGGGTATACGACGTGGTGGATGAATTGCTTGAAGAAGTCCCCTTACTCCAATTGCTGGAGAACTCGATCGATTCGGAAACTGCGGCAAATGCTGTATCCACGGTAGAGAGTCAATTAGACAGTGGTTTAGAAAAACGAGCACAGGATTTGGTGGCATTGCAGAAAAAGCAATCGCTGGCATCCAAGTTGGATTTGCGAGAAGCACGTCGTTTACGAGACACATCAGATGAGCGTAGACTGCAGCCATTATTCATTCAACGCTTCTTTATGACAGCTTATACTGAAGCTGGCGGCACAATCAACCCTGACCACACTTTTCCTGTTTTTCACCTAGGACGCACTCCATCGGGGTTGATGGATGTTGCTCGCTCGCTTCGCTTGCCAATCTCTGAAAAGCTCGATTTTCCCATCGTTTTTGATAAAGAACTGGTCAGCATTGCCAGCAAGGTGCGTGTACCAGAAGGGACACGGTTGTTAGGCCCAGGACATCCTTTATTTGAGGCTTTAATTGAATGGGCAATCCGCCGAGCACGCGATTCGTTCACCCGTGGTGTAACCCTTGTGGATCCAAATATCGGTCAACCGCAACGAATCTGGCTAATGCGTTCGAGTATTGAAGATGGACGATTGGAAGAAAAACGACGTCTCGCCCATCAAGAACTTAATCTGGTGGTCGCCGACCATCTAGGTCTGCGGGCGACTTCACCAGCAATATCCTTAATTTCACTGTCCCGGACTTTGATTTTGAACTTCCTGCTATCCCACAACATAGCAACGAAGAAATTCAAATGTGGACGTATGAAAATCAGACCGAAAAACAATTAAAGAGAGTTATTCAGCAACGCGAGATGGAGTGCGAATTACGTAGGTCTTATCTAGAAACAACTTTTACAGACCTGATCCTGGATTTACAAGAAAAACTCAATGAATATCAGCAGCTTCAATTGTATGGCGAGGACGATCCTGAAGAACGTCAGAAACTAGAACAGCGCATTCAACAACTCAAAGATCGCAAAAAAATCCGTCTCGATGAGTTGGAACAAATGTTGAGATTATCATGCAATCTACCTGATATTGTTGCTAGTGGAATTGTCTTACCTGCTCCAACCGCTGTACTAGAGCCAGATGAAGCCGAACAACACCAGGGTGTGCCAATGCGACGCGATGATGAGGTAGAACAAATTGCGATGGATGTAGTAATGCAGTATGAAAAACGGCGCGGATGGACACCTTATGACGTTTCACAAGATGGTGAACATTACGATATTCGTTCTGAATCACCTACCTCTGAGGTACGATACATCGAAGTAAAAGGACGTGCGGCAAGTGGTCCGATCATTCTAACTAGTCCTGAAATGGATAAATTGAAGCAATTAGGGACCCGCGCTTACCTGTATATTGTCACGTATTGCCGCGGAGAGCGTCCGAGACTGCGCATTATCAATGATCCGATGCGTTTCCTTTCGCCAGAAATGCTCTTCCGTCAGATTCAGTATTTAGTTCAAGAAAATGATTGGTCAAGATTTGGCGAACATACAGAGATATAGGGGGAATTATGGATCAGGCAGCAGTACGCAGATGGGATGAAGGGCTAGATGGAACTCCAAGACGAATCGCTGAAACAGCGGATTCTCCATTAAGAGTCCTGGCTGGCCCTGGTACCGGAAAATCATATGCATTAATGCGCCGTGTTGCTCGTTTATTGCAAGAAGAGACAGTACCTAATCGAATCCTTGTCTGTACTTTTACTCGAACAGCAGCTCAGGATTTACGCAGGGATCTAGGAAATATCGGCATGCCTGAGGCCGAAGAGGTAATTGCAGGAACAATCCACTCTATATGCTTCAGCATTTTATCCAGAAATCATGTATTGCCCATTACAGGTCGAGTTCCTCGCCCACTGCTCAAGTATGAAGAGCGGTTCCTGATCGAAGATCTAAATCATCAAGAATTCGGTGGGGTACGGGCAATAAGTGAGCGTTTATCGGCATTTAATTCCGCATGGGCACGAAGGCAGCATGAAGCACCAGGATGGCCTATAGATCAACAAGACCGTATTTTTCAAGCCGAATTACTTCGGTGGCTTCAATTCCATCAGGGTATGCTCATTGGAGAACTTGTTCCCGAGACATTACATTTCTTATTAAACAATCCCCTGGCTGAAGAACGAAACTTGTTTGATCATGTTCTTGTCGATGAATACCAGGATCTCAATCGTGCTGAACAGGATTTGGTTCAATTATTAGCCGAGAATGGCACCCTGACAATTGTTGGGGACGAGGATCAATCGATTTATTCATTCAAGTATGCTCACCCTGAAGGTATTGCCGAATTTGCCGAGCGACACCCTGAAACGCATGATGAATCTCTTGATGATTGCCGAAGATGCCCACAGTTGGTTGTGGAGATGGCAAACTCTTTGATCGTAAACAATCGCAACCGAACCGGACGAGCATTAAACCCATTGCTTGATAGACCCAGGGGAGATGTTTATCTGGTGCAATGGGATAACTTGAACCAAGAAGCAGATGGAATTGCTCGATTTATTGCTCACCATGTTCAGCGACAGAATGCGCGACCTGGTCAAATTCTCGTATTGGCTCCCAGACAAAAATTAGGCAAGCCGATTTGTGATTCCCTTTTACGACTTGGAATACCCTCCCAGAGTTTCTATCAAGATTCCAGTCTAGATGGCAATTCACACGACGAGCAAGAATCCGCTTCTCAACAAGGTCTTTCTGTGTTGGCACTGCTCGCCAATCCAGAGGATCGGGTTGCGTTGCGATGTTATTGTGGTTATGGGCATCGCACTTTAAATTATGCTGGATGGAACGCACTGCGTAATCATTGCCAGGCTTCGGGGGATTCGCCCATGGTTGCTCTAGAAGCGCAATTTAATGGCACCTTACAGATCCCCCATCTGGATGGAATTGTCGAAAAATATCAATTGCTTAGAGCGCAATTAGGTTTATTAGCCACCTTGCAAGGCCAGGAACTGGTTGATTCGCTTTTCCCTCCCGATCAGGCTTGGACCGAGTTGTTCCGTAACATTGCAGCGACTATAAGACCTGAGGATCTGGTACCTGCAAAGTTATTTGAAAGTATCCGCACTAATTTAACGCAGCCTGAATTACCAACAGATGTTGATTTTGTACGGGTAATGAGCCTGTATAAATCTAAGGGTTTGACCGCTGACATGGTCATCATTACTGGGTTAATCCAGGGATTGATACCTACTCCTGCGGATGAGGATCTACCTTTTAATGACCAGCGAGCCTTTGATGAGGAGCAGCGACGGCTATTCTACGTGGGAATCACACGAACACGACAGACGTTAGTTCTTTCAAGTTTCAGGCACTTGGATGCTGCTCTAGCTCACCAATTACAAGTGCCATTGCCAGCACATAGGCGCCGTGTGATCAATACCATTACATCTCCATTCATTAACGAGCTTGGTCCTAATTGCCCCCGTCCCATGAGTGGTCAACAATTTCTTCAAATGTTAGGATAACGATCTATGAACTCAAACTGCCCCCGTCTTATTGAAGTTGCTCTACCCATCCGCGAAATTTCCGCTGAAAGCGTGAGAGATAAAAATATCCATCATGCTCATATTTCTCATTTGCATATCTGGTGGGCGAGACGGCCATTAGCTGCATCACGTGCAATTGTTTTCGCCTCATTAATTCCTGATCCAGATCACGAAAATTGTCCTGAAGACTTTCGAGAAGCAGTTATCCGGCTATTAAAGAATGAGGTTCCCAAAGAACTGAAAGGATATTGGCGTGGAAGGGTATATCACAATGATCCAGATCCTTATTGCCCATCTGGCGATTTACCAGATACTCCCCGGAATCGATTATTAGCATTCATTGCTAAATGGTCTCCAGAAAAAAACAACTACGAAAAGGGGAAAAGTGATAAATCCCCATCAGTTGGTGAAGTTTTGGATGATCGCAGCCTTGTGAAATGGGAAACGTCCGATCCTTTGAACGTGCAAGGGAGAATGGTTTTATCGATCGCTGAACAATTAATCAAAATCGCAAATAAAGGAATTCCATCTGTTTTTGATCCGTTTTCAGGTGGAGGTGCAATTCCTCTTGAAGCCATACGTCTTGGAGCAAAAGCAATTGCGAATGATTACAATCCAGTGGCATTTACGCTCTTGAAAGCAACCATCGAATATCCCAAAATCTATGGGGTACCAGGCAAAAGATCCACAGGAATCTCGACAGTTACCCAGCACTTTGCCCAAGAAAAGAATGTTGAAAATATTTTGTCTTATGACCTGGAATACTGGGCAAATTGGATATTATCTCAGGCATCAAAACGCCTTTTGCAATATTATCCGGCAGGTAGAGACAAACGTCCTGTTATTGGTTATCTTTGGGCAAGAAACGCGCCTTGTTCCAATCCGGCGTGTAGAACCAAAATACCTTTACTTAAAACTTTTATGCTTGCAACCAAGCCAGATAGGCGAACTGCGTTGGAAATGCTTATCTCAAATGGGAAAATATCCTTTGAAGTAATTAAGGGTAGGCAAATTGCGCAAGAAGAAGGTACATTAGTAAGTAACGGCGTACGTTGCCCAGTTTGCCACCAGATTACACCGACCGAAGATATTAAGAGAGCTACTTTTGAAGGCACTTCAGGTGAACAAATCGTAGCCGTTATTGTTGAGGGAGCGAAAGGTAAAGATTATAGGGCAGTTGAACTTACAGATATTGAAGCTTTTGAAAAAGCGAGACTCGAGGCACATGAAGTAGAAATTCCCAGTGAGCCAATGCCAGACAGTCCAGATACTGTGGCTGGTCGTGGGTGGAATTTTAAACGATGGGGAGATTTATTTAATCCTCGCCAATTACTGGTTATCCAGACTTTCATTGAAATCATGCAAGAAGGATTGGTGAAGATTCAAGAACAATATGACAAGGATTACGCAAAGGCATTAGCGGTATATCTAGGCCTGTGGATTGACCGGATGGCTTCATTCAGCAACAATGTGTGCCGATGGTATGGAAGTGCTGAAATAAGTAAAACGCCTTTTGGTGGGCAGGCGATTCCGATGATGTATGATTATCCAGAGGTAAATCCTTTCGCCGACAGTTCTGGTACGCCTTCCACACAGCTTAGATATATGCTAGGCGTCATTGACCATGAGTCTACATTCGGCTATAGAACATATGTAATGCCAAAAATTACCTGTGGCGATAGTTCAAAAATCGACCTACCTACTGGAAGTGTCAATATTGTTGTGACCGACCCACCTTATTTTGACGCCATCGCATATGCAGATTTATCAGATTTCTTCTATGTGTGGTTAAAGCGAAGCATCGGTAGCCACTTTCCTAATGAATATATGACGCCACTCACGCCAAAGACGGGAGAAGCAACAGCGCTAAAACATCATCATGAGGGAAACGCCAGCAAAGCTCGTGACCACTTTACAAAGAAATTAACAGAATGCATCAAAGAGGCGCGTCGGGTTTGTTCTGAGGACGGCATTTTATCCATCATGTTTGCACATCAATCCACAGAGGCATGGACGGCCTTAGTAAATACACTTTTCGAAGCAAACTTAACAATCACAGCCACTTATCCAATAGAAACCGAAATGAAATCCACAGCTTTTGCTTTGGATACTGCATCTCTTGAATCATCTATTACTGTTGTGTGCCGTCCAAGAGTGAAAGAGAATGTAGCGTCCTTCAAAAATATACGCGGAGAAATCGAGAAAACTGTCACCAGAAATGTCAAACGCTTTTGGAGTTACGGTTTTCGTGGAGCAGATCTGATAGTCGCTTGTTACGGACCAGCAGTCGGTGTTTTCGGCCGATATGAACGAGTGGAAAAGGCAGATGGCTCGGTCGTTTCAATTACTGATTTGTTGGACCTGGTCCGCGAATTAGCATTAAAAGCTATTGCAGGAGAATTCGAAGGCGATGGACTCTCAAGGTTGTATTTCATCTGGCTCAATCTTTATGGAGTAAATGAACAATCCTGGGATGATGCCAGACTCGTTATTCAGATTGGTAGCGAAGGCGAAGATGCAATGGAAGTAGCCAGAAGGAATGGCTTATTTGTGATTGAGGGTCCAAAATGTCGTTTAGCTCTATTGCGTGACCGTTCTGATCATCGACATTTAGGTGAAGACCTAACATCCCCGCTGATCGACCAACTGCACCAGGCTATGCTGCTATGGAAACAGGAGCGACGCTCGGAATTGGTGCAGTACTTGAAAACGAACAACATCGCAGAACATGAAACCTTCTGGAAGCTGGCGCAGGCATTGTTTGAAGTCCTGCCGCGCGGCGAGGAAGATTGGAAGTTGATCAGTGCTCTACTGGGCGAGCGAGAAACACTTAAACAGGAAGTACGTCAGGCTGAACCGCCCAAAGGTCCAGAGCAATTATCATTGATCTAAGCGAATAGGCTGAAGGAGTCATAAACATGCCCGAAACATTATCACCCTGGTACGCAATCGCAACCCCCCATGAGGATATTCAGAAAGGCCGCCTGAGCGAAGCCGTTTTCGCCGCCAACCTCTGGGAAGTTACCCAGAATACAGCCCCAGATATTTATTGTGATGCCGAAGCATTTTTTGCGAAAACCTATTTAACCCACGGTCTCACCAGCATTCTGAGCAAGGTCAGCCGCGCGATATCCGGCGGTGCTGAAGCCGGCGACCGAATTATCAGCCTGCAAACCTCGTTTGGCGGTGGCAAAACCCACGTTTTGGTAGCACTCTGGCACCTGGCACGCAACAGTGAGATATTACGCTCATCTTCACAATGCGCAGATTTGCGCCGGGCATTGAAAGATGAGATACCGCAACGGGTTCGGTCTATTGCGATTTTCACCAACCAGACCTGTGATGCCACCCAGGGTCGGCAGACCCCGGAGGGCATTCGCACGCGGACTCTGTGGGGTGAATTGGCTTACCAACTTGGCGGAGTAGAGCTTTACCGTGACATCGAAGCCAATGACCAGGCGCGCACCTGTCCGCAGGGGCTATTCGAATCAGTATTACGAAAATCAGCGCCCTGTCTGATTTTACTTGATGAATTAGCAGATTACTGCGTAGGTGCTGCTGGTGTGCAGGTAGGAGCGGGTACGTTAGCAGATCAAACCATTTCGTTTGCGCAGCAACTCTGCCAGGCGGTATCCAATGTTCCAGGTGCAGCACTGGTTGCTACGTTACCCGCGAGCCATCTGGAGGTAGCCAGTTCAGAACGCGGACAGGAGATCCTGGCAGCGCTCGAAAATCGTTTTGGCCGCATGGCTGCCGACGCCCGTCCGGTTGCTGATGAAGAAATCTACCAGGTCGTTCGCCGGCGTTTGTTTGAAACCATTGGTGATCCAACGGAAATCGAAAAGGTAGCTGGCGCGTACGCCCGCATGTACCAACAGCACCCGAATGAAGTCCCTCAAGAAGCCACACGCGCTGATTACAAACAGAGCATTATCAATGCTTATCCTTTTCATCCGACATTGATTGACGCTTTCTATAAACGTTGGGGAAGCCACAATGGTTTTCAGCGTACGCGCGGTGTCTTACGTCTGTTGGCATCCATCGTGGGTGATCTCTGGCAACGCCGAAGCACTGAAACGCAATCCCAGGCACTCATCCAACCGGCACATCTGAATTTCACCGTGGATGCGCTCAAATCATCACTCACACGTCTTTGGGGCGCATCTTATGAGTCTGTCATCGCAGCAGATGTCATCGGCAAAACAAGTAATTCAGTCCAGTTTGATGAAGAACGTGGCGGCGACTACTTGAGGGAAAAGATTGGGCAAGGTTTGGCCTCCACCATCTTGCTTGGTTCTTTTGGTGCACAAGGTGATCGAGTCGGTTACAGCACGCGGGAGTTGAAATTATGCACCGCCAGACCTGGTTTGAACTGGAGTTATACCGATGGGGCTTTGCTCGAATTAGAAAACCGTGCCTTTTACATGCGTTTCCCAGCCGCTGGAAACCTCGGAAAACGTTACTGGTTTGATACACGCCCTACACTTGTAAATCTGATCGTCCGCTACCGGCAGCAATTTGTCAGTAATGATTTCAATACAGAAATTATCGATGCAGTTCAAACCCAGGTTAACAATTCCAGGCTTGAACCTGCGACATGGCGCGTTCTGGTAAATCCCGGATCAGATTTACCAGAACAACGTTCCTTGGCTTTACTTATTCTTGCACCTGATTTGCCATATGCAGAAAATGGACAGGCTGCCGCTAATAATCCACCACTGGAAAGGCGAGTGAAGCAGTTAAGTACAAAATGCGGTGCTCGAGACCGTCTCTATCGAAATACATTGCTATTCCTACTGCCTTCAGTCCGCGGCCTGACAAAATTGCGCAACGCCTTGCGCGAAGTGACCACACTCGAAGCCATTAAACGTGACTATGGAACTCAACTTGATCCAGAACAGAAAGGTGATTTAGAGACACGTCTCACCGCTGCCAGACAATCAGTCACCCAATCGCTGGGTGCTGCATTCTCTTATATTGCTCGTATTCGGGGTGAAGAGATTAGCGTTACAGCACTCAGCTCCGCCGGCAGTAACTTTGGTGATCATCTGCAAATTGTTTGGAAACAATTGGTGGAAGAAGAGGAGTGGATTTTACGGAAAATTGGCCGGGTTACCATGCAAGAATCTGGACTCGTTTTGTCAGATGGGAGCATGCGCCTCAAGGATGCAATCGAATCCTTTTTGCGGTATACCGATAAACCGATGATCTCTACGCGGGATGCTGTCGTCAATGGTCTGCAGGATGCCTGCAAGGAAAGATTAATCGGTTTGGGTCAGGGACTTAACGCGAAGGAGTTGCAGAAAAAATGGTGCGGTGGATCAGTCACCATTGATCCCAATGAAGAAGGCCTTTGGATAATTCCCGCATTTGAGCCAGAGCCTGTTCTACCACCAGTTGTTACTCCTCAGCCCGGTGGTGGAACACCTGCAGGCAGTATTTATCCGCCAAGTGATGGATCTGACACCGGCCCAATATCTACGCCACCTTCTGAAGGAGGAGAGGTTGTCATACCGCCCGCCGGCAACACAATTCGTCAGGTGACCATCCAGGGAAATGTACCCGTTGAAAGTTGGGCAGATATTTTCCGCTCCTTCGTTGGTCCAGCTGCACGGATGGGACTAAAAAAAATGAAATTGGGAATCCATTTTGAGTTTGTAACCCAGGACGGTCAACCTTTAGATGAGAATGATCCTCGATTAAAAGCAATGATCGAGTCTGCGAGACAGTTGGGGTTAGATCTTAAGAAAGAGTAAGTTATACCGCTAGCAAAAGGGAAGATGGATATATTGCAGAACAATAAATCAACTAAAAGGGGTAAACATGACTGCCAATATTGATGCGAACATTCTAAATCTTGTTCAGCACGTTGAATTGAACAAAATCGGTTGGTGGGATTCCGTTATCCAGCGACTTATCTTGGCTACATTATGGATGGACGGAAAAGTTGACTCCATGTCTGTTGATGACTTAGTAAGGGCCCTGAAATCTCATTTTGATTTAGACCTAGGAGCACGGCTAAACTCAGTTATCGACCAAATTGCTGGCATTGGCAACATTATAAAACTAACAGACGGGAAAATTCGATTATCTGAGGCATGTTTAAAATCAATAAATTCAGATGTTCACGAAGCAGAGGAAATAATTGATAGGGCAAAGAATGCATTCATCGATACACTTACCTGCGATGAAATAACTTCGACCGAAAAAGAACAGATCTGGGGTGATTTCAACGATTCATTTTTACGTCCCTTTATTAAAAACATAGGAGCCAATATTTACGAGTTATTAAATGTTCGATCTGTTAATCTCGACCAATCGCTTCTCGACACCTTCTTAGACCACTATCGACCCGAACAAAAAGATTGTTTATTCAATTCTGCTCAATTATTCCTTACCTCGATTGATCAGAATGTTAGATCCTACATTTTGAGATCGTTAAATACCCATTTTTGTGTGGAAGCTTGTGGCCTTGATCAAAAAACGATACGGTCTTTACAAACCTCCTTAGGGCAAGCTAAAAATGTAACACTCTTTATCGATACAAATTTCCTTTTTTCAATTTTAGAATTGCATGAAAATCCATCAAATGCTGCTGCATTAGGCTTGATTGAATTAATCAAGAACCTAAGCAAGGAGTTAAACATAAAGTTGTTTGTTACAAATCCAACACTAGATGAAGCACGTGCGGTGTTGCGAGGAACCATTGATTCATTAAATGGGTCAAGAATTACGCCTAATATGGCGGAAGTAGCAGGTCGATATGTAAGCGGTCTCTCAAGGAAATTTTTCTACGAAGTAAATCGCTCCAACACACCCTTAACTCCAAAACAATTTTTCCAACCATATATTGATAATCTGGTTCTAATTTTAAGAACCAAAGGTGTAGAAGTTTTCAACGAAGATATCGCTCAATTAAACACGCGCCAGGATGTTGTGGATGACCTAATAACTCAAACGGAATACGAGGAGAAAAAGTGGGGAGAAAAAGCAAAAGCATATAAACCTTTAGAGCACGATATTGTTTTATGGCACTTAATAAAAGATAGACGCAGGATTGGGGTAGATTCTCCTTTAGATGCTGAATACTGGATTGTTACGATTGATTTTCGGTTCTTAGGTTTTGATGATTACAAAAAATCAAATAATATTATCATTGTCCCAATCTGCATTCATCCAACCACGTTGGTTCAATTGCTTCAATTCTGGATTCCTCGTAGCCAATTGCTTGAAGACACCCTCTATAGCTCTCTTTGGCTCCCATTTGTTTTTCGTGATTTAGATCCTCAATCAGAAAACATTACAATTGAAATTGTAAAAACCCTTGGAAGGTTTGAAAATGTTGGCGATCTACCGAAAGAAACAATTATTGGCATATTAGTGAATGAAGCATTGCGTCAGCGTATAAAAAATGAGACCAATGTAGAAAAGCAAATAGAGTTGGTTAGGGAAGCATTAATTGAGCAAAATCAAAAAGCTCAAACTCAAATTGATGAAGAAAAAAATAAGAACAAGAGATATGAACAAATTTTGCAGGACAAGGATGCGGACATTAACAAGTTGAGAGATGATCTTCAGTTTACCCAGACTGAGTTGGCTCAAGAAAGAGAAGAAAGAAAAGGCCTATCCAGCGAGTTAGCCTCTATTAGACAAATCTTGGATAGAAGAGACAAAGACGAGGATAAAAAACGGGTTCAACAAAAATTCATAATTATTGGAGTAGTTTTTCCATTCGTTTTGTTATTACTTGTTTGGATTGTTATTTTGACAGAATTCGCAAACCTAATTCTTTATGCCGGCATTTTTACTGGTGGTTTCCTAGTTATTTGGAGTTGGCTATTTGATTATTTAGGGAAGAAGAATTTATATATTTCGGATACAAGAAGCTTCAAAGTTTTTCACTCCCTAATAAAATGGATACTTTCGATTCTTGGTGTCATCCTTATAGGAATAATGACAAATGCTTTATATGATTGGTTAAAAATTGCTTTCACGCAGTTTATTGGACAACAAAAACCATAAATAATGGGCTCTTGAAATAAAAATTTTTCAAGAGCCCAATTATCAAAACTCCAATCCCATCTGTCCCTCCGGTATTACCTCCTTTCTCCTTGTCCGTCTGACCACCACTGTCTTCTGGCTCACCCAATCATCCCAGGTCATTACTTTCGGTCCAGGAATGATCACTGCGCTCGGGGTCGTCAGGCTGCCCATCGGATTGTGG
>DAOUFM010000025.1:0-4355 GCA_034429975.1 Anaerolineaceae bacterium | reverse complement strand
CTACGTGGGATGGATAAAAGAAGTAGAAAGGAAACACGATGTTTGATCGTTATTGTTTGGGGGTGGATGTCTCCAGTTGGCAAGCCACCGTCAATTGGGATAAATTACATGCCAATGGCGTACGGTTTGCCATCATCAAAGCCGCCCAGGGCAGCTACCGGCAGGACCCGATCTGCCCGGCGCATCTGAAGGGTGCCAGCGCGGCTGGCATGCTTTGCGGGGTCTATCACTGGATGGACCCGGCTAATAAAGCGCAAGAACAAATCAAAAACCTCAGTCACCGCCTTAAGGGGCTGGAATACAACTTCCTGGCGCTGGACGTTGAACAATACTGGGCGGATTGGAATGAATGGAGCCAGGGCATGATCAGCCAGCGCTATCCTGGAAAGCTGATCAGCGACGTGGCGCGTGCCTGTGCGGAAGGAATGCGTGCAACCTTTCAGAAACCGGTGCTGATCTACACGCGTGCCAGTTTTGTGAAAGATTATGCCCCGGAAATGGCGTCCTGGCTGCCAGAATGGCCGCTGTGGCTGGCGTATTACCCCTACCAGAGCGGGCGGGTGCGCCTGACCTGGGAGCAGCTAAAGCATGAATACGCGCCTAGCCTGACCGGACCAGCCATCCCGGCTGCCTGCAAGGATTGGCGTTTCTGGCAATTTTCGGGAGATAAGTTCATTCTGCCCGGCGAGCAATCGGCGCTGGATTTGAACTTCTATAATGGCAGCCTGCAGGATTTGCAAAGCTGGTTAGGGCAGCCGGTTACCCCGCGTGAATTAACCACAGAGGAAAAGCTGGAAGCCCTCTGGCAGGCGCATCCTGAAATCTGGCAGGGAGGTCAATATGTCCAAAACACGCCGTAAGGTTGTTCCTGCTCCGGTTGTTGAACCCACCTCGCTGGATGCAGAAAATAATTCAATCCCGGCGGATGTTATCCGGCTGGCAGAGCGCCTGGGTCTGGAGGTGGTCAGCCTGCTTGCCTGGAAGGTCTACCCACAGGGTAAGGTTGTTCTGGTAGCTGCTAATGGCATGAAATTCAGCGCCGAGGAAGGACCACATGAACCGCAAAGTGAGGTGCGGGATGCCTGACAAAGAGCAGCTAATCGTACGTCTGCGCATTTTGCTGAACGACCCGGAAGCGCTGATCTGGTCGAATGCCATTCTGGAAGAATGCCTGCGTCTGGCGTTAACCCGCATTCAGACTGTTTGCCCGTATGATCTGACCATTTCCGGGTTGGATGGTGGTAGCGAAACCAACCTCGATCAGGAGATTAAGTTGACGCCTTTATTGTTGCAACTGGCATCCCGCCAGGCGTTGAAATTGCGCCAGGGACAGCGCAGTGAATTGTTTCACCCCGACCCGCAAAAAGCTACCAACGCTGCGCTGGGGATTGTGCCGGAAGAAGGCGTATTGCACGCGTTGGACGAGGTACGGCGTTATTTTTTACAACGCAGCCTGTCCCGTCCATTTTAAATTTCTGGCGATACCTTCGTTCAATCAACAAACAAGGTATCGCCAGACTTTATTTCAGATTTGAGGTTTTATGCAACGACTCGCCATCAAAATTAATGAGGATGAATGGGTGCTGCACGGCTCTGGAAAAGCGGTGGGACTGCAGGGCTGCCAGCGCAATCCAACCCAACGCCTGCCGACCGGAGCCTGCCTGGAGAAGCTGGATCTGATCCTGCAGGGCAATCCAAATCGCACCCGCGCGCTGATCATCCAACTGCAAAGCCTGATCGAACGCCTGCGCCTGGGTCAGCCAGCCTGGTTGTGTCTGCAGCCGGATGCCGAGGTGGCTGTGTACCAGAGCCGGCTGTTAGCTGCTGACTTTCAATGGATCACCGGCAGCGTGCAGGTGCAGGGTATTGGCATCCGCCTGGAAATGCAGCGGGAGGACTTCTGGCAATTGCCCTGGCAGCCCTTGCCGTTGAGCAATCGCTATGGAACTGCTGTGACAGATGGGATTCGCATCGATAACCGTGCGGATGCCAATGGCCAGAATTGGTGCAGCATCGCCGGGGAAGGGCTGCTGGGAGATCTGCCGGCTCCGGTGCGGGTTCGCATTCTGCATGACGTGGATGCCAATACCATTCTGGATCAGATTTTCATTGGCTGGGGTTCAACCGTCACACTGCCTTTGCCGCCTGTGGAAGGTGAGATGGCGGAGAGCAATTTGAATTATGGAGGAATCATCCATGCTGCCTATCATGGCGGCGGATATGGTCTGGTGCAATGGGACACCACGGCTGCCATTCGTTTACTCTCCTGGGTTTTACCCGGCGCGGAATTCAACGGGTTGGGCAGCCGGCAGCTACGGCCGCTGGTGCGCCTGGTTAATCCGCCGGGTTTGACGGCTGATACCTGGGTCTGGTGGAAATTGTTTCAAGGCAGCCTGGTATACCAGAGCAGCCCGCAGTTACTTTCCAGTGAGCGCGCTCTCCAAGCGCTGCCGCTGATCTGCCTGCCAGCCAACCCATTGAGTGGAGAACCCTGGAATGACCTGCACCTGGAAATCCATGCGCAAAATCGCACTGCTGGAAATCATCAACTGGCTGTGGATGCCATCTTTCTGTTTTATACAGATGGTTGGCGCCAGTTTCAAACCCTGGAAAACGGTAAGCTGGAGTTCGGGCAGACCCTGATCGATACATCTGATCAGGTGCAACCCTTTGTGCAACTTTCGCACACGCACAAGAACCAGCGTGCTTATCAGGCGCAGGGCAATGGTTTGTGGGTTTTACCCGGGCAGAATCACCTGCTGCAGCTTCTCGTGGATGCCGGAAGTGAGATGCCCCTGGATGTCTCCTTTCACCTGAAACTGGAATATCAGCCCCGCCGGAGGATGCTGCCATGAAACCAATGGCGCGTTTGTCCGTACAGCCATCTTCCGGGTTGCTGCGCGGGAGTCACCCCTGGCAGGTGCAGAGCCTTTCCTGGCGTTTACCGGGCGGGGCAGCAGAGGCACTTCTTCAGGCTGAAATCGAGGAAATTTCTCGCTTTGACAGCCAACAGGCGCGTAGGTGGCTGGGCAGCGCGGTCGATATTTATAACAACGTCGGGGAGAACATCTGGCAGGGCTGGATTGCCCAGGTGCAACTGGATTTTGGACGTTTACGCCTACGCTGGAGTACTCAACGCCTCCTGAGCCGGGTAATCGCCCGCTACTCGCAAAGCAGTTCCCTGTTAAATCCAATCCCTGAGTGGCAAATTAGCGATTGGGTAGCAGACCCGGACAACCTGGCCTGGTTGGGACAGAAGGAAGCCCTGATCACCCTGGACCAGTCTGATGCGGACAGTGCCCGGCAGGCAGCAAAAAACTTTCTGCTGGCGCATAAACTGCGCGATTATGACGGTCTGACCGTGCTTGAACAGGAAGCACCACCCCGTTTAGAGTTAGGCTTACAGGGTTGGTGGCAGCGGCTGGATTGGATCCTGGATGGCGAAACTGATGGGATCATTGCCCACCTGCCGGGAGGGAAAAGCCAGCAGAACTTTGGGCTGAATGGCACGGAACGTTTGGCACAAAGCTTTCTGACCGCTGATGAGGATTTCCTGCTGGGTTTGATCAGCTTGCGGGTGGCAATGCAAGGCGACGCTGAAGATGAGGTTCGGGTGAGTGTCCATGCGGATCAAAATGGCACACCGGGCACCTCTCTGGCGAGCAGCAGCCTGCCGAATTATCGGTTGCAGGGCGGCTGGCATTGGTTAACCTGGGTGTTTGAACAGCCCCTGTTGCTATCTGCTCACACCCGTTATTGGCTGATGGTGAAACGCAGTGGCAATTTAAATAACAATCAATATTTTACCGCCGAGACCGATGATGGGCGTGGCTATGCAGATGGCAGCCTGTACGCCTGGAACGGCAGCCAATGGAATTTCATTCCGCAGGATCTACGCTTCTGCTTGCAGGCAGTGGCAGACAGCAGTGAATTGATGCGCTCCGTTGCCCAACAGGCGGTGGAAGGCGGTGTCTTATCCGGTATCCAGATCTGGCAGGAGAGCGGCATTGCCATCCCACGTTGGCGGGCGATCGAAAAAACACGCCGGGAGGCTTTGGAAGGCTGGCTGCAGCGAGGCTGCCAGACGGGTGAGCGCCTGAGTGCGCTGGTCAGCCCGCAACGCATCCTGGAAGTGTTCCCATTGCCGCGCGCAATTGCCCCGGATTTGTTGCTGGATGACACGGGCCGGCTGCTCCAGGCAAGCGGAAACGCCATCCCCAACCCGCTCGATTTACTGGGGAGGCAGGTTGTTCTTCCTTTAATAAGGGGCTCGCAGGCAGAGATTATTACCGGTGTGAAGTGGGAAAGAGAGAGTTTAAAGGTGACAGTCAACAGCAGACAGGGAAAAACCTGAA
>DAOUFM010000024.1:0-2815 GCA_034429975.1 Anaerolineaceae bacterium | reverse complement strand
CTTTTTGCAATCGTTGGATAGTTCCCAGCTTATCTTCTGGCAGCAAATCTGCTTCAATGTTGGTGACTCCAACTTCTTGTGCAATTTGTTGTGCTACTTTTTGATTATCTCCGGTGAGCATAATTAGATGTTTCACGCCCAAGTTCCGCAGCCGTGACAGTACCTCAGCAACGCCAGGCCGTGCAACATCCGATAATCCCAGAATGCCAAGAAATGTGCCATTCCGACTAAGGGTCATAGTTGTCCGGCCTGCATTTTCCAGTTGTGCTAAGGTTTGCCGAATGGTTTCATCCACAACCTTTCCACCGATATCTTCGAATAACTTGAGCGAACCAACCCACACTGGCTGATTCTCTACCTGACTGCGTACACCGCGACCAGGGATATTCTCTAAACCGTTTGCAACAGGGAGTGTAAGGTTTTGTTCTTTTGCAGCTCGAACGATAGCCTGCGCCAAAGGATGATTGGACTGCTGTTCTACCGCTCCTGCTAAACGCAATATTTCTTCTGGACTCACGCCATTAAAAGGAATGATATCCGTCACCTGAAATTTACCCTGGGTGAGGGTTCCTGTTTTATCAAAGGCTATTGCGTTCAACCGGCCTAGATTTTCCAGGTGGACTCCACCTTTTATCAAAACACCGTTGCGTGCTGCCTGTGCAATCCCAGCCAGCACGGTCGCTGGTGTACCAATGGCCAACGCACAAGGAGAAGCTGCGACTAAAAGCAGCATCGCCCGATAAAAGCTTTCCGAAAAAGGCATCCAGCCCGCTACCGGGGGAACGACTGCAACAAGCACAACCAAAACCAATACAATTGGCACAAATCGGGAGGTAAACCGATCAGTAAATTGCTGGGTAGGACTTTTCTGACCTTGGGCTTCAGCAACCATTTTCATGACCCGGCTCAAGGTATTATCTTTCGCAAGTCGAGAGATCTTCACTTCCAACGCTGCTTCCTGGTTGATCGTCCCAGTAAACACTTCATCGCCGACACTCTTCTGGACAGGAACGGATTCTCCAGTAATGGGGCTTTGATCCACTGTGCTCTCACCCTGAAAGATTACACCATCAACCGGAATACGGTCGCCTGGTCGTATCACAACTACATCTCCGATCGAAAGCTGATCCACCGATTCTTCCATTATCTGATCGCCGCGCCGGACATGTGCTTTTTTAGGCATCAATTCACCCAGGGCATTGATCGCATTACGAGCCCGACCCAAGGCGTAATGTTCGCCGGCATGCCCTAATCCAAACAGAAAGAGCAGGAAGGCTCCTTCAGCCCAGGCTCCGAGAAAAGCTGCCCCTAATGCTGCCGCTAACATAAGTACATCCGTGTCAAACTTACCTCGGAGAAGGGCGGGGACAGCATGATGAGCTATATCGTAAGCGCTGGCGATATAAGAAAGAAGGAAAAGAATAAGCGCGAAGTTTGCCGACAGTCCCAGGAATTGCTCGCCAACCCAACCCACGAGAAGAAAAATGCCCCCAGCACCTATTAAGACCATTGCCCATCGTTCCTGTACCCAGTGAGGTAGAAAGGTTGGTGCGCTGCCATGGTCATGCTCGTGGTCATGCTCATGCGCTTCCCCTTCCTCTTTGACCATTGCTTGGGTTACAGGTCGAGCCCCTAAACGGCGCATGGTTCGTTTGATTGAGTCAAGAGAAAGGATTTTTGTATCAAAAGCGACAATAACCAGCCCTGATGCATAACTCACGCTGGCATGCAGCATCCCTTCCAGGTTTTCAAGTTCTTTGGTGATCATGGTGGCTGAATCAGCGCTATCAAGTCCACTAAAGGGAATCTGCTCGTGGTGATAACCATTGCGTAATTCCGATCCAGCCTCCTCAGCGATACGTTTGACCGCAGCCAAAGAAATCAAGTTTGGATCATAATGAATGCATAGATCCATTGGATCATGATCCAAATGCAAGTGTGTTTGGAGAATACCTCTTTGGGCTTGCAAGCGGGTCTGCAATCGCTCCACACAATGGTCACAAGCATCCTGGTTTTCTGGCAGCAACAAAGGCAGTGAGATTTCCACCGTTTTTTCTATCATTGGTTTGTCCTTAATAAATCGTTCATATTGAAAATTGAAAGCATAAATAAAACCAGCCACGCAAATAAGCGCCTGTTCGTCACTTGATTGGGAGTTTTGTTATCGAATGGGAGGAGGTACGAAAACTGAAAGTATTCTTGTTTGGGGGAATTGCCAACAGGTAGGTTCAATCTTTACAAGTAATGCAATGAGAAACATTGCAGGGATCACACCCGTAAAAATTCCGTAATGAATGGCTCCATTACACGAGCCTGAACTAATTCCCAAGATGTCTGAATGTCCAGGTTGTAAATCGTGGAGAAAATGAACACCAACGCTAAAAGTAATCAGTATTATTAGGAGGATAATAATGCGATTATGAAGAATTTGTATATTATTCATGGCAGACGTGGTCCAGACCACGTTGGAACAACTCGCTGATATGTTCGTCGTCTAAGGAGACAAATACCTGCCTGCCTTTTTTCCTTGCGCGTATTACGCGCTTGTCGCGCAAACCCCGGAGTTGATGTGAAATAGCGGATTTACTCAATCCCATGGCTTGGACGAGATCACCAACATTTACCTCACCGGCAACCAGTGCCGAAATGATCCTTACACGAGTTGGATCACTCAAAGATTCAAATAGGCTGGCGACTCTTTCTGCTGTTTGCTCATCCACACTGGATACATCACATTTTTCCATCATAACAACCTTATTATTGAATAGTTGCTCAACTAATGTTTAGTTTATTACAAAAAAGGTCGAATGTCAAG
>DAOUFM010000023.1:0-13420 GCA_034429975.1 Anaerolineaceae bacterium | reverse complement strand
TTCTTTTAGGAGAGATTTTCTCACACTGGTAAACACCGTGCGACTATCCCTGGTAAACATCGTCCGATCATCCCTGGTAAACATCGGGCGACTATCTCTGGTAAAGTCTACCCCGGTCAGTGACAACTGCCCCTACAGTTGATACATTCCGTAGGGGGATGGTCCGTGACCTCCCCCGTGGTCTGGGGACGCAAATGGGGCAGGTCTGAGGATGCTGCCCCTACAGTTGATACATTCCGTAGGGGGGTGGTCCGTGACCTCCCCCGTGGTCTGCGGACGCAAATGGGACAGGTCTAGAGACACTGCCCCTACGGAAACAAAAATTCGTGAACCTTCTCCCCTTTAGGGGTTCGTGGATTACCAATCCCTATGAGCATTGAGCAAACCGCCATGAGCTATCAGCCATGAGCTAACCCTCCCCGGTTCTGGCATTAGCCGTCCACAAATTAGAACACGAATACACGAATACACGAATTCACGAATGCACGAATCCCCCAGCCATCAGCCATGAGCTATCAGCCATGAGCCATCAGCCATGAGCTATCAGCCATGAGCTATCAGCCATGAGCTATCAGCCATCAGCCATGAGCTTTTTTCTTTGAGCTTTCAGCTTTAAGCTTTAGGCTTGCAGCTTTTCATCAATCAAACCCATTTCAAACATGGATCATCGCGGATCATGCCAATTTCCTGGCCTAAATAAGCAGCCGGTGCCAAACCATGCCATTCCCGAAGTAAATGATAAGCCGGAGAGGTTAACAATTGACAGGCGTCCACTGCGGACGACCAGTCTTTTTTCCGGATCTCGGTTATCGTTTCCTTTTCAGGCAGTAAACCGAAATCCCAAGCGGAACATAACCGCGCAATAAAATCTACCCGTTCCGCTAATGTATCCAGTGAATCTGGGACTTCCATATCTGGATACAAAGCACCATCTAACCAGGGTTTACTCATTTTCCCCTCGCAAGAAGGACTGCATAACCCATTCTCGTAATTCTCTAGCTTGGTCTCGGACATCATTATCTGCAATTGACGCCAGGGGGCGTTGCAATGTAATTCTTTTCAAATGAGTTTCAACTGCTAATCGTGCTTTATAAAAATTGTGCTCATTTCCCAGCAAATCCTGCCTGCGATGCCACAAATTCCAGCATTCTTCTATAGTGATAAGCTTCATTTTGCAAACCGAATAAATATCCAAAAAATCGCGAGGAGCTCCCCTTTGAATCAAAGCATTCATTTTCGTTGCAACTAAGTCCTGGAAACTATCTAAGGGGATTCCGATCCAGCCAGCAATATTCAAGTCTTCTAAGCGCTGTGATCGTACTGCAATTTGAAAGCTGAAAACGGTTTTCCCTTCTTGTTCCAACTCAATACTTGTTAAATCTCCCCATACACGAATACGTACGCTTCCAAATTTCCTCAACCTTGATTGCAGAGTCTGAACAACTTCTTGTTTCTTTTCCTCTGAAACATTCTCCTGCCACCAGGCATCAACATCGTGGGTAACACGATATTCATAATAATGAAATAAACCAAAAGCTCCACCTAATGAAATTGTATCAGCCAGACCTGCATTGACTAAAGCTTCTAAACAAGCCTGCGAAAATGCAGACAAATGAGAGGGTTTCTTTGGAATTAAGGATTTCATATCAACCTAATTATAATTAACTTTTCAAATCTCCTCATTTTTTCGCCATCAGCCGTCAGCTTTTCGCTTTAGGCTTTCAGCTTTCTGCCATCAGCTATGCGCCATCAGCTTTCAGCTATCAGCTTTTCCCCATCAGCCATGAGCTTTTCGCTTTCCGCTTTTCGCTTTAGGCTTTTCGCTTTCAGCTTTCAGCTTTCTGCCATCAGCCATCAGCCATGAGCTTCTCTATCACCCATCCCCCCAACCGCTCATCCCAGGCATACCCATACGTATATTCATGCAGGCTGTCGAGGTAGATGTTTGTCAGGGTCAGGAATTCGGGCGGGACCTCGTGCGTGATCAGGTTCTCGCTCGGGAAATCACGGTAGCAGAACGCCTGTGTGCTCAGTTGATCCAGCGGGATGTCGGTCAGGATGGCGTCCTTGAATTGCGCGACCAGCACCGGTAGCTTGACCAGCGTGGCGGGCTGCAGCAGCTTCGCAAAGATAGCTTTGATAATCAGCGACTGGTTGTGCACGCGGAAAGCATCCGAATAATTTTCGCGGATGCGCGCCAGAGCCAGCGCCCGTTCTCCGGAGAGGGTCTGCTCGCCAGCCGGAAAATCCCCCTGCGAGCCGCCGTACACCTCCTCGGGTAGGTTGACATCCACACCACCGATCGCATCCACAAAGCCGGTGAAGGCGTTGAAATTGAAGACCACATAGTGATCGGCTGAGACGCCGAAGTTGTAATCAATCACCTCATTCAGAGCAGCCGGACCTTCGCCCTCCCCCGCGTAATTGAGCATACCGGGCGTCCCGAAGAAGTAGGCCTGGTTGATCTTGTAGGGACCGGGCACCTTGAAGCGTCCCGGCGGAATCTGCACCAGCAGGTCGCGTGGCAGGGCCACCATGTTGATCGTCTGTTGGGAGAAGTCCACCCGCGCCAGCCGGATCACATCCGCCAACCCGTAGAGATAGTCGCCGCCACGGTAGTCAATCCCGATGAAGAGGATCGTCTGGTTTGGTTGGGCAGCACAAGCCGATTTCGAGCCGAACAGGGTTTGGATCAGCGCCGGCTGCTTCCAGGTATCCACTTTGGGACCCAACAAAAAGCGACCCAAATTGGAGTAAAAAACGATATAGTAAGTCAAAAGGACAATGCCCAACAAGGCAGCCAGAATCACAGGGACCCATACCCAGGTTTTTTTTGATTGTTTGTTCATATTTTCCTAAGAAAGTTGATCTTTCAATATTTTTATTTCAAATAACATTCATCATCATCTTGCCAGATAGGATTAAGTTTATCACAAATGGCTGGCTTTTCCATTTGGTTGGTTTGGAATGAGAAGCCCGACCAGCAGAGGCAAAGCCAGTGCCTGCCTTTTGATATAATCAGAGGTGTGAATAGCGCACAAATTCTGGGACAAATCCTGGCAGGCGACCAGGCGGAGAGCATCGATTTTGAAGATTTTTCTCCCGCGGATTGGGAGAATCTTTTGCGGTTGGCAGGTGCGTTGTTGGTCGCTCCCCTGCTCTACCGGCAGCTCAAAAGCCGGGCGGATATCCCGCCAAACATACGCGACCTTTTGAAGGGAGCCTATTATCGCAGTCACGCCCGCTATGCCTATCTGGCGCACGAACTGCAGCAAATCCTGGTGAAATTCAGGGAAGCCAACATTCCGGTGATCCTGCTGAAAGGCATCTATCTGGCGGACATGGTCTATCAGGATGCCGGCCTGCGTCCCATGGGCGATCTTGATCTGCTGGTGAATTGGGATGACATCCCAACCGGCGTCGAAATCCTCTCCCAGCTCGGCTACCGCCCACATGTCGATTATGCGCTGGAGGTGGAGCTCGACTACGCCAAGCACGTGCCGCCCTATATCAAAAAGGATGTGGCTATTGAGCTGCATTGGAGCATCGTCAATCCGGACGCGCCCGCCAAGGTTGATGTCCCTGGGCTGTGGGAGCGCTCACTCGCCTTTGAGCAAGATGGCATCCAGGCGCGCAGCTTGTGCCCCGAGGATCTTCTGCTGCACCTTTGCCTGCACAGCGCCCAGCATTATTTCTTACAGCAATTGCGCACGCTCTGTGATATTCAGGCGGTAATACGCAAATATGCCGCTGATTTAGATTGGGAGGTGATTCTCCAGCGCACGCAGGATTGGCAAGCGGGACGCAGCGTCTTTCTGGCTCTTTACACTACCCGGAAATTGCTGCAGGTCAACATTCCGGAGGAGATCCTGGAAACCCTGCTGCCCGCGGATTTCTCTCCTGCGGCCTACGGGTGGGCACAGCAGCGCATCTTTCAGCTCGAGCCCGCCCTTTCCGACAATTTCATCACACTGATGGCCAGAGAGAGCCGCACCAGCCGGGTGAAAGCCTTCATCGCAGCCATGCTGCCCACACGCCAGGTCATGGAACGCATTTACGGCGTGGAATCGAAAAGCTGGCGCGTATGGCTCAGGTATCCCGCACATTGGCGTGACCGTTTGAGACGTTATGGCCAGCGCTCCCTCGAGATGGTGCAAGCTGACAGCAAAACCGTTGAACAAGCGCGGGTACAGCAGAACCTGACCGCCTGGCTGGATCAGGAGTAGAGGGAGTCAGTTGAGCTCAAAAGTAAGCGGATCACCTGACCAGGACCGGCAGATAAATCCGCAAGGGGGTATAGGTCACAAATTTGGACAGCAGATTCTGCAGGCTGTTCTCAATCGCATCCAGGCGATATTCATACACTATAGCCGGGGAAGCCTCTTCGTCCAGATAAGTATAGCTGCTGCCGGTTAATTGTCCCGACGTTTTCGCTTCGATCAGCACCGCGTTCACCCGCACAAAATCGCCTGGGATTTCACGACGGTAGAGGTTGAAACCAGAGAGGGTGGTTTCATCCGCCGTCTCCCAGGAGAGCTGCACTCCGGCGACTGCTTCTTTGGCTTGAAAAGAGATCACCTCAACACTGGTGGGCTTGTTCTGGAAGAGCATAGCTGGGTCACCGAACAGAACATAGGTGTCGATCAGTTCACGGTGCAAGCCGCCCGAATTGGCATACAAATAGTATTTGGCGGCATTGGTGGCAGCGCCCAGGGTGGTGACATGCTCCTGATAGACCGCGGTATAGAAACCGGCATCCAGCAGGTTGTGCCCGGTCGCCACGCCCTTGCCAGTCGGCGACCAGGTGGCCACCGCGCCCTTCCCTGCTGCCCGGATAAGAACTTCGTCCAGAACATCTATACCGGGAAGCGTATAGTAGCCAGTGTAACATGTCATCGGAAGAACGATGGGATACTTATCTAAATTTGAATATCCTGAAATATTCAGATAATCCAGCATAACCGTACCCAGTGCATTGGGTATATTTGGATTCCCAAACCAGGAGTATGGGTTGGAATGTCCGACAAAATGCACCAGTCCGCGTCCGGAATTGATCGCCTCTTTGATGGCCTGCTGCGCAAGTGCGCCACTGGTGATGCCATTTTGTCCGTAATACACCCGGTCAGCCTGAACTGTTCCCGGCAGGAAGTTATTGATGACCGCATCCGACAAAGCCGGGAAGTTTCCAGCCGCCGGGTCAATGGCAGCGGCTACATACAACTGCTGGGTAAACCACTCTTCCGATGAATACTGGTAATGCGCCAGGATCTTGGCAATGGCTGCCTGCGCTTCAGCCAGTGTCGTGACCGGCAGGCGCCCCAGAGCCATATCCGGCAGAATATCCGCCCCGCTGATAGTTACGAAACGGTTATCTGCTGCAGTTTCCAAAATCCAGGGATCGACATTCGCCAGATAAGGGGGAATAAAAACCGGATCATTGCGCCCATAAAAATTTTTAAAATCCAAATTTCCGTCACCCACCAACAGAACGTAAGCCGGTGCCGGGCGAGCCCAATTGTTATAACTGTAAGCCAGAAAATCACGGATGGCATCCGGGGTGAAAACCCCCTGGCTGAATTCATTATAAATATCGAAAACATTCACCACATTGACGCGCAACCCCCGGTTGGTGTAGAAATCCACCAGCGGTCCGAGTGCTGGGGTAAAAAGCGGGTGAGAGATGATAATGTAATCCGCCCCATTGGATTGAGATTTTAAGCCCGGATCTGCCACCCATTGAACCTCATCTGGCGTGGGAATATTTGCCAGCAAAGCAGTCAGATATTGGCGCGGTTCCGTCGTTGTCTGCTGGAAGGTCAGATTATAGGCTGATTCGTTTTCTTCTATGTTTGTATTCGCGATGCTGGCTGGCTGGTTGGGATTAGTGATATCCCAGGTGAGCAATTCAGCGCTGCTAAACCCAGGCACCTCAAATTTCCAGGTTCCAGCAGCATCGACTGCAAAAAGGGTTTGAGCGCCGTCCGCTGCATAATTTTTGGCATATTCCACTTCAAACCAATCCACCAGCACCTGATTGACCGATACCCCACCCTCCAGTGGACTTTGCACCTCAATGGTGTTCGGGCCCTCAAGCAGATAAGAAACCGGAACTTCCATATCCAGGTTGAACTCCCCTTGTTTAGGCCAAAATGCTTCTGAGATCATATTACCATTCAGAATCACACGGGTGAAATGCTGCGGGTTGGCAGCATAACTTTTAAAGAAACCACGAATTTTGGCAGTTGCAGCGGATGGGTTGATATGCTTCAAATAAATTTGATAATTTCCCGGCGCAGAAGGTTGAACTAACGCCCAATACAAGCGATTTTGATCCAGCCCGCTGGGAAAAGCTGACAGATAAATTTTATTTTCCTCACGGTGGACATTCGAAACAAAACTTAATGGGTTCGTGCCTGTATCCGGCATGCCATCGGATTGCGCCATCCGCTGACCGGCATTTTCTCCCGCCACCAGCCAGTAGACGTTCGTATTCGTAAAACGCGTGGTGTTCTTTTGCCCATAAAAAAGAAGGGTTTCCCCGCTTTCAAAAACGCCATCTGCTTCCCCTGGTATCATAATCGCCACTTCCTGGTCGCCATTCCATAACTGAAAATTTCGCGGGTCAGAGTTTGCAATCAACAGACATTTTTCAGTTAATTCGCCATAGGTTACCTGAATCATCCCATCCTGAGAAACGCTTAATTTACAGGCTGGCCAGATGGGTGTATCCGCTTGCGCAGCCTCCAGTTGTGGGTTAGCAGTGCGCCAATCACGAGCATCTCCATAGTTGATCACCTGGTTCTGAAGGATGTCTTCGAAATAGCCTTCATCGATTGGCGTGGTTATTAATTGCCGGTCCGGTTGATTTCCAAAATCCACCTGTACGGTTAGTGTTGAATAAACCGTCAAGTGCTTTTCCAGCGGATTATACTGGAAAGGTTGAAATAAAAGCGGCATCACGCTCTGGCTGCGAATCAGCGCCGGTTCTCCCAGAGAGGTAAGCTGTCCGGGAAAATCCAGATTCAGGGAATAGGCTGCCGGGTCGACAATCCACTGCTCTTCAAAATCCGGAAATAAATTCTCGGAAAATTCCGATTGAACCGGCGTCGCTGCCGGGCATAAATTGACACCTGTATATTCGCGCACATTCCCGGTTTGCAGTACGTTGACCTTAGGGTTGGCACCGGGTGGAATACCCACCAGCGTACCTTTAACCGGCAAAGCTGGCCCGCCAAAATCACCACTGAGCCCCCAACCCGGAAGCTGGATTTGCAGGCATTCGCCCTGATTGGATTGCAACATTACCCACTCAAATTCCGGCAGGGATAATTGCACCACCAGACGTTCTGCTGAGGATTCAAACACCTGAAATCCATTCTGCCTGGATGGATTAGTGCTCTGCGCCTGCGTGATTGTGACGGACTGGAAAAGAGCTGAACTTAAAAGAACCAATACGATGATGGAGAAAAAAACTTTTTTTTGCATCACACCACCCATTTCCTTTTTTCAACCTAATTTTTAATAAATTTTTGAAATTTTAACCGCCGGATAACCCTGATGAAAAAATAACGCCCGGCACTGCGGAAAACAAAAAACTGACCTAATAGTCTCATCCAAAAGGATTTTAATTCAATCTGTCTTCCCTGGCGAGAGATGGCGATCACGCGTCCGAGCACTTGCTCAAGTGGGATCAATTCATCCGGGTACAGGAGCGCATCCCCCTGGATCAGAACAGATCCACTAATTTGTTTAATCACCCGATGCACGACCAGACGTCCATCCGCCAGCCGGCCAAGGACTACCTCACCAGGTTTGACGTCTGACGCATGGATTGGTTCTATTTCCACCCGGTCGCCATCCTGAATAAAAGGATGCATGGATTTCCCATGCGCCTGAAAGCGGACCCAATTACCCTGATCAAGAAACGAGCCGGCCAGTTGTTCAAACTCGGCAAAATCTATTTGGAAAGCAGGCATTCGATATACTCCACCGCGCTTTGATCAGGCACGAAAGCAAATTCGTAACAGGGGAAACTGCTGCAGAGATCCTCCAGAAATGCCAGGCTGAATTCCATCCCATCCCGATCCCAGAAGGGCAGATAAGCACGCGCCAGCAACAGCGAAACTGCTTCGGCAGGCTTCAAGCGGCGGGCATGGTTCTCTGAACCATGTTGAAGGATAAAAAGCTGGTCTAAAAGCGCACTGTCAGCCCCAACCGGCTGGCCGCTGCCATGCCAGGGGGTGCTGAAAAGCCAGAATTTCCCATCTATTTTTCGCACTGCTATCCGCTCATCACCCAGTAATATACCTTTGCCGGATTTTTGCCATAGTTTAACCGTGGTGGATTTACCATCCCCAGAAGTTCCGGAAAAAAGCAGCCCCTGGTTATCCGAAACTTTCAAAGCACTGGCGTGTAACATAATCCCCCGCTGAATTCCCAATAATTGAACTGCTAAGACTTCATCGATGGCAAACGGAGGGACTTTTATGGTTATTTCTTCGGTTATTTCTCCGGTAAATCCTCAAAATATAACTCTCCCTGATCACCGGACTTATTTAAAACAATGGTGTAATTGGCCTGGCGACCAGGGTGACCCGGGGTAAGTATTTTTAATGCTGAATATTCCGGTCCCTTAAAATAACGCCAACTGTCAGTTTCAAAAAAGAGAGGTTCGTGTCCAATTAATCCTGTTGACCCAAATTTAATGCTAAGTTCAACTTCAGCAGAATTAGAAGTAAAAAAATTTTTATACTTCTTTTGAGCCTTCAAATTAACATTTGGTTGGTCACATTTAAAAATGTATTAATCCCTGCAAATAATATTTTGTGAGCATTTATCATTCCAGTAAAAATTAATAAGATTCTGAGTTAGATTTGAACGCACATCCCTTGTTCTATACCACATCCATAGTTTTGTTCCCCGGATTGATCAGATGTTGTAAAACAACCAACACCTAAAACTGTTTGTTTTGGAAGAAGCGGAACCACTTCAATTAGAGGTTTTTGGTAGGCCTTGCGCATGGTTTGAGACGTTCGATTTATTGGTTTGTTTGTTGTTTTCAAAATATTACCTCCCACTTTTAATTATACGTCTAAAGATAACATATCAGCTCGTTTGTGTCCGATCTGACAAAAATATTGAACCAGTTGAAGCATATTGCCCGTTTCCAAATGCGATTTTCCCGGGCATTGCCGGCAGAGTATCGCCAAATCGCATTGCGCACACTGATCATTGCGTTGCGCTGGTTGGTCACGCAGTTGCTGCATGAAGACATCCCAGCCTTCTGCAAAATTGCCTTGCTGCAAATCATAGCCTTGCGGACGCGACAGGATGCAGGGATACAACATTCCATACGGGTCAATATGGAAAGAATTCAGTCCGGCGCCGCATTGATACAGTTTGCCATTATCCGGCTGCCCGGCGGTCCGCGCCAGCATTGCTTTTAACTCAGCCTTTAATTCCGCATTGTTGCTTTCCAACGCAATCGCCTCCTGCGGAGTGATGCGTAAAGGCAGCGGTCCATCTCCGGCGGTCATGGCTCCTACCAGCGCAGAATCATAGCGGAAATCAACCCCCTTACCGGCTGCTATCGCTTTGATGTCCTCAAACTCGGCGTAATTCCAGCTCATGACGACCGTCTTCAATTTGAGCGGAATACCATGCGCCAGCAGCAGGTCAATCCCGCGCATGCAGCGCTCATAGGATCCAGGGATCTGGGTGATGCGCTCATAGGTCTCTTTGGTGGCGCCATACAGGGTGATCTCCACCATTTGAGGGGGCAGTTCTGCCAGTTCAGCAACGATCCTCTCCGTCAGCAAAGCGCCATTGGTGAAAACCGTCACCAGAAAACCTTTATGGACAGCATAGCGGTAGATGTCCATGAAATCCGGACGCACAAAGGGATCCCCACCGGTCAGCAGCAGCCATAAGGTGCCTGCTTCTGCCAGTTGATCGAGAATTGCGTAAATCTCCTCGCGCGTGAGCTCTTTCTGATCCGGCACACCATTGCGATTATCGCCCAGATAGCAGTGGGCACAGCGCAGATTGCAGCGAAAGGTCACCTCCAGCGATCCGGACAGCGGAATACGTTGACCGCTCTTCTTGATACGCTCAAAAAAATCTGTTTGCGGAAATGTCTCGGTTTGCGGGCAATCCATGCTTAAACCTTCTCCAACGCACCCAGATCACGCAATTGCGTGACCAGTTCAAGTAAATCCTGGCGGGCAGTAGCTTCATCCACCTCGAACTCGCCAACCAGGGCTGCCAGGATCTGCTCCAGGGTTTGGCTGCCATCCATCGCCGCCCAGACGAAGGCAGCCGTCTCATTCAACGCAAAAATATTGTCCAGGTCGGCGGCTTTGCGGCGCAAGGGTACCAGCACCGCCTCCCCGGCAATCTGCCGCGAGACAATGGATTCGCTTTTTTTGTATTGATCTTCCCAGGAAATTTTGTTTGATTCAACCATGTAGATGACCCTATAATGGACTAATTATATCAGAAATTCAGCCAGGTTAATCAGCGTTTAATCACCGGCAGCATGACCGAATACGGCCAGTAGGTGGTAAGCACGAATCCACTGCTCGTAGATGTATCCAGCGTTTCAAAGCTCTCCAGGCGATACTCGTACAGCTTATTCGGGTTTGCACCCGTATCGAGGTAGGTGTAAACCGCGCCAAAGGGTGAGCCGCCCGCCAGCGGCATGATCATGCTGTCATTGACCTTGACAAACACGCCACCCTCTTCCTTTCGGTAGAGGTCAAAACCTGCCAGGGTCGCTTCCGAGACCGTCTCCCAGGAGAGCTGGATGCCGGCATCCATGCGCGCAGCCCGGAAGTAGTTCAGATCGACCGAGGTAGGGGTGCCAATTGAAAAGCCAATCGGGTCTGTGTACTGACAATTACCGGACAGGTCACAGAATTTAATACGCCAATGAACGATCTGATCATTGAGTGAGGGGTGCTGCCAATTGAAGGAGGCTGTGTACAAATCAGTAGTAGGTGTGATTTCCTGTGGAGAACCATAAGTCGAATCCGGCATGTTCTCAGGATCTCCTATTGTCATTGACAACGGGAATTTAATTTTTTCTAATATTTCATTGATATCATCTTGATCTGTACCGGTGACTACATACAAAGATAAATCATTTGCTGTTGGTTCATTATAATCCGTGCCACCCAGGAAGGCGCCATCATTATCGGTGCCATCGATCGTTCCGGTATCAACCTCTTCAAAAGATACCATTCGAATATGATCTTTCCCGTCATTATAAGTATTAAAACTTTTATCAAGGGTTTCTTTACCTGCACCAAGCCGATTGAAATAACCATCCTGAAACCAGAAATTATTCATCACGGTCGGTAAAGCTTCTGGCTGAGCCAGCGGATTTTCTGAGTTCTCGGGCTCTTCAGGTATTTCGCTGACCGTTAGGGTGTATTCATAAAAGGGTGAATTGGCGATGAACCGGTAGATCATTTTAAATTCAGCAGAAGCTTTTTCACTCGTAAAAATAAACTCTCGCATTAAAGGACCGGAAGGCGTTTCTTCGAGGGTCAATTCGCTGGCTTGGGCTGCGGGATTAGCACCACACAAGCGATTCTTACCGGTGATATTCCCTGCTGATGAGCAAACCTGATGTAAACCCCAGTAATGATTTTCTTCCAAAGCCAGGGGAAGTTTTGAATTATTCCCCTGCGGAAGTTGCATGCGTGAGATAATACCCGCATCCGAGCTGGTATTCAGGTCAAGGTCAAAAAAGGAATTTTGAATCAAACGTGTATTTGTATTTGTATTTGTTGTCACACTCAAATCAGTTGAATATGTCGGAATTGTGGTGTTTCCATCTTTATAATAGACATAATATGTACGGCTGCTGTTTGCAGGAACCGAAGCTTGAAAGAGAAGCTGACAGGTAAGCTCGCCTTCTTCTTGCTGTTCATCATAAACCTGGGACGGAATTTCAATTCCCAGATCATCGGCTACACGCAGCTCTTTTTCACAATTGGTAAGCCCTAGAAATTGAGAACTTGTAACTTCTACTTTAACTATTTCATTGGTGCGGGCTAAGCCTTGTGTTTCTTGCACAGTCAATGAAATACGTTTTCCCCAATTCTGATTCCACCAATTAAAATCCTGCCATTCACCTGTTTCATTGGTAGAAAGAATCGCTCGGACAAGACCCCCCGGGTCTTGGGCCTTGGCTGAAAGAGCATTCATAGTGTTTTTAGTTATATGATCAGAGGTTTGTGTCCGCTCTTGCCAGGCAGGCGCAGTTGTATCGATTACATTAAATGTGTAGATAGCTGACACCCTGGAATTGTCTTCAATGTTGGTTGCGATGATCTGGTAAGTATAAGGGCCAAGTTTCTCAGGTTTGAAAGAAGTTTGAAACTGATTCCCACTATTTATGGTCATATTAATTTCTTTTTCCTCGGGAGTTAACAACTTTAGTTTCACACTTGAAATGGAATATTCCGCGCGGATAGTAACATTTGCCTGAATGGTTACGTTGTTTCCTATCTCAACTGTATTGGTTAACGACTCAATGCCTGCGATCTGGGGAGCCGGTGCACCTAAAGTAATCACCACGTGTTGAGGTGTATCCAATTGTGCATCAAAGACCACATAACGGATCCCATCAATTTCCATTTCTTCAAAGGGCACATCCTTCATACCATTTTCATCTGGTCCAACTTTTACAGCGACAGGTGATAGTTCATTGGGCAGATAAACATGCAAACTAACCGGATCATCATAAATAATTGGAAGTAACTCGATTCCTTCTTCAAGCGCCACTCTTTCCCAGGGTTCAATGCTATGTTTGGCATCAAATGTTATGGTTTTACCATCTTCACTTAATTCATAATTTGTAAAACTTTCATATTCACCACTTTCAGTTAATTTCTCATGAATGTTTTCACGGATTTTTATATACCCCAACACTTCTCCAATCGGCGCTGCCCAGAGATCTTCCTGCCGTGAGCCCATATACTCAATCCCTTCACAACTTCCATGTGAGGTGATGATTGCCCATTTCCCTTCAGCAGCAGCACGATCAATAAAACCCTTGTTGTAATCGGTATCTGTATAAAGATTATAAAACTCCGGCACCGGTAAATTGATGTCCTTTACCCAGGTTAAATTAGCTACATAATCAAAATATCCTCTTGCACCCAGATAGTATTGTGAAGCAGCCTCTATTCTGCCCGGGTCAACACAGCCACAGGGCCATGCCAGCGTGCGTACCGCTTTACCTGTCCCGGTTTCGATTGCCGCAATATTTGGTTCAAGTTGGGTTTGACGATATTCGTCAACGAAATTTTCTGGAATAGAACATGCATTCAGCGTTTCGGGGGTGCAATTCGGGGAGCAACATGGAACTGTACATGGATGGCTCACCGTGTGAGATGCAATTTCATGACCA
>DAOUFM010000022.1:0-3359 GCA_034429975.1 Anaerolineaceae bacterium | reverse complement strand
TGACCAATAGCGGCTGCTGCGTTGATCGTAGCCGCGGCAATAGCCTGCGCAACGGTGATCTTCAGGTAGCGGCAGGAGAGGGCGATCACGAACTGCATGCTCTCGCACCAGGCTGTGCCCGGGTTGAGATCGGAGGCGATGGCAAGAATTCCGTTAGCATCCAGGATCTTCTGTGCGGGGGCGTAATCGCTATGCCCCAGCCCAAAGGGAGTTGGCGTCAACGATACGGCGACAGTATTCGATTCTCCCAAAGCCTGAATATCTGCATCCGAAGCTTTCACCAGGTGATCAGCGGAGATAGCGCCCAAATGGACTGCCAGGCTGGTGCCACCCAAATTCTCAAATTCATCGGAATGAATTTTGAGTGGAAAGCCCAGTTCTCTGGCTTTTTCCAGAATCTGGCGGGTTTGCTCCAGGTTGAAAGCACCGACTTCGCAAAATACATCCACAAATGGCAGGGGTTGCCCGGCGGCATTCCTCTGCCACCACTGCAGAACCTCGGGTAGCATTTGTTTCACCAGCAAGTCGGTGTACGCTTGGGAATCGTGACTGTATTCGGGCGGAATGGCATGCGCTCCCAGATAGGTGGGCACCAGCTCGAGATCACTTTCCTGAGCCAGTTGCAGGATTGCCTGTAATTGGGTGAGTTCACTGCTGGCTGAGAGACCATAACCGGTTTTGGCTTCGGCGGTGGTGGTGCCGTTGTGCAGCATCCCCTGAAGGCGCAGACGAGCTTCAGCCAACAGTTCTTCCAGACTGGCATTGCGGGTTAACCGTACGGTGTTGACGATCCCCCCGCCGGCAGCCATGATCTCCTGATAGGTGGCACCAGCCAGACGCATTTCAAACTCGAGAGCACGGTTGCCCTTAAAGATCAGATGGGTGTGTGGGTCGATCAGACCGGGCATGACGACCCGTCCAGTTGCATCGAAACGCTCCTCCTGTGGGTAACGCGCCAACAGATCCGCTGTTGTGCTGACATCCCGGATCACCCCCTCGCGCACCAGAACGGCTCCATCTTCAATGATTCCTAACTTCCCCAGGTTTCGTCCGCGTTGTGGACCGCCTGCCAGGGTGAGCAATTGTTTGGCATGAATGATTAACATAAAACCTCCCCGATTTGATGTTGGATTTTCGTAATTATAGATGATTTCAAATCAAAGAGCAGTGTTCTTTATGGAGTTTCAATGCCTGCTGGAGATAAGGATTCTGGTTTGGCAGGATGAATATGCTTGAGGAGGACATAACCAAGAACAACCAGAGCAATCGACACGATCAGATTGACTACAAAGTCGATATCATAAAGGCGCGGAGATAAAAAGGCTCCCAAAGCCCGTCCAAGAGATGCGCCGGCGTTGCTGAGTGCCATCACAGTTGCCCGGGCGCCGGGATAAATTTCGCTTATTAAAGGTAAACTGGACACCAGGGTGAACTCAAAGCCGAGATAAAAGAAGAATAAGCCAGTCAGTGCTCCAACAATGGTACTGCTGAAGAAGTAAAGCATCAAAGTGGCCAACGCCGATACGATCAGCCCAATGGTGATAGCTACTTCCTTGCCTAACCGGTCGGACAACAAAGCGGAAAGCCCTTCTCCACCCATTTCAGAAATGCCAATTACTGCAGAAGCCGCTCCTAAAGCCGCCAGCTTAAGCGCAAAGCGATCTTCCAGCCAGACACCGAATACCAGATTAACCACCTCATTGGCAGCTGAGATGGAAATAGCAAATCCCAAAGCAGCCAGAACGGAGGAAACCCCCAGTACTTTTCGGAGGGTGCCAACACCATTGCCTTCGACAGGTGTGAGAGAACGATTGTTGGGGATTCGCCAGGCGATCAGGATCAGCATGAGTGACCCGAATAATGCGATGACCGGGAAAGGCACCCGCCAGGCTTTGGCTTCCTCTGCATGTGACATCAACCAGCCTATGAAGGGAATTCCGATCACAAAAGAACCCGCCCAGGAAAGTTCGGTTAATCCCAGCATACGCCCGCGTTTTTCATAAGGTGTCCGGTCGCTGATGAAGGCCTGCATGGCCGGAATGAACATCAGGATCCCCAGCATAGCGACCATCAAAGCTACGAAAAAAACCGGAAAGGTGGGAAAAATCCAGATGACCAGACAGGCGAGGATGAGCATCCCCAAACCAAGCAGCATGCTGATTTTGCGCCCATAGCGGTCAGCAATGTGAGCCAGAAACGGTCCCAGGAAGCCCATCATCGAGCGAGCAGTAATCGCCATGGATAATTGCTCCAGGCTGACGCCCAATCCACGGGCAAAGAGGTTCAGAAAAGGATAGACAATGCGATGTTCGGTGTGCATCACCACGCGTGTGGCAGTGACGATCCCGATCTGTTCAGCAAGATGGCTAGATGCCTGAGTTTTCAGGCTTTCTTGAGAATTGGGTGGCGTTGTTCGTAAATCCATAAGGCTAGTTGGGCTCCGAATATCAGAGTCAGGATGAGGACGAGGGTGTAAGATCCCTGAATGGCGCTGGAAGTAGATGCGCCGATCGGATTATCCGGATGCAGAATATTCTCTGCCCCACCTAACTGCCACCATAATACCACGCCAAACACTAGATTACCAATGCTCGTAAGCGTTTTGTTGTTGAAAACCCACAGACCGATCTGTAATAAAATTGCGACGATTCCGAGTAAAAAAGGCACCCGCCAGCGGGGTTCATCGAAGAAAAAACCACCCCAATTGGCGCGCATTACCCATAAAGACATGGGCAGGTATGTCAACCAGAAGAATAAGGCGGTGTAGGCGATGGAGCGACTGAGGTCCACCAGGTATTCCCGGCGGAAGAAAATCAGCCCGAGTAGTCCAAAGAGCGCTGCGATGCCAAACGCCAGCTTGCCGGTCCACACCCAGGCGGCGTGGATGTAGATCAGGCGGATGTTGCTGCCAATGGTCTTTTCGGTGGGCGCCAGGAAAGAGGCTGCGATGATCAGCACCAATGTGATGAGCAAAGTGAGAGGTTGTTTGAGGGTGCGGGAGGAGAAGGGCATGGGGGTAAAGTTTTGAGGGGTGAGTTTTGAGTATTGAGGGTGCTGAATTATAAATTTTGGATTTAGGTTTTAGGGAATTATAGTATAGATTTGGAAAAAAAAGCTGTTGAGCTGTTAAGCTATTGAGTTATTAAGTTATTAAGTTATTAAGCTGTTAGGAGGTTGGCTGGTAGCTCGTGGTAACTTGTTGAAGAATCGAGGGTGAGGAAATTGTCTGAACTGGATTTACAGGATTTTCTAGTCAATATACTTCCGAATTAATTGTGAATATAAGGTTGGGTAATTTTTCGGATTTCGGGTCAGGATTTATAGGATGCGGATGTGTGCGAAAGGTAGTATTCGAGTAA
>DAOUFM010000021.1:0-2602 GCA_034429975.1 Anaerolineaceae bacterium | reverse complement strand
ACATTGACAAGTTTGCGCACCTGAATATTATCCCAGTCTGCATTCGTTGTATGTTGATAGAGCGTTAAACCAATGTTTGTTTCTGCATGAAATGTATGGTCACTATACTGAATCATCCAGTTTTCTGGTTCTGGTTTTCCTTTTTCCCAGAAACGCGCTCTTAATTGATCGCCAACTGCGTGGATTCGCATGGTGTACCAAACATTTGCAGACATAGAAGTATCAGGCGAACTCATAATGGAGTGATTATCATTAATAACCCTAGCATATTTAAATTTATTGGGGGATTCATCTCTGCCGGTGTAGAAAGTTAAAAAATTATCCTTATCCTTAATCCGAAAAGCGTACCCAATCCAATTTGTATTGTCAGCCGCGCGAACATCGCCAATAATTTCCAGATCAGCGACTCCAGATAATGACCTTTGAGCGATGGCCCAGTTCGTTCCCCCTCCGGTATAGCGATAAATCCGATTTCCATTATCCTGAACGATCCCCCAGGTGCCATCCCCGATCGTCCAATCATCTGCAACGCCATCCTCAAAATCATCGTAAAATGCATAAATATTATTTGGGTTCATCGGAGGAGTTTCTGTTTTTGCATCTGGATTATTGTAATAGAGATGGTAATCGGAATCCGAATCCTTACCAGTAATGGCCGCCTGGGTACGGAAGACAACCTGTGTGGTTGTTGAATTGCATCCGATCACCAATCGATCCAGTTCTTTTTCCTCGCCATCACCGCGATAAGTGATTCTCAAATCATTGCAATCTTCCAGCATTTTCTCTTCAGATATAAGGGTGGAGGTATCCAATATATAGGTTACGGTGTACCCCTCCGGCAGTTGATCAGCAGCTTGATTTTCCACCGTGAGTGGAATATGAGCATCATAACCCGATAACCCCGCTGGTTGATCTAAAGGCGGGGTTGCGGTTCCCATTGCCAATGCTTCTGGAAGGACCGGCGTTAAAATCAACAAAAGAAATGGAATAAGGTTTAGAAGAATGCGATTTATTTTCATTTTAAAAAACTCCCCAGAAAAAAACTTTATAGAAATTAAAAAAACCGACCACACCGGCCGGTTTCGCTATTGGCTCACCAGGGACTTTCCCCTTATCTTCTGGGAGAGCGACCAGACTTGGCCCCTGGATCAATGCCGCCTTTAAATACTTTCAACGGATATTATTTTGTTATTTCTGAAATAGACGCAATACGATCTTCCCACCTCTGTTTGGTTTTATGAAATTTGTAAAATAAAGATTGCTAATGGGAAAAAATAATTTTTTGTGTGACTCTATTATACCGAACTTCAAAAGATATTCAAGCTATTTTTAAAAAAAGAAAGAGGTCATTTTTCTACCTCCTTCTCTTTTTAATAAAATCTAGCGGATTATCACCGGCAAGACGGTTGCATACGGCCAGTAAGTTGTGAGAATATACCCACTACTGGTGGAAACATCCAGCGTCTCATAACTTTCCAGCCGGTATTCGTACCAGTTATTTGGATTGGCTTCCTCATCCAGATAGGTGTAAACTTCGCCGAAGGGTGAACCGCCCGCCAGCGGCATGATCATTTCCGCGTTGACCAGATAATAGTCGCCCACTTCTCCCCGCCTGAAAAGATCAAAACCAGCCAGGGTCGCTTCCGAGACCGTCTCCCAGGAGAGCTGGATGCCGGCATCGGTTCGCACTGCCTGGAAGTAGTTCAGATCGACGCTCATAGGCTTGCAATAATTTACCAACAGCTTAGGGCGTTGATTTTCATTGCCTGCTTCCTTTGAAGAAACGATCCAATTAGGCCCCAAAAACCCACCATCATAATTTTGAATTGTAAAGCCGAAATTCGAGTCTGGGTTTGTTACCCAACCCTGAACAACGCCAACCCCAGCAGCGTTCAATGTGTAGGTTTGAATTCCAGTAGCAGATAAACTCGGGTTGTCCCATAAGTTCGTATTACCTCGATCGGAAGTTGTATGGGCTGCTCCTACTGTTCCCCAGGAGTTCGAGCCATCATAAGTGTTCCAGGAAGCAGACTCTTCTACCCAATTTCTTTTCATTTCATATAAACCAAAAGGATAAGATGAGCCAGTAGTCACATTAAAAGAGAGGCTTGCAGAGCTAATGGTGGCGGAGGTGGGAATACTACTGGTGTCAAATTTAAACAATCCTCCTTCTCGGTAATCGACTAATATACCCTTTCGCCGGATGGAAACTGTTGTCGCACTTCCATAATTAGTGGTTGCTGTAGATGCTCTTAAATAAGTATCCGCTATCGCCGGCAAAACCACATCCGTACAAGTTTGTTGATCTTGCGCCTGAACGATCGGTGCTGGCAAGGATCCTGCCAATGAAAGTAAAATGATCAGGATAAAACAATATTGAAAAATTTTTCTTATTTTGGAAATAAAATTATGGGGGGTAATCATCTTGCCTCTTTTGTCCTATTTCCCAATTTATATTTTCACCAAATCCATAAATATGATTTGTGAATTGAAAAAAATTATTCTGAGTACGCCTATTAATGTAACTAACTCCCTGTACTCTTCTTTACTTTTAAATTTTATATTAAATTTATAAAACAGTCAATACATTCTACTTAAGTTG
>DAOUFM010000020.1:0-57112 GCA_034429975.1 Anaerolineaceae bacterium | reverse complement strand
CGCACAGCGGTTATTAATGCGATTGAGAAGCTTGGTTATGTTCCTAAAGCAGAATCTCGCGCCCGCGCTTTGATGGGCACCCGTCGGATTGGGGTTCTGATCCCATTTTTCACTGAACCTTCTTTTGTACAGCGTTTACGCGGAATTGCTTCCGTGTTGAGCAAAAAGGACTACGAAATGGTGGTCTATCCGGTGGATACCAAGGAGCGCAGCCTGGGCTTCCTTGAAACGCTTCCAATGCGAAGAATGCTGGATGGACTGATTATTCTCTCGCAGGTGATTGAACCGTCCATCAGTAAAAGATTAATGGATAATCATCTTGAAACAGTGACGATTGAATGTCGAGATTCTCACTTTACATCTCTGGAAATTAATGATGAAAAAGGCGGAGAACTCGCAACACAATATTTAATTGACAAAGGCTATCAACGTATTGCATTTATTGGCGGGCAAAAAGAGCCTGAATTTGGGGTTGACCCTATTTCGAAAAGAATGGCTGGATATAAAAAAGCAATTAAGAATGCTGGGCTGGAAATCCCGGATCATTTTATTTATGAATACGTTTTTGATCATCCTCAGGTTTTGAAAGAATTGGTGAGCCATGGATTACCCCTGGCGATTTTTGCAGCGACTGATCTGCAAGCAATTGCTATGATGAAGGAAACCCGATTAATCGGTTTGCGAATCCCGGAGGATATTGCTATTATAGGTTTTGACAATATTGATGTGGCTGATTTCTTTGGATTGACCACGGTTCATCAGCCTTTAGATGAGTCGGGCCGAATCGCTGCCAGTTTATTGATCTCCCGTTTATCGAACCCATCTCAGTCGACTCAACACATTGAATTGCCATTGAAGATTATTCAACGGGAGAGCTCTTAAGGATTAAAGGAGGTGAAGAGACTCAATCAGGATTTTTCAATTGTTCAAAAAAGAATTTAGAATTTGGAGGAAGATATGAAAATGTTTTGGAAACTACTTGCAGTATTCGTATTGGCTTCGATGGCACTGACTGCCTGTGGAGCTCCCGCGGCACCAGCAGCACCGGCTGAACCCGCAGCACCGGCTGCTCCCCAGGAACCGGCAGCACCAGCAAAAGCAGCCTGGTGTGCCGATGCTCAACCTGGAGATGAAGTGTCTTTGTTATACCAGTGGTCAGGACAGGAAGAAGAACGTTTAAATCAGATCTTAAAACCGCTGGTTGATGAGTGTGGCATTGTATTGAAACCAGAATCCACCCGTGATCAGGCACTGCTGGATACTCGTGTTCAGGCTTCAAATCCCCCGGATGTGGCTTTCTGGAATGTGACCCAGATTGTTCAATATGCAGATAAATTGAAACCGATGGATGCACTGGGAGCCAGTAAAGATGCTTATATCCCGGGTGCCATTGATCCCGGTGTCATTGATGGGAAATGGCTCGGATTACCGGTTAAATCGGATATTAAGACTCTTATCTGGTACAGCCCGGTAAACTTCCAGGCAGCCGGTTATACTGTTCCAACCACCTGGGATGAATTAACTGCTCTGGCGGATAAAATGGTAGCTGATGGCAATATTCCCTGGTCTATGGGAATGGAATCCGGTGATGCAACTGGCTGGACAGGTTCAGACTTCATTCAGGATATTATGCTGGTGAAACAGGGCCCCGAGTTTGTTATGGGGATTATTAATGGCTCTGTACCTTACAATGATCCTGGTGTAAAAGCGGATTATGAAATCTATGGGAAATGGGCTGCAGATCCTGCCTATACCGTGGGTGGGGCGGCTGGAACGCTCTCTATCGGCTTTAATGATGCAATCTTGAAGGTCTTTTCGGATCCGCCAGAAGCATACATGGTAAAACAATCCGGTTTTGCAGGCGGAACGATCACTACCCAATACCCGAACATGGTCTTTGGAACGGATTATGATTTCTTCGTAGTACCAGGCGCTAAGGGAATGCAAGGCGGCTCTGACTGGATGATGGCGTTTAGTGACAAACCGGCTGTAAAAGCTTTGGTGAGCTATTTGTCCTCGCCAGAAGGTGGCGCTGCCTGGGCTAAAGCGGGTTTTGATCTTTCGCCAAATAAGGCTGCGGCAAATAACTATACAGACCAAGCCCTCATTAAAAAAGCAGCCGCCTTCTATTCAGCACAAGGATTTACCCCTGATATTGGAGATACGATTCCAGGTGGTTTTGGCAGTGCGGAATGGAAAGCAATTGTTGATTACCTGAATGGAAAAGATCTGGATACAGCTTTGAATGATGTAGCCAAAGTTCAGGCAGAAGCTCTCGGAAAATAACCAGATAAATACAAACGAATTAAATTAAGAGGCGGTGAAAACCGCCTCTGAAATCTCCAATCTAACCAACATTTTGCGGAGGTGGACCTATGGCCACAAAACCTGTGCCAAAAATTATGCAACAGGGAAAAGTGACACCTTATTATTACTTAGCACCCGCTTTGGTCTTAATGTTTTTTTTCATTGTTTACCCAATGGTCAATACCATTGCATTGAGTTTTCGAGATAAGACAGGAATCCAATCAGCGGCCACCACTTGCACCCCTGGAAAGCCATGCTGGGGTTCTTTTGAGAATTATCATTATGCCCTAACGGCGGAGTTTGACACTTCCTCAGCAGCCACAATCTGGAAAACATTTTGGCTTTCATCCTATGGAAATACCATCAAATGGATCATATTTATGGTTGCCTTCACTGTTATCATTGGGCTGGTTTTTGCCAAGATTGTGGATGGGATTAAATATGAAGCCCTCAGTAAAGCGATTCTTTTTATGCCTATGGCAATCTCGTTTGTTGGCGCAGGTGTTATCTGGAAATTTGTGTATAACTATGGATCCCAACAAATCCAGGTAGGGCTTTTAAATGCAATCATAACCAGCTTGGGGGGTAAGCCAATTTCTTTTCTGACCACCCCGGTTTTAAATACTTTTATGTTAATCATCGTTGGTATCTGGATCTGGACTGGTTTTTGCATGACAATCTTGTCGTCAGCTTTAAAATCGGTACCGGATGAAATTCTCGAAGCAGCTCGGGTAGACGGGGCGACCGAATGGCGGGTGTTCACTAAAATAATTATTCCGATAATCATGCCCACAATTTTGGTAGTTATTACCACCATGGTGATTAATGTTTTAAAACTTTTCGACTTGGTTTATGTAATGACCGGTGGAAATTTCAACACAGATGTGATCGCAAACCGAATGTACACAGAAATGTATATCAATTTCAACATGGGTAGGGGAACAGCAGTGGCTGTCATCTTAGTTATCGCGATTATCCCTTTTATTTACATGAACATTAAAAGGTTTTTGGCTCAGGAGGAAATGCGATGAACAAGCAAAAGCTCAATCATTTTTTTGCAAAAATCCCTAAAAACGCTCTCATTGTGTTTATCATCCTGATTTGGATTATCCCAACATTTGGATTATTGGTAACCTCCTTAAGACCGATTCAATCCATAAATAATTCGGGATGGTGGACAGCATTAAATCCGGCTGTTGGTTCCAAAGAATATGCTCAAAATTGCGAAGCGTGTCATGGTAAAAATGGAGACTTGATTCCAACAGCAAACCTGGCTGACCCAGACTTGATCAAGAAATACGATCGTTCGGTTTTAATGATGCCATCTTTAAAACGAGAAATCAATGGTCAACCCCATATGGGCAATCAGGAAATACCGGATGCAAAAGTTGTGGCTGATATTGTTGTGTATTTGAAAAACATTTCCGGGGTTGAAAAGATGCCAAGATTTACCTTTAATAACTATTTGGATGCACTGGTCGGGTACCGGGGTACGCGTACTTATGCTCAGGATTGTGCTGATGGAACACCGCCATTAGATATCAAATGTAATATTTCTGATATATTAAATCCGAGAGGGATGGGAAGATCATTTGTTAATAGTTTAATGGTGACCATTCCTGCGACAATCTTGCCTATTCTATTTGCAGCTTTTGCGGGGTATGCTTTTTCGTGGATGCATTTTAAAGGCAGGATGTTATTGTTTGCTGTGCTGGTTGGTTTACAGGTGGTTCCTTTGCAAATGACGATGGTCCCGATTTCGAGAATTTACTCACAACTAGGAATGAATGGAACTTTTCTGGGTGTCTGGCTTTTTCATACCGGCTTCGGTTTGCCGTATGCAATTTACTTAATGAGGAACTTCCTCGGCTCCTTGCCTAAAGATTTGTTTGAGTCGGCTTACCTGGATGGGGCTTCTCATTGGACTGCCTTCTATAAACTCGCAATTCCTTTGGCAATGCCTGCAATTGCTTCACTTGGAATTTTCCAATTCCTATGGGTCTGGAACGATTTATTGGTAGCGTTGGTATTTTTAGGCGGGACGAAACCAGTTATGACCTATCAGATCAGTAATATGGTTTCCTCACTGGGTGCAGGCTGGCATCTGCTTACCGCTGCTGCTTTTCTATCCATGTTGTTACCCATGATTGTGTTCTTCTCGCTCCAAAGATATTTTGTCCGTGGTATGATGGCTGGAGCCGTAAAGGGATAAATTTTAATTTGGAGTTCTGTGAATTTGTTAGATCGCCTCAACAATATAATAGATATCCACAAAGAGCCGTTTAGTGACATTGGTTCACGATTGCTTGTTTATAAAGATAAAGAAAAAAGTGAACTGATAATTAAATTAGCTGAACGGCTCACAAGGATCGAACCTGGGTTGGGCACTTATCTCAAGCGACCGCCTTTTATCGAGAACCTGTGTTTCCTGGACGTTCAGGGTGAAAGGCTTGATTTTAAAACCAAAACTTCACCATACCTGTTAACTTTTCAAACCCAAAAAGGTGATTTTCATCTCTGCTTTGCGGATGAAGAAACATTGGTCTTGGGTTTACCGGATGAGTCACGGGTTGGGATTTCCTTTTATGTCAATCATTCCTACATAAAAACCACTGCAAATGGACTGGAAATAAAGAAAGTAAAAAATTTTGCGATTGAAACCCAAGCCGAAATTCTTAAGCAAGGATGTTGCCCTACTGAGAATGGTGATCGGATTGTTCTACAAATGCAAACGAATCGAGATGCTACTTTGGCGATGCGAATATCTGATCTAGAAAATCTACAAATTGATCTACAGCCCTACCAGAAATATTCATCTTCTGCTAAGAAAAAATGGCAACAGGTTTTTGAGTCTCTGCCACCTGTTTTGGAACAATACCAGCAGAAATATGCCTTTGCCTGGTGGGTGTTGTTGAATAATATTGTTACTCCAAAAGGCATATTGAAAAGAAGGGCAGTGATGCCTTCAAAGGCTTATTATTTAGGTGCCTGGCTATGGGATAACGCACTGCATGCCATTGCACTCCGCCACCTGGATATTCAGCTTGCCCAAGAACAAATCAAGTTGATGCTAGACCATCAAATGCCAGATGGCATGTTACCGGACGCAATTTATGACGAAGGCGTGGTGAGTGAAATTGATCACCCTATTCATGCCCGGGTGACCAAACCACCGATTCTCGCCTGGGCTGCTTTCAAGGTATATGAAAGTCAACCAGATATTGATTTTCTAAAGGAAATTTACCCCGCATTAGTCCGGGAAAATAGCTGGTGGTTTGCACAAAATGATATTGATGCAAATGGGTTGGTGGAATATGCCCATCCTTATTCTTCCGGATTGGATGATAATCCATTATGGGACGGAGAAATGCCAGTGGAGTCCCCGGATATTAATACCTATCTGATATTGCAGATGGAAAGTTTAGCCAAAATAGCCGCTATTCTGGGTTTCCAAGAAGAAGCTAAGGTTTGGGAAAAAAGGGCGTATTCGGTTACTGAAAGAATGATCGCTTCTATGTGGGATGAGAAAAAAGGCTTTTTTTGGGCCACCCATAATAATCAAAGAGTGGCGGTCACAACCCCGTTTAATTTGCTGCCACTCTGGACGGGGAATTTATCCAAAGAAATGGTTGCAAAGGTGATTGACAATTTAACCAACCCAGATTTGTTCGGTGGAGAATGGATGCTTCCAACAGTAGCCAAATCGGATCCGAAATTTGATCCTGAAAAAATGTGGCGTGGACCAATTTGGGCTAATATCAATTACTTTTTTGTTGAGGCTTTACAAAGAAATAATCAACCCGAGCTGGCTAAGGATTTGGCACTAAAAACACTAAACTTAATCAATCATCAAGCCGGAATTTATGAATATTACAATCCTTTAACAGGAATTCCTCCAGAATCAGCAGCCCCCGTTTTCAGTTGGACTGCTGCAGTATTTATTGACCTGGCAATTCAAATATCGAGCAAAAATAATACCTGATGGTTTTTTGGAAAAAGAAATGGAAACAGAAATGAAAAATAATTATTGGTACAAACAGGCAATTATTTACGAATTAAATGTTCGGGCTTTCTATGATTCAAATGGAGATGGAATCGGCGATTTAAAAGGGGTAACTGAAAAACTCGATTATTTACAAGACTTAGGAGTTGATCTGATCTGGTTGATGCCGATCATGAAATCCCCTTTAAGAGATGGGGGTTATGATGTCAGTGATATGCGGGATATTAACCCGATTTACGGTTTGTTGGATGATTTTTCTGAATTAGTCGCTGAAATTCACCGGCGTGATATGAAAATCATGGTAGAACTTATCCCGAATCACACCTCCGACCAACATCCCTGGTTTCAGGCTTCTCATGATCCTTCTCATCCGGAACACGAAAAGTACAAAGATTATTACGTATGGAGTAATACCGATGAACGTTTCAAAGAAGCTCGAATTATCTTTATCGATTATGAGAAATCAAACTGGACATACGACTCCTTGCGAGGTCAATACTTTTGGCACCGTTTTTTTCACCATCAACCAGATCTAAATTATGATAATCCCGAAGTTCAAAGGGCAATGATGCGGGCGGTTCAATACTGGATTGATTTGGGTGTGGACGCTATTCGTGTAGATGCACCACCTTATTTGTATGAACGCGAAGGAACCAATTGCGAGAATTTGCCGGAATCACACGCTTATTATAAACGTATGCGCGCATTCGTTGATGCCTATGCACCCGGCACGATGCTTTTGGCAGAAGCTAATCAATGGCCGGAAGATACTAGAGATTATTTTGGGAATGGAGATGAATTCCAAATGAATTTTCATTTCCCATTAATGCCGAGACTTTTTATGTCTATCGCTAAGGCGGATCGAACATCTATTGATGAGATTCTCGCTCGAACTCCAGATTTACCTGACAATTGTCAGTGGGGGATTTTCCTGCGTAACCACGACGAACTAACGCTGGAGATGGTCACCGAAGAAGATCGCGAATTTATGTGGGGCTTTTACGCTCCTGATAAAATAATGCGCAGCAACCTGGGCATACGCAGGAGATTGGCACCATTGCTAGGGAATGACCTCAGGAAAATAAAACTTTTGCACGCTATCCTTTTGTCATTTATGGGCTCTCCGGTTCTTTATTACGGAGACGAGATTGGAATGGGAGATAATGTGCATTTGCAGGATCGAGATGGAGTCCGTACACCAATGCAATGGGATGAATCGAAGAATGCTGGTTTTTCGATAATCGATTCACAAAAATTAACAATCCCGGTGATTGATGATTCTGAGTATGGCTTTCAAAAGATCAATGTAAAAACAGCGGTAGAAAATCCTCAATCTTTTCTAAATTGGCTGAAAAGAATGATTGTTATTCGGAAACATCACCCCGTTTTTGGGGAAGGTAAATTGACACTTTGTTCCCCGAATAATAAGGCTATCCTGGCATATTTGCGGGAAAATGAGAATGAAAAAATACTGGTTATCAACAATTTTTCACCGGATAAGCAATCTGTTTCTTTTGAGCAATTAGGAATTCAACCCCAAAAACTTCAAGACATTCTTGATTCCGCTTTTCCTTTCAAACTTGTACCGAGTAACTTCGAATTAGAAGGATTTGGTTTCAGGTGGCTGAAAATTATAGATTAACCATAATTAACCCAATTAATATCAGATCGATTGGCAAAAGGTTAGACTAATTAAATATAAAATTGGAAGCCTAAGATAAAATTGGGCAAATAGAAAGGAGCTGATATGTCTGATCGTTATTTAGCCGATACGAAAGCAAAAGCTGTTTTTGCTCCGGAAGGCCCGAAACCTCAATTTTTAATAGATACCCCGAAATTTAAAGCATTGGTTGTTGGTTTAGAAGCCGGGCAGCAAATTCCACCACATCCAGCCGAATCCGCAATGTATCACTTTCTGGAAGGAGAAGGCGAGATGATTGTGGGGGAGGATATTTTCGCTGTCAAACCTGGTGTTACAGTAATTGCTCCCAGTGGAGTAAAACGTGGGATTAGCGCAAAAACTCGTCTCGTTTTTCTTGGATCAAAAGGGGAAGAATAAAAAAACCATTTTGAATATCTACCAGCGAACGATCGTTTCTTTTGGACGTTTATGGGCGAATATTTTTCCCAGAATTACTCCGGTAACAAATCCACCAATATGTGCCCAAAAAGCAACGCCACCGACGTCTTCTGCTCCCCCTAAGGATAAAACTCCATTAAATAATTGCAGCACAAACCATAAACCTAAAACTATGATAGCCGGTACCATGGTCATTCGTAGGAAGAATCCCAGGGGTATGATTGTTAATACTTTAGCATGGGGGTATAAAACCAGATAAGCGCCCAAAACTGCCGCAATAGCTCCGCTGGCTCCAACAGTTGGTATTTGCGAGGTCGGGTTGCTAAAAATATGCGTCAAAGAAGCCACAAAGCCGCCCATTAGATAAAAGAATAAATAGCGCCCATGCCCCATGCTATCTTCAACATTATCACCGAAAATCCATAAATACAACATATTTCCACCAATATGAGCGAGACCAGCATGCATAAACATACTGGTGAAGATATTGGTGATATTTCCTAAACTAAAGTGACTGGTAAATTTTGCCGGAATGAGGGCGAACTGGTAAACAAGAGTTTCCTGATTGGGCCCAGCTAGCCATTGAATTATAAAAACCAAAATGTTTGCAATGATTAAAATGTAATTAACAAAGGCTACTCGGCGAGTAGGGATTTGATCGCGGATCGGAATCATGAAGTCATCTCCATTGTTGTTACCATTGAATAGGTGCCTTATTGTTCAGGGTTTTTTAATTTTAAACAATCTTTACAAATTCCAAATAAAATCAAATGATTGGTTACAATTTGAAATTCATATTGATTTTCAATTGTATCAAAAAATTTTTGAACTTGATCACTTGAAATCGTAAAAATCTGTTTGCATTGCTGACACACCAGATGATGATGTGGATGGTTTGAGATTAATTCATAAACTGCTGATCCGGTTCCCATATCTGAAACCGAAACCAATTTATTATTAACCAATCGACTTAAGGATCGATAAACAGTAGATTGATTAACAGCCGGCAAAATTAACTTCGTTTCAGAATAAATTTGTTGAGATGTTTGATGCATGCACTCTTTTGATAAAATCTTCAAAATAATTTCATCTACCGTTGATTTTCTCATAATTTCTCTTTGTGATAATAATTGCAAATGCAAATCTTTGCGTTATAATTATACAATATCCAACAAATTGGAAATATCTACCAGCGAGGATAAATCATGCAAAACATTGGCTTTTTTTCACCACAGATTATGCACATACCTGATGGTTTTCTTTCGGTTGTCGTTTCAGCTTTATTTTGGTTAACTTCTCTAATTATCCTATATTTTGCCGTAAAAAACACACAAAAAAGATTGAATGATCGGCTTGTGCCTTTAATGGGAGTGATGGCTGCAGCGATTTTTGCTGGCCAAATGTTAAATTTCACCGTGATTGGGGGTACATCAGGACATTTATTGGGGGCAGCTCTGGCAACCATTATTCTTGGTCCCTGGCCGGCAGTGGTTGTGATGACCAGCGTTGTTTCAATTCAAGCCCTGATCTTTCAGGATGGTGGAGTCTTAGCGTTGGGCGCAAATCTGTTTAATATGGCAGTTGTAGGCGTTTTTGTTTCCTACGCAGTTTATCGGTTTTTTATAACAATATTGAAAAAGGTGAAATATTCCAATGCAATCGCTGGCTTCTTAGCAGCCTGGGCATCTATTTTTATTGCTTCCTTATCCTGCGCATTACAATTGACTCTATCAGGCACCTCACCAGCCAATATCGTGATCCCGGCCATGGCAGGTATCCATGCTTTAATTGGTTTGGGAGAAGGAATGATCACTGTAGGTGCTATTTTATTCATCCAGTCAGTTCGAAAGGACTTGCTTATCGCTGAAACAGCCCGTTCAGGAGATCAAAAAGTAATTATTGTAGGTGGATTAATAATTTCCGCCATTTTGGCCATTCTTTCGCCTTTAGCTTCCAGTCATCCGGATGGCCTTGAATGGGTTGCTGAAAAATCTGGCTTCATGAGTAGTGCAAAAGATGCTTTTTATTCTATTATTCCTGATTACTCCCTTCCAGGGGTACAAAATGAAAATCTAGCAACCATTTCGGCTGGAATAATTGGGTTGTTGCTCGTTTTTTTAATTTCTTTCGGTTGGGCAAGGTTGAAGAAGCCTTCCAAAAAAGATATGATCTCCGAAGGATAATAGCTTGCGAGAACTATATATTGAGGAGAATACGCCTGTTCATCAACTTCATCCAGGATTGAAGTTGATCATATTCGTTGTTTATTTAATATTTCTCAATCTTACCGTCCCAGGTGACTGGCTGGTTCTGATTTTGTTCTTTTTAATTTTATGGTTCCTGATTATTTGGGCAAAGATACCAGTATCCTTATTAGCGAAAAGATCTTTGTTTGCTTTACCATTTGTTCTGGCTGCCGCACCTTTAGTTTTCCAGGGGTTACCTTTCTGGAGGATTTCTATACCATTGATGAACATAAGGATTGGCATCAACATGGAAGGAACAATCAAATTTTTTAGTATCCTGATCAAGGCAGTTCTTTCTGTTCAGGCTGCGATACTGATAACCGCTACAACGCGCTTTCCAGATTTGATATATGGAATGAAATCACTTAAAATCCCGACTATCTTTCTCACAATTTTTAGTTTGACCTGGCGGTTCTTATTTGTTTTGGTTGGGGAAACACAGCGTATGATCCATGCCAGGGATAGCCGAAGCAGCACATTAATGCTAAAACCCGAAAAAACTGGCGGAAAAATATTCTGGCGGGCCAAGGTGGTTGGGGGTATGGCTGGTAGCCTTTTTATTCGCGCCTTTGAAAGGAGTGACCGAATTTATCAGGCGATGATCTCCAGAGGTTATGATGGTAACTCTCACCCCTCGATAATGACCCCTTTTACTTCAGGAAAGCGGGATTTGATGATTCTTGTTTGTTTCTTGTCGCTCATCATTATGACCTGGGTATTTGGAGTTTATCGTGGCTGACCTGGAAAAACCTATCATAAAAATTGAGGATCTTTCTTTTACCTACCCAGACGGAAGAAATGCACTTAAGAATATAGATTTATCGATCATGACTGGGGAAAAAATAGGAATTATTGGCTCCAATGGGGCTGGAAAATCAACTTTGATTTTTCACTTAAATGGCATTTTTTCAGGCAATGGTGCAATTCATATCAATGAAATGCTAATTAATAAAGAGAATCTGAAGAAAATCCGTTCAATCGTTGGGATTGTTTTACAGGATCCAGATGATCAGTTGTTTTCTCCTACTGTACTGGATGATGTAGCCTATGGACCAATTTATCAGGGGATAAAACAAGAATTGGTTGTAGAGAGAGTCGAAGCAGCCTTAGCTGCGGTTCAAATGCAGGGTTTTGAAAAACGAGCGCCTTTTCACCTTAGCGTGGGGGAGAAAAAGCGAATCGCGATTGCTTCTGTCCTGGCGATGCAACCAGAAATTTTGGTATTAGATGAACCCAGTGCAGGGCTGGATCCCAAAGCCAGAAGGGAACTGATTGAGTTGCTATCAACTTTTCCCCAGACGTTGATAGTGGCATCTCATGATCTTGATCTGGTGAAAAAGTTGACCAAAAGAACAATTATCCTCTCCTCCGGGAAGATTACTGCCGCTGGAATAACGGATGATATTTTATCTAATCAAGAAATTCTGGCAAAAAATGGATTGGTCTAATTAGGTTCTTTGATTGATTTCCAGATCTATGATGAGAAGTTTAACCAGCTTTTTGGAGTCATTGTACGTTTATTGTTGGTAAAATCGATGTAAAGTATTCTATATTCTTTGAAGCAGCTTCGTCTACATTTGGAAAGGGAAGAAATTCACCAGAAATGAACCCGCGATATTTCGCAGCAGATAAGGCAGATAAAATTGATTGGAAATTGAGATGACCAGCACCTGGATACCAGCGATTCGAGTCTGCAACGTGAAAGTGGAATAGCCTTTGGCCACACTTTAATATACTCTCCTCAATGTCTGGCTCTTCAATATTCATATGGAAAGTGTCCAGCAGAAGCCCAAAATTTTCGGCTTCTACAGCAGCAATTAGTTCCAATCCCTGAGTAACATTGTTTACTAGCGAAGTTTCATAACGATTAATGGGTTCTAAAGCCAGCCGTACCTGAAATTCCTGGGCTTTTTTACAGCAGGTTTGTAAAGCCTCCACCAACCACTCTATCGCTTGTGGGTGGGAGACATTTGGTTTTAAGGTTCCACGAATTAATCCAATGATAATGACAGAATCAAAATGATGCGCAACCGGGATATGGCTCAAAATGCGATCGACTGCTTTTTTTCGAATGGAATGATCGGGATCTGTAAAAGATAATCCTTCTTCCCCCCAGGCTTGTCCGGTGCCAATGGCCGGAACTTTCAAGCCTGACTTCTTTAAAATGGTATCCAGATTGTTGATATCCACCAGATTTGGATCACGAATGGCTAATTCAACCCCATGATAGCCTAATTCAGCGATCCTGGATAAATTTTCTTCCAGACTACCAGAGAGAGTAGCAGCCTGAAATTGAGTTTGATGGGTGGAATAAACGATCGATAGTTTCATTGATATCTGTTAGGGTCAGCATGCGAAAATCCGCATGCTGACCAGTAAATAAAAAATTAAGCGAGGTAAGTGATTTTCACTTCAGAACGATCTGTTTGCAGTTTGATGATATTCTCAGGTAATTCTTCCAGGGTGATTTTCTTGGTGCTCATTGGAGTCATATCCATTCCGGTGGCCATACATTCGATCACACGCGGGAAAGTCCCGTGCCCGGAATGACCCTGTGCGCCAATGATTTGGGCTCGACGTACCTGCAAGACCTCACCAGCGACGGGCATTTTTGCTTCTGCGCGGGCGGTTACGACTACTTTGCTATTTAAGGTCCTGCCTTCCCAAATCACTTTTTCAATTCCGGGAAAAACAACTTCTGGCAAACCGGTAGCTTCCATGAAGAGATCGGCTCCCATTCCATGCGTAATTTCAAGAACCCGGTTAGCAAAGTCTTCTTTGAGTGGGTTGATATGGTAGTCTGCCCCTAACTTTAAAGCCATGTTAGCACGAATGTCTTCGGTTTCCGAGATAATAACCTGAGATGCCCCGGCACGTTTTAAAATGGCACAAGCTGCAATACCAACCGGCCCGGCTCCTAAAATAACCACGCGATCACCAGGACGAATACCGCCACCGCGTTCAATCACTGCATTGTAGGCTACGGAAGTGGGTTCCACCAGACTACCAGCCACAAACAGATCTTGCCCGCTATATTTGGCTTTTAACGGCTCCAGGCTCCAAATGGTTCGGGATGGAACCACCAGGTATTTGGCAAAAGCTCCGTTAACATTGAAGCCGATTTCATCCAGCCGTTCGCAATGGTTGGGGTATCCGTCCGCACAGGGTTTACACATTCCACACCACAGCATTTCTTCAGTGGTTACGGGTTCCCCACCTTTAAAGGGTTTATTTGTGTATTTATCAAAAGCTTTTTTGCCAGCTTCCACGACTACTCCGGAGAGTTCGTGACCTAAAATGCTCGGGAATCCAGTTAATCCTGGGTAAAATATATAGCCATTTTCGGTCGCCTGGGACATATGCACATCCGAGCCACAAATCCCACAGGCTTTAACCTCGATTAAAACTTCATCATCTCCGGGAGTGGAAATCTCATACTCGCGAATTTCAAAACGTGGATTTCGCCAGACCTGACTGCCCAGGTATGTTTGCCGCCCTGCGATGTCTTTGGCTCCCAGGGTGAAATCTGGTTTGGGATCCCAATCTGCAATAAGTGTTACGCCTTTCATTTTTCCGTTCATAATTCTCTCCTAAGCGGGTGATAAATTGGTTAGACTTCGGTGCCCTGACCGATGCGGGGAATGCTGTAAACTGGCTTCCAGCCTTCACTGAGAGGCTCACGTAAATAAGGTTCCATTTCTTTTTCAGTTCGTAATGTCACTTCTTCAACGGGGGGAACTGTTCCGGCGGGGAATGCTTCTAAAACATCATCGTGCCAGAGAGTCAAGTATTTAAGGATGGCAGCCATGGGTCTTTTCCCTTTTTGCGCGGTTCCGGATTTAGCCTTTCCAACCACACCTTCTGGTGTGGCAGCGATTTCAATAGCAAAGTGACCTTCTCCCTCTGACCAACGGCTGGGGCGGCCATAAGGGTCAACCGATTTGTCAAAATGGCCCTCCGGTAAATAGGCTTTTCCTTCAGTATCAACAGCATAATTCATATCAACCATTTCGGGATGCAGCAGAAGGCTCAAGGAAGTTTCGGATTCATCCGCATGGACAAAATTCGTTCCCATGATCCCCCCTCTTTCCTGCGGGCGGAAGAATTCGCGCACGCCACGATGCCAATCAATCACTCTGAAGATTCCGGGTAATTGATAACGTTTCATGAATTCCTGAACTGCGGATTCCAACACCCACAATTGGCCGTGATTGTTGACGATTAATTGTTTGCGAAAGCCATCATTCCATAATCCTAACATGACATCGATCATCATTTCACGCACCGCGTGTTCGCGGACAATCACAGTTCCGGGCATCCCAACATGATGGTAAGGGTGCGCTCCATAATTTAGTGGTGGTAATGCCAGATTGACAGGTGCCCCACGTTTGGCGGTAAATCGACGAACGCCTTCGACAATGGCGCTGACATATAAAGTATCGGCGGCACTGGGCAAATGTTGTCCATGCAATTCGGTACAACCTACTGGAATAAAGACAATATCATTCTTCTTACGATTTGCTTCCACCTGCCAGCGAGTGGTGGTTTGGATGTAAGAACCTGGTTTTGCCCACTCGACGGGAGAGGGGATGTCGTACTCTGCTAAAATCGCATCGATTTCTGCGTCACTGGCTTCCCAAACTTCCTTTTTTAAACGTCCGACCGCATTATCTTCAAAAAACAAATCAGGTTGGTTGGTTGGTAATAAACCTTCCGGTATTTTTTTATCTGTCATTTTTAATTCCTTCTTTCTTTTTTTAAACAAGCCTTTCCTAATCTGGAATGACTTTTCCTGGATTTAATATATTAAGGGGGTCCAATGCTTTCTTAAGATTTTTATGGATGTCAATCGAAACGTCTCCAAGAGCTTTGTGCATGTAAGGTCTTTTAAGCGTGCCGACACCATGTTCTCCGGAAAGCGTACCGTTAAGTGATAAAGCAAGTTCAAATTCTTCAGCCACCATTTTTTCTATTTTTTGCATGTGTTCAGGGTTGCGCTTATCGAAAAGAATATTGGGGTGCAGGTTGCCATCACCAGCATGGCCAAAAATAACGATTGGAAGACCATAGCGGGCGCTAATTGCTTTTAAACCTTTCACAGCATCCGGGATGTTATTGCGGGGCACGGTGATATCTTCTCCCAATTTGTTGGGTGATAACCGGGCCAATGAGGGTGAAATGGATCGTCTGGCCTTCCATAAATTTGCCCGATCCTGCTCATCTTTAGCAATCGATATTTTTGTGGCACCGTACATTTCACAGATTTTTTTAATCGCATCAATTTCCTGATGAGTTTGATCTAATTCCATACCATCTGATTCGATTAACAAGAGAGCGCCTGCATCCGTTGGCAATCCGAGCTGCATGGCTGCCTCGATACATTGAATGGCGGTTTGATCCATTAGTTCCAGGGTGGCGGGAACAAAACCTCCCATTAAAATTGCGTTGACTGTTTTACTGGCATTCTCAATACTCGAGAATTCAACCAGTGCTGTTTGAGCAAATTTTGGCTTGGCTGTAAGCTTCAACAATGCTTCTGTTATCACTCCCAGGGTGCCTTCTGAACCAGTGAATAAGGATTTTAAATCATAGCCGACAACGTCTTTAATCACTTTTCCACCAGTCTTAAAAATTCGTCCATCTGCCAGAACAACAGTTAACCCCAGAACATAATCTCCGGTTACGCCATATTTTAAGCACCTGGGGCCGCCAGCATTACAGGCGATATTTCCCCCAATGGTGGAATGTCGGATGCTGGAAGGGTCAGGTGGGTAAAATAATCCGTGTTTTTCAACCTTGCTTTGTAAATCGGCCGTGACAACACCAGCTTCAACGTGAACAATAGCATTTTCTAAATCAATTTCCAGGATCTTGTCCATTCTGGTCATTACCAGTGCGATTCCACCAAGAAAAGGAATAGAAGCAGCCGCTAAACCAGAAGCCATTCCGCGCGTGACTACCGGAACTTTTTCTCTGGATGCTAGTTTCAGGATATCACTAACCTGTGAGGTTGTTTGAGGGAGAACGACGACATCCGGTTTTCCTTCTTCAAAAGTGCCGTCATAACTGTAAACAGCCAGATCTTCCGGGCTGGTTAATACCCCTTGTTTCCCTGTTATTTTTTCAAGTTGAGAGAAGATTTCTGGGTCCATTACTTAACCTCGATTTGCTGTGAGTAAGCTAAATCAAGTAATTGAATCGGATGCATGACTTTCACCTTTAATCCATTTCTCTGAATGCCGGTGGCTAGCTGCATCTGACAACCTGGGCAGCCGGATGCAATAATTTCTGCCCGGGTTGATGCGAGGTTTTCCATTTTTCTGTCCAGTATCCTGGTTGAGGTTTCATAATGGGTGATAAGCTGACTGCCGGCTGCTCCGCAACACCAATCCGCTTCCGGCATTTCAACATAATCTACCCCTATAATCATTTGTAAAATTCCTCTGGGTTCTTTCCACACTTTCTGAGCCCGGCGTAAATGGCAGGGGTCATGATAAGTTACCCGCGCATTTACTGACCCGATTGGCTTTTCCAATGGAATTGACATGAGAAATTCACTGATATCACGGATTTTAGCGCTGAAAGTTCTGGCTTTTTCAGCCCAGTCAAGGTCGTCTGCCAAGAGTTTTCCATAATCTCGCAATTGAGAACCACAGGTAGCACAATCGGTGACAATCACATCCGGATCCTCATTCAGGAACAGATCAATGTTTGTTTTTGCCTGTTCAATAACCAGGTCCAGACGCCCATATCCTGCGGCTGGCATACCACAGCATACAGTCTCACGGGGGGTGATAACGGTGCAGCCATTCCGATTTAGAACCCGCACGCTGGCAGCGCTCTCCTCTGAGAACATCAAACTTTGGGCACAACCAAGGAAAAATCCAACCCGATATTTTGATTCGTTTAATGATTTTGAAATAACTGGTAGTGATTGCCGCAATGGCTGTTTGGGTTGCCTGGGAAGCATATTTTCAAGATCATGCAACTGTTTTGGGAAAAGTTTATTAATCCGGAGTGTATGCACCAACCAACGTAACCCAAGATTTTGATACACTCTTAACGGCCAGGTGGCTTTTTCCATTAAATCCGGGTTGGCAACTACTTTTCCAAATAACCTGTCTTTCCAGGGGGTTGGTTTTACCTGTTCAGCCACATGACGCATTTCCATGGCAATGTCCGCAGGTTTAATGCCGACCGGGCAGATATCATTGCAGGCCAGGCAAGCCAGACACGAGTACATTTTTTCTACCAGATTAGGAGATAGGAGTAATTCGTCTTCCAGGCTTTTTCTTGCCAGCGCCACTCTTCCCCGTGGGGAATCGGTTTCGTTTTTGTATTCCCGATAGGTGGGGCAAACTGCCAGACACAACCCACAGCGTATGCAATTAAGATATTCATTTTCATCAGGAATTTTTATTTTTGGATCAAAAGGCATAATTGGTTTTTACTTTGTTTGTTTTTATTCAAATTCTGATATTTTTACTGGCCGATTTTCATGCAGTGATTTCCAGGCAGCATAGCCTAACACAACAGCTTTGCGACCGTCTTCCCCTGTGGTTGGGGTTGGCAGGTTGTTATTTACACACTCCACAAACTGTCTGACTTCTTCAACATAGCAGGATGCATATCTTTGCATGAAAAAATATGGAAGCTGACCACTTGAAAATCCCTGCTTGTTTCCGGTGGTTACCGTGTTTTCTATTTCATTATCAGCCTTGGCCATCCCTTCCTGACAAAAGACTTCCAATCGTTGATCATAACCATAAACTGCCTGACGACTGTTATCGATTGCGCCGATCGCTCCGTTCTTAAATTTTAAGGTGACGATACTGGTATCCAGATCACCAAAGGAATTAAGTTCGGGATCGATTAATACATTCCCAAGTGCATAGACTTCATCCACCTCTCCAATTTGGAAACGGGCCATATCAAAATCATGGATGGTCATATCCAGAAACATACCGCCTGAGACTTTAAGAAATTCTAGGGAGGGTAATTCCGGGTCACGATTGGTGATGCGTAAAATACAGGGTTTACCAAGATGACCCGCTTGGACAATCTCACGAACTTTTTGAAAACTCTTGTCAAAACGGCGATTAAACCCTACCTGTAATTTAACCCCGGCTGTTTTCACCACCTCCAATGCCTGATCAATACTTTCTAAATCCAGGGCTAAAGGTTTCTCACAAAAGATATGTTTTCCAGCTCTGGCGCAATCAGCGATGATTTCAGCATGGGTATTTGTGCTGGTTGCTATTAATACAGCTTCAATATCATCATCCTGAAGAATTTCATGATAATCCTGAACGACACGATTAATACCAAGTTCACTGGCAACTTTTTTTGCTACCTCCAGGCGAATATCACAGATTGCGGAGAGATCGGCTTGCGGGATATTTTGAACAAGATTGGCAACATGGACACTCCCCATTCTGCCTGTTCCGATAATTGCTATGTTAACTTTTGGTTTCATTAAATTATTCCTGACTTTGGAACTGCTGAAAGTTAATTGATAAGAGAAAAACTAATTTTATAACTTTTTTGTCAATCTTATTACCAAATTCCTTTCAACAGCTCCATTTTTAGCCGAACCTCTTAAGGTTTCATGACAATTTTCATGGCTTTCTTTGGAATTCTCTCCAGAGTTTTGAGATCCAGACCCAGATCTTCAAAAGCAGTAATTCCTTCTTCAAGAGGGATCACCTTCGTAAAGAAATTGCTCATATCAATACGATTTTCCCGGAAAATGCGAATTGAAGGTGCCATTGTATTTTGTCCTAAATACAAACCGATGATTTTCGTAGCCCAACGGGTGATTTCATTTGGTACTACGGTAGCAGTAATACTGGAATCCATTCCGAAGGGGAGGATTCTACCACCAGGAGTTACGCATTTTAGAGCCTGTTCCAGCCCATTCCCAGTTGCCTCGATAACAATGTCTGCTTTACGGCCGTAGGTAAAATCTGAAATCATCGTGGGTATATCGACTTCGTTCGGATTCCAGACGGTTAAACCACATTTTTTGGCAACTTCAATGCGGTAAGGGTCAATTTCAGTGACAGCACATTTAACGGCGATATTCTTACAGAATTGACCAAACAAATAACCAATGGGCCCAAACCCAATTACCATTGCATATTCGTAAGGCAGCATTTGCAGATAATTCATGCCATTGACAACGGTTGCCAATGTTTCAACCTGGGTAGCCAGAACATCATCAATCATATCCGGAACAACATAACATTGTTTTTCAGGTACCAAACAATATTCGGCATAGCCTCCATCACGCATAACGCCTAGGGTGCTGGTTTTTATTTCTACACATTGGCTGGTGAGGCCATTACGGCAAAAATCACAAAAACCACAGCGGATGTTATTATCAACTGCCACCCGGTCACCAATTTTCATATGATGGACATGGGAGCCAATCTCCACAACCTCACCACAAAATTCATGCCCCAGAACGGTATCAGGTCTAAAATGATGTTTTCCTTCCACAATTTTTACATCACTGCCACAGATACCGACCGCTTTGATTTTTAGTAATACATCATCAGGATTTTTCACGTGGGGGATAGGGCGATCTTCGAATACAATCTTACCGACATCTTTCATTACCAGTGCTTTCATTTTTTCCATTTTACAACTCCTTTTGCACACGTGTGCATTGATTTTAAAAAAATATCTTTTTGATTAGGTGAATTTTGGAAAAATTTATCTCTGAATACGGGCAGACCCTCCTTTTGCAAATGCTCTTACCTGATCAACAGTTGCCATGGTTGTGTCGCCTGGAAAAGTGGTCAGCAAAGCTCCATGAGCCCACCCTAAATTAACCGCTTCCTGTTCAGGTTCTCCAGTTAACAAACCAAAAAATAAGCCAGAAGCGAAACCATCTCCACCGCCGACACGATCATACACATGCAGTTCGGTGGTGGGAGATTGGTAAGCTTTCCCATTAATCCAGGCAATTGCACCCCAGCTATGGTGGTTGGTAGAGTGAACTTCCCGCAAAGTCGTGGCAATCACTTTGATTTGTGGGTATAGCCTGGTTGTTTCCGCAATCATCCCCAGGAATACACTCGGGTCTAATTTAGAGCCAGACGTAACCTCCGGGCCTTTAATTCCCAGTCCTAATTGCAGGTCTTCTTCATTTCCAACAACAACATCTACATATTGCATAATTTTTCGCACTACGGATTGGGCTTTTTCCTGCCCGCCCCAAATATTCCAAAGTTTTACACGGTAATTTAAATCAAAGGAAACAATTGCTCCGGATGCTTTGGCAGCCTGCATGGCTTCAATAATCACATCTCCGGTTGACTCTGATAAAGCAGCAAAAATACCGCCACTATGAAACCAACGTACACCGGAGGAGAATATTTCTTTCCAATTAAAATCTCCTGGTTTTAGATAGGATGCCGCTTCGTTACAGCGATTGTAAAAAACAACAGGTGCGCGGATACCAAACCCCTGGTCACTATAAACTGTAGCCATATTGGGACCGTTGACCCCATTATGTGTGAAGTGTTTGTAGTATGGTTTAACCCCCATAGCCTTAACCCGCTCGGCGATTAAATCCCCAATGGGATAGTTGACCATAGCGGTTGCAACAGCGGTTCTAAGTTGAAAACAATCTGCCAGATTTGCGGCACAATTGAATTCCCCGCCGCTTACGTGAATCTGACATTGAGTTGCTTTTCGAAATGGAACCGGACCTGGATCAAGCCGGTGAACCAAAGCTCCCAGCGAAAGGAAGTCTAAAGCAGCATCTGTTTTTATCTCTATACCGTAAGACATATTACTACTCCTCAATCCAATGTGTATGAAAAATACCTTCCCGATCAATACGCCGGTAGGTGTGTGCCCCGAAATAATCTCGTTGAGCCTGGGTTAAATTTGCTGGCAGCCTTTCACTGCGATATGCATCAAAATATGCCAGTGAAGCACTTAATGCTGGAACCGGAATGCCAAGGTCCACTGCTGTTTTTACGATGAAGCGTAAATCAGCTTGTTTGCTTTCCAACGCTTCTTTGAAAAACTCATCCAATAGTAAGTTTTCCAATTCAGGGGTGCGATCATAAGCTGCCATAATATCTGCCAGAAGTTCAGCTCGAATGATACAACCTGCTCGCCAGATTTTGGCAATTTCGCCATAACGAAGATGGTAATCATATTCTGCTGAGGCTTGTTTAAGCATGCCCATTCCTTGAGCGTACGAGGTAATTTTGCTGGCATATAAAGCGTTTTCAGCGGCTAGAATTAATTGTTGACGATCTCCTTTAAAAACATTTTGTGGCCCAGAGAGGATTTTTGATGCAGCTACTCGTTCAGCCTTTAGCGCTGAAACAATTCTACCGAAAAGGGCGGCCTGGATGGTTGGCACCGGTGAGCCTATATCTAACGCATTTTGACCAGTCCACTTTCCAGTCCCTTTTTGTTGAGCTTCATCCAGAATTACATCCACCAGCGGATTACCAGTCTCCGGATCAATTTTATTGAAGATGTCTGCCGTAATTTCTATTAAATAAGACTTGAGAATTCCTTGATTCCAACGTGAAAAAATATCATGCAATTCTCTGGCTTCTAAATTTAATCCCCGATGTAAAATATCGTAGACTTCCCCGATCAATTGCATATCCCCATATTCAATCCCATTGTGCACCATCTTGACATAGTGCCCGGCACCTCTGGGACCAATATATTCCACACATGGCTGTCCGTCCGCGGCTTTGGCTGCAATAGCGTAGAGTATTGGAGCTAAGGCATCCCAAGCTTCCCGTTGACCGCCCGGCATGATGGAAGGTCCCCATTTCGCACCTTCTTCTCCGCCAGAAACACCTGCTCCAACGAAATTGAGACCATCAGCTTCTAATTCTCTGGCTCTACGCTCCGTATCCAGGAAGAAAGAATTACCGCCGTCAATGAGGATGTCACCTTTTTCCAGGTATGGTTTAATCTGTTGAATGGCAGAATCCACAGGCTTCCCGGCAGGTACCATCATCAGAATTCGACGAGGTTTCTCCAAAACTGCGATCATGTCTGGAATTTTGTCTAATGTGATAATTTGTTTTCCTTTGGCTTCGCCTTCCAAAAATGACTTCATTTTTTCAGTATCCAAATCAAAGCCGGCAACTGGAAACCCATTTCGCTCCATATTTAATGCTAGATTTTGTCCCATCACCCCTAATCCAACAATCCCTATTTTATATTTCATAGATCACCTTCCGAAATTTTTATTGATTGTAGCATTTTTGAGACGATAAAGCATTTCTCCTGCACGAGGTATGACCAGGATTCCTTGATCTTCTTTATTCAAATAATTGTCTAGGTTAACTGTTTTTGGATCCAGATACCCTAATCCGATTTTCTCACACCGCTCTTTTGATATGCCGGTTGCTAGTGTTACCTGAATCCGCAGCCTTTCGATTTTTGTGACCGGATCATAAATTCCCAAACCCCGTAAATGCGTAGAATGTGCCAGAACGCCCCAGGGATAGTGTTTGAATTGTGCCCACTGCTTGGCGAAATAATCACGGCAATGATAGCCTATTTCATCCAATATCTTTCCGTGAGTATAGCTAACTTCGGTGATATGGGGGGCGTAAATTATTACCTCCCCATCATCAGCAATGACAGGTTCCATTTTGTACATTCCTTTTGCCGCAGTCCAGATATCATCATAAAGCGTGGGCATAATGGAGAGAACTTTTTTATAAGGGGCTTCGACATAATGGATATGTACCTGTGCAGATAAGTGCGAAGCTGCTTCCCAAGACTCCTGAGCTGTACCGTAATAGAGACCGTGGATACCTTCGTGAGTGACCACTAAACCAAAGCATGTTACCGGCTGTTTAATAAAGGCAGCGGCTTTATCGATAATGGCGCGCACCGGGGTGTATCCGGCCCCAATAATTTCATAATTGGTGATAAGCGCTCCTAACCAATGCGTGAAATTAATAATTTCCGCCCCTGCAATTCCAGGGAAGAAATATTTGTTTCCACCTGAAAAACCTACCACCTCATGTGGAAATACAGGTCCGCAAACAATAATATGATCATATTCAAGTATCATTTTATTCAATCGCACCGGGACTTCCATCGTCAGTAACCCGTTGCTGGTTTGGTTTACTTCTTCGGCCGTGATGGTACCAATTTGGGTAAAGGTTTCTTTCTTGTTCCAAAGATGATTGTACACATGGCTGAAACCAGCTTTTCCATCCACTACGGGTCTGCCCACTAATTTGCTGAGCTGCGCGTCAGTCATGGGTTGGTGAGTGCCTAATGCCACCAGATAATCCAATTTGGTAACCCGATTTTGAAGGTATTTTTCAAATAGACTAAACATCAACCCCATGGGCATGGTGCGGGTTCCATCAGGGATCAGCACCAAGACTGACTTACCATCCAGATCGGAATTTTCAAATGCCTGCCTGACAATATTTTCAACTTCGGTATCACTTAATTTTTTATTCGAATCACCAGCTCCAATTACCATCTTTACACTCCACTAAAGGCTGAGAAACCACCATCTACCGGTACAACAATTCCGGTCACAAATTCCGAAGCTGATGATACCAACCAAAGCACTGTTCCTAACAAATCTTCAGGGTTACCAAAACGTCCCATCGGGGTATGGTTAATAATTGATTTTCCCCGAGCGGTAAGATTTCCTGATTCCTTATCAGTTAATAAAAATCGATTTTGTTCAGTAAGAAAGAATCCGGGTGCGATGGCATTGACTCGTATGTTAGGAGAATATTCCTGTGCCATATGAACAGCCAACCATTGGGTGAAGTTGCTCACCGCAGCTTTCGCCGCAGAGTATGCCGGGATGCGGGTGAGAGGTCGAAAAGCGTTCATAGAAGAGATATTTAAGATCACACCGGATTGTTGTTCAGCCATAATTTTTCCGAATACCTGACTGGGTAGAATTGTGCCTAATAGATTCAAATCAAATACCCATTGAAATGCATCAACCGGCAAATCAAAAAAGCGCAAATCTTGACTGGTAGTTGCCTGAGGTTTATTTCCACCGGCACCGTTGATCAAAATGTCAATATGACCATATTTTTCAATGACCCAACCTGCCACTTTTTCTAGGTCCCTTTTTTCATTTACGTTACACCCAAAGCCAATCGCTGAAAAGCCCTCCCTTTGTATTTCTTCTGCGAGGTTTTGAGCTTTTTCTTTATGTAAACTGATAATTATTACTGTTACACCAGCTTTAGCTAATGATTTGCAAATCGATTCACCCAGAACGCCTGATCCGCCTGTAATTACAGCTACCTTTTTATCCAGGTTGAATGAGTGAATAACAGAACTTGAATCCATGATTTCCTCGCTATGAATTTTCTAATATAAAAGGTCTCAAATGGCGCCAAAAGTGTTTTTCAAGATTTTGAGCATAATCTTCAGGGTGTTCACGTAATATTTGCATTAAATAATCATAAAACACGAATTTTCCTTCATTATTTTTTTCTTTAAGAACCGATCCAAAGGTAACATGGAGGATTTCACGCGCATTGAAATCATCCAGGATTTTGGACACTTGGTAACCCTTTGAAACTTCTGGCGCGAGTGGTACCTGAGCAGAGACATGATAACTAATTTTATCATTTTCATAATGATCTTTACTGAACGAGTAAATATCCATAAAGAATTTTGAATCGATTTCTGCAATTGTTCGTAGGGCTTCTAAATAACTGGTGCCAGCCGTTTTCAGATGCACCAGCCCCTGAGTTGCTTTGGCTGCCAGTGGATAAATACTGAATTTATCGGATCCGGAATGGAGACTTAATTTATATGGCCCAAAATGTCGAGCGATGGATGCATGTCCAACCACATCGGTTTCAAAGATAGAAAGATCACCGATATAGTCCACCCCTTTTTCAAAACGGCCAACAAAACGGGGTGCCAAACTAACCCACTCAACTCCCAGCCGTTTTAATTCATGGGCTATGTAGATATGTTCTGCATGGGATGTTGGAAAATCGGTCTCATCAACGGATACTTCCAACTCAAATGGTCGCAATCCGGCTTTCAACTTCAAATACTGATACATTTGAACGACGTGCCAGACCGCTTTGCCATACTTTGCCATTGATTTCAACAAGGTGGGTTCATCAAACGTGACACATAATTGATCAGCAGCAAAGGTTTGGTTCAATAAAGAAGAATAGGCTGTCTTAATTTCAGCCGGTAAGTCTTTCATAAATTTACGTAAAGTTTGAGTGCTGGCTTGCTCTGTCAAATTATTTACATGTTCACCCGGGTCGATGGTAAAAAAGGTAAACCCAGCTGCCAGACACACATCAATATCCTGGAAAGTTTTCAAATGGTCAGCATCGGCGCCAAAACCATCTTGCCATTTTTCTTCCAGAATCCCCCAGATTGCATCATCCATTACCTGTTGGGGTGAGCGTCCGGTCCGCAAATTCTCCCGGATGGATTGTTGAGCTAGAATGGGTGCGATCGTCCCATTCGTTTTTCGAACGGCGCGGATATGTCCGGGGGTGGCTAACCCCAGACGATCTCCCATACCAGCGGAGGTTTTCAATCCCAGACAATGGGGGTTTAACCAATCAATTTGAGTGCGCAAAATAGCTGCATTTTCTGTTGTATAAGGGGCAATTATTAATTGATAATCACCTGTTAATTTTCTTTCACCATAAAATGATTCAAGCGTTTGGGCGCCTTTTGGAGCCAACATAAATAAAAATCGTTCTTCGCCTGAATAACCGACACCGTATTCAACCTGCTTATGATTGAATACCGATTTTGAATTTAATCTATAGTTTTTATTTTTAGATAGAATTTCGCTAAGATTGTTGTAATTATTCATATGATTCTTTGTTCTCTATTTTCGGTGAAGACGTTGAATTACGGACCAATAAATTTCCTTTCAAAACCTTTTCGCGATTTACCTGGATGGAATGATCCGTTTTTTGATTGAGAAGGTCCAGCAATAGCTCTGCAGCTTCATTCCCGATGGAGTATTTCGGCTGGTCTAAGGTTGTGAGCGGTGGAGAAGTGTATGCAGAGAATGTGATGTTATCAAAGCCAGTGACTGAAAGATCTTCAGGCACACGGATGTTCTGCTCTCTACAGGCTTGTAGGACACCTATCGCGACCATATCATTAAAGCAAATAATGGCTGTAGGTGAGGCGGACCGCCGCATAAAATAATTCAGACCGATCTTGCCAAGTTCTGGATCACTCCCGTCAACCTCGAAAAAATACTCGGCTGGAACTTGCAAACCAGCTTTCTTCATTTCTTTTTTGAAACCAGACAGGCGGTCGGATGAGGTGCGTCCGGATCGTGAGTTCCCCAGATACGCGATTTTTTCATGTCCTAAATCAAGCAAATGGCGTGTAATTTGCTGGCTGCCATCGACATCGTCGTGATAAATCGAGTAGTCAAAATTCTCCTGTGCCTTATAGTTCACAACCACCACCGGAAAACCCACGGCTAACAACTGACGACCTTTGTCCGCACTGAATGAAGAAGAGCAGATAATGACGCCATCTGTGCGTTGTTCCATCATGGTCTGTACAATTCGCTGTTCCCGCTCAGGATCATATTGAGAAGAAGCGATAAACAAGCTATATCCGGCGGCTTGGGCAGCATCTTCAATTCCAAACAGAATTTCACTAAAGAAAGGATCATCGATACTATTAACAATCACCCCAATTACCTTGGTTTGGTTGGTTTTCAAACTGCGGGCAGCAGCATGGGGTTGGTAACCCATTTCTTTGGCTGCCTTGCGGATTCTTCTTGTCGTTTCTTCAGAAATTAAAGAGTTCCCACTTAGTGCCCTAGAAACGGTTGAATGGGAGACGCCAGTTTGTTTTGCGATATCTTTGATAGTGATTGACATTTGGAGTGCTTTCCGCACACGTGTGCATTTGATAAAAATAGTTTAAGCAATTCAGGAAGAAAAGTCAAGATATTATTGCAAGAATACTTGCAAATCTGACAATAATGTTATATATTATTCATATTGAAAGTTAACTTTCAATAATAAATTTTCTGCAAGTAAATTAATTTCTTTCTGGGAGTATATATGAATCCGAATATTGACGCGATTTTTTTGGATGTCGGCAATACTTTACGTATTGTAATCAAAGACCCTGAATTTTCTCAGGCAGCTAAACAGCAAATGCTAGATCTTCTGGATGTGAAAGAATCGCCGGAAGTTTTTTTTGATAAATTGAATTTGCGCTGGAAAGCTCATCGAAAACGCTGTAAAGAAACGCTTGTTGAAGCGTCGGAAAAGGATTTGTGGATGGTGCATATGTTACCGGATTATCCCAGAGAAAAAGTTGAGCCTATTACTGGAAAACTAACGCGCCTCTGGAGAGATAAAGATGGAAGGAGAGTGCCGAGATCAGATGTTAAAGATACGATCATTGAACTTCATCGCCGCGGTTATCAATTAGGCATCATCGCGAATACGATTACTGAAACCGAAATCCCGGATTGGATGGCTGAAGATCAAGTGACAGATTACTTTAAAACAGTTATTCTTTCGTCCAAAGTGGCATTACGGAAACCAAATCCTGAAATTTATTGGCTGGCTGCCAGGGAAATTGGAGTTGAATCAGCGAAATGCGCATACGTCGGAGATAACCCGGTCAGGGATGTAGAAGGAACCCAGGCAGCCGGATATGGCATGATGATATTGATAAATGAACCGGACACATTGAAGAAAGAACCGCCTACTGGAGAATTTACACCGGATTTTAAAATTGACAGTATCAGTGAGTTGCTGGAAATTTTTCCAGACCGCTCCTGATTTTTTGGTTTGAAAAATTAAAGATCGAAAAGCAATAAAAGGATGGAAAAATGACAGATAAATTGTCATCTTTTGGGGGAATCCTATTAGCACAAAAAGTTAATGAAGCCTATTCCGAGGGCCAAACAGATTATTCTTTGGAACCATTTGTGCGGGTCGACCAGGCGGGTCAGCCTTTAGGTAGAATTAAGCAAGGAGACTCGGTTGTTTTTTGTTGCCGGCGTGGTGAACGTGAGATTGAACTGACTGAAGCTTTTACTGATCCCGACTTTTCACATTTCTCACGCAATCGCATACCTGATTTGGATTTTGTGATCCTGACTCTTTACCACGAAAAGTTCAAAGACTTGCCGGTTGCATTTGCACCTGCGAAAGTTGAAAACACCCTGGGGGAGGTAATAAGCAAGGCAGGATTAACCCAATTCCGTTGTGCAGAGTCGGAAAAATTTGCTCATGTCACTTTCTTTTTAAATGGTGGGCATAATCAACCGTTTCCGGGTGAGAATGATGTTCGTATCCCTTCGCCTAGAGGTATTCCTTTTGACCAGGTACCGGAATTAAGTCTTCCTCAGGTAACCCGGGAAGTAATTCGAGGGCTGTCTTTAAGGTTTCCCTTTGTGGTTACGAACTTCGCCAATGGAGATGTGATTGGGCATACATCCAACCGTGAGGCAAAGATTAAATGTGCAGAAATTATTGATTCCCATTTGGGTCAGGTAGTTGAAGAAGCCAGAAAAAACGACTATGTGATCCTCATTACTGCAGATCATGGCAACATTGAAGAGTTATTGACTCCTGAAGGAAAACCTCACGTTGCCCATACAACCAACTTGGTTCCTTTCCTGGTGATTGATGGGCAGAAAGAGAGAGCTATCCGGGCTAATTCAGGAAGTTTAGAGGATATTGCCCCAACTATTTTGAATATACTCAACATTCCAAAACCAGCCATTATGACAGGTAAGAATTTAATCACGGATTTTGATTTCGGAAAAAAGCGAAATGTCCTTCTTATCATTTTGGATGGTTGGGGAGAGGGACAACCAGACGATAATAACCCAGTATTCCTGGCATCAACACCAGTGTGGGATCGATTAAAAAAAACGAATTTGTCATCTTTCCTGCGTGCTTCCGGAGAAGCGGTTGGTTTACAAGCAGGCAAGCCTGGAAATTCCGAAGCAGGCCACATGAATATTGGCGCTGGGAGAATTGTCCTGCAGGATGATGTTCGCCTTGATCGGGCGATGCAGGATGGTTCTTTCTATGCAAATTCGGTATTTCAGGATGCAATTCAGCATTGTAAAAATAATCAATCTGCACTGCACTTAATCGGGTTATTAACTGAAAAAAGCTCACATGGGTCGATTGATTACCCATTGGCAGTGTTGAAAATTGCAAAGAAAAATGGGCTTAACCAGGTTTTTCTTCATCTCATACTGGATGGTCGCAGCACCGAACCAGGTAGTGCTCCGGTATTGTTGCATAAATTAGAAACTCGCATGGCAGAAATAGGAATTGGAGAAATAGTCACGGCTGTTGGACGAGGAATTGCTTTGGATCGCGATGGCAATTACAGCAAAATTAAGAAAGCGTATGATGCACTCGTTTCTGGAATTGGGGAACAATATACAGGATAAGCTGGTATGGAAAATAAAAATGGTTTGAACGATAACAATACTTTTGCTGAAGTGCTTTATATCAAAATGGTATCTATCAACCCTGGGCTTGCTGATTTGGAACTGTACGAGTTTCAATATTTATTGAAAAACATTACCCCCGAATTGGGTTGGGAAAATTTAAAAATAATCCCGATGAAGGATTTAGAAAAACTGAGCCAGGATGAAAACACATTTCTGGGCATTCAATTAAACCCTGTTAAAAGGGAAAAAATTATTCTCGATGAAAAAATTCTGTGCTTAGATCAGATCTTGATGTTTGGGTTGGTGAAGGAAGAATATCCAATCGAGTGGGTGAACGATCATTTTTATTTCGATATCCGTTCGTTTTGCTTCTTTTTCAGAACAAAGTATTTTAGCCCAGAGACGCTCAAACATTTTGGTAACCAACCATTGTTTGCTTTTGACCAGAAACAAATTCAATTTGATCATGTTCAGGAAATTGGTTATAAAGAATTTAAAAACGCCAATCAGGAAATTGACCAGGCTTTAATAAAAATTCTTAATCAGGTGCTAACAGTTAAAGGTTCTCCATTGTTAATCACATTGGCTGGGCCAACTGGGTCCGGAAAAACAGAAATCACCGAAAGAATTCACAATTATTTTGCAATGAACAATCAACGATTGACAACAATTGAAATGGATAATTTTTACAAAGATCGAGAATTTCGAGATGGCAAACCATATGGTCCTCATGTAATTCATTACGATCTATTTATAAAAGCTATGCAAGATATTTTAGCAGGTAAATCCATTGATATTCCGAGCTATGATTTTTATCAGGCACTCTCCAGTCATGACCTGGATGGCAACCTCCGGGATGGAAAAACATCCATTCATATTGAGCCGGCTGACATCATCTTCCTGGAAGGGAACTTTCCATTTTACTTGCCTGACTTTGACAAGCTGATTGGGTTAAGAATCGTGTACTTAACTGATGACCCGATTCGATTAAAAAGAAAATGGCGCAGGGATATTGATTATCGTAAAAAGTACGATCCGGTCGGATTTGTTAATCGGTTTTTCCGTACACAATTTTTGCGGGCGAAAGAGATTTATGTGCCACTTATGAAAGTAAGCGATCTGGTTGTAGATACAACTGCTGCAAAATTATGGCTTACACCGGAATTGGCAAATGAAATTCATATTTCAGAAAAGGTTGCCAGGTAAAAAAATGGACTCCATGATGCGTTCAAATTTGACAAATGAAGAGAAATTAATTGTTCAAGATTCCGAACTATTCGCGCAAGTTCTATTCGGTAAAATGAAACAAATTACCCCAGCTATTCAAAACATGGAACTATTTGAATTCAAATACGCTCTTGAAAACCTGGTCCCGAAATCAGGTTGGGAGACAATCAATTTAGAAGATCCTGAAATAATCGAAAAGCGGGTAAATGACGATGCCTTCTATTTTTCAATTTTGTTAAAACCGGTTAGAAATGGAAAAAAAGTTTTGGATGATCAGGTTCTTAACCTTTCACAGCAAATCCTTCTGGGTTTGGCTTTGAACGTTTATTCCACTGAGTGGGTTCTTGAACATTTTTATTTTGATATTCGTGGCTTTTATTTCCTTCATAAAACCCGTTATTTTGATCAAGAAATTATAAATTGGTTAGGCGGAAAGCCTTTTGTAGCATATGAACAAAAACAAAAAGAATTTCAGAAGCTATTTGATGTAGGTTATAAAATTTTCAAAGAAGCAAACCGGTCAGTTGATGAATTTCTAATCCGTTTGATGAATGAAATCATCAAACAGCACTCAAAACCGCTCCTTATTGCTTTGGCAGGGCAAACAGCAGCCGGGAAAACTGAAATTGTCTCGCGTTTGACAAATGTCTTCAAAGAGCAAGGTTTATCTGTAACTTCGCTGGAGATTGATCACTTTCTGACCGATCGGGAAGAAAGAGAATTAAAAGGAATAGATTCGCTGGGTAAAGAAGCTTTTCATTTTGATCTTTTTATTCGGGCACTGGAAGCTTTACGTAAGGGGAAAGTAACCAAAATTCCGGAATATGATTTTATTGAGGCGGTTTCTAGCCATACAACCGATGGAAAATTAAAACCCGGAAAAATAATGCTTACGGTATTCCCTGCAGATGTTATTTTTATTGAAGGAAATTTCCCTTTTCTATATTCGGAGGTGGCAAAAATCATTGATATCAAAATTATGTACCTGACAGATGACGCAATCCGATTGAAACGCAAATGGAAAAGAGACGTGGATTATCGCAAAAAGTATGAATTAACCTATTTCATGAACCGTTATTTTAGGGAGCAATTCTTAATGGCAGAAAAAGCTTATATACCCCAAATGAAGAAATGTGATATTTTGGTTGATACTACAGAAGCTAAAGTCTGGATAGCTCCTCCATTTCAAAAGAAGTTTAACTTATCTGAAAATAAACATTCTTAATCTTAAAATTTGAAAGAAATATTGCAATTCAATTTTTTTTGTTGTACAATATTTCAAATGAAAGTTAATTTTCATTATCTTTAATTTTGTCCCCTTTAATAATTTCATAAATGAGGTAATTGTGAATAATGGGAAATCGGTTCCAGCTCTTGATATTGGTTTAATCATTGGGGAAAAATTTTCTTCCCTCACCAAAAGCGAGAAACGAATAGCCAACTTTATTCGAAAAAACCAGGAAGAATCTGCATTTCTCTCTGCTGGAGAAATTGCCAAACGTCTAAACCTCAGCGAAGCTACATTGGTTCGTTTTGCGCGTACTTTGGGGTTTGTGAGTTATCCATCCATGCGTTCCGTTCTCCAAAATAATTTTAGACAAAGGGTAACCCACTCAAGTAGAATTCGTGGAAGATTGGATCATCTAAAGGAATCTGGCAATCTTTTTGATAAATTAGCTATTACAGAAATAGATTTTTTATCTCAAGCGATTGATACGATTGATCATAACGCCATGAACAAGGCGATTTCTTTAATCAAGGACCATCAACGAATCTTTGTCTTTGGGTTAGGTCCGTCCGTTTCTCTGGTGGATTTAATGGAAATACGTCTCAGAAGATTTGGCAAAGATGTCATACCCATTACATCTTCAGGTAGAGAAGTGGTTGAATCATTACTATCACTTACTGACCAAGATTTATTATTCGTAATTTGCTTTTTTGATCTCAACCCAGCCTTAAACCTTGTGCTTGAATATGGAGCAGAAGTTGGTTGCCCGATTATTTTATTAACCGATACATTGGAAACGATCTTAAATGGAAAGTCAGATGTTACTCTGGCAGCCAGACGAGGACCAATTGGTGAGTTTCATTCTTTGGTAGTCCCAATGACAGTCATCAACGCGCTTTTATTGTCGATTGCAGGCACTACTCAAGAGAGTGTGATGGCATCCTTGGACAAGCTCGATAATTTACGCTCTCGTTTTTATTCTTTGAACTCAACCAACAACCCATGAAAAAATCATTTTCAATTTTATCCATCATTAGTCAAGTGGAAAAGAAAGAAAAATAGGATCAATACACTGACATGAAGGAGAGGTAAATGACTAATGTAAACAGATTTTCTGGTGATAAAAAGCAATTGTGGATTGCACGTTTACGGCGAATTTTTCAATGGTTATCATCTCCGCACGTAATTCTCTCTTTTATCATGCTGGCTGTGATGATTTATATGGTCATCATTCCCTTATATCGAATGGTGTCCACGACCTTTACAGTTCAGGATATTGATTTGAGAGTAATCAGAGATGCAGAGGTAGGAGATTTTACTTTTTATCACTGGGTTCGTATGCTGTCAGGGAAAATTGCCAAAATTATGACCTATGAGCCATTGATGCATTCCCTGGTGGTATCGGTAGGCGCCACATTGCTTGCGCTCGTCATTGGCGGATTAATGGCCTGGCTGGTTGTGCGAACAGATATACCCGGCAGAGAGCTCATTCATCTTTTAGCAACAGTGCCCTACATCATGCCATCCTGGACAATCGCTATGGCCTGGCTGGTTATGTTTAAAAATAGAACTTCAGGAGGTGCACCGGGGCTGTTAGAATTTTTTCTGCAAAGACCAACACCGGACTGGTTGGCTTACGGGCCAGTTCCGATTATTTTCGCCAGCGGATTGCATTATTACACTTTCTTCTTCCTTTTTGTTTCAGCCGCTTTATTATCCATCGATTCTTCGTTGGAAGAAGCGGGTGAACTGGCAGGCGCCGGAAAATGGAGAATCATGCGGAAAATCACATTCCCATTGGTGATCCCTGCCATTGCTTCAGGTGTTATTATGACATTCTCAAAGACAATGGGAACTTTTGGCGGACCAAATGTGTTAGGGGTTCCAGTGCGGTACTATACCCTGGCAACAATGTTACGATCCAATACTGGAATCGGCAATTATGGAGATGGTTTCGTACTAGCAATCGTTTTAATCCTTTTTGCTATGACAACCATTTTGTTGAATCAAAAATTAATTGGGACGCGGAAAAGCTACGAAACTATTGGTGGGCGCGGTTTTATGGCCCAAAAGGTTAAACTTCGTAACTTCAAACCCATTATCACAGTACTGGTCATCATATTCCAATTTATTATTGCAGTTTTACCTTTGGTATTGCTGACCTGGTCAACATTTATGTTGCGTAAAGGTGATTACAGCTTAAACAATTTCACATTGGCTCATTGGATTGGAAAAGGTGATTTATCGATCAATAGTGGTGAACCTGGAGTTTTATTAAATGAAAAGATCTATTTAGGAGCCTGGAATTCTATTCGATTGTCATTGTGGACAGCTTTTTTCACTGCATTTTTTGGTGTAATCCTGGGATACTCAATCGTAAAGGGAAGGGGGACCAGATTATCAAAGTGGGTCGAGCAAATGGCGTTTATTCCATACGTTATTCCTGGTATTGCATTTGGAGCAGTTTATATATCTATGTTTACAAAGCCCGTCGGTCCTATACCGGCTTTGTACGGTACATTTGCTTTATTGGTGGTGGTTTCAGTTGCAAAACATATCCCTTATTCTTCTCGTAGTGGCGTGTCGGCCATGTTACAGGTTGGAAAAGAACTGGAGGAAGCAGCCGCGATTGCTGGTGCTAATCCCTGGCAACGATTTAAACGCATCATCTTTCCTCTAACGAGTACCGGCTTTGTCTCAGGTTTTTTGTTAACTTTTATTACGACAATGCGCGAATTATCCCTGATTATTTTACTGGTTACGCCTTCCACTGCAGTGTTAGCCAGTATGACGATGCGTTATATTGAAAATGGAAACGATCAGCAAGCCAATGCAGTAATCATCATCTTAATTGTATTAGTCCTGCTTGGGAATTTTATTATCAGCCGATTCCGGGGTGGCAGCTTGAAAAAAGGCCTGGGAATGTAATAGAGGAGTTTATGGAGACACCAATCATTATTAATCATTTAACCAAAAAATTTGGTGATGTTGTTGCAGTCAACGATGTGAGTCTCACGATCGAACCGGGTACATTTTTGACATTGTTAGGCCCCTCAGGATGTGGGAAAACAACTTTACTCCGCTGTATCTCCGGTTTGGAAGATCCGGATGATGGAGAGATTATTATTGGAGATAAGCTGGTTTATTCTCGAAAAAGGGGTATCTCACTTCCACCTGGTAAACGAGATTTGGGGCTTGTTTTTCAAAATTACGCCTTGTGGCCTCATATGACAGTTTACAAAAATATTACCTTTGCCCTTGAAATGATGAAAATGTCTAAACAGGATATGGACAAACGCGTGAAGGAATCATTGGCAGAAGTTCATATGGAAGGATATGAAGATCGCTATCCTCGGGAAATGAGTGGTGGCCAACAACAACGAATCGCACTGGCTCGTATGCTGGCTTATCGACCAAGAATTTTTTTGATGGACGAACCTCTTTCAAATTTGGATGCACGCTTGAGAATGGATATGCGTTCTGAATTAAAAAGGTTGCATCGCGTTTCGGGAGCTACGACCATCTATGTGACTCATGACCAATTAGAAGCGATGACGATGTCTACAAAAATTGCGGTAATGAAACTGGGTGTGATCCAACAAATTGATACGCCAGACAAAATCTATCATTATCCGCAAAATATCTTTATTGCTGACTTCATTGGTAATCCGAAAATTAATTTATTAGATGGTCAAATTGTTACAAATAATCAAGTTAAGGTTGGAAACTTTAAAATTCCAGCAATGACGTTTGATAAATCTGGTGAGGTGATGGTAGGCCTACGCCCAGAAGATATTAATATTTCTATTGAACCGATTGAAGACGGTGTAGAGTTCGATGCTTATTCCGTGCTTCCCGCAGGAGCGGACACGACGATCATCGCTCGTAAGGAAAATATAGAACTTACCATCAAAGAAATGGGTGTCAGCAAAATTGAAATGGATCAAAAGATTTGGTTAACTTTCAATCAAGAAGCCGTTAATTTATATGATAAAGAATCTGGAAATCTCATTGGTTGATAAAACCATTATTGTTAAAGAAAAACTATTCAAGGAGGTTGAGAAAAAGAACAACATAAATGAGAAGCCGATTGTTGGCAATGTACAGTTCCACACCAATTAGAAGGAGAAATGGAAATGAAAAAGATTTTTAAGATATTTGTTGTGATCATGCTGATCAGTATGTTAGTTGCATGTGCTAAACCACCGGCACCTGCACCATCAAATCAACCTGCCAAACCAGCCGAGCCGGCTGCACCAGCGTCCCCCAATGAACCAGCGAAACCTGCCGAACCAGCTGCACCTGCAGAACAACCAGCCGCAGAATTAACTCCCAAAGAGCAATGGCTAAAGGATAATGAGTTAGGACCATATGACACTGGTGTTCAGGATTGGGCGGCGATTGAAGAGGCAGCCAAAAAAGAAGGGAAATTGTTAGTATATGCAAACACTTCCAAGATTGAAAAAGCAGCCAAAACTTTTATGGAGCAATATCCAGAAATCAAAGTAGAAGCCTATGATCTTGGTGGTGATGATGTTCGTCAAAAAACCATTGAAGAACAAAAAGCAGGCGCGTTCACTGGAGATGTGTGGGCCAGCAGTGGTGGAGCTGAGTTGGTTGGTAATGTTCTCCCCAAAGAATATGTATGGCGGTTTGTTCCCGATAATCTACTCAGTATTGTTGAAGATCAATACACACACCCATTATTAATGGCAAGGTTGGGAACCTCAGTTTTTGCATACAACTCTGAATTGGAAACCCAATGCCCGATTTCTAATATTTGGGAACTAACGGAACCTGCATGGAAAGGCAGATTCTTCATTGAAGATCCAATGATTGATGCTTCAACCATGAGTAAATTATTGACCTTTATCTCTAAAGTGGACGAAATGAATGCCGCTTATGTTGAATATTATGGAACCCAACCCGTCCTGGAAGCAGATACCCCTGACGTTGGCTGGTTATGGCTGAAGAAATTTACCCAAAATGGGCCAACCCCTGAACCAGGTGGTGATGATGTGGATGCTGCTTTTGCAACTCCTGGTATGAAGGATAGCTACATGGCTTTAACATCCTATTCCAACATGCCGGACGTTTTGGAAGGGAATCTGGCTTTCGAACCATGCTGGGGTCTAAAACCTATGTTGGGTATTCAAAGTCAAAGCTATCTGGGTATTATTAATCAGGCTCCCCATCCCAATGCTGCAAAATTATGGATAAAATTCATGATGTCACCTGACGGACGGAAACCTTGGGCAAAATTTGGGACCTATTTCACAGATTCGACCTATGAGGTTCCTGAAGGACAAAAGACATTGGCAGAAATGCAGACAATGACCTGGTTAATTGATGAGCAATATAGTTATGACAATATGTTGCAAGCCCGTGATTTTTATTTGATCAATTTAGGAAAATAAGTTGCGAGTACTTTTCAGTTAGATTTTGAATTGATTTAAAAAGTTAAGATTTTGATTAGTTAATAAAACTTTTGATGGTTTGAGGTTATTTGATGAGGATTAACACAGTATTCTTTGATATGGGTGGGACAATCGAAACTTTTGGATATACTAAGGAGTTTCGGCTTGAAAATGTCCATGTAATCAAAGATTGTCTGGCAAAAAAATCAATTTTCTTAAGCTGGACAGATGAACAACTGGTTGAGGCAATTACCAAAGGAGCAAAGGATTATTTGCTCTGGAACATGATTTCCCATATTGAACTTAATTCTGCTAATATTTGGTCAAGGTTTTTTCTTCAAGGACAATTATTAACTCCTGAAGAATTAACTCCTATTTCTGAAGAATTGGCATTTCTGTACGAGACAAGATTGTTTTATCGAGCCATACGACCGGAAATACCCGAAGTTTTGAAAAAAATCAAAAAATTAGGGTTCAGAATGGGAATCATTAGCAATACTCAAAGTTTTTCTCAAGTTCCCTTTAGCCTTCAACAATATCAAATTCTTGAATACTTTAATCCAATTATTTTGTCCTCTGAATATGGCTGGCGGAAACCAGATCCAGCAATCTTTTATCATGCTGCTCAAATGGCAGGTCTTCCAACTGGAGCCTGTGTTTATGTAGGTGATAAAATTAATCGTGATATCGTTGGCGCTAAAAGATCTGGTTTCCAGTTGGCCATTCAGATCAAACATGAATACTACGATGGAATTAAGGATGAGGGGGCAATTCCTGATGCCATTATTGATAACATGAAAGAGCTTATTCCTATTCTAGAGCAAGCCACCCAAATCGTGAAACAGACCCCTCAATCTCGGAATAATCAGAAAGTGAAAGCAATTTTTTTTGATGCAGGCGATATTCTCTATCATCGTCCAAAAAAAGATAATTATTTTCAAAAATTTTTACTCGAAAATTCAATTTTCCTAAATTCCGATTTCGAGAAACAAAGGCAACAATTTAAAGAATTAGCTTTTACAGGAAAAATCAGCCAGGCCGATTATTATTTAAATACTATTAAATTATTGGAAATTCAGGATGAAGAGAAATTAGCCGCTGGAATGGAAGCTTTGAGGAAGGACGATGATAATGTTAAGATTATTAAAGGGGTGCCTGCCACTATTCAGAAATTGAAAGAAAAAGGATTTACGCTTGGCATCATCACGGATACGGCGGTTCCAGTCACAAAAAAGTTGAGCTGGTTTGATCAACATGGATTTGGCGGCTTATGGGATGTTTATATTAGTTCAAAAGAAGTGGGGGTGCGCAAACCTAATCCAATCATGTATGAAAAGGCCATCTGCCAGTCTGGTTTCAAGTCAAATGAAACTGCTTTTGTTGGACACAAGAATTCTGAATTGGAAGGGGCACGGGCAAGTGGGATGCACACAATCGCATTTAATTACGACGAAGATGCTGAAGCAGAATTTTTTATTGATCAGTTTGCTGATCTACTCACCTTGCCTATTCTACAAAAATAAACCTAAGTGGAAAGAAGTATATGAGACCATCTATAAGAGCGATTTGTTTTGATGTTGGTGGTACTTTAAGAATTACAAAAAAAAGTAACCTCTATAATCTAGCGAATATCCAGGAAATTCAAGCGATTATTCATGATAAACATGATCCTTTATTTTGGTTGGAAGAATTTAAAAAGCGTGAAAATAAATATCGTATTTGGTCTCGAAAAGTATTAAGAGAAATGACTGAAGTTGACTTATGGCATCACTTTATGTTGCCAGAAGCCCCCTTTGAGATTATCAAGGAAAATGCAATCCGCCTCAATCAATTATGGCGAGAATTAAAGACTAAAGTGATTTTGCCAGATACGGTAGAAGTTATAAAAACACTGAAGCAGAGGGGATACCAGCTTGGAATTATTAGTAATACTACCTCATCTGTAGAAATCCCAAAATTTTTAGAAGAATATGGAATTACGGATCTTTTTACGTGTGTCATTCTCTCAGCAGTACATGGCAGAAGAAAACCCCACCCTAGTTTATTTTTAGACTTTTCAAAATCTGTTGGCGTTTCACCGGCCAATTGTACGTATGTGGGTAATTTGATCAACCGTGATGTTATAGGCGGACGTCAAGCTGGTTACGCTGAAATAATATTAATTAATGCGCATGGTTATTTCGAGGAAGAAGATAAGCCAGTTGATGCGATGTTTGAAGCAGAACCGATCCAGGCAATGCAACCAGATTATCGAATTTCAAAATTATCAGAACTATTAAATATTTATCCGGATCGAAATTCAATCAATAACACTGAAAATGAAATGCCGTATCAACCAAAAACACTTTACGATGTTGCCTTGTCAACAATGTGGCATGTTGGCCAAGCGATTCCATTTAACCAATGTTTTTTGGAAGGAAGCAAGTTAGGCTTCCCGCGCTTTGAATTAAATCATAAAGTGACACCAAAACTTTTCAAAGAATTGGATATGGATAAATTCTATATTTCGTCCGTTCATGATCCCTGCCCGGCAATTTATTCAAGTGATGAGTTAAAAATGAATGATTATTTAATTTCCTCTTTGGATGAAGAAAAGCGGATTAAAGGGGTGGATATTGTAAAACAGACTATTGACACAGCAATCAGGTTGGGATCCAGATCGGTTGTTATTCATCCGGGAATGATTCGGGGAGATTATAATCTCGAAAAAAGGTTGAAGAAATTATTTGAACAGGGCTTACAGGATTCGGATGAATATGAAGCTCTTAAGAACCAGATGATAGCCTTTCGAAATAAAAATGCCGCACCCTATGTAGACCAGGTTTTAAAAAGTGTTTCTGAATTGATTGAATTTGCCAGATCCAGTGGTGTAGAAATTGGTCTCGAGAACCGGTATCACTTCTTCGAAATCCCGGTAATTGAAGAATTGGAATCTTTATTAGACTTGTGTGATGAAGATTGGTATGGGTTTCAATATGATATTGGGCATGCCGAGGTCATGGACAAATTGGGATTTATCAAACATGAAGAATGGCTTAATCGTTTTAGCAAGCGTATAATAGGAGTTCATATTCATGATGTCGTTGAAGTGACGGATCATCAAATGCCAGGAAGCGGAAGCGTAAATTTTAAGAATATCATTCCATATATTCCTGACGGTGCGAATTTGACCATGGAATTAAAGCCAGATTTAAATTTGATTGACTTGAAGAACGCGTTAGAGTATCTGGTTTCAACTGGCATCATATCAAAAATCTGATCACCTGGAGAATTTAAGTTGAAACTTTTTAAAAAGAAGCGTAATGTTTTTATCAAATTAATCCAAGACCAAGCATCATTAACCCTCGAAGGAATGGATTTATTAAAAAAATATTTATTAAAACCGGATGATATCTTGGCTGACCAATTAACAGCAAAAGAGAAACAGGCTGATGAGGCTCGCAGAATTTTAATCGATGAATTAAACCGTACTTTTATCACCCCTTTTGATCGCGAGGATATTTTTGCGCTTTCAAGAGCAATTGATGATGTTCTGGATTATGCCTATAGTACCATGACTGAAATTGTTATTTTTAAAGTTGAACCAACTGATTTCATGGTTAGAATTTGTTCTTTGTTGAGAGATGCTTCCTTTGAAATTTTAACTGCTGTAGAAAGACTTCAGGATCATCCTGGTGTGGCTGCTGAGCATGCCCAACGAGCCAAGGCTTTGGAAAACCGGGTCGAAACAGTTTATCGCGAAGCCCTGGCAGATATGTTTCAGGAAACAGAAGATGCTAAGACTCTGGTCAAGATGATGAAATATCGAGAAGTTTATCGCCATCTCAGTAATGCTGCTGATCGTGGAGATGAAGCAGCTAATGTCTTGGCGGACATTATCGTGAAAACTTACTAGACATTTCTGACCCATGTTTTAATTTACCCTGCTGATATTTTAAAAAAAGACATTATTTGAGAATTCAGCCCAGTAGATCGATTATCGAAAAACCTGGTTGAATTACAAATGAAGAATTTATTTTCATTAAAGAAAGCGATAACGGATAAATATGAATAAATCATACGATGTTATTTATGTGGGCAATTATACAAAAGATACGATTATTACTCCGGATGGTACCAGAGCAGTAGATGGAGGTGGAATGAACTATGCGGCTCATGTTGGAGCTCGCCTGGGAATCAAAGCTGCTGTGATAACCAGATTAGCAAAGGAAGACGACCATGTTGTTAATGTGATTACCGATTCTGGTATCGACTGTTATCCCTTTTATTCAGAAAATTCAACATTAATGACATTAGAATATAAGACGCGAAATCCGGATGAGAGGAATCTTTATGTTAAAGCTGTGGCAGGAACGATTTATGCTGATTTTCTAAATGGTTATACCAGCAAAGTTATCGCTGTAAGCCCCAGTATTAGAGGAGAAATTGAACCGCTATTTTTTTCCAAAATTAGACAACAAATGGATGTTGCTTTAGCGGCGGATGTTCAAGGATACATTCGGGTTTTAAACGGTGAAACATTAACTTACCAACCCTGGCCAGAAATGCAGATGACCTTGCAGAATATCGATTATTTGAAATCGGATGCAGTCGAAGCAGCCTTTTTAACCGGAGAAAAAGATATTGAAAAAGCTGCCCAGGTTTACGCAGAAATGGGAGCAAAAGAAATTATTCTTACCCATGCTGAAGGTGTGCTGATTTTTGCTGAAAATAAATACTACCATTATCCCTGGCATGCCCAATCGATGGACGGAAGAAGTGGTCGGGGGGATACCTGCATGGGATCCTATGTTGCCAAGCGCATTAGTATGCCACCGAAAGAGGCGGGTAAATGGGCTGCAGCCGCGACTAGTTTAAAGGTAGAACGCCTGGGCGTGTTTAATCGCTCGATTCCTGAGGTTGAAGCTTTCATTCAGAAATACTATCAGGATTGATCATCAAAGAAAAATGAGCAATCCGGAAGAGCGCTTATTTACTGTAAAAAAATCATATCCACAAATTTGGAAGAAAATAATTGCTGAGTGGCTAAGCGGTGATGCTGAGGATGCTTTTTGGCTGACTTATTCTGCAAATTATTTATTAAAAACAGCTGGTGTTCGCTGGGCAATCGACCCATATTCTTTATTCACCAGAGTGGGTGGGGGAAGACAGCCAGATTTTAAAAAAGATTTGGTTGCCCTGCAAGCTATTGCGCTGACACATCGACATACGGATCATTTTGATCTTAACCTGATTCAAGCTTTAAGAAAGTCGGCAATTACCTGGGTTATTCCGGAATTTTTAGTCGAACACGTCCTGAATGTTGTTCCCTTAGAAAATAATAAAATCATAATCCCTAGACCGGGCATACCTTTCTGGATTGAAAATCTGAAGATAACTCCATTTAAAGGTCTGCATATCCATGGAGAGCTTGGTGTCCCTTCTATAGGTTATTTGCTTGAATTCAACGGGAAACGATGGTTATTCCCTGGTGATACCCGAACGTATGATTTCTCCCAGCTTTCTGATTTTGGTAAACTTGATGGCGTGGTTGCCCATCTTTGGCTAGGTAAGGGGGAAGCATTGAAATCAATCCCCTCGCAAACCCAGGCTTTTTGTGAATTCTTCTCACAATTTGATGCCAAACAATTGATTATTACACATTTATGTGAGTATGGAAGAGAGCCTGATGAAATGTGGGATATCCATCATTTTCAAATGGTCAAGTCCATCATGCAAGAACATAACCCGAACCTAAAAATTCGAGCTGGTTTAATGAGGGACCGGATAAACCTTTGAGAAAAGCCAGAATTACTTGATAAAATTAGGATAATTAAAATCAATCGAGAGAACTAACCTGACGTAATTAATTTTAGAATAATTGTTACTTTAAATCCAATATTCTTGATGTCAATTAATTAATCATATAGAAATATCCATTAAAAGGAGCATTAATTGCGATCAATACTTAAGAAATATTATACCAATTGGATTTTTTTAACTTTCTTTTTGCTTCTAATCACTACTTTCCTTACATTTACCATTTATGCTTTCCAATTAACTTATTTTCGAGATGATTGGTATTATGTACTCGATTTTTTAAACTCTAATTCGAAAATTTTCCATGAAATGTTTTCAATTGATCGCCCAGCCAGGGGATATATTTTTGAGCTGGCATTTAATTTATTCGGAACAAATCCATTTCCCTTTCATTTAACATTCTCTATTTTAAAATTTTTATCTGGAATTTCGATTTTCTGGTTGGTAAAAACAATCCTACCAAAGCAAAGGATGAAAGCAATTTGGGCTTCTGTTCTCTTTATCTTATATCCTGGTTATTTATGGTGGGTTTCAGGGATTGAATATCTGCCAATGAATTTAAGCGTTTTTCTTCAAGTTATTTCGATTTGCTTCTCGATAGCCACGATTAAAAGTGAATCCAAAATTGAAAGACTTACCTATTTTGTTTTTTCTATCTTAACGGGTTGGGGTTATTTAGCATTGGTCGACTATGCCATAGGAATGGAAATAACAAGGTTTTTGATGATTTATTTATACTTGCGTAATTTCCCCGAACTCTCTGGTTTTAGAAAAAGATTTGCCTGTTTCGTAAGAAAAGCATGGATAAATTTGGCAATTCCATTCGGCTATTTAATTTGGAGATTTTTATTCTTTAAAAATATTCGACCTGATACAGATTTCTCACTACAAATAAATGGTCTATTTCAAAACCCAATTTACATTTTGTTTCAATGGTTTTTTAATTTTTTACGGAGTTTTCTCAATTCCTCGATAAACTCATGGTTTCTTTCACTTTACAATTACTTCTTCAATTTACGAATCAAAGAAATGATTTATATCATGATCATTGCCGGAATAAGTGGAATAATAATTACTCTCTTAATAAATAAAATTTATCGATTAATACAAGCGGATTTTAAAGAAGAAATAGAATTCCCGGGGATGAATTTCGATTCTGAATTTGTTGTTTTGAGTTTTATTTCCATAATTTTTGGAATTTTTCCAATTATCATCACTAATCGGTTTATTGATTCTTCAAATTATTCTCATTACGCACTTCCTGTTTCAATGGCTATCGTGTTTTTTATTGTGGGCCTCATATCATCAATTCATATTAAATGGGTTAAGAGATCTGCTTTTTTTACCTTAATTTTATTAGCTATGATTACTCATCATAGTAAAGCAATAACAACCAGAAATGAACAAAATATTATTAGTAATTTTTGGTGGCAGGTAACTTGGAGAATTTCAGGTTTTCAGGATGGCGTATCTATTTTGGCTAATTACCCTGGAATAAATTACGGAGAAGATGCAGATAACGTTTGGGGGCCTGCGAATTTATTATTTTCGAAAAATAAAGGCATTGAGATACCAATAACCTATCCAATTAATGCTGTCCCGTTAGATACAGAAACAACGATGAAAATACTTTCCAAAGAAGAATCTAAAGTGGTTTATCGGACTCATCAATCTTTTTTCGATTTCAGGAATATCGTAATCATGAGCCAGCCAACAACAAACTCCTGTGTTCATATTATAGATGGAAAATGGCCCAGATTGTCCATCAATGATTCAGATCAACTTTTTTTGTTGTCAAGGTATTCAAATATCAGCAAATTAATTGATTCGGCCGGTAAAGTGGAATTGCCCGAATTTTTGTTTGGTCCTGAACCTCAAAGAGATTGGTGTTACTATTACGAATTAGCTGAGATTGCTCTGGAGAAAGGTGATTTTGATAGTGTGTATCGGCTGGAAAACGAAGCCTTATCTAAAGGTTATAGACCAAACGACCGCGTTGAGTGGATGCCATTTTTACAAGCGGCAATCATTAAAAATGATAGTGAAAAAATTTTTACCTATTCGACATATATTAATGAAATTCCATTTTTAAAATCAGTTGCTTGTAATACATTCAAATCAATGTTGGATAATAATATGGATATTAAAATTAAAATAAAAGAAGAAACACAAAGATTATATTGTCAATAACATTGGATCTTTTGCGAACTATAATTATTCTAAGATCATCAATATTTAATTAATATCAAATCCAATGTGAAGAATTATGAGCGACGAAACCAAATCAGAACCTAATAAACCTCAAAATTCATTTTATCTAAGCTTTGATGGTTCACCCAACCCACCTGCAACGGATCGGTTGTTAAACGCTTTGGATCATCATCGGGTAAAAGCTGCTTTCTTTATGGAAGGCAGACGATTGGAGAATGAAGCGGATTGTGCTCGTCGGGTACAAGCAGCCGGGCATGATATTGGTAACCATTCCTACAACCATCCTGAATTTGATAAGATTCCCATAGAAGACTGTATTCGGGAAGTAGAACTGACTCAGGAAATTATCAACAAAGAGCTGGGTTTTTATCCAACCTTATTACGGCCCCCTTCTGGATTCTTGACGAAAGAGGTTGAAAACACCTTTCTTGCGAAGGGGTTTGATATTGTTTTGTGGAGTTACAGCGTCCGTGACTGGGAGGGGCCAGATGCCCAAGCTGTGGTTCATCGAATCCTATCACAGGCGATCCCGGGAGCAATTATTGCTTTACATGATCGGACGGAATGGCTAATTGAAATTCTTGACAAAATTGTTCCCGCTTTACGAAAAGACGGATATAAATTTATGAAAATTTCCCAGGCAAATAGAACTGGTTTAATCAAATCAGGAGAATAAACGTTAAGTGTGATTTTATTTTTTTGTTTTATGATAATTTTCGTTTGACATATTAATATTTAAATGCTTTAATGATTAAGTTGTACTTAACAAACTAACATGACAATTTCAAAATGATGTTAATGAGAAGCTAGCTTCTTATTCATTCGTAAGTAATCTTTTTTATTTCCCAGTTTTTAATAATTTTTGATTTATGGAGCAGAGAGAAATGAACGAAGAGATCTACTTATCCTTAAAGAATATTCGAAAAACATTTCCAGGAGTTGTAGCGTTAAGTGATGTCAGTTTGGATGTTTACAAGGGACAAATTCATGCCTTATTAGGAGAAAACGGCGCTGGAAAATCAACTTTAATGAATATTCTTTATGGGTTGTATCATCAAGATAGCGGTGAAATTTATCTCTCTGGTGAGAAATATGAACATAACACCCCAAAAAACGCAAACAAGTATGGTATTGGCATGATTCATCAACATTTTATGTTAATACCAAATTTCACCGTTTTAGAAAACATAATTCTTGGTCAACCCTCCCCAAAACCTCCGCATTTAGAAAAAGAGTATTTCCGAAAGGAAATATTAAAGGTAGCAGAGAAATTTGGTATTACCGTGGATCTGGGTTTACTTGTAGAAGATATCAGCGTCGGTATGCAGCAAAAGATAGAGATTTTAAAAGCACTTTACAAAGGTGCAGAATTACTCATTCTGGATGAACCAACTTCGGTGTTAACTCCTCAGGAAAGTCAGGAACTTTTCAAAATGTTAACCGATTTAAATGCCAAGGGCACCACAATTATTTTTATCTCCCATAAATTGAAAGAAGTAATGCAAATTTCCGATCGGATATCAGTATTACGGGATGGTAAATTGATTGCGACTGTAAATAAGGAAGAAACAAATGCGAATGAACTATCAAGACTGATGGTAGGCCGGGAGATATCTAGTCATTACGAAAAGCAAGCATTGAAAACTACAGACTCTGTTTTGATTGTGGATGGTATAACATTGGTTGATCATCACAATCAGCAACGTAATCTTCTTAAAAATGTTAGTTTCTCAGTAGGTCATGGAGAGATTGTTGGAATTGCAGGGGTAGATGAAAATGGACAAAAGGAATTAGCTGAGATCATAAGTGGGCTAAGGAAGCCTACCAGTGGGAAAATATCATTATTTGGGAATGATGTCACCCAATGCTCCACACGCCAGTTAATTGAAATGGGGCTGTCCTATATTCCTGCCGACCGAAGAAATCAGGGTTTGGTAATGGATTTTAAGATATCTGAAAATGCTATTCTTGAAACCCATTACCAAAAACCATTCACAAAGGGAATTTCATTACAAAGAAAAGTAATTGACGAGTATGCCAGAGAGTTAATTCATGAATATGATGTCCGGACACCTTCAATAAACGTCCCAGTGAAAAACTTATCCGGAGGAAACCAACAAAAAGTGATTGTTGGCAGGGAATTCATGAAGAAAGCTCTATTTTTGTTAGTCGTACAGCCTACCTGGGGTCTGGATGTAGGGGCGATTGAATTTGTTCACCACCAGTTGTTAGATGCACGTAATAAAGGCATGACCATTCTGCTAATTTCTACCGACTTGGAAGAGATTAGAAAATTATCAGATCGAATTTTGGTAATTTATGAAGGTGAAATCGTAGGCCAGGCGGATGCAACCACTGATATCGAGGAAATTGGTTTGTTAATGGCTGGATCTCATCGGCAATAAATATGAAAGGAGGCAGCTAAAGAAAATATAATTTTTCCATTTCTAAAATGAATTTAGCAACCCAAAAAGAGGAGAATAAAAATGAAGAAATTTAGTCTGGTTATGATTTTTGTTTTGTTAATTGGTATGTTAGCTGCCTGTACACCAGCAGCTGAGAAACCTGCTGATCAACCTGTTGCAGAAACCCCAGCACCTGAAAAACCTGCAGCGGATGCTCCTACTGCGGAGAAGCCTTTACGTGTGGCCATGGTCTTCAACACGACTATTAAAGATGGTGGCTATGCTCAATTTGGATACGAAGCTCTGATGGCATTAAAAGAAAAATATAACCTGGAAGTAAGCTATCAGGAAAGCGTAGGTGATGCAACAATCAAAGATGTGTTAAGAAGCTACGCGGCGGATGGTTATGACCTGGTCTATGCCCATGAGTTGTATTTCACCGAAGCGGTCAATGAAGTAGCGCCAGAATTTCCGGACGTTAAATTTGGCGTAACCGGCTACATGGCCAGTTCACCGAATGTGATCGCTCTGGATGCAACCAACTGGCAAGGGGTTTATTTAGCTGGTGTTGTGGCTGGGATGATGACAAAATCTAATAAAATTGCTATGGTTACCGTTTCGCAATCTCCTATTGCATTGACGATGGTGAATGCGATGTATATGGGCGCATTAACCCACAATCCGAATGTTCAGATTTTGCACTTGTTTACCGGTAGCTTTGATGATGTAGTCAAGGCAAAGGAAATGGCCACAGCTGCAATTAAAGATGGCGCAGACATTGTGTATGCAAACGCTGGCCTTGGAACTGTGGGTGCAATTGAAGCTGCAAAAGAACATAATACGTATGCAATTGGTTCATCCTCTGATCGTTCTTCCCTGGCACCTGATCTGGTGTTAACCAGCAATATTCTGGACAGTGGCCGCTATATCACCATTGCTGTAGAAGGGCTGATTAATGGCGATCTCGAATGGGGTAAAGTTTATGTTCTGGGTGTAAAAGAGGGTGTTGAATATCTGGCTCCCTTTAATAATGCTGTTCCTCAGGATGTAAAAGATGCTGTACAACAAGCTACTCAAGATATGATTGATGGCAAAGTCCCGACTCCACCATCTGACAAATATATGTGGGAATAATGGATAACCTGGTTCCCCCGGTTTTTTTTCCGGGGGAACCATCTTTCTTTAAAAGGACAACAGGATAAGTTTATGAGTGAATTAACCACCCCAAATGCCCTTTCAATACCAATAAAAGATCGTGTTTTACAGTTTGCTCGCAATAATATGGGAATTGTTTCCACACTGATTTCAATTTTTGCAATCATTCTTGCTCTTTTTATTGGAGGAATTTTGATTGCCCTGGCTGGCATTAATCCCTGGGAAGCAGTTACCTACCTCATTAAAGGTTCTTTCGGAAATCGTTATGGTTTCGGCGAGACTTTGACACGTTTTGTTCCGCTTTTATTTAGTAGTTTAAGTTTTGCAATAGCGCACAAATCAGGCTTTTTTAATGTCGGTGCTGAAGGTCAGCTTCTGATGGGGGCTGTTGGCGGAGTATTGGTGGGAGCTTATGTGACTGGCCTGAACCCGGTTCTGCATGTTATTCTTTGTATTTTAAGCGGTGTTTTGTTTGGTGCAATTTGGGCAGGAATCGCAGGACTTTTGAAAATCTTTCTTGGGGCAGATGAATTGATCAATACCATGATGTTAAATTATGTAGCCCTCCTCCTGGTCGATTTTCTAATTCAAGGCCCTCTAAAATCACCAGATAGTTACTTATTTGTTTCAGCAACAATTTTACCAAGCGCTAAGCTGCCAATTATTTTATCGAAAACGCCTTTACATTTAGGTTTCATCATTTCATTGGTGGTTACTGCGGCTGTTTTTTACCTGGTTTATCGTACGCCGATTGGTTTTCAAATGCGAACTGTGGGAGCCAATCGAAAAGCTGCTTCTTATGCAGGCATTAATATTGTCTGGGCAACGATTATTGCGTTAATTACTACCGGTGGATTAGCTGGAATGGGTGGCGCATTGGAGTTGATGGGAGCTCAATTCAAAATTGTGAACGGTTTTTCTGCTGGATATGGATATGATGGAATTGGTGTAGCAGTGATGGGGCGGTATAACCCAATCGGGATTATTCTGGCTACTTTGCTGTTTGCAGTTATCCGTGTGGGCATGGGTGCCATGCAACGCGGGGCCGGAGTTCCATTTCCATTACTAAACGTTATTCAGGGTTTGATCATCGTATTTGTGATTGCCAGCGGATATTTAACAAACAAATTATCCGAAACCGTCATTGGAGGGAGAGCATAATGGAAGCTGCCTGGGTAACTACAATTGTCACCTGGTTGACAATGTCGATCCGTTTGTCGATTCCGCTGTTATTTCCCAGCCTGGGAGGATTGATTTCTCAAAAAGCTGGGGTTTATAACTTTGGCTTAGAGGGCATGATGCTTTGTGGAGCCTATTTTGGATATTATGGTTCTTATAAAACCGGAAACCCCTGGATCGGGCTTTTAATGGGGATGGTAGCCGGTGGACTTTTAGGTTTACTACTTGCATTTACTTCGATCCATTTGCGAGTCAGTCAATTGGTAATTGGGTTAGGGATTGGTGTATTTAGTTTGGGACTCACTGGGTATTTATTCCGGTTAATTGGTTTACAGGCTCAAAATCCTGCCGCCATTTTGTTTGATAAAGTTAATTTTGGATTTCTGAGGAAAATTCCAATTATCGGAGAAATCTTCTTTTCCCATTCCTGGATGGTCTATGCTGCCATTCTTTTAGTTATAATAATCGGATGGTTTTTTTACAAAACCACAGCCGGTCTAAATTTTCGAGCGGTTGGGGAAAATCCCCAGGTTGCTGAAACAGCAGGGGTTAACGTAATCGCAAATCGCTATTTAGCCGTTGTCATCAGTGGGGTTTTAGCTTCTATGGGCGGTGCATTTCTCACACTGACGCAGACGGCTTATTTTATGGAAAATATAACGGCTGGCAGAGGCTGGATTGCAATATCCACAATTATTTTAGGGAAATTTAATCCCTGGGGGGTTTTGCTGGCTTGTTTACTGTTTGGCGCCGCTGATGCGGCCCAAATGCAAATTCAAGTGATGAATTTGGGTATCCCATATCAATTGCTTTTGATGATCCCGTATATTATGGCCATTTTGGCTATGGTTGGATTTGTCGGAAAGGTGCGCTCTCCGGCAGCAATGGGAAAACCCTATATTAAACATTAAAGACGATATATCAATTAAGAATTGGAGGACATATGTTTAGCATCAATCAACAAGCAGTAAAAATCGTCAAAGAAAAGATCCTGCCATTTGTAGAGCAATTAAATTGCAAGGTTACTCACTTAAAAAATGGAGCCACTGTAGTGGACATGGGTGTTGAAGCGCCTGGAGGGTTTCAAGCTGGAAAATTACTGGTTGAAGCGACGATAGGCGGAATGGGGCATGTAGACTTCGGCCAATTTAATTTAGGAGAACTGCATTACCCTTCTATTGATGTATTCATTGATCGACCCGTAGAAGCGACATTGTCTTCTCAATTTTCAGGTTGGAAAATGCCTGGAAAGGATATTCCTGGTTATATTAACCCAATTGGTTCCGGGCCGGCAAGGGCAATCGCTAGAAACGATATCTTCTCACAATCCTGGCATTATCAGGACATTCACCACGAGACAGTATTTGCAGCTCAGACGCAGGAAGTCCCGGACGAAGGTATCGCTGAGATGGTGGCAGATGCCTGTAAAATCCGCCCGGAGAATGTATTTATTCTGGCTACAAAAACAGCCAGCCTGACAGGATCGATACAGGTCTGTTCACGTACGGTGGAAGCTTCTGTATGGAGGTTGTACCGGAAAGGTTTTGATATTGCCAAGATCATCAGCGGTCATGGTACCTGCCCAATCGCTCCGCCGATTAAAGATGAACTACAGGCGATGGATCGGGTGAATACGGCGTTACTTTATGGAGTTACGGTACAGTATTTAGTTGACTGTAGTGATGATGAAATTCTTGCTGTGGTAAATGAGGCTCCTTTCAGCGCTTCCCGGCGCTATGGCGAGCGCTTCATTGATATTTTTGAAGAAGGCCATCGGGATTTTTATGTGGTCGACAAAGATATTCATACTGTTGCGAAATATGAATTTTACAATTACAACACAGGCAGTATCTTTTCTGGTGGAGTGCTGCGAGAGGATATGATCAAAGAATCCTTTTTCAGAAAGTAAAACCAGAGGATTAGCTAATGGACAATGAAGTGGATTTCATCATCAAGAATGCCAGGTTGTTGGATAAAGACCAAAAGATTGTTTCTACCAGCAATACTTCCATTTTGATTCATCAAGGAAAAATTCTAAAAATATTAAATCAGACGGATAATTTAAATGCTTATCCACAGTCTAAAATTTGGGATGCGGGTGGAAAATTATTACTCCCTGGTTTTGTAAATACCCATTGCCATCTTTTTCAGATATTTATGCGTGGTCTGGGCAAAGATTTACCTTTTCTGAAATGGATGAACAATTCAGTGCGTTTAATGATGCCAAATATGGATGAAGAATCGATTTATCTGGCAGCCATGGTTGGTTGTATGGAAGCGATTCGTTCCGGAGTCACGACTCTGCTGGATTTTATGTATGCACACGTCAAACCACACTTTGCTGACTATGTTCTCAAAGCATTTGATGATAGCGGCATTCGCGGTATTCTGGCCAGAGGGATGACGGATGTTGATCGTTTGCCAGGGAGCTCGGTTCCACCAGCTTCTTATGCAAAGGCAGAAGATAGTTTAAGAGAAGTGGATCGTTCAAAAAATATGTATGCCGATCATCCGCGCATCGGTTTTGCTCTTGCGCCCAGCGTTATCTGGGGAATGACAGCGAATGGGCTGAGAGAAATTGCCGCTTATGCCCGTAAAAACAAAACGCTGGTAACTATGCATATTCTCGAAACTGTAGATGATGATGAACATAGTTTCAAGAATTATGGGAAATCTACCATGCGCTTGTTGGAAGAAACTGGCGTTTTGGATGTTGATTTTTTGGGTGTGCATGCAATCCGATTGTCTAAAGACGATATCCAATTGATGAAGCAGTACAATACGCGTATTTCCTATAATCCGTTAGCGAATATGATCCTTGGTTCCGGAGTTGCTCCCATTGTCGAATTATCCGGCCTTGGGATACGCATTAGTCTTGGGACGGATGGCGCAGCCAGTAATGACAGCCAGAATCTAATCGAGGTTATGAAGACAGGTGCGCTCTTGCAGAAAGTACATAATCGGGATTCCGCAGCTCTTTCCGCCTGGGAAATTTTTTCTATGGCAACCGCTCAGGGTGCAGCCTGTATCAATATGAGTGATCAGATTGGCTCCTTAGAAGAAGGGAAAAAGGCAGATATCGTCGTGGTTGATCTGGAGAAACCTAATACCACACCATATTATGATCCGATTGCCAGTCTGGTTTATTCTGGAAATAACGATAATATTTCCTCAGTTTTTGTAGAGGGTAAATTGCTTTTGGAAGAGGGTAAATTTGTCAATTTGGACGAAATGGATTTGTTGTCGCGTGCTCAGAGAAAAGCAGAGGATCTGCATCAATTCTCTATGTCAAAACAATAATAATTGAGAGGCGCCTGGATCAATCAGGCGTCTCTTCCTGGGGGGATTTTTCAGATTTTACACGATAAACTGTGTCAGCTGCTTCCATTTTTCTTTCTGGAGCAAATGAGCTGATATCAAGCAAATCACAATGCCCTTGCTGGATCAGTTGAGTCACAATTTCTCCTGCAATGGGAGAATTGACAATGGCTGAACGAAATGATGCCGCCAGAATTAAACCGGGTAAATCTTTAACTGGGCCTAACAATGGCATTCCATCTTCTGTATAGGTGGTAGGGGCAGTCCAGGCTCGTAAGAGTTTGGCGTTGCGCAGGACGGGGAAAAAACGGGTGGCGATGCTTGACATTGCCTGCGGGGCAACGTGACTGATTTTCCCGTCCAACACTTCGCCAGGCCGATCAGCCTGGGCGATCAGGAAGTTTCCTTCCGGGGTTTGAGTTAAAGCCATAACGGTCAACTCAGCGTCTTCTGGGCCATTGATTTCGGTTTCAATATGATCGGCTGAGGTAACGATGGTATTAATTTTTAGATCAGAAAATCGCTCGGTTACCATCGCGGAGGCGCGAAAGGTATGAATATTCCAGTCGTATCCAAGCTTTTGGCCTAAAGAGCGTGTCCAGGCTGCAGTGGCCAGCACAACGAAGTTGGCATGCATTGTACTCCTCGTTGTTTCCACACCGATTAAGCGACCACTTTCAATAAGGAATCCGGTTACTTCTGTGTGAGAAAAAAGAGCAAGATTTTGCCGGTTCGAATTCCTTAAAAAAGCCCACATTAGGAGAAATGGGTTTGCCTGACCCTGGAAAGAAGCATAAGTTGCCCCAAAAAGGTTTTTAGGGTCGACTGTAGGTTCAATTTCCTGAATTTTTGCAGGTGGAACATATTCATAAGGGATACCTGCCCCTGGCAGAATATCTGCTCGTTCTTTTGAATTATTCCACTGCGCTTCTGTGCTGAGCAATCTTAAAGACGCAATTCGTCGAAATTCAATCGACATCCCCAACTCTTCTTCCAGCGTATCAAAGCGTTTATACCCTTTCAAGACCATGGGGATGCTATGTTTTAATTCGACATCATTAGATTGAACCATTCCAAAATTTGCCCCTGATGCGCCGGATCCAACATGTTTGCGTTCTATCAAAGCGACTTTAAAGCAAGCCTTTGTCAGATGATAAGCAATGGAACAACCGACAACCCCTGCACCGACCACAATCACATCGAAAGTCTGTACTGGTTTCATCCCTGTACCCCGTTGGAACTCTCGGTAAAATATTCAATCGGGACTGCAAGAATCGGGGGACGGATATTGAGATAATAGCCTTCAGCAGGGGGGCAGTTACGCTGGCTGGCCAGGATCTGAGATAAAATCGAAGCGCAAGTGCGTCCCTGACAAAACCCCATCCCACTGCGGGTGATATTCTTGATATCCGTTACAGTCTGGGCACCGTATGAAATAGCGGTTCGAATTTCTGCCAGACTTATTTGTTCACAGCGGCAAATGATTGTCTCTGGTTTAGCCAGGGAAAATAACCCGTGCGGAATTGCGAAAAGCTCGGCGAGCATTTTCGAAAAACGATTTTCTCTTTTTATCGCCTGATGAATTTTAGCTGTCATCTGGTCAAATTTGTCTTTTGTTGTTCGATTGCTTTGATAAGCCACGTGAGCCGCAGCTACCTCGCCTTCCAGCATAGCTAATTTTGCCCCGCCGATTTTGGCGCAATCTCCAATGGCATAAATTCCCGGAAGAGATGTTTGAAAAAACGGATCACGTTTCGGGAGAAAGACTCCTTCGGGTTTGGAATAGATCATTTCACAATCCAATAGCCGGAAGAACTCTGTGCTGGGGGTCAGTCCATATCCAACCACAACTGTGTCAAGGCTATTGCTTCTTTCAGTTCCAGGAATTGGGTTTCCTTCCTTATCGAGTTGAGCGATGGTAACTTCTTCCACTTTACCCTCGCCATCTACTCGTATCACGCTCCATCCGGTTTTATATGGCACTCGTGCTCTCAACAATGACTTTGCATATTGAAAACCTTCTTTCATTCGTGACCATTGCCCCAAAATGCCGGTGAGATGAAGGAACCCTTTCTGAATCAAGCCCTGGTTACATTCCAGAACGCCCAGAACCTCAACCCCTGCATCCACCAGATTAGCTGCCGCTGCTAATTGTAAGGGACCAGTGCCTGAAAGGATAGCTCTTTTCCCAGGAAGAATGCCTTGGTATTTAACCAGAACCTGAGCTGCTCCGGCTGTGATCACGCCTGGTAAGTCCCAACCTGGAAAGGGAATTGAACGATCGTAGGCGCCGGTTGCAATAATAATTGCAGGGGCTTCCAGTCTGGGAGGACAATTGTCTCCCTGAAGTGTAGCTTGCCAGAGTTTTGTTTTTGGATTGTAGAAAATCCCCCAGACCAGCTTATTGGTGAGAAGCCGAATGGAGGGCTGTTGAATTCCGTCAAAAAGAGATGCAGCCTCTTTTAACAGGCATGAATTCTGATTAACTGAAAATTGCAGCGGAAGTTGTTTATAGTATTGGCCACCAGGTAATGGATTGCCATCAATCAAAACGACTTGTAAGCCAATTTGTGCTGCGCTAACAGCGGCTTGCATACCTCCCGGCCCGGCACCGATGATTATGAGATCTGTTTTTTCGATCAAGGGTTCTTCTCCCCGGTCGTTTTAATTACCATCCCATTTTCCACCTGAGTTTGGCAGGCGCGAACTTTTTCAATGCCATTGATCGTTACCAAACATTCATAACAGACACCCATCCCACAGTAGATGCCAGAAGGCCGTCCGGTTTTATGTTTGGAATGAAATGTTCGGATGCCCTCAGCCAATAACACAGAAGCGACTAATTCTCCGTCATATGCTGTCACTTGAGTATCATTAATTGTGATCTGGATCGGATTCCCCCTTTTAATCACGCATCCTTTTGAATTCTTTTTATCAATACGCATAGAGCTTGGTTTGTTAGATGAGGTCATTGTTATTATTTCGAAGTTTTAACTTTGGAGCGATAATGTTTTAAAAATCTACGACAATCGGGGTCACGTTCAGTTAACATATCCATTGCCCGAACCGTTGCGATTAAGTCCGGAATTCCAGGATTGATAA
>DAOUFM010000019.1:0-2165 GCA_034429975.1 Anaerolineaceae bacterium | reverse complement strand
CAATATAGACAAGCCCCATGCGGGCAATGGCTGCCCGCCTTTTTCGGATTGTAAACAAAAATGTGATGAAAAAGAGCAGAATCGCCATCGCGCAGGGGTTGATCCCGTCTATAAGCCCAGTCAACAGTACGGCAGGAAGTAGCTTGGAGGTAGTCCTGGCGATACCTGAACTTTCAAAGGATGCCTGATTGGCATGATACCAGTTCAGGTAGGTCGTTATCGGTTCGTTGACATCATAGCCTTGGACTGGACCGGCAAACGCCCAGGCTTTATATCCATCTCCTTCGCCCTCTTCGCTATAAATCAGGATTCGAACGGGCAGATCTTGAGCAGACAGCAAGTCGTCTACTACGTGGCGGGGTGGTTCGCCCTGCAAGATGATCCGGCCCTCATCAATAAAGGTAACAAGGTGACTTTGAAGTTCCAGCGGCACCCCCAGAGAATCATTCATTTGATTCAATTCCGTTCGGTTTTCACGCTGATTGATATAGTCCTTTCGAACGAGTTCCACCTGGTTCGTCTGTAAAATTTCCAGCAGTTCACCATTAATATAGGTGGCACATTCGTCGCAGGCTTCGTTATAATAGACGACTGCCAATCGTCTGGAACTCTCTGCTTTGACCGGAATAACAGATAGGGTGAATGTAATAAGCAAAATAATGATCGGTAGAAATTTTTTCATTCGTAATTCATCCTTTGGTTGAAGTTAACAACAAGTTAATGTTTTCGGTATCTCACCCTCTGCGAGCGGTCCAAAGGGGTTGCCATATTGGCGGATGTTAGCAATCATCACCTGATTGGCGGGGGTCTCTTCTCCAACTGCAATTAATCCAGACCGCAATGTTTCGCCGCTTGGATCATGCCCTACCGGGCAGACGATCCGGCAGGTCCGGCATAAGGTGCATTGATAAAACACCAGGGTCTGAATGCCAGCGGAGTCTAGCATCGCGCGACCGCGGGGGCTATACTCTTCCCTTTGTTGGATCTGAAAGACGGGGCAGACCTCTCGACAAAGCCCGCATTCGGTACAAGTTGGGTTTTCGTTTAGGTCGATCAGCATAGCTTCCCTCGATTAAAGACTCGATGTGGATCGAACTGCGTTTTCAGCGCCACGATATCTGACTTTAATGCTTCACTAACCCATTGTCTTTTTTTCAAGCCCATCCCATGTTCTCCGCTGATTTGCCCGCCTGCCGTGATAACCCGGTGGTAAAGGTCAATGATTCGCGGGTCTGCTAATAAGAACCGCGGATGCAAAATGCCCACTCCCAGGTGACCGAAGACAGGAATTCCTTGAACAGTCAGCCAATCCAAGATGCTTTCCTGAGTTTCGGGCTGGATTTGAGGATCTTCAGAAATCGGAAAACCGGCATGTGTCAATCGGGCAGACAGGCTTTCTCGCGTTTTCCATAAGGTTGCCATTTCCACGAGATCCATGATCTCACCATCGCCACTTTGGTACTCAGCCAATAATGTGTGTTTAGCCGCCCAACCGACCACAACAGCTGCTTGAGGATTGAGATATTCCAACGCTGAAAGGGATGGATTCGTTTTCAAATTTCTTATTTGATTCAGCATATCTTCCAAGTGTTCGAACCGGAGTAACGTGAGTGATCGGTTCCTGGGGATCTCCGCCAAACGCAATTTAGCCTGCACGATCATACCGGTTAACCCCTCGCGACCTGCAACGTATTTACTGTCATTGAAAGATAATCGATGAACATCGCCCTTCCCGTCCACCACGACGGCTTCCTCGACCCAATCATTCATCCTTCCATAACGAATGGCGTGCAGTCCAGCGGCATTTGTGGCGATCATCCCACCGACCGTCGCCGAGCGATGACTTCCAGGAATAACCGGTAAAAATAACCCTTCAGAGTGCAGGGTGCGGTTTAGGTGATCTAAGGGTATGCCGGCATCTACAACGATTTGTTTTGTTTGAATGTCAACGGGGCCCAAGTGCCGCAAGTGTGCAGAATCGACGACAACCGAATTTTGCGGCGTTGCTCCGCCACACAATCCCGTGCCTGCGCCGCGTGGCACTAGGTCAATTCCGGTTTCGACAGCCCATCGTACCAGGCGAGCTACATCGTCTGTCGAGTCTGGCCAGACGACTGCCTGGCACCCCCCCTGTATCCTTGATGCATCTCGGCTGTAGGCAATCC
>DAOUFM010000018.1:0-2009 GCA_034429975.1 Anaerolineaceae bacterium | reverse complement strand
AGCCGGCCATGATGTTGTTTACTACCAGATGCAACAGCCGATCCTGGCAGACCAACGCTTTATGATCTCAGGTCACGCCGCTCAATGGTCCATGTTCGAGACGAACTTGAACAACCTGCGGCCTGATCTGGTGATCGTCCAAACAGATATCGCTCCTGATCCGGATACCCTGATTCGTTCCCTTCAGAAAATTTCCGCCTGGCGTGGAATTGCGATTGTAGTACTGCCTTTGGCCCAAAAAGATTTTCAGGGAGCTTTTATCAAAGTGGATACTGTGCGTGGAGTTTTCGTCGCACCGGTCAACTGGACTGAGATCATCCAAGCTGCTTATGGTGCTGCGATGACAGCCCGGGCAAGTCTGACTCAAGCTGCACCCATGCAGCAAGGGGTATCCGGCTATTCCAACAGCGGAACATCTGCGTATATCACCGGCACGAAAAGGATCGCTGTCCTATCGCACGCGGGTGGGTCTGGTTGCTCTACCATCGCTGAAAACCTGGCTTATGAATTATCTGTCCGCCTCAGCGTGAAAACGTTGCTGGTGTCCATGGGGTTGCCACCAGCTGCTGCGCCTCATTTAGGGTTACGGTATGTCCCTAATTTAACCGAATACTTTGATCGTCCGGGCAAGGCAGCTTTTCAGGCAGCCATCCAACGCAAGGAAAATTTGGAGATCTTGCTTGCGCCAGAATCCTCCTTGGAATACATGCACATTCTGGAAAACTCAAGTAAAGGAACCGGAGAAGGCAGCATCAATGGGATGTTGATTGACTCGGAAGATGGTCGCTATGCCGCTATTGTCATGGATGTGCCAACCACCGAAGATTTGTGGATGATGCATTCGATCATCTTTGCCAATTATGCCTTGATCGTTGCCCGACCTACTCTGGCTGACTTAACTGCGATTCGACATACCCTCACCTTATTGTTGACCGGCTTAAAAAGTGAGAAACGCCTGGCCCGAGATTCGATTTACCTGGTTCTAAACCAAACTTCTGATCGCAGCAGCTTTACCCCCCGGTTATTCCAGGAAGAGCTTTCCAAATCCTTGGGGTGGGCTCCACCCATCGCAGCCATTGTACCTTTTGATCCAGGGGTTCCTCAGGCACAAGATGATGGTTTGATGCCGGTGACGCGAGGGGATGAGTTTGCCAAAGGGATCCGCGCCATCATCAACACTTTATTCCCCTTGGTGGAAAACAATTTTGCTCGTGCGGATGGGAAAAAGGGTATTTTGCGACTACCCAAAATACGATTTACGTAGAATAACATTTTTGTCTCTTGAGTAGGAAAGTTTCTAATGTTGGAGGTTACCTATGCCGGGAATATTAGGTTTGTACGACACTGCCACGAACGGGAATAACTTCGACGAATCCATACGGTCTGAAGTTTTCAACGAAGTGATCGATCTGATCAACCATGATTTCCCAACTTCTGTTCTTCAGAGTCCAAATGAAACCGACCGGCAGCGCATTCGGGAGCGAGTCGAGGCACAGATTGCTGCGGCGCTAAGAAAACGCAATTGCCGTCCAGGTGCCCTGCAGGAAGCTGCTATTGCTGAGGAACTCACCCGGCGGATATTGGGATTGGGTTTTTTAGATTTGCTCTTGCCGCCGGCTCGCACAGATATCTCTGAAATCACCATTTACTCCAGCGGACTTCTTCAAATCATGCGTAAAGGATCGGTTCGTTGGGAGACCATCGAACTGCGGCCTGAACCAGGTGAAATCTGGCGTGTGTTGGATCGCTTGATTGGTCCGCAAAACAAAACTTTGAATGAGACCAACCCAAGTATCAATGCCAAACTGCCGGCAACGACACATAATCCAGGTGGTGGACGTATAAAGGCGCTTCATCCAGTCATTGCACCGCCAGGTCGTAATCCTTCTATCAATATCCGCCTTTATGAACAAAAGCCAGTCAAACCAGAGTGGTTATTGGAGCGTGGAATGATGAGTTCCGAAATGATGGAGGTTCTTCGTCAGGCTATGGAGAAAGGGGCTCGCATC
>DAOUFM010000017.1:0-9975 GCA_034429975.1 Anaerolineaceae bacterium | reverse complement strand
CAATGGCTGACTATGGCTATCCGCAGCGCACATTCGACCCGGATCGTATGGCGGTCATACTGGGAAACTCAAACGCTGGTGAACGGCATTACCGCACCACCATGCGCATCCTTCTGCCAGAATACGTACAAGCCCTCATGAATTCAGATGCGTTCAGAGGTTTACCGGAAGCAACAAAACAGCAGGTCATTGCCGGTATGGAAAATAACATTCGCAGCAACAGCCCGGAAATTACCGAGGACACCATGTCCGGTGAGCTCTCAAATATCATCGCTGGTCGCATTGCCAATGTATTCAATTTCAACGGACCCAATTTTGTGACCGATGCAGCCTGTGCTTCTTCCCTGGCAGCCATTCAAGCTGCTGTCAACGGGTTGAATGCTTATCAATATGATTCTGCCCTGGCAGGCGGGGTGGATCGCAATATGGGGCCGGAATCCTACGTGAAATTCTGTAAAATTGGTGCATTAAGCGTGGATGGGTCCCGCCCCTATGCCGATGGTGCCAATGGCTTTGTGATGGGTGAAGGCAGCGCCATTTTCCTGCTCAAACGCCTGGCTGATGCTGAACGTGATGGCGACAAAATCTACGCCGTCATTCGTGGCATCGGTTCCAGTTCAGACGGGAAAGGCAAAGGTATAACCGCCCCCAACCCAATCGGCCAGCAGAAAGCGATTGAACGCGCTTGGAAGAACGCGGGTGTAAACCCGGCCAGTGTCGGCTTGATTGAAGGTCACGGCACCTCCACCCGCGTTGGCGATGTGGTTGAGGTAGGTAGTTTGTACGAGATTTTCGGCAAATTCGGCATCCCGAATGGAACCGTAGCATTGGGATCGGTCAAATCGAACATCGGTCACCTCAAAAGTGCCGCCGGTGCTGCCGGGTTGGCCAAAGTAGCCATGGCGCTTGATCAAAAAGTGCTGCCGCCTTCTGCTAATTTCCACCAACCCAACCCCAATATCGACTTTGCCCACATGCCTTTCTACGTCAACACACAGGCGCGCCCCTGGGAAAAACCAGCCGGTGAAATTCGTCGCGCAGGGGTCAGTTCTTTCGGCTTCGGTGGCACCAACTTTCACATGGTAGTGGAGGAATACGTTCCCGGGCTGCACACCGAATCAGCCCCGGTTTTTGCGTTACCTACGACCGTCAGTCAACCGGCTCCGGTTCAGAGCACCCCTGTACCCGTCGCTGCTTCCCAAACCTCCTCTGTTCAAAGTGAGGAAGTAAAAGCTTTCGTGCTTTCCGTTGTCAGCGAGAAAACCGGCTACCCGCCCGAAATGCTGGACGTAGAACTCGATCTGGAAGCCGACCTGGGCGTGGATACCGTCAAACAGGCGGAATTGTTCCGCACCATTCGCGAGCATTACGGCATCCCACGCCGGGATGATTTGCGTTTGTCCGAATATAACACCCTGGAAAAGGTGATTGGCTTTGTGATGGCTAATTCAGGTTCTTTCGGAGCACCCGCTCCTGCTGCCACCAGCGTAGCGGCAGCGGCACCCCAACCCGCTTCCGTCGTATCTGCTCCAGTCGCCACTGCACCCGCTGCAGCATCTGGATCAGGCGCATCCGAAGAGGAAATCAAGCAATTTGTGATCAACCAGGTAGCCGAAAAAACCGGTTACCCGGCGGATATGCTTGATCTTGATCTCGATCTAGAAGCCGACTTGGGGGTTGATACGGTCAAGCAAGCTGAATTATTCGCTTCCATCCGCGAGCATTACCAAGTTGCCCGTCCAGACGACCTACGCCTTTCTAATTACAATACCCTCGCCAAGGTAATTCAGTTCTTTAAAGAAAGAGCCGCAGGATCTGGTACTGCCAACGCTCCGGCGCCAACAGCAACCCCAGCCGCCGCTCCCCAGCCAGCAACAGCCAGCCCGGCGCCGAAAACCCAGCATTTTCGCGGTTTGCACTTTTTAAGCGCCAATTCCAGTGCTGAATTGCGCCAGCAGCTTCAAACTGCTTTCAACCAGGCACAAACTGGTCAGATGCCTCCCTCACGCCTGCCCACCCCCGAACAACTGGCGCTCCCAGAACGTTTGGCAATCGATTACGGCAACCCGGAGGAATATCTCAAACGTGCTGAAAAAGCACTCAAAGTGTTTGAAAATGAAAGTCCGGCCATGTGGAATGCAATGACCGCTCAAGGCGTTTACCGCGGCAGCGGTATACCTGGGAAGGTCGCTTTCCTCTTTCCCGGGCAGGGTTCCCAATATGTCAACATGCTCAAGGAGTTTCGGGCGATTGAGCCAGTGGTGGATGCTGTCTTTGTCGAAGCCGATCAGGTTATGGAGCCTATTTTAGGCCAACCCCTGACTGCTTTCATTTATGCGGATGGAGACGAAGCTACCCTCAAAGCTGCTGAACAAAAATTAAAAGATACCACCATTACCCAACCAGCCATGTTAACCGCCAGCGTTGCGCTTTATCGCCTGATGGAAAAATATGGTTATCACCCAGATATGGTCATTGGTCATAGTCTGGGCGAATATTCCGCTCTGGTTGCTGCCGGGGTATTAACTTTTAAAGAAGCACTCGAAGTCGTCAGTGCCCGTGGACGTGAGATGGTCAAAGTATCGATGGAAGATAACGGCGCAATGGCTGCTGTCTCCGCACCTGTTGAAGCAATTGAAGGGATTCTCAAGACTGTCGACGAATATGTCGTGCTTGCCAATATCAACAGCCCGGCTCAATCGGTCATCGCCGGCTCGACCAAAGGGATCGACCTCGCCATTCAAGCTTTTCTGGCTGCCAACATTCAGGCAACCAAGATCCCGGTTTCGCATGCCTTCCACACCAAAATTGTAGCGCCTGCCAGCCAACCCTTGCGCAGTGTAATTGCTCGTATGGATGTTCAAACGCCTAAAGTGCAAACCGTAGCAAATGTGACCGGCGACTGGTACCCAACCACCCGGGAAGGCATCCTGGATATTCTGGCGGAACAGGTTTACTCCCCGGTACAATTTATCAAAGGCGTCACCAAACTCTATGAAGGCGGTGCCCGGGTCTTTGTGGAAGTCGGCCCCAAACGCGTGTTGAACGCGCTTACCACCGACATCTTCAAAGATTGCAACGATGTAACGCTGATCGCCACAAACCACCCGCGTAAAGGCGCTCTGCCCAGTTTCAACGAAGCACTGTGCGCTCTCTACGCCGCCGGGTTACCCGCCCAGGCAACCTCCGTTACATCAGCAACTGCCAGCACCCCCACCCTCGGTGCCATTCCTCAACCGGCGATCTCGGATGGGCGTTTACCCCTGACCGGCTCAGTCGTCATCAGTGGCGCTGGTTTAGGCTTACCTGGAAGAAATAACACCGTCTTCGCCGACGATAATGTACAACGCTTGCTAAAAGGTGAAGTATTAATCGAACCTTTCCCCACCTCAACCCGGGAAGATATGATGGAGAAACGCGTCACCCGTCTGGTAAAAGATGATGCCGGTGCGCTGATGGTCAATATCGAAGACCTTGAAGAAACGGTCAAATTAGCCGGACAACGCGGCGCCTTTGACCCGATCAATGATTTCGGGCTCCCCGAAGACCGGGTGGAAGCGACCGACATCAGCACTCAGTTAGCTATTGCGGCTGGCATTGAGGCGTTGCGTGATGCGGGTATCCCCCTGGTGATGAATTACCGCACAACCAGTCGCGGCACCTTGCTGCCTAATCGCTGGATGCTGCCAGAGGCTCTGCAGGATGAGACTGGCGTTATTTTCGCTTCTGCCTTTCCTGGTTTGAACCGCATGGCCGAAGAAGCCAATCAGTTCTATACCTACCAGGGTTTGGTGAACCAAAAACAACAACTGCTCGATATCCTCAATTCAATCAATGGCAGTGATGGCGCCATCACCCAGATGCTGCGTCAGAAACTGGAACAACTGGAAGCCGAAATTCAGGCGCATGATTATCATTTCCATCGCAATTTCATTTTCCGGGTACTGGCGATGGGGCATTCTCAATTTGCTGAGCACATCGGTGCCAAAGGCCCAAATACGCATGTGAACGCTGCCTGCGCCACCACCACTCACGCTGTCGCCATCGCCGAGGATTGGATCCGTGCCGGCCGTTGCCGCCGGGTGGTCGTGATCGCCGGAGATGATGTCACCAGTGGGAATCTGGTGGAATGGATCGGTACTGGCATGATGGCCAGTGGCGCCGCCACTACCGAAGGGAACGTGCGCATGGCTGCCTTGCCCTTCGACCGCCGTCGAAACGGCATGCTCATGGGAATGGGCGCTGCTGCTCTGGTCGTGGAAGCCGAAGACGCCATGCGTGAACGCGGTATGCGTCCTATCGCAGAGCTGCTTGCCAGCCAGATCGCCAATTCCGCATTCCATGGCACCCGTCTGGACGTCCCGCATGTCAGTTCCGTCATGGATCGCGTGCTGAGCCAGGCTGAACGACGTTTCGGGATTGACCGGCATGAGATTGCCGCTAGAACCGTGTTTGTCTCTCACGAGACCTACACCCCCGCCCGCGGTGGCAGCGCTTCTGCTGAAATCCACGCCCTGCGTAAAACTTTCGGAGATCAAGCCGACCATGTCATCATCGCCAACACCAAAGGCTTCACCGGCCATTCCATGGGCGTTGGTATTGAAGATGTGATGGCAGTAAAATCTTTAGAATACGGCATGGTGCCCCCGATCGCGCATTATGATAAAGACTTCGAACCCGACCCAGAACTGGGCAATCTGAACCTTTCTAAAGGTGGAAATTATCCAGTGCAATACGCGCTCAGACTGGGTGCCGGCTTCGGTTCGCAGATCGCCATGACGCTCACCCGCAAAGTTACCGGTGTAGGCGAACGGGTTGATCAGGCACAGTACCAGCGCTGGTTATCAGCCGTCTCTGGCTATCAGAATCCAGAATTAGAAATTGTACAGCATAATTTACGTGTTAAACATGCCGGCGCCCCTCAATTCAAACCGATGACCAGCAACTGGGATTTCGGTCAGGGGCCGCAAGGCTGGGCCAGTGATGCCCCTGTCGCGGTAACAACGGTGAAGGCCGCCACATCAACAATAGCTGCCCCGACTACCCAATCGGTTGCAACAGTGCAGACTTCAGCATCCGCTCCAGCCGCCGGGCACTCAGAGATTACCTCAGTTGTGCTGAGTATGGTCAGTGAGAAAACTGGTTACCCACCCGAAATGCTTGACCTTGAACTCGATCTGGAAGCTGACCTGGGCGTCGATACCGTCAAACAGGCCGAACTCTTCCGCACTATTCGTGAGCATTACGGCATTCCACGACGTGAAGACCTGCGTCTTTCTGACTACAATACCCTCGCGAAAGTCGTTCAATTCGTCGTGGATGCCCAGGGCGAATCCACGGGCGGAGCCACTCCCCAACCAGCCGCTGCAGCCAACAGTGAATCCGCTGCACCTGCAGCCGCCCCCACCCCTGCCACTGCTACCCAATCAACGACAACCGGTTCATCCCCCGAGATAACAGCAGTCGTTCTCAACATGGTCAGCGAAAAAACCGGTTATCCCGTTGAAATGCTGGATATTGAACTGGACCTGGAAGCAGACCTGGGAGTGGACACCGTCAAACAAGCCGAACTCTTCCGTTCGATACGTGAGCATTACGGCATCCCACGGCGTGAAGACCTGCGTCTTTCTGACTACAACACCCTCGCGAAAGTCGTTCAGTTTGTGGTAGATGCCCAGACTGAAGCCGCTCCCTCCCCAAAAGTTGAAGCCCAACCCGCTGAAACCCCAGTCGAAACAGAGCAACCCGCGTCAACGGCAGTTATTCATCGCCGTGTACCGGTTGCAGTTTTACGGCCACGGTTAGACCTGTGCACCCCGAGCGGTGTGTCCTTGGAAAAAGGCACCCGTGTGGTGGTTTTCAATGATCAAATGAAAGTAGCCCCTTCTTTGGAAAAGAATTTGAAAGAAAAAGGCGTTGACTTTCTAACCCTGAAAACAACCGATGCGCAGGCAAGTGCCCGGCAGGTAAAAGAATGGGCGCAAAATGGCACTGTCGACGGAATTTATTTCCTTACCAGTCTAAACAAAGAAAAACCATTGGCACAGATGACCCAGGCAGAATGGGAAAAAACCATGGAAGCCAAGCTGCATCAATTGGTCAGCGCTGTTCGGGAAGTTCCTGAGCTCAAATTCCTGGTCGTTGCTACCCGCATGGACGGCTTACACGGTTTATCCGCTGCGGGAGCCCAAAATCCTCTGGCTGGTGCTACAGCAGGCTTTGCCAAAGCATTGGCACGCGAAAGAAACGGCTTATTCGTCAAAGTGCTCGATTTTTCAGATAATGAAAAACCTGCCAGCCTAGCACAAAAACTGGTCGCTGAAACACTTTCCGACCCGGCGGTGATGGAAGTAGCCTGGGAAAATGAGCAGCGTTTCACCCTGGTGCTTCAACCAGAGGAAAGACAGTCCACAACCATAAAACCGCTACCTCAGGGCGCTGTATTTGTCGTCAGTGGCGGAACCGGCGGGGTTACCGCACCGGTAGTATCCGACCTGGCACAACATACCCAGGGCCATTTTTACCTGTTGGCGCGTTCCTCCATGCCAGATCAGGATAACCCAGAACTGGCTTTGTTAGCCAATGATCCCGATCAGCTTAAATTCGCCATTCTGCAGCGTTTATCCAAAGCTGGTAAGAAAGCTACCCCGGCGATTATCAATCTTGAGATTGAAGCCTTACAACGGGCGGCAGCAACCTTGAAAACGATGGATACCATCCGGTCAGCCGATGGGCAGGTACATTATCTGACCTGTGATGTCAGCAACCCGGAAAGTGTTCAGCAGGCTGTTGATCAGATCCTCCAACAGGAAGACCACGTGGATGTGCTCATCCATGCCGCCGGGATCGAGAAAAGCCGCAAACTGGATAGCAAAAGTGATGAGGAATTCCGCCAGATTGTCAACGTCAAAGCGGGCGGTTTCTTCAACCTCTTCAAAGCCTTCCAGGCAGCCGGCAAATCTCCCACGGCAGTAGTTAACTTCAGTTCTGTCGCCGGACGATTTGGCAACAGCGGTCAAACCGATTATAGCGCCGCCAATGATCTGCTTTGCCGGATGACCTCGCACTTGCAGCGCGATTTCCCGCAAATGCAGGTAATCACCATTGATTGGGGCGCCTGGGCTGAGGTTGGCATGGCCAGCCGTGGACATATCCCGCAATTGATGAAAATGGCCGGCATCGAGATGATCCCACCGCAGGAAGCGGCTGCCAGCGTCCGTCAGGAACTGGAAGCAGGCTCACACGGTGAAGTCGTTTTAGCAGGCTCTCTCGGAGTATTGGAAAACCAGACCGACCTAACCGGCGGTCTGGATGTTGAAAAAGCCAACCAGGCGCTCACCAGCGGACACCCCATCCATGTGATGCTCAGCCGCGCCAGCGGTCTCAGCCTGCAGGAAGGGATTCTCTTGGAAGCTGATCTCGACCCCAATCAGGAAGCGTTCCTCAAAGATCACAGCCTGAACCGCATCCCGCTGCTGCCGGGTGTCATGGGCATTGAAGGCTTTGCCGTGGCAGCCCAGCATGTCGCTTCTACACTTGGCTCAGCCGAAGGTGGCTTCCGGGTCGATCATTTGGAGGATATCCAGTTCCTGGCCCCTTTCAAATTCTACCGCGATGAAGCCCGCCGCATCACCTGGAAAGCACAGGTGGCCCATGCTGCTGAAGGTTTAGTGGCCAATGTAACCCTGGAATCAGATTTGGCGCGCGCTCACAATCGCACCGATCACCTGGTACATTTCGCTGGCAAAGTCTTCCTGGTACCGGCTAACCAACCCTTATCCCGTCCTACCGGGAAAGCCCCACGCTGGTCTAAATCACACACCCTTCCAGCTGAAGACATTTACAAATTGTATTTCCACGGCCCGGCGTTTCAGGTGTTAGAAGGCGTGCAGCGCAATGGCGAAACGGTCGTAGGAAAACTGAACAAACAGCTTCCTCCGCTCACAGAAAACGAGCAGACGCTGGTCAGTGTGCCCGTTTTGGTGGAGTTATGCTTACAAACTGCCGGTGTCTGGGATATTGGCACTTCAGATGCGCTCAGCCTGCCTAAATCGATCGGTTCTTTGCAACTGTATGAGAATAAGGTCAACGGGCTGTCGATGTATGCCGAAGTACAACCAGTTATCGCTGAAAATGGAGACCGATCATTCAACGCCCGGGTGATTGACAGTAAAGGTCAGGTGTATGTGGAGATCACCAATTACCGCACCGAACCGCTGCCCTATCAACTAGAAGAACATCTATTAACACCAATTAAAACCTTTGTGAATTAAGGTTTTACGACACAGGCATGGGTTTTCAAGACCCATGCCTGAACCTTTTTATGATAAATCGTATTTATTGGCTTGTTCTAAACTCCGCAGCTCTCCCGAGCGTTCTTGATTGGCTATCCGCAATCGAATCGGAAAAATACAACGTTTTTCGCTTTGCCAAACGCAAAAGGGAATGGTTATTGGGGCGCTGGGCTGCGAAAACATTGTTAACCAAAACCTATCTGCATACCCGAATTACTCATTTATCCGATTTATCTATTCTGAATGACCTCAAAAGTGCACCGTATGCCAGTTATGCCGGGCAGCGTTTGGATGGCTCCCTTTCGATCACCCATCGCGATCATCTGGCAGTGGCAGCTTTTTGCGCCGAACCGACTCTCAGCGTGGGAATTGATCTTGAGAAAATTGAACGAAAAACCCAGGGTTTTATGGAGGATTACTTTACAGAAAACGAAGTAAGCCAGGTGCTGGCTCTCCCCCAGGAAGAACAAGCGCTGGCTGCTTCCCTCTTATGGAGTGGCAGAGAAGCACTGCTTAAAGCGGAAGGGATTGGCTTACGGGTGGACACCCGGGATTTCCAACTACAAATTCCGGCTGTTGACGTCCCCCGAGACCGCTGGCAACCGCTTTTTATTCAGCAATCGCCGTTGCAATCAGGCTGGTACCAGGTGTTTTGGCAGTTGATGGATCAATATGTTCTCAGCCTGGCAATCCGCCAAAAAAATCAGGAGAGTTTCGTTTCTCCTGATCTATTTGAACAAATTACTGACTGACTGAATTAATCAGGTTTTCTGGGAGGGTAATATTGCTGCAATTCTTCTGTCAGGTAAACTCCCTGGCTGGCTAATGAGCGCACCCGCGCCAGATAAGCTGCTCCGGTCATCATTTCCCGGGCTGCATCCACCACTCTGCGATTTTCAACCGCTTCGAGGACACTGCCTTTGACCCATTGGTTGAAAACCCCCATGGAAGGACCACACCAGATCTGATAATCCATCTCCCGGCCAGGTTCACCGATAGCTGACCAGCGTGAGGACAGCCCCAGATACCAGCGGAAGATTAACGCCATTTTATGGTGCGGGTCATTGGCTGCTTTTTCGAGATTTTTCGGATCGCGTTCTCTAAAAAAGTTTTGGGTATCCTCCCAGACTTCATCCAGGCTGCGTTTAAAGATGGTTTTTTCAATTTTTGCCCGGTCTGTTTCCGGAATTTCCTCTATAGACTGGTAGCGGCTGTAAAGCTCATATAAACGGGCTGCCCGCATGGCAAACATGGATCCGCGTTTCACCACCTGCACACGCACCCCCATTTCGAACATATCCGCGGCCGGCGCCATAATCACATCTGCCATATCAATCTCAGCCAGCAGGTTGCGGGTATGCTGCGATGCGCCAGCTTCGACACAGGCCTGGTTGACTGAACCGGAAACCACATAAGCCGCCCCCATGATAAAGGCTGCCAGCACGGATGCCGGTGTACAGATCCCACCGCCAGCACCGATACGCACCGGCTGAGGGTAATTCATTTCGCGCTGGAGTTCATCGCGTACGGCCAGCATGGTCGGGATAAGCCCGACCAATGGCCGGTTATCCGTATGTCCGCCGGAATCGGCTTCCACGGTGATATCATCCGCCACTGGCACCTGACGCGCCATTTCTACCTGTGCAGGAGTGATTTTCCCGTCTTCCAGCAATTGTCTGAG
>DAOUFM010000016.1:0-2752 GCA_034429975.1 Anaerolineaceae bacterium | reverse complement strand
GGTTAGCGATGTCGTAATCCTGGGCATAATCCAGTTCACGCAACAATACGGTGTACATGATCTCGGCAATCGTTTCAGTCGAGCGCCGGACTGCGCGATCTACCTGGACATCAAACAATATCGTTTGCGTAGGGATTCTTACGGTGATGTAGTTGAGGAGGTCGCGTATTTTCTTTGTAGAATCCTCACTGGGAGCCTGCTGCTCCAATTGCTGCAGGAAGATCTGGCTGGCAGGCGTTCCGTTCAATGAGCGGTTTGAGAGGATATAGCCCAGATTTTTCGCAAATGAGCTTTTTCCAGAGCCAAAGAAACCTGAGACCCATACCCCAGTCGCTTCGCTCGGATCACCCGGACCCTCTGAAATTGGTTTTAAAACCTCGATGTATTGTTCGCGGATGCGTTTTGTGGTGACATATTCCGTCAGCTCCGTATACACCGTCTGTTCATCGCGCTGGTCAAGCTTGATGACTTCTTCGATGGGGCGGGAAAGATCCCGAGAAAGAAGATTTCGAATGGTTGGCATGGTTTATTACTCCTGGATTCCGGATACATTTCGATATGCGGCTTTCAGCATTTCACTTAATTCTGATACATCGACATCTTCACCGGGAAGAAGCCGAAACATAGAGTTCTTAAAAGTGGCGTCATATTTGTGATACTTCCATACTTTTCCTTGAAAAGTTTCTGATATTTCCGGCGGGATTTTCATATGGATCGACCAGGTTTTAGTACTTTCCCAAGAAACATCAAAAACAACTTTGTTTCCAAGTTTGAAGCCTGTGTAAAATTTATTGAGATTGAAAGGAAGATCCCAGCCTTGCTTTTTTACAAAATCTTCTAGCTGAGTGACCACCCTCTGAAATTCCTGGGTGGGTTCTTTACCATGTTCTTTTTCGTAATATTCCCATGTCCAATCCCCCATAACCTTTGTGATCGTAGGTTTACCACTTGCCTTATCTTCCAATGTCTCCACTAAAACAAACTCTTCTTCTTCAAATGAGAAGCGCTGAATCTGAACCAGATCAACGGGATAATTGATCTTTGCGGCCATTTTCAGGACATTGGCACGGTAAGACGGGGCAATGACAATGATGCGGATTTCCAGCGAATCCCAATCAATCTGAACATCTTCAGGCCTGCTCTTGGCTTCCAACCAGATCGCCTTGATCGAGTCAGGATTGGTCTCAGCCCACATCGCATATCCCAACACCTGTGGAACGATTTCCTCCCCAACCTGGACATTCTTCATTTCAATGATGCAGATACGAGAGTCCTGATCGACGCCCAGCATATCCGGAATGCCCTGTTTATTGCCCGTATGGATCTGGCGATAAAGGATAAAAACATCGCCGAGCAGATCTTGGTTCTTGAAGACATAATTTTCAAAATCCGCTTCGGTCTTAAATGGTTTCGGTAATAAATTTCGTGATTGACCATTTGACTTCCAATACAGATTCAGCATCTTACCCTCCCTTGTACCATTCTTCATGTCCGTGCGCGATGGCAAAGGACTTGTTTTTCTTGCAGGCTTGCTTCACCCGTTCCGGCCAATACTTCATGGCGATCCGGCTCCAATCGTACTTCCCGGCAGCCAGTTCATCCCAATACTTCTTTGGCTCGCTCTTCCAAAGCGGGATCACCGACCACAGCGGAGCCATGCGCAGGATCACTCCGTCATCGATCCAATCAGTTTCCGGTTCGTAACCGCCGCGGGTGATGGCCTCCAGGTCTTTGGCAAACTGCGCCAGTTCCTCTGCCAGTTGGCGCAGCTCATCCATTTCTTTCTCGATGGGCTTACGGGCGGCTCCCTGGGCGGTCAGCACCTTTTTGCCAAGCTCTTCCAGGCGCAGCTGCACAGCGCGTCGTTTGGTGGGCAGGTAGGGTTCTTGCTGCAGAGCATAGAAGGTGTTGCGGTCGATCTTCTCGTGGAACAGGACAAAGCCGTACGAGCGTTTGGAGGACTGGATCGGCCAGTACACCGGACGTTTGCGGTATTGTTTGATGTGGTGCTGGGTGAAGAAATCCTTTTCCAGGAACTTGCGCAGGTCACCACCGGCTGCCTGCTGGATCACTTCCTGGGCTTGCGCCTGTCCGAGCATCAATTCCAACGCTTTGCTAACCAGGGTAGGCAGATCGCGGGGGTGGTTGGGGTCGAAGACGGCGATGCCGTCCGTTAGCGCCAGCTTCTGAAGAGCCTGTTCCACCGGATGGGAGAAGACGTGCCGCCCGCCTTGCTCATCGACATACGCGAACTGGGAGGGGTTGCCGACCAGTTCATTGAATTCTTCTTCGGTAGGCTCGGGCAATGAGCCGATAGCAAAGTCGGTGCGGCGGTAGATGGCTGAACCCAGTGCACCCGGGGTGCCAGGTTGGAAACGACCAAGGACGATGCCGACGTCATATGCAATAAATGATGCTTGGGGCTGTAACAATAATGGTTCGAAAGCTTTAGCCATATCATCATACAAACCATCAAGAGATAAGTTGCTATCTACATCATCAATATCAAGAGACATCGCATCTCGATTCAGTAAATCGATATCCTTGGAAATAATTCCATATGCTTTCAATACTATTTGATTAATTTCTTCTTCAATACTTCTTAATCGCTCAATATGATGCGATGTTGGTGTAACATTCTTTCTGTAAATTCTAGGACCTTAACAAAAGAGGTGAGTCAGAAGTATCCTAAAGGTGACTAAACCAACATAGGAGAACAACATGACTCACCAAAATGATTATAGCCTGTCTC
>DAOUFM010000015.1:0-11713 GCA_034429975.1 Anaerolineaceae bacterium | reverse complement strand
AATGGAAAAACCGCAGGATTTGGTAGCACTTGGAAAAACAGATGTAATGATTACCCCGGTTGGGGTGGGATGCTGGTCGTGGGGCGACCGGATGATGTGGGGCTTTGGCGGCAATACCTACAGCGCTGCCGATATTCGTGAAGCTTTCGATGTCAGCCTGGCGCACGGCACCAACTGGTTCGACACAGCTGAAGTTTATGGCACCGGCCGTTCAGAACGATTTCTGGGTGAATTCCTCCCAACTGCCAATCAACAAGTTTTAGTAGCCACCAAATTTTTCCCTTTCCCCTGGCGAATACGAAAAGCCGCCCTTTTGAGAGCCCTCCGGAAGAGTCTTAAACGCCTGGAGCGTGATCGGGTAGATTTATACCAAATCCATTGGCCAGTCGGATTGTGGAGCAGACCGGATTATGTGGTTGAACTGGCAGAAGCTGTCAAAGCTGGCCTTACTCGTGCTGTTGGGGTCTCTAATTTCAATCTGGAACAAACGAAAAAAGCCAACGAGGCCCTGCTGGCAGCCGGTGTTCCTCTGGCGTCCAATCAGGTGCAATATAATTTATTCGATCGCAGCATCGAAGAGAACGGCTTGCTCGATTACTGTCTGGAAAACAAGATCACCATCATCGCCTACAGCCCGTTGGCAAAAGGCATGGTGACCGGAAAATATGGCCCCGATAACCCACCCACTGGCCCACGCCGGCACATATTCCCCCCGGAGAAATTGCGCCGCGCTTTACCTCTGATCAACCTGCTGAAAGAGATCGGCAGCCAGTATAGCAAAACCCCTTCGCAGGTTGCCCTGAACTGGACGATCTGTAAAGGCACCATACCCATTCCCGGGGCAAAGAATGCACGCCAGGCCGCAGAAAACCTCGGAGCAATGGGTTGGAGGCTTACTTCTGCTGAAGTTACCGCTCTCGATAAAGCCAGTACTGGTATATCAAAATAAAGGGTTTAATTCGTATAAGCTTCTAAAACGAACCTCATTTTTGCTATTTTTTGAATATCATCTGTGCTTAATTCCTTGTCACGAACGATCTTATCAACTAATTGATACGTTTCATTTTCGTCCATATCTTCGGGAAAAAAATCATTTAAAAAAGGAACAGGCATAATCAATATTCTTAACAAATCAACAAATAAAAATCCAAGTCTTAAGGTTCCCGGTTTGTTAGGAGGTTTATAAAGCCCTTCTTTCATGTAAAAATCATCAAAGGGAATGATCTTTTCTGGTAAAAACGTAACGGTAAGCAACAGATTGCTTCCATGAGTATCTTTAAAAACAAATGTTTTATTTACAATGGTAAAGGTCGTTCCATTTTCAATGTAGGTAAATTGGTAAGAAGCGATTGCCACCCATTGGTTAATCCCAATCGTAAATGCTCCCATATCTATTACCGCAAAACTAACCTGCATAAAAGGACCGGTATAGGTTTCCAGTTTTTGGTTGATTAATTTAATATATTCGTCCTGCCACAACGCAAACGCCTCTGGATCGGTAATTGGGCTGGGCGATTCTAGCAACTTATCGATATCCTCTACCGATTGTGGATCAAAAAAGATGCGCTCATCAACGACTGGTTTCTCAGTCGGGGTCACGGTCGGGGTCGCGGTGGAAGTTGGCGTTGGGGTTATCGTTGGCGTTTCTGTCGGTTCTTCTGTTGGTGTAATGGTTGGTGTCAGGGTTGAAGTTGCAGTTAAAACAATTGGTTCGGTAGCGGTTAATTCTATTTGCGAATCATCGGGTCCGGTACCATTTTTTGGTTGTATTACCGTGTTGAGGGAGGTGCCTAAGCAGGATGTCGTTAGAAATAGGATCAATAATACTCCGAAAACGGGTCTTGAATTTATCGTTTTCATTTTATTCACCTTTTATCGTAACGAATAATACAAAAGTATAGCCACTTTTTTTCAATTTTTAACTTGACGTATCAGGATTCATCCAGTAAACTCAAAAACAATGAATGCAACTCCTGTCCGTCAGTTATCTTCTAGCCGTGTCTTAAGCGAGACAAATGGTATGTTGATGTCATGTCGACATAGAAGGGCAGCTGCCATCCAGTGAGCGCTCGTTAGCGTTCTTTAATTTTATGTATTCACAGCTGCCCAAATCGGGCAGTTTTTTTTCGTTAAGGAGTGAACCATGACTTTCAACCAAACAACCACCCAGAATTCCGCATCCACCCGCAGTGTTCATGCCGGGGAGCAACGTCAGAAACCCTATCATTCACTGATTGACCCAATCGTGCCCACCTCTACCTATGTTTTTGACAGCTATGAGGATATCTGTCAATTCACAAGCGCTAAAAACAACGGCACCCCCACCAATCGTCTGGAATATGGGCGCTACGGCAACCCAACGGTCATGGCGGTTGAAAAGCGTCTGGCTGCCCTGGAAGGCGGAGAAGCCGCCCTGTTGTTTGCCTCCGGGATGGCAGCCGTCACCACCAGTTTGTTGACCTTCCTGAAAGCGGGCGACCATATCATCTACACCGATGATATCTACCGCAAAACCCGTGAATTTGGAATGAACTTTCTGCAGCGTTTTGGTGTGGAGAGTACGTGTGTTTCCACCGTTAATAATGGCGATCTGGAAGCAGCCATCCGCACTAATACATGCCTGATCCTGACGGAAACACCCACCAACCCCTACCTGCGCGTGGTGGATATTGAACACCTCGTGAAAACCGCAAAAAAACACGACCTCCTGACGATGATTGATTCCACCTTTGCCACTCCTATCAATTTGAAACCCCTGGATTTTGGTATCGATCTGGTGTTGCACTCCGGGACGAAATACCTGGGCGGCCATCATGATTTACTTTCCGGAGTGGTCATCGGCCAGCAGAAATTGGTGGATCAAATTCGTGAACACAACAACCTGCTGGGGGCAGTTATGGACCCATATAATGCTTATTTACTGCTGCGTGGCATCAAAACATTGGGGCTGCGTGTTCGCCATCAAAATCAGAGTGCCCAAGAACTGGCAGAATACTTGCTCACTCAACCATTGGTCGAGGAAGTCTTTTACCCTGGTTTGCCCAACCACCCCGACCATGCCATCGCCAAACGGCAGATGTCCGGTTTTGGCGGGGTGGTCTCCTTCACCCTGAAAGCGAACCTGGAACAAACCGCTCGTTTCCTTGACCGCCTGCAGGTCCCGTATATCACGCCATCCCTGGGGGGTGCTGAAAGTCTGGTGAACCAGCCCGCGTTGCTTTCCTATTATTCGATCAGCGCAGAAGATCGGGCCGCCTGGGGTATCAAGGATAACCTGGTGCGTTACTCTCTTGGAATTGAAGATGCCGGTGATTTAATCGCCGACCTACAACAAGCCTTTGATTGGCTGCAGGCAAATTTGAGTTAACGGAGCCGGTATCATGAATAATAAAAATACACTGGTCATTAAATTTGGTGGTTCCTCAGTCGGCAGCCTGGAAGGTTTGGCACAGGTGGTAAAAATTGTGAACCAGGCTAAGCAGGGCTGGCAGAATGTGGTAGTGGTCTCTTCCGCCTTTTCGAGGGTGAGCGATGCCCTCCTGGAAAGTGCCCGGCAGGCAGCCAAAGGAAACCAGATCCCCTTTCAGGAAACGATACAAGTGCTGCAGGAACGCCACCATCAGGCGCTGCAGCACTACCAACCAACAGATCAGGCACAGGTAGCTGGCGAAATGGATGCACTGATCGATAACTTCAAGCACCTGGTACAGGCGATCGGCGTGCTGGGGGAGGCATCGCCGCGTGCATTGGATGCCGTTGTTGGGCTGGGCGAGCGCCTGGCAGTGCGAGTGATTGCAGCCATCTTGCGCAGCCAGGGGATCCAGGCTCAGGCAATAGACGCCACCCAACTGATCGTCAGCGATGAAAAATTCCAGGCAGCGCTGCCCCTGATGGCGCCAACCCACGAAAAAACACTGTCAGCCCTGCAGCCGTTATTTGCGCAGCATATCGTACCGGTGGTGACCGGGTTTATTGCCGCCACAGCCGGTGGCACGCCCACCACGCTGGGCAGAGGTGGTTCGGATTATTCCGCCGCCATCCTGGGGGTGGTGTTGGACGCGGACGAAGTCAGGATTTATACCGATGTGGATGGCGTCATGACTGCTGACCCGCGGCTGGCTAAAGAAGCCCACACCGTCCCGGAGCTTTCTTACCGTGAAGTCTCCGAACTGGCATATTTTGGGGCTAAGGTCTTGCACCCTAAGACCATCCGCCCGGTGATTGAAGCCGGGAAAGTCCTCAAAGTGCTGAATACTTTCAACCCCGAACACCCCGGGACATTGATTACCGCCGATCTGAACGGCAATGGTAAGCAGGGCGGCATTATCAAAGCGGTCACCGCCGTGCGGGATGTACAGCTCATTAACGTGGAAGGTCGTGGAATGCTGGGCGTGCCGGGTGTAGCTGCTCGCATTTTCAGCGCGGTCGCCACCACCGGTGCCACCGTACCTTTCATCACTGAAGCGTCATCCGAACAATCCCTGTGTTTTGCTGTTCCGGTGAATATGACGCCGTCTGTGCTGGCCGTTCTGGAAAGCAGCCTAGCACACGAGATCGAGCAGCGCAATATCGACCGCATCTGGGCCAGTGAGGAGGTGGTCATCATTACGGCCGTCTGCCCGCAAATGCGTTACCGTTGGGGCGTGGCCGGCAAGATCTTCACCGCTCTGGCAGATAGCGAAGTGAACGTGCTGGCGATCGCGCATGGTTCTTCCGAGGTATCCATCAGCCTGGTGGTCAGCGCAAACGATTTGCACGCCACCATTGCTGCCATCCATCCCTTGACAATGAATGGCAGGGAATGAAGATTCTTTTTCGCATCTTCCTCCTTTATAGGTTTTCTTAAGTCAGATCCGGCAGGGATTGTTTTCCTGAGACTGCCCAGCGCGAAATCAAAATGGATGCGCCGGTCAACACAATCATTCCGATGACGATTGGAAAGATGGTGCCATTGTAGGCTCTTCCGATAATGGTGCCAAACACCATCGCGATTAACATCGAGAATGAGCCCACGACGCCGGAGCCGATCCCTGCCAGGTGGCCGAGTGGCTGCATCGCCAGGGAGTTGATATTCCCAAACAAAACGCCGGTACAAAAATAAAATAACATGAAGAAGGTCAGCAATCCCCATAAAGGCGGCTGCCCGGGCAACCCCAGGAGGATCGCAAAAAAGATTACTGCCAGAATAATCTGAGCCTGCAGCGCCCATTGCACCAGGCGCAGCATGCCAAAGCGCAGCACCAGCCGCGAGTTCATAAAAGAAGCCAGACCTAAAGAAAGGGCTATCATTGCAAAAAACAAGGGGAACAAATGGCCCAGCCCATACTGTTCCTGTAAAATTTGCTGAGATGAATTCAGGTAGCTGACGAACACACCATAAACACAGCCGGATGCCAGCGTAAAACCAAAGGCAAAACGGTTTTTCACAATTTCATCAATTGATAGGAGAATTCGTTTACCGGTAAAGCGGATGTGGTTTTCCGGCACCAGGGTTTCCGGCATGCGTACAGCAAACCAGATGAAGGAAATCAAGGCAAACACGATGAAAGCCACAAAATTTCCCCGCCAATTCACCAGAGAGAGGATTGCTTGCCCTATGGTGGGAGCGATCGTTGGCACCAGAATAAATACCGTCATGGCAAATGACATCACGCGCGCCATGCGGTTGCCGGAATATTGATCTCTGACGACTGCCAGAGAAACGCCGCGCGGAGAGGATACTCCCAGACCCTGCAGCAGACGCCCCAACAGAAGCACCGTGAAATTCATGGCGGTAGCAGAGATAATGGCTCCGATAATATATCCGGCATAGCCGATATAAATCGCTTTTTTACGACCGGTGTGATCCGAAAGCGGGCCAAAAAAAAGCTGCCCGAGCGCCATCCCAAAATAAAAAACTGAGACCACCAGTTGGCGATCATTAGGGTTCCTCACCCCCAGTTCACTGCTGATTTGGTGTAAGGAAGGCAGCAGCGAATCAATTGAAAAAGCAGTTAACGACATCATTAATGAAATGATGATGACGAATTCCACAAATGAAGGGGCTGCTTTTTGCTTTGTTGAAACCATGATGAGTCTTTGTGTCTCGAGTCTGCTTTGCTTTTCCAAGTTCGTTGTTTGCTGGCAGCAGGTGGTTCAATTTAAAAAATAAACCACCTGCACATCACCTTTTTTAAGAGATTATGCCATTATACTGCTAAAATTTCGGGTATACAGCAAACGATACAGGGATTTTATTCAGCGTGATTAAAGCTATTAATCCGTTCAGTTTCTTTTTCAGTAACCTTGAATTTAAACCAGACCGGGATAACCGCCAGCAGGGAAACAATAGCGGTGATAAAGAATGGAAATTGCGGGCTGACTTTCTCCCACAAAAAGCTACCGATCAGAGGGGCTGGTAGGGATACAAACCCCAGGCTCGAGCTGAACAAGCCAAACGCTACCCCGCGCAAACGCGCTGGTACTGCTTTACTGATCAGAGATTGGTAAGCGGGGGTCGCCAATCCAACCCCAATGCCGGCGATGACCCATCCCAACCCATACACCCAGGCTGGGCTGCCCGGCTTCACTGCCGCCATCATCCCAATCGAAAATGAAATGAACACGAACGAAATGGTAATATTGACCCGTTCACCAACTTTATCCGCCAGCCACCCGGCCGGGATCATCACCACCATCATTGCCACACCAAAGATGCTGTTCATGATCCCAATCTGGCTGATCGACAGTTTAGCGATATCCTGCATATAAACCGAGAGAAAAGTCATCGACATGTTGAAGAAAATATCGCGAACCCCATCGGTGATCATAATCCAGGTGAAGAGGCCGCCGGATAACACCAGCCCGATCATAGTGCCCAGATTGGTTTTCAGGCTGGAAACGGTTAATTTGGTGGGCGAAGCTTCAAACCCCCGCGCGGCTTCTTTGGCCATGCCCACGCGAATGGCAGTCGCCAGGACATACAAAATAGTGGCGATCAACAACATCCCTTTGAAACCCATAGCCTCCACCAGGAACCCACCTGCCAGCGGACCGATGACGCTAACCACCCCAAACAGGGTCTGTGTAATCCCAAACAAACGCGCTCGATTCTCAGGGGCAGAGTGATCAGCAATGAAAGCATCGAAACTGGGACCTACCAGGGAGCGTGTCATGGCGTTCAACACCGAGGCGGCCAGCACCCATTCCCAGCGGGTCGCCAGCAAGAGCGGTAGGTAGCCCAAAATCCCGAGCACGCTGCCAATGGCAATCGCCCGCAAACGCCCAAGCGAATCGGAGATCCAGCCGCCTAAAATCTGAAGGATGAGGGGAATAATTTGGGAAAGTGTGTAATAAATCCCAATCTGAGCAATTCCGGCTCCCAGATCTTTCAGGTAGAGCGCTTCCAGGGGCTGGTACATACTGCCGCCCATATTCGCCAGGATCATGGCGCCCATGAATAGCAGTAACAAGGGCGTAAGCAGCTTAACTTTCTCGCTAGTGGTATCAGTGGATGTTTCGGCAGACATAATGTAACTTGAATTATACTCGAATTAATTATTTTTTATTTGTCTTTATAAATCTTAATTTTACAACAAAAATTATTCTTAATTCTGAATTATACATCAATTTTCTTGAAATAATCTTCTATTTTCTTGGTTTCTTAATAAAATGCGAAGTATCTTTGTAACCAACGGAATTGTTTTTCGCAACCTTGCTTTCAGAAAATATCAGGCTGTTCTGATCTGCAATTCACGCGGGTGATAGTCTTTTCGAGTTTCTATTCTTTTCCGATAAATGATCAGAGCCAGCGCAAACAGTCCGCCTGAAAAGACACTGTTTCCTAAAATAAATACCCACAGAGAACGCTTCATGATCAGGTAGAAGATCTTGATGATCAGACTAGCAACCAGCTCCCCGGCATTACCAACCAAAAAACCAGTAACATCCTGATTCGCATGCAACGACCAGATTAATAAAATGAATCCCCCCATCATCAGCAGATTAAGTCCGCCTAAAATCAACAAGCTTTTACAAACAATCGGTGCTTTTTCTTTCATAATTACTCTCCACGTGTTTCTACTATATCCGCATTGGCTCATTCTTTCACTACCCGGAAGGCGAGGATTCAGTTTGACCAGAAGAGCAGATTTCTGATACTTTTTTCAGCAAAAATCCGTATACTAATCAGAGAGGTGTATTATGGATTATGGTGAAGTTTTTTCAAAAGCTTGGAAGATTATCTGGAAATTTAAGGCGCTCTGGATTTTTGGGATTTTATCAAGTTGTGCCCGCTCTGGCTCGGGGGGTGGGGGAGGTTCCGGAGGGGGAGGTGGCGGCAACTCCAGCTTCCTGCCTTCCGGTAATGGGCTGGCAGCCAGCAATTTTCAGGTGACCAATCAGGTGACTGATTGGCTTATGCAGTTCAAGCATGTATGGGATTCGGAGCCCTGGACGATTTTTCTGACCATCATGGCAGTAATTCTCCTGGTTTTGGCAATTTCTGTGATTGCTATTTTCCTTGGTGTTCTCGGGCGGGTTGGGGTGGCGCGGGGCGCCTGGCTGGCTGACGGGGGGGAAGAAAAACTTGGCTTTTCCCGCATCTTTGAGGAAAGCAAACCTTATTACTGGCGAGTGTTTTTGTTCTTCCTGCTGATATTTGCTGTCTCCATCACAGCCGTGGCGCTGGCTGTTTTTCCGATCATCTTCCTGGGCATCTTTACACTTGGAATTGGTTTACTCTGCTTGGTTCCGGTGTTTATCATCTTTGCTTTTGCTGTCAATATTTTAATTGAGCAATCGATTGTCGCTATGGTTGGGGAAGATTTGGGCGTCTTTGCCGCGATCTCACGTGCCTGGAATTTACTGGTCAGCAAGCCCTGGCCCCAGGTAGTCATCGGGTTGGCGATCATCATCGGGGAAATCGCCATCGGGCTGGCACTGGCAATCCCATTTATTCTGATCCTGGCTCCCTTTTTAGTATCCATCTTTTTCCAGACCAATGCGGTAATCAGCCTGGGCGCGATTCTCAGTGGGGCTGGTTTCCTGCTCTATATACCGGTAATGTTGCTGGTAAATGGCGTCATGTACGCCTACATTGGCTCGCTGTGGGCGCTGACATTCCGGCGTCTTACACAAAACGAAACACCGTCCCTGGTGGAAGTCAGCGAAATCTCGGCTGTCTGATCGTTCAGCCGATAAAGTCCCTGGAAAAACCGGATCCAGGGACTTTTAATTTTAAAGCGGCCACAAGATAGGTGTTAATACGATGGCGATCAGATAAACCAGCAGGGTTAGCAAACCGCCCACTTTCATGAAATCCAGAAATCGGTAGCGCCCGGGACCATAGACCATCAAGCAGGCTGGCTCCAGAGGCGTCAGGTAAGAGGTGCTGGCAGCGATGGCGATCATCATGGCGAAGGTGCGCGGGTTGAGCCCCAAATGAATAGCCGTCTGCACAGCCACCGGAATCACAACTGCCGCTGCTGCCTGATTGGACATCGGCTGGGTCAGTAAGACTGTCAGCAGGAAAAAGCCGGAAAGCAGCCAGATCGGGTTCCAGCTACCAACCAGGCGCGTTAACAAGTTCGCCAGAAACTGAGCAGTACCGGTGGTCTGCATCGCGACGCCTAACGCCAGCATACTGCCAATTAAAATCAACACCTTCCAATCGACCTGCCGGTAAGCTTCCTCAGGGGTGATCACCCGGGTCAGAAAAACCAGCAAGGCACCGGCTAACATGGCTGCCGGCAATGGGAAAATATTCGTTGCCCCCAGTATAAAAGCCCCGGCAAAGATAGCTCCCACCAGGATAGCTTGTTTTTTATTGAAGCGCTGAACACTTAAGGTTCCTAAAACATCGAAGGCATTATCCGCCTGTAGGGCAGCAATCTGATTTTTATTGCCCTGTACTAGTAGCACGTCTCCCATTTGCATGCGGGTATCGGCAATCTTGGAATAAATAATCCCGGTACGCCGGTTGATCGCCACCACCTGCAAGTCAAAACGCTCTCTCATTTTCATTCCTTTTAATGTGCGGCCGATAAAAGGAGATTTTGGTAGTAAGACGACTTCTGCCAGATCTAACCCTTCACCTTTCAAATCATGATCCGAAAATTTCACATCCGCCTGAATATCGATCCCCGCCACATCTTTGATCTTCAGGATCGCGTCTGACACCCCCTCAACCAATAAGGCATCTCCGACATTCAAGACCATATCAGCCGGGGGATGAGTATGCCGTTTTCCTTCACGAATGATGGTCAAGACCGTCAAATCATAATTTCTGCCCAGGTTTGACTGCGCCAACGTTTTTCCAGCCAGGGATGAATCTGGCAGGATGCGTAACTCAGCCAGGTAAGGGCGTAAATTGAAAGTATCAGCCATGTCCTGCTGGGTTTCTCTTTCAGGGATGAGGCGTTTGCCGATCAATACCATATAGAGGATACCCACCACCAGAATGGGGATGCCCACCGGCGTCAATTCAAACATACGGATAGGCTCCAACCCGAACTGGGTGATCAAACCGCTGACCACCACATTGGTGGAAGTGCTGATCAACGTCACTGAGCTGGATAGGATTGCAGCGAAAGCCATTGGCATCAGCAAGCGTGAAGCGCTCATTTTTGCCCGCTGGCTGAGTCCCAAAATCACCGGTAAAAAGAACGCGGCAGCAGCCGTGTTATTAATGAAGGCGCTGATAGCAGACACTGCCACCATGGTAGCCGGCAATAAACTGCCTGGTCTTTTACTGGTGAATTCCAGCAAAGACCTTCCCACCAGGTCCACTACCCCGGTCTTCATCAACGCCGCGGTCATGATCAATATGCCCAGCAGCAGAATGAACGTGTCGCTGCCAAACCCCTCAAAAGCGCGCTCAACCGGTATTAGTTTGAATATCACCAGAAATACCAGCACCCCTATTGCCGTCACATCCGGGGAAACCCATTCAAAGGAAAATAACACCAATGCGGTAATGAGAATGAGTAATAGAAGAATGATCGGGAGGGTCATATTGATTTGATCCTGGAAGATTTCAGAAAGTTGATTTGATTATAAATTTTTCAAAAATTGGACTCAACTCAACGCGCTTAGAAATACCAATAGATTGACTTTATTATGCCATTATTTTCTTGAAATTCAATAACCAATCCCAGATTGGAACCAATTCAATCTCGAGGTCATTTTCTTTTATCTTTTCTCTTTGGTCATAAGTAATGATGATTAATTTTAAGCATGGGATAAAACTGGCAAACTTTGAAAGCGCTCTTATTTCGCGATTATATGTGACAGGATTATTTATTGAATAGCATACCTGAATAGCCAGCGAATTTTTCCCATCCATCGATATTTTGAATTTCATCTAAGAATAAAATTGGTGATATTTGAGGTAAAGAATAATGAGCTTCCAAAAGACTGTTAAAATCAGAGGATTTGAAACCGATGAGCCTTTCATCTTCAAAATTGATATAGAGGAATTCATCCCAGCTATGGCCGTCAGAAACAAGCTCAAACATCCGCTGGTATAGAAGATGCGATTTTCCACTACGCCTAACACCCACAAATATGTAGGGTAATTTGTTATCTATTTGTATTTCTCGATGCACATATGTAGTTTTCTGAACATTTTTTATAGCATCCAGTAAAACAGTTTTCAGACGATTGATATCGATTGACATGCGCACCTCCACATTATCCTGTCTACAGGATAATTGTTTATCATTTTCATCCTGTC
>DAOUFM010000014.1:0-3783 GCA_034429975.1 Anaerolineaceae bacterium | reverse complement strand
CCGAAGAAGAACGTGAATTGCTGCGCCTTCGGTTTTTAGCTCAACTCAGCTTCCCGGAAATAGCTCATCTACTCCATAAAAATGATGATGCTGTTAAAAAATCTACTTATCGTTTACTGGCACGATTACACAGCCAGTTGGAGGATTCAAATGAATAAAAAAAATACGTCTACCTCGTTCGAGGAGGACATCACTCAGTCTTTTAACGTCCCTTCTATTAACCCTCAGTTTGTTGATCGAGTCTATGCTGACCTTTTACAGCGAGCTGATACAAAAGCTCGTTCAACTCATTATATCTTTGGATTGCGACCCGGTTGGGCACTCACCATAGCTATCGTATCAACCCTTATTCTCAGTGCTCTGGCGATCGGACCCCAGCGGGTTTATGCAGAGTTCATGAAATTGTTTGGCTATATCCCGGGTGCAGGGATTGTGGATATTTCTGCACCAATTCGTGTATTGGCGCAACCAGTGAGTGTCACCCGAGAAGGAGTAACCCTAACCGTCACAGCAGCAACGTTATCCGCACAGCAAACCCAAATCGATTATCGTATTTTGGGAGTTCCTGGAAATGCCTATTCCCAGGATGAACAGCTCGCTGGTTGTACAGAAAGAGAATATTTACGCCTGCCGGATGGAACGCATCTGCAACAAATCAATGGTGGCTATCAACCTGTTCCCGCTGATGTAAATGAAGCCTCCTTTGTAGTACCCTGTATTCGCAACACCCTGCCGGGTAAAGCACCGGAAAATTGGGAAATCCCTTTACAGTTCATCCCTGCGCCAACCGATCTGGAAATTTTACCGGTCGTCGAAGTGTCGGCTGAGCCTGCAATCACGGAAGCACAGCAAACAGAGGATAACTTAATGGCTGCCATTCCGGAAGATAATTCTGTAAGCGTAACAAAAGTAATTGAAACCAATGACGGTTATATTCTGATTGGAAATTTCAAGCCCCAAAACCTGAGTGCTGGCGCTTTTCAGCGAACTGGCAACATGGAAATTCGTGATGCAAATGGAAAGCAGGTTGCCTATCATTTCCCAGAGGATGGCAACGCTTTGATCAATCAGGAAACTGCCGATGTTTTTGACGAAATTTGGGCAGTCCAATTTAAAGCAGCTGGCCTGGTTTACCCGCTAACCATCAGCTTCTCCGGGGTTACACTCAACCCCGCAGAAACCGATGCACCAGCAGCCTTCACTTTTGATGCGGGCTCCGATCCTAAACCCGGACAGGAATGGTCTATCAACCAGAAAATAGAGCTTGCCGGCCAGGAAATAAAGATTCTTTCGGTATCTGCGAGTTCAAGAGGTGGTTACTCCTTTAATTTTGAAGTTTCTCCGGATATCTATGGATTCGGTATTCAAATCAATGGATACACTCCCAACGGTGGTGGTGGCGGTGGGGGTGGTCTGGCTGGTGGGAGCTTCAACAGCAGCCTTTCCTTCGACAATTTACCGACGGGCATGCTAACCGTGGAACTTTCCAACCTGATATTAATTGGAGAATCAGTCAAATGGCAAACACAATGGACACCCGCTTTCATTCGGGCTGACTTACCTCCCGTTCAAACTTTGCCAGCGGGTGTCTGCCTCACCCCGGATTCTTTATCCCAACTTGAACCTGCCCCTACCAATATGTTTCATGGGAAAGCTTTACTGAATAAAGAGCTGGACGCTGGTTGGGGCCTGGTGATTCAGGCGTTCGATGGCAGTGAGTCCTCTTGGGAGATTCCTAATAGTAATTGGGAAACCCTTTCCCCAGATGGTAATCGGGCTGCTTATGTCGGGCAGAACAACGAGCTGCACATTGTTGATCTAGCTTCTCAGGATGATCTTAAACTACCAGGGGCAACAGGCTATAACCTGCGCTGGTCACCTGATGGAAAACAGATTGCGTACATCGGAATGAGCACCGGTTCAAACAATCGATTACTGGTCGTTGATGTTGAAACCCATCAAATTCTGGAAGTTGCCGATATGAGTTTTACCGCTATCGTTGGATGGTCCCCTGAGGGTTCACTTTACTTTGCTGCACCCTATACAGTCGGGGCTGCCTGGGAAGTGTATGCTTACGACTTCAGTGCTGCTACCACTCAGGTACAATTTACCATTGAGAATGGCACTCCAAAGTTCCTCAATCCGCAGCTTTCTCCGGATGGAAACTGGATCGCGTATCGTGGGCGCGACAACAGCAGCTTGTATCTCGTCCACCCTGATGGCAGCGACATGCACCTGGTGCTGGATAATGTCGGAGCGGCAGGGATTGCCTGGGCAACTAACGATTGGTTGGGCATCAGCATTATGACCGCCGATCCGGCTGATCAGCCGGTGCTGCTCCTCAACCCGCATACCTGTGAAAGTTATTGGCTTTCAGGGTTGAATGGCCAACTTGAAAGCCTGTTCCTTCAATAAGGAGAATATGAGGAGAATAATCACTTTAAAATTCCTTTTTTTTAGTATCTGTGTAGCTTTACTTATGGATGGATGTTCCGGTTCGGAACATCCATCACCGGATGCTACCGTACCAGTGTTGGAATCGGTGGCAACGGCAACCATGCGACCATCAACTTCCAGCACTCCATCCCCTGAACCAACACCAATGGAGATGCCAACAAGCGCTATTGACACGCCGACAGTCATTGAAATCAAATCAATTAAGGATCGCGCCACTTTTCTGGGTGAAAATTTTCCGGATAATTCCATTCTCATCCCCGGGGAAGTCTTTGTGAAAACCTGGGAAATTAAAAATATTGGTTCAACGCAATGGAGTACTGGCTACCAACTTATCGCCGTTTCTTCTCCATCGGGTGATTCGTTGGGCAGCCCTGCCATGGTAAACTTTCCCAAAGAAACTGCACCTGGGGAAAGTGTGCAGCTTTCGGTCTCATTGACAGCTCCAGTAAAAACAGGGATCTATACCCTCTTTTGGATCATTAAGAATGAAACTGGCGAAGTTGTATCTGTGGATGGTGACCGGTTATGGGTGAAAATTCAGGTATGTGAAACCAAACAAGCCTGTAATCAGGCTGTTGGCGGAGGAGCTTCAACCAACAAGTCTGGTGTAACGATTACCGTCACCAATTTTTTTTACAATTCTCAGATTACCACGGTTAATTACTGTATCTCCATCCCGGGTCTACAGGATTGGCGCGCCTTACGGGAATACCACTCCTGGCCGGCGGCGCCCAAACTACTACTCGATCAAAAATCAGCCCCGTTTCAAGAAGGCGGCAGCGATTTTTCGAGTGGCGATGGCTGTGCTTATATGGTTTACCAGGCTAACGCAACAGAAATTGAACAGGCTCAGCAAGTCTCACTGGTAATCGATTCCCTGCGGATGGGCATACCACCCGGTGACCCGAATGTTGCCTGTGAAGCTGCCCGGGCAACCCTGCTTGCTCAATATCCGGGTTTAAATTTTCAGTGTAATTTTAGTATGGCTGGCTATTACACCAATTTACAACCCCCTTCTGGAATGTCCTGGGCAGATGCAGATGCATTGATCAATGCGACCATCGAAGGAGCCATCTCCGGTCCCTGGACATTGATTTTAAAATAAAAAAATTAAGTTCTCCTTTAAATCAAAAAAAGTTTCTTGGCAATGACCTACTCTCCCGGGGGGTCGCCCCCCAAGTACCATCGGCGCGGACAGGCTTAACTTCCGGGTTCGAGATGTGGCCGGGTGTACCTCTGTCGCTTTGGTCACCAAGAAACTTTCTTTTCAATAATAAATGTGTAGTCCTCAGAAAAAAGAACCAGTTCTCCGCATTACATGAAGCC
>DAOUFM010000013.1:0-4223 GCA_034429975.1 Anaerolineaceae bacterium | reverse complement strand
TCAGTCGGGATCACGCCTGGTGCACAGGCAGCCAGGAGCGCGGCACCACCCACCAGCGAGACCTTTTGCAGAAATTTGCGGCGATTCATAAACAGCCATTTAGGCGTAATTTCGGATTGATCAATTTTTTGCATACTACCCTCGTTCCTGCTTAATATTTTCCAAAATAGCGTCGGAACTCGTTTTCTTTCATTAAACCAACAAACGGGGAATCTCGCGTTCGTTTGTATAATTAACGCGCTCTGGCAGTGGAATTTGAAGTGCGCCTTATGATAAAATCGCCAATATGGGTAAAGTGGTGATTGATGAGTTGGTGCGCAGCCGGCGCAAAACGATCGCATTAATTGTGCATTCAGATGGTCGTTTGGTGGTGCGCGCTCCTCTGCGAACCAGTCAGAAAATTATCAATGAATTTATCGAAAGTAAAAGCGATTGGATCGAGAAAACCAAACAATCCCAACAGGCGCGGCGGGATGCCATCCCCCAACACCGCTTTGAGGAGGGAGAACTTTTTTGGTATCTGGGGCAGCAATATTCTTTGAAGATTGTCAAATCCCAACCGGTGGCTTTTCAATTTCTATCTGGCTTCTCGCTGACTGAGCAAGCACAGCCGCAAGGAAAAGCATGGTTCGAAGGGTGGTATCGGCAGAGTGGACGGCTTTTAACCGCTAAGTTGTAGGTTCGAGTCCTACTCGAGGAGCCAAACGCACATAATCCGAACTACTTCATACTTAGTGGTAATGGGTTCAGATTTGTGGTTAATATCGACAAATGAAGAAAAATGTTTGAAGCCAGACAGCGCTGCGAGTCTGACTTCACAATTCAATTGTTTGTGGTGTGCCATTATTGATAAAATTTTCTATTCCAGCCAAAACCTCAGCGTTGACTGAATTGTCGATTAACATTCTTTTGATAGTACATTCCCAGATGGTTATAACACGAATACCCTGCTGGTTCAAAAGTGTCATGACTTCTGTATCACGAAGGATATTACTGGAGAATTTTCTCATCCAGAAGTCCACATTGGACTTTGGCGTATAAGCAAATTTACAGTTGGGATGTCTATGCCAATAACAGCCATGAATGAAGATAGCAATTCGCCTTTTAGTAAAATATATATCAGGGAGCCCCTCAACAAGTTTTGAGTTAACTCTAAAGCGATACCCACGTTTGTGAAGTTCTGAGCGAATAAACAGTTCAGGTTTGGTGTTTTTTGCCCGAATTTTTGACATATTCAGGCTGCGCTCTTTCTTTGTCTTTATATCCAAGGCTGTATCAATGCCAAGTCATTGCACGTTGACGGAATAAAAGCATTTCAATAAACTCCGTAACATTCATCAGCCAACCCTGTTGCTCTTGTGAATATGTTGCATGAATTCCTTCTGGCACAACCAGCTGAAGGTGATTATGCGCCATTTCACTGGTTTGATTTGTACTGATTGCCGCTTCAAAGGTGAGTAAATGTTTTTCTGCAATTCGGTCGGCCTCCGACAGGACTTGCCGCCACCTGTCCTTACATGTACTTTTTACCCCAAGCATTGTGAGTAAGTTGGTGGTAAATCCAGAATCATGGTACGCTGCGACACTTGGAAAAAGAAAATCTGGTTTAGCATTGTTTTCCGTTACTTTTGTTCTGTCATAGCAGATGTTTCTGCAAAGAAAAAGTTGCTCTACATGGTTTTCAAGAGCCTGTCCAGCTCTACTTTTTCTTCTATTCTGGGCTGAAAGAGAGAATTCGAAAAATCCATCCACATCATTTTCAAAGCCTTGTGCAAGTCGCTCTGACAAAAGATGTTTTTCAAAGGTACGAAACAGTATTTCTTCACGTTCCATCCATTCCATTAGAACGAGATCTGGATTATCGCCAGGATGTATGTCAACTAATGTTGATCTGGCATAAATTGAAAACTTTTTTGTAGTAGGAAACTGATTTCCAAATTCTAGAATTAAAGCATCAAGAAATGAATCTTCACTTTCCTCCACTCTGATGCCCAGTTGTTCCAAAATAATCCGTGATGCAAAAGCAAGCCTATCCTGCTCACCATCTAAATTGTCACGAACAAAGAAATTGTCAGATTCTTCTATACCAAACAACCAACGAAGCTGATTGCCAATGGTTGAGCTATTCTCTGTAATTATGACAAGAACAGTACCGTCTGGTCGCAGTCCAATGAACAAATCATCGCCAGCCTCTGCACATACCGAAACCGCTGTTGTAGGATAGTACATTCTGTATTCGGTACGCGTTGGATGGGCTTCTCTTGCATCATACCAAGTTAAAAATCCGGTATCGGTAACCGGCTCATCATCACCGTCATTCAAATAAATGAATTTCGCAGGGAATTTATGCCTTGCAGTTCCAAACATATTCTTTAGTGGTGCGACGCCATTATACTCATGCTGATTACTTGAAGCCGTATCAGCTTCAACCGAACTAAGGACTTTAGCAGCCACGCCAGTGAAATATTCTGACAAGTACCCCTCTTGAATAGTTACACCGCCTTTGCCTTTATCTTTACCCCTATTTCTGATGTTTCAGTTTTGGTGATATAGGGCTTCATGGTTTGTGCGACTGCTTTTATCGCAGGAACCACAACAGAATTACCAAACTGCATGTAGGCTTGTGTATCTGATACGACAATTTTAAACGTATCATCGAACCCCATCAATCTGGCGCATTCACGAGGCGTCAACCGACGCGGATTTTTCTTCCCAGCTCTTGAAACAAGAATTTCCGAACCATCTTTATAATAACGGGCAGAAAGAGTGCGTGCTACATCTTCCCCTGTCACCAAACCAAATCCAAATCCGTTACCTTTTGCTTTGTGTTTTGCCGCATAATCTTTGAGGTACTTCCAAAGGTGGTCGGTAAGTGTGTATTTGGAATGCACTTTTGCTTCTTGTCCAATAGTAAATGGGGGTTCAGCAGGCTCGCTCCCGTCTTCTGGATGAAGTATGTCTTTCAGAACGGGATGGGCATCTGGGATAACAAGGTCATCCCATGAAAAATCAGTTTCATCTTTGAAGCCAACAATAATAATACGTTCCCGGTGTTGCGGTACCCAAGACTGCCCATCTATCACTTTCCAGAAAATCTGATAGCCCAATTCCTCTTTAAGCGTTTTTTTAATCACCTCAAAAGTGTGGCCCTTGTTGTGCGACACAAGATTTTTTACGTTTTCCAGCATAAATGCTTTTGGTTTCTTCGCCGCGATGATTCTTGCCACATCAAAAAACAGCGTACCCTGTGTGGTACACTCAAAACCATGCGGGCGTCCTAAAGCATTTTTCTTTGAAACTCCCGCAATCGAAAATGGCTGGCAAGGGAAACCGGCGAGCAGGATATCATGGTCAGGGACTTTATCAGCGGGGAACGTAACGATATCCCCAATAAAATTATCTTCTTCACCAAAATTGGCAAGATAGGTTTTCTTGGAATAGTCATTCCATTCGCTGGTAAAAATACATTTTCCACCGATAGATTCAAATCCAAGTCGTATTCCGCCTATACCTGCAAATAAATCAATGAAGGTAAAGCTTTCCATTATTTGGTTCACCTCCACACATACCTATCTATATTTCCTCATAATATAGTATAACACAATTTCATTTGCCGCTTAAAGCTCATTATTACTAAAACAGGTGGGATTTTGTATACAACAAAATAGCGGCGGCGCTCGTTTTCTTTCATTAAACCAACAAACGGGGATTCTCGCGTTCGTTTGTATAATTAACGCGCTCTGGCAGTGGAATTTGAAGTGCGTCTTATGATAAAATCGCCAACATGGGTAAAGTGGTGATTGATGAGTTGGTGCGCAGCCGGCGCAAAACAATCGCATTAATTGTGCATTCAGATGGTCGCTTGGTGGTGCGCGCTCCTCTGCGGACCAGTCAGAAAATTATCAATGAGTTTATCGAAAGTAAAAGCGATTGGATCGAGAAAACCAAACAATCCCAACAGGCGCGGCGGGATGCCATCCCCCAACACCGCTTTGAGGAGGGAGAACTTTTTTGGTATCTGGGGCAGCAGTATCCGTTGAAGATTGTAAAATCTCAACACACAGCTCTCCAATTCCAACCGGGTTTTTCACTGGCGTTGAAGGCTGTGCCGCATGGAAAAGCGTGGTTCGAAGGGTGGTACCGGGCGCAGGCACGCATCTACATCAGCCAGCGAGTGGGCTTTTTCGCCCAGCGTTATAACCTGCGCTACCAGAAAATTCGCA
>DAOUFM010000012.1:0-2710 GCA_034429975.1 Anaerolineaceae bacterium | reverse complement strand
TTGGTGTCATAGGCATAGCCAGTGGCATGTGCCATTGCTTGCCCGTTCCGAAGCTTTGGTACCGCTTCAGGAAATAGACGATCACCCGATTTGGAATCCCCGCTTTCCTTCGGAACAATCTTCCAAACAACAATCCCAGAATTGACTCGAGCCAGTTCTTCGTTGACCTCTTTCAGAACTTCGTACAGACCTTTCCAGGGTTGTGCTCCGGTGAAGGTGACGCTGGTTTCGCCGCATTGAATATGCATACTACGGTCCTTTACATCGAGGATCGCTTCACCTAGAGTAAGAATTCGGTAGTTAGCTAACACTTGGGGTAGTTTCTCACCCGATTTTGCAGTAAACAGGTAAGCTCCGAGTTCCGAATCGTAGTTAAGGAAACCGGCTTTTCCAACTGCATAATCGTATGGGTAAGCTGCCCGTGTCAGTTCCTGCCCAAGGTCTTCTCTCGCTGGTAAGCCACTGCCATCTTTATAAGCAGCGACGATGATCTTGCCCTCCTTCTGCCTGGAGATAATACGGTTCACCTTTTCACGCAGGTATTTGTCTTCGTATACATTCATGTGATCCTCCTTTGGATTAGATATGGATTGAATAACCAACGTTGAATAGCAAAAATAGCCAACGTTCTTGTGTTTCTGTATGCAATGCATAACAGAACATCAAACCAGGTGCCTGAAACGTGTATATTGTTTCAGCAACCAGGTTTCATGCCCTGTCCGTTCGCATGTAAAATGAAGTGTGCCTTTTTTTATCCGCCACAAAAACGAAAGCTGGACTTAATCATGAAAATTTTTGAAATCGATGGGAAAAAATATCGGCTACCCAATGAACTTACCGATTTTCAGTTACAAATGTACATTCACTTGATAAATTGGAAATGGGCTCATCTGACTCAAGAATCGGGATTTTTCAAGAACTCTCCTTATGATGCGTTGCTACCGGATGAATTGAAATTACAGGGCTATCCGCTATATCGCCCAATCAAAGAGCGTTTCCTGGAACATCAACAACGATTCCCATTCAAATCCCATAAGTTTCTTGGACATATGGCGAGTTCGCAAGCAGCATGCGCTAATTTGTTCTTGCCTATCCTCGAAGATCCACAGATCGCCGCCAAGGTTCTAGGTGCTGTAAAAACAGACCTAAAGTCAATTGCGACAGATCATCTGGACAGAGGATTTCGGATCGAGTTTTGGGATGAACCTGACAATGTGTTAAATGATCATACGAATGTGAGTGGAACTGATGCAGATATTGCTATTGCATACTATGACAATCTGGGCAATCTCAACCTATGGATGATCGAACATAAACTGACGGAAGTGGAGTTTACAACTTGCGGAGGTTTCAAGAGCCCGGGGCGCACTTCCTCACATGCCTGCGCACCAGCATCCGCAATTCTGGATAATAAAAATCTTTGTTATTACCACAGCAAATGTAAATTTCGTTATTGGGATATTACAGAGCAAGATACTTCACCGTTTAATGCCGACCGTATTAGAGATTATGACGAATGCCCATTCAAAGGTGGCATGAATCAATTGTGGCGAAATCAGCTGCTTGCCACAAGCCTTGAAACATCGCCCTCTCCCAAATGGCCTTACAAGAAAGTATATTTTTCGGTGGTGTATCATCCTCGGAATGATTCCTTACAGCCATCCATCAATGAATTTCAAAAATTGATTGGATACAACGACCGGTTCTTTGCGTTTTCATCGGAAAAATTAATAAACCGAGCCAAAGAGATAAATGAGTCAGCTTTATCTGAATGGGTACGCTGGTATCAAGAACTCTATTATTTCTAACCAAGAATCCGGAGTTTCATCGGAAAGGTTTACGGGGAAGCCCAATGCTTCCCCGTGATTATCTACCTTCCATCGATATGCATGGGCATTAAAACGTATAAATTCTCCTCATCTCCTGTTGAATGGAGTACCGCCGGTGTGTTGTGGGCATTCGCCTCAATGGTCACTTTTTTAGTAGTGATGGCTTCCAACCCATCTTGCAAGAATTTCACATTGAATGCGATCTCCAATTCCTGTCCTTCAACCGTGGCATCAAGCTTTATCTCACTGGCGCCGGTCTCATCGGATTCGGCCAACAGTTTGACCTTCCCTGTTTGATCAGCTCCGGGTTGAAAGTGAAACCGCACTACGTTGCTACCTTCGCGAGCAATGATGCTGGCTTGTTTGCAGGCGTTGAGCAGGTCACCCGCGTCAAGGACTGCTCTGGTCCTGTGATCTTTGGGTAGAATCGCCTGATAATCCGGGAATTTCCCATCGATCAATTGTGAAACAATCTGCACGTTTTCACAACGGAACACCACCTGGCTACCATTCGTGGGTAAAACAAGAGTAATCCTGGCTGTTTTAGTCGCGTTCAGGATACGCATCACCTCTTTCAATGCGGAAGCCGGTATGATTAACTGCTTCTTGGCGAATAGGTCTGGAAGGATCGCTTTACAGATCGCGAGACGGAATCCATCTGTTCCGACCATGGATACGGTCTTTCCATCCATGCTCATCAAGACTCCAGTCAGAACAGGTCGGGTATCATCCATGGAAGCAGCGAACGCAACCTTTTGGATCATCTCTTTGAACATACTTGCGTCCATTGAAATCCCATTGGTGATAGGGTACTCCGGGATGGTTGGAAACTCGGATGCATCAATTCCCTTGACGATCCCTTTATAGGTTCCGCACTTCAA
>DAOUFM010000011.1:0-43244 GCA_034429975.1 Anaerolineaceae bacterium | reverse complement strand
ATGGTAATTTAAATTGGGGATCAAAATTGCCTATTCCTAATAAATTGATAGATATTTCAATGAAAGAAAATTCTGAGACAACTTTATTTATGGTATTTGATAAAGGATGGCAAATTTCTTTTAGAATTCATAGTGCAAGCACAATAGTTGAACCATCTTTAAAATTCGATATTGAACCAGTTGGCTTTCCGAGTGGAATTTCCAGGCATATTGTTGAATATTAATAAAATAATTTGAGTTTTGGTTTTTTAAAAAAAACGTAACTCTTAATTTCCTTTTAGACTTATTATCTGTAATTAATCCCACTTAACATAATATTAAGACTTGCTTAACAATGTTAATTTATGGTATAAAAGATGTGTGAAATACCTTATATTCTTCATGGTCAAAGAATATTCCAGTATGCTAAATCAATCTAATTCATTTAATTAAAGGAGAAAAGAATGAAGAAACATTTGTTTGTACTATCTGCCTTGATTATCGTTCTGGCATTGGTAACAGCTTGCGCTGGCAAACCTGCTGCTCCTGCCCCGGAACAACCCTCCGGATCCGCCCCGGAACAACCGGCTGCCAAGTTTAAAGCCGGCCTGCTGGCTCCCGGCCCAGTCAATGATGGTGGCTGGAACCAGACCGCATACGAAGCTTTAAAACGCATGGAAACAGAATTAGATGCAGAAATTGGTTACGTTGAAGTTGAAATGTCACCGGCTGCATTTGAGAAAGCTTTCCGCGATTTTGCTGAACAGGGCTACACATTCATCCTTGGCCATGGGAATGAATTTACTGACGCCGCCGTAGCAGTCGCTCCTGACTTCCCCAACACCTTCTTCTTCCTTTCCAGCAGCCGCTTCTGGGATCCCAAAATTCCAAATATCGTTGGTTTGAACTCTGATTCCAGCCAACCCTGCTATATCTTCGGTTATCTGGCTGCCAAGTTAGGCACCGGTGCTGGCCTGATTGGTGGAATGGATATTCCTCCCATTTCTGAATCCTTCGTTGGTTTCATTAATGGCGCCAAAGCTGTCAATCCAGATTTTCCAGTGCAGGTTACTTACCTGGGCAACTGGACTGACACAGCCGCTGCGAAAGAAGCTGGTATCAGCTATGTGGATGGTGGCGCTAATTTCCTCCTGGGCAATGCTGACTTCGCGACCAATGGTGTTTATCAAGCTATTTTGGAAAAAGACATCTTCGGTTTTGGTATGTTTGGTGACAATACCGATAAAGCTCCAAAACAAATTCTGGCTAACTACATCCTCGATTACGGCGCCGCTCTGGTGCACGTCGCTGCTGCTGTGAAAGATGGTTCCTTCCATCCAACCAGCAATGTTGAGTTTGGTCTGGACGTTCCGGATGCCATTTATATTACCTACAATGAAGGCGCTGCTCATCCCGTACCACAAGAATTGCGCGATGAAGTATTGGCTCTCTACCCGAAGATCGCTTCTGGTGAAATTGATACACTGGCTCCTGTAAAATAATGTCTTTTCCTCAATAAGACATTAAATGTCATAAAGTGTTGTTGGTGCAACAGCCAACAACACTTTTTTAAAATTGTAAGAATCTATAAAAATCAGTACAATTAGATAATTCCTTTTTGAGGTTAAAGAAGATGGATTGGGGTTCTCTTAAGAAAAAATTATTAAAATTTTCTCGCACTGCCTGGACTCCGTTTGCAGCCATTCCAATCGCTTTAGGAATCGGGGCAATCGTTCTCCTCATCGCCGGATATGACCCGGTGCAAGCATATATTGCTATGTGGCAGGGAGCGTTTAAAGACAAAACTGCCATCGCTGAGGTATTAATTAAAGCAACTCCTCTGATCTTCATTGGTGCCGGCCTGGCGATTGCGTTTCGCTGCAGCATCTGGAATATTGGTGCGGAAGGTCAGTTCTATGCCGGGGCCGTGGCAGCCACTGCTGTAGGGATCTACCTGGGTGTTTTGCCTAAAATTATCCTGGTACCATTGGTTTTAATTGCAGGCGCTGTCAGTGGTGCCTTATGGGGGATGATCGCAGCTTTTTTGAAGAATCGATTTGGTGCCAATGAAGTGGTTACCACGATCATGTTGAACTACATCGCCATCTTTATTACCGGCTGGCTGGTGACGGGTCCAATGATCGAAACAAAAGGTTTTTTTGCACAAACAGCCAAGATCAGTGAAAACGCCCGCTTATGGCGCTTTATGCCCCCTACCAGACTGCATCTGGGTTTTATTATCGCTCTACTGGTAGCGGTTGCTTTATACATCCTGATCTTTAAGACCAGTCTGGGGTATACCATTCGCGCGGTTGGGGTCAACCCGGAAGCGGCCCGTTATGCTGGCATCAACGTTAAACAAAAAGCTTTATTGGCCATGGCTTTGAGCGGCGGTGCTGCCGGCCTGGCTGGAGCGGTTGAGATTTCTGCGATCTCTTATCGTCTCTATCAATTAATTTCCCCAGGGTTTGGGTTTGACGGGATAGCCGTCTCATTACTGGTAAATAATAATCCCTTAGGGGTTATCTTTTCCGGGATTCTATTTGGAGCTTTGCGATCCGGTGCAGAAGTAATGCAAATGAATGCCAAGGTCCCTTCTGTATTGGTTAATTTTATCCAGGGGCTGGTTGTGCTTTCTGTGGTCGCATTTGGTGTTTATAGTTACGTATCTAAAGAAAAAGAGGAGTGAAATCAATTATGGACCTCCTGCCTTCAGTTTTATTCTTACAAGGAATTTTAGCCGCTACCTGGCGGATGGCAACGCCGATCTTATATGCTGCAGTTGGAGAAGTATTCTCGGAAAAAGCGGGTATCATTAATATCGGCCTGGAAGGCGTGATGCTGATAGGCTCTTTCAGCGCCTATGCGGTTGCTTTCCAGACCGGCAGCTTGTGGTTGGGGATACTGGCAGCCATCATCAGCGGGCTGATCAGCGGTTTGATTTTTGCAGTTTTCACGATCACGATTAAAGCCAATCAAATTGTGGTGGGCGCTGCCTATAATATGATTGGTGCTGGTATAACAGCGTTTCTTTATCGAACCTGGTATTCGAACTCGACCGAGGTTTTAAATCTTTCAATTTTTCCACCGGTAAAAATCCCGGTGCTCAGTTCATTACCCTTTTTTGGGGAAGTCTTATTTTCACATAACCTCATGGTCTACGGAACGTTGATTCTGGTGCCATTGGCAACCTTTGTGCTTTATAAAACCTCTTTCGGACTGTCCATTCGTGCGGTGGGAGAACATCCCAAAGCGGCGGATACAGTCGGTATTAATGTGTTGGGCATTCGCTACGCCAGCGTCTTGATTGGCTCCGCTCTGGCTGCAGTCGGCGGTGCATTTCTGGTGTTAGCCTATGCTGATCAATTTGTTGAAGGCATTGTTTCTGGCCGCGGTTTTATTGCTCTGGCTGTGGTTGTCCTAGGCCGCTGGAAACCTTGGGGAACTTTCTGGGCTTCGTTGGTATTTGGGGTCTTTTATGCCCTGCAATTGCGCATCCAAACGATGCCGGACGTGTTGATCCCTTACCAGTTCCTGCAGGCACTACCCTACCTGGCGACTCTGTTGGTGATGGTTGGGTTTACTAAAGGCCGCGTGAAACCTCCCAGAACGCTTGGCGTACCCTATAAATAGGAGATCATCATGGAAGATTGTATTCCTACAAATCAACATCCTGAGGATATTATCCGTATGGAAAATATCCATAAAACATTTCCTGGAGGGGTTCAGGCGAGCCGTGGGGTGAATCTGGACGTTCGCCAGGGAGAAATCCATTGTCTTTTAGGTGAAAATGGCGCCGGAAAAACAGTGTTAATGAGTATTTTGTTTGGCTTGTATAAACCAGATGCCGGCTGCATTTTTTATAAAAACGAAAAACTAGAGATTCATAACCCCAAAGATGCGATCAACCACCGGATTGGAATGGTGCATCAACACTTTATGCTGGTTGAAACGCTGACCGTTGCTGAAAATATCGTTCTGGGTCAATATAAACCGATGAAGGTTCTGAATGATATGGATCAAATCATTCAAAAACTAAAACAAATGAGTAAAGAATATGGTTTAAATGTTGATCCGAATGCCTATATTCACGATTTGTCCGTTGGTGAACAACAGCGGGTAGAAATTTTGAAAGTGCTCTATCATGGCGCTGATCTGTTGATCCTGGATGAACCCACCGCGGTCTTGACTCCTCAGGAAGCGGAGCATTTGTTGGATTTCTTGCGTAAGTTGGCGGATGAAGGGTTGACGATTATTTTTATCACCCATAAGCTGGAAGAAGTCATGCAGATCAGTGACCGGGTGACCATTTTACGGGATGGAAAAACAATTGCTACCGTGAACACAAAAGACACCAACCCGCGGGAACTGGCAAAAATGATGGTCGGCAGGGATGTCTTAATGGATCTGCACAAGAAAGAAAGTAATCCTGGCCGGGTGATTTTCTCGGTAAAAAACCTGTCTGTTAAAGATGAACGCGGTCTGCCGGCTGTTAAAGACCTCTCTTTTGAAGTTCATGAACGTGAAATTGTTGGAATTGCCGGCGTCTCCGGAAATGGACAAACTGAATTGGTTCTGGCTCTGGCAGGGCTTTTGGACAGCAACTTTTCATCCATGACTTATATCGACAAAGCACTCACCAGGCGGGATCTGACAAAAACAAACATCCTCGGAATTGCCCATATACCGGAAGATCGCCAAAAGATGGGCTTAATTCTGCCGTTCTCAGTCAGTGAAAATTTTATTGCTGAGGTTTTTAACCAAAAACCTTTTTCTAAATATGGGTTTTTACAATTTAATGAGATCAATTCCCATTCTAAATCGTTGGTCAAGAAGTTCAGCATTCGGGTAGGTGATGTGGATGAAGAAATATCCAATCTATCCGGAGGAAATCAGCAGAAAGTCGTGGTGGCGCGGGAATTGTATCGCCGGCCCAAATTCCTGCTGGTTAACCAGCCCACCCGGGGAATTGATATTGGGGCAACTGAGTTTGTCCGCCAGCAAATCATTGAAGAACGTGATTCGGGTGCTGCCATTTTACTGATATCCACAGATCTGGAAGAAATTTTTGCGCTGAGCGACCGTATTTTGGTCATGTTCGAAGGTCAAATCATGGGCGAAGTGGCACCTGACCCGAACATGCTGGAACAAGTAGGCTTATTAATGGCAGGAAAAAAACTCGAAACGGCTCTATAATTAAGAAGAGGGAGAATATAATGAAATATCAAGTATTATTCGTTACCCACCGCGGTGAACGACATCAAAAGTCGGCGCTGGATGGGGCACCTGTGGATTTTGAAATTACCATGTTACGTGACCCTGATAAAGCAGAAATTGTCAAAAATATTGCCGATAAGCAATTTCTGATCACCGAGCGCAGCGATGAAATTGATGCAGAAATTATTCATGCCGGTAAAGAACTTAAATTAATTCAGAGGTTGGGCTCTCAGGTGTATGATGTCGACCTGGATGCAGCTCGAGAAGCCGGGGTAAAAGTCTGTTATATGCCCATTGAAATGACAGTTATGGTGGCAGAACATATGCAAATGCAAATGATCACCCTGGCAAAACATTTACGCGAGGCCATGCATGTGATCACCCTGGATCAGGATTGGGGTATGGCTCCCCGCAAGAGTGATGAAGATACCTTTGCCATTAACTTTACGGGGCGGCGTTCAATCGGTACACTATATCAAAAGACTGTTGGCATCATCGGTTTTGGTGAAATCGGGATTGAACTGGCTCGCCGGTTAAAAGGATTTAATTGTAAAGTGTTGTACCATAAGCGTTCACGTTTATCAGAATATGCTGAAAAGGACCTGAATATTCACTATGCCAGCCAGGATGAATTATTGGCTCAAAGCGATTTTGTTGGCATGTTGCTGCCTTTCATGCCGGAAACAGCAGCGCTGGTCAACCGAGAATTTATCCAAAAAATGAAACCAGGAGCCTGCCTGGTGAGCTGCGGCGCCAGCGGCATTTATAATGAAAAAGATGTCGCCGCTGCTCTATCTGTTGGAAGATTGCGAGGTGTGGCCACGGATACCTTTGATTGGGAGCCGATCAATATGGATAGCCCCTTATTGCCACTGGCAAGGGACCCTTACGCGAACATCATCCTCACCCCGCATACTGCCTCGGGTAGTATTGATCCCAATGCTTTACCAGACCGGCGTGGTGATTATGCTAATTTGGTCAATTTTGTGAATCAACAACCGTTACTGTATCAGGTTGTCTAAAACTTTTTTAAACGAAACCAGAAAGGAGATTTATGTCTAAAACAAGAGAATTCCACCGGCCAGAAACCTGGTCAAAGGCTCACCAACTCTTGAACCGCTCCGATGTTCACACAGTACCGCTGGCTGTCAGTCCCCGGCCAGTGGCATTGACTGATTTGAACGCAGACGCTTTTGTTGATCTTGAAAAGTTGCCATTGAACTATATTACGCAAGGTGAAGACGGAAAAATTCACGTAGGGGCTTTAACGACCCTGCAGGATTTACTGGATTCTGATTTGATTAAATCTCAGGCTGCAGGTGTATTGTCTGAAGCAGTGTATTTATCCGCAACATTGGGGTTGAGAAATCTTGCCAATGTTGCCGGAGTGCTCAGCAACCCGGACAACCCGCCGGAAGTTGCGCTGGCGTTGATGGCCCTGGAGGCTGTCGTCACTGTTCAGAAGAGTGAAAACCAAACCCGGCAGGTCGCACTGCAGGATTGGATGAAAGATTGCAACAACGCTTTGCTTCCCGGCGAAGTCGTTTTAGAAGTTAATTTTATTGCGCAGCCGAATGCCGGAGGGGCTCTGGCACGGGTTGCTCGAACTCCCCGGGATAAAGCCATCGTCGCGGCTGCTGCTGTTGTGCAGGTAGAAAATGGCGTCTGCAGTCAGGCTGTTGTGACGCTGGCAGGTGCAAATCCCGCTCCGGTCCGCCTGATGACCGCCGAAGCATTGTTATTGGGGAAATCAGTAAACGCAGAATTATTGGCTCAGGTTGGGAAAGCCGCTGAAGAACAATCGCAAGCGGAAGGTGATTACCGTGGTAGTGAAGACTACCGCAAGGCAATGGCTGGCGTATTGAGTAAACGGGCAGTCAGGCAAGCCTTCAGCCTGGGTTAATCAAGGAGAAAGCACATGAATATAAACCTCAAACTAAATGGAAAAGATACCGAGCTGGTCGTCATCCAGGACGAAAGTTTGTTGGAAGCGTTACGCCGGAATGGCATCTGGAGTGTCAAGCATGGTTGTGAAACCGGTGAATGCGGCGCCTGCTCTGTCTTGATGGATGGTAAGTTGGTGCCCACCTGCGTCATGTTGGCTCCACAGGCGGAAGGCCATGAAATCGAAACGGTGGAAGGCTTGAGCGAGATCAACACCATTGACCCGATCCAGAAGGCATTCACGGAAACCGGCGCCATCCAATGTGGTTATTGTTCCCCCGCTATGATTCTTTCAACCAAGGCACTCCTGGATAAGGAAAAATATCCAACCGTGGAAGATGCCCGGTTGGCGCTCAGCCCAACTATTTGCCGCTGTACCGGTTATGTTAAACCGATTGAAGCTGTTTTACGCTCTGCAGCCGTATTGCGGGGTGAAGAAGTCCCCCCGGTTGGTGGTGGCGGCATCCCGCTGGAACTGGCTTTCGGGTTATCCGGTGAGTCAGATTTAGGTCGTGATCTCCCTGATTTTGTTCAGGGTGGTAACGGTTCTGAAACAAAAACGAAAAAAGATGTAAAAGTAGCGTCCTGGGTTACTCCGGAGGCACAAACCGATGTAGTCGGTCGCCCGGAAGTAAAGGTGGACGCTGTCAAACTGGCAAAAGGCAAACCCGCTTTCACCGATGACATCAATCTGCCCGGTATGCTGTATGCCGATCTATTGACCAGCCCGCATGCCCATGCCCGCATTCGTAATATCGACACCTCTAAAGCCGAAGCCCTGCAAGGCGTGCATGCGGTACTGACCTACAAAAACACCCCGCGCGTGATTTATGCTTCGGGAGGACAATCCTGGCCGAACCCCAAACCCTGGGATCAGGTATCTCTGGATAACAAAGTGCGCTATGTTGGCGATCGCGTAGCGGTTGTGGCAGCAGAAACCCCCGAAATTGCCCGTGCGGCGATTAAGTTGATCGATGTTGATTATGAAGTACTGCCCTTTATCCTTGACCCACGCGAAGCTGGCAAGCCCGGCGCTCCGGTGATCCATGACGAAGCGGACGCGGTCGGGATCGAGAATGCCAGCACGAATCTGGTCAATGTGATTGATGCTTCAGTGGGCGATGTTGAGAAAGTACTGGCGGAATGTGATCGTGTTTTTGAACACACTTATTACACCCCTAAACAACAGCAAGCCCAAATCGAACCGCATATTACCATCACCTATTGGGACGAAGACGAGCGCCTGGTTGTGCGTACCTCTACGCAGGTGCCTTTCCATACTCGCCGTATGTTAGCGCCCCTGATTGGTCTGCCCATTAAACGCATTCGGGTCATCAAACCGCGCATCGGCGGTGGTTTTGGTGGCAAACAGGAAATGGCAATTGAAGATCTGGCCGCCCATCTTACCATTGCCACCAATCGACCAGTAAAACTGGAATACAGGCGCGAGCAGGAATTCACCAGCTCGCGATCACGTCACCCCATGTATATGACCTTCCGCATCGGCGTCATGAACGATGGTACCATCCGCGCAATTGACCTGCGTGGAGTATCCGATACCGGCGCTTATGGGATGCACTCCCAAACCGTTGCCAGCGTGGCGGGTCTGCGCGGGCTTTCCACCTATCGGGCAGAAGCCTTGCGTTTTCATGCGGATATCTACTACACCAACAAAACGCCTGCCGGCGCCTTCCGTGGATATGGCGCACCGCAAGGTATGTTTGGTCTGGAAGTATTGGTGGATGAAATCGCCCACTCCCTCGGTTTTGACCCGATAGAATTCCGGCGCAAGAACGCCGTGGATGTCGGGGATCATATCGCAATTTCCACCGCATTGGGTGAAGGCGGTACCATTGAACAATACGTGATGAGCTGCGGTTTACAGAACTGCTTTACCGAAGCATCTAAATCCATTCAATGGGAACGCCGCAATGATCCCAAATGGCGGGTTGACCCGGAAAGACCACATATTCGCCGTGGGCTCGGGGTGGCTACCTGTATGCACGGTACTGCCATTCCCGGCCTGGACATGGGCGGCGCCTCCATCAAGATGAACGATGACGGCAGTTTCAATGTTCAGGTAGGGGCTACCGATCTGGGCACTGGCTCCGACACGGTCATCGCCCAGATTGTAGCTGAAACCCTGGGCTGCCATCTGGAAGATATCATCATCTATTCTTCCGACACCGATATGACCCCCTTTGATGTCGGCGCATATGCCTCGAGCACCACTTTCATCTCCGGTGGATCAGCCAAAAAAGCGGCGGAGATTGTGCGCAAGCAAATCATCGACCGGGCAGCCATGATGCTGGAAATCCCCACCGAGGGCATTTACCTGCGCAATCGCCAGGCTTTTGCCCCGGATGGACGCACGGTAAGCCTCGAAGCCATCGCGCTGCATAGTCTGCACTCCGTCGATCAGACCCAGATCATGGGCACCGCTTCCTTTATGTCCAACTACGCACCGCCACCTTTTGGCGCCCAGTTTGTGGAAGTGGAAGTGGACACTGAAACCGGCATGGTGCGGGTACCCCGCATGGTCATGGCAGTCGATTGTGGGACAGCCATCAACCCGATGACCGCCACCGGTCAGGTGGAGGGCGGGCAATTGCAGGCTTTGGGCATGGCGATTGCTGAAGCGATGGAATACGACCCGGAAGATGGGAACGTCATTCAGAAACGCTTTGGCGATTATCGGGTCTACGAAGCCGACGAAGCCCCCGACATCACTGCCATACTGGTGCCCACCTATGAACCCAGCGGCCCGTATGGCGCCAAAGCCATCGCCGAAATCCCCATGGATGGAGTCGGTCCGGCTGTTTCCAACGCCATCTTTGATGCCATCGGCGTTCGCCTGCGCGAACTACCGGTGCTGCCAGAGAAAGTCTGGAAAGGTATTCAGGAAAAATAAGAACAATCAGGGTGTCCCAGCGGACACCCTGATTTTTTTATAAACCGGAGTGATAGGATTCAGGCAAATCATAAAAAAAGTGTAACTAACGTACAAAGGTATCCCAGAGTTGAGTGAAAAATTTGTTGAGCATTCTTTCGGTAATGTTTGAAGATACGGGCAAAGAGGAGGCAGTGGAGAGCCTGAATGTTCATGTACCCGGACACCTAATTTCCAGTGCTTCCCTCTACATCACAAATTTCCAGTGTCAACACAACCCATCCTCCCCCTCTCCAAGTCATTGGAGAGGGGGCTGGGGGGTGAGGGGTTTTTTCTAGCTGATGGCTGATAGCTCATGGCTGATGGCGAAAAAAAGTACCTGTCTGGGAGTGGGGATAATAATTAAATGTAACCAAAGGTCATAAACACTACACCAAACCAATACTCCCCCTCTCCAAGTCATTGGAGAGGGGGTCGGGGGGTGAGGGGTTTTATTAGCTCATGGCTGATAGCTCATGGCTGATGGCGAAAAAAAGCACCTGTCTGGGAGTGGGGATAATCATTAGATGTAACCAAAGGTCATAAACACCACATCAAACCAATGCTCCCCCTCTCCAACGCGTTGGAGAGGGGGCCGGGGGGTGAGGTGTTTTTTCTAGCTGATAGGTCATGGCTGATGGCTGATGGCGAAAAAAAATCATGCCTGGAGGTAGGGATGATCATTAAGTGTAACCAAAGGTCGTAAACACCACACCAAACCAATACCCCCCTCTCCAATGGCTTGGAGAGGGGGCCGGGGGTGAGGTGTTTTTTCTAGCTGATAGGTCATGGCTCATGGCTGATGGCGAAAAAAATCCTGCCTGGAGGTAGGGATAATCATTAAATGTAACCAAAGGTCATAAACACCACATCAAACCAATGCTCCCCCTCTCCAACGCGTTGGAGAGGGGGTCGGGGGGTGAGGTGTTCCCCTCAAACCACCCCGCCCTGCGGGCACCCCTCCAGGGGAGGGGAATTTAATTGGCGAAAATTATGAAATTTGATGATATTTCGGGTAGAGGTGAAGCATTGGAGATCGAAAGCTCGAGTAGAATAACCATCTCCATTCTCCAATGCTTCACCCCTACGACATGAATAGAAAAATTTGCATGATTATGAAGGAAATGACGATGATCTACAAGAAATTTAATTTGTCTGCCAAATGTGAACGACAATATCTAGCATTGAATGTAGCTGTTCCTTATGATCTGTACGGAGTAAATTTACTTTGGATCATTTTTTAAAGATTTCTTTAAAGGAAAAAGAATGAAAGGTTTTTATCCTCGTATCTTAGTAATTCCTGTAAAGCTGATTCAAGACGAGTCACACATGAGCCATTAGCCATGAGCCATGAGCTAAATCAAACCACCCCGCCCTGCGGGCACCCCTCCAGAGGAGGGGAATAACCAAACCCGCAACCAGAATTAATCCTTAACAGCTTAACAGCTTAATAACTCAATAACTTAATAACTTAACAACTCAATACCTCAACCGCTTACCCAACTCCCCCAAATTCTCCACCACCAAATCAGGCTGGAAAGGCGAGGCCGGCACGTCGGACGCCTTGGTCTCACCGCTTAACACCAGCACGGTGCTTAGGCCGGCTCTTCCCAGAGCGATGTCGGTGTAGAGGCGGTCTCCGATCATGCAGATCTGCGCAGGGGGCAGACCCAGGCAGCGTGTCAGCGCGCGAACGATGGGCGGGTTGGGCTTACCGATCACGGTATCGGGCTGGCGGCCGGTGGAAGCGGCTACGCAGGCGATCAGCGCGCCGATGTCCGGCATGACCCCCTTTTCAAGTGGGCAATTGATGTCTGGATGAGTGGCGAAATAAGGCAGACCGCTGCGCACCTGATCACACAGGCGCCAGAGTTTCTCATAGGTGAGGGTGGTATCGAATCCTAATACCACTGCTTGAGCTGCTTGCGAGGTGAGTTCAAACCCATGTCCGCTGAATTCTTCCTCCAATGCGGGGGTGCCGAAGAGGTCGATGCGTTTGATATCAGGAAACTGCTGCCGAAGGAAATGGGCAGTGGCTTCTCCGGAGGTAAAAATAGACTCCGGTTGAACAGATAACCCCAGACGGTTCAACTTCTCGGCATAATTATTTTTGTGCTTGGAGGAGTTATTGGTCAGGAAAAGGAAAGGAATCTGGTTGATTTGCAGATAAGCCACAAAATCGGCAGCTCCCGGCAGCAGGTGATCACCCAGGAAGATGGTACCGTCCATGTCGAGCACAAAGGCTTTTGCCTGGCGCAGTTTTTCAGGAAGTTGGTTGGTCATTATTGAATTGCTCAGTCTCTCCAGTTCAGCAGGTTAGTGAACCAGTTGTTTTTCGAATGGGACTGATAAGCGCTGAAGATCTTTCCATTCTGGCCGTTCATCAATACTGGAAAATGATCGGAACTAAGGATCAGCATAACGCGCCAGACTGGGACCAGAATCAACTTGAATTGTTCAACCGTCATCCTTCCAGAATTAATGTGCAGATTACGGATTTGATTCACATTGACATCCCGCAGGTATTGATATTCCGCATCCAGGGCGAATTTTCGGGCGTTGATGGCGGCGTTTCCAGCTGGGATTTCGTAACTCTCCGCCATCCAGTTGGCCAGATATTGTGCATCAAAGGGCAGCAGTGCCTTGAAATCATAACTATCTATCAGCCTGGGCATCAAGTCAGGTGATTTACGCGTGGCGGGAATGCAGATATCATCGTAAAAAATGGCTTTGGTGCTGCTTTGCAGGAACCACTCGCGATCTTCTTTTTCTTCCAATTGCCAGTCAACGAAGCCACCCACATCGAATGTCCACACGGGTTGGTAGATGCCTTGCAGGCTTTCAAATTTTCCGGAGGCGGCATCGTGTTGCGTTTGCCACCAGGTGAGCAATTGCTGGTAAGCTTGCTCTTTGGAGAACTGGAAGGGGATCAGAGCTTCGGGACTGAGGATCTCGCGCACTTCTTTCTGCACGACCGCGTAGTTCGATTCACAGTAAGGGCACTGCCAGCTAAGTTGCAGAGGTGGGATGATGAACTCGGCGCCACAGCCTGAGCAATGCGAGATTTGTGCATTGACGGCTTTGGAGTGACCTTTTTCGGTTGCCATGGCGATTAAAAAGTTGCCTTCTTCAATTTGATTTTTTGATTTTTCACGAAAAGATTCTGCTTCGCAATGTTCACAGATCAAGCTTAACCCATCCGGAGAGAAAGACATTCTCCCGCCGCATTGCGGGCAGGTGAAGCGCTCCAAATCTTCAGCCGGCACCAGTTGGTTGGCAGGCAAAGAGATGCGATCCGGATCGACAATTTTTTTAACATCCAGCTCCCCATTGAGGATCGCCAGTTGACGGCGGGCGCGGCCTTCTACCGGGTCAATCGCCAGAATTTTTTCCAGCCAGTTGCGCTGCTCGTCCTCAGTCGGGGAAACCAGACTGAGGTAGTACATAGCGTCCAGTTTTTCTTTTTCCGGCGGCTCCTGATAGAGATAGCGTTCCAGATAGCGGTAGGCCTGTTCTTTTTCGCCCACCTTAGCCGATGCGATCCCATGCACCAAAAGATCACGAGAATACGGACTGGGGTTGTTGGTCTGTTTCATATTTTCCTTTATAAATCTTTATATTAATTGTATCAAAGTGTCAGATTCTGGTAGTGAATTTAGTTTAATAGGAACGTTGATACCAGGCCTGGTTTTCCAGTACCCAACCTTCTTTCCCGGTATCAAACACCCGAATCTGCCACCAATTTTCTTTTGCCACTGTCTCCGGTCCGGCGGTAATTTCAAAATACGTATCTGCGACCAATTTGTCAACCACTTGTGCATTGCGAGAGGGTTCTGCGCGCAGGTTCAGGGGCGGGTTGCCGCCTTCTGCGGTCACAAAGTAAAAATCGCCGATTCGATAAACCATATCTGTATTGATTTTTCCTCCCGGGAGCAGAAAGTTAACCGTCCATTCAGGCGGTTCCGGAGGAACCTGTTCTAATTTCTCGCGCCAGGCTTCATCCGTCAGGCGGTCTTCGCGTGGTTGAATGAACTCATAGTAGCTGAGCACGCCCCCCTGAGCAACGTAAATCTCGCCGTTAATTGGAATGGTAACATAGATTCGGTTGAGATACCCGACGCCAGCTTCCATAATTTCGTTTTCATAGCCTGAAACAGCCGCAATGACAGGAATGGGGTCGGGTTGCATGGACGCATCCATAAAGCCTTTTGGATCAATACACTCTTTAAACTCCAGGCAAGAAGTTATGCGGTCGTAATCATCTACTGTTAAAGACTGACCGCGTAATTCCTTATCAGCGATGGTTCCCAGATTCTCGATTTTCTCTCCCAGCCCCCCGAGAAATGTCAAATATTCCTGTAAGCCAGGCTGGCCGCTGTACTCGGATTGAATCCAGTTATGGTTATACCAGTTGTACAGGCGAAGATTGATCCCGTCCGATAAGGAGCGCAGTGCAAAAGCCAGCCGGTAATAGACGTTGGGGTTTGGCTCCACAAAGGAAGGCGGCGGGGCGGATGTTGGCGGACCTCCGCCTCCCAACCCTTCCGGCATTTTTGCGTACAAGATGGTATCGTGCTTTAATTCTGCCCAACTGGCCAGCATACTGTTGATATCTTTATAGCTCCAGGCGCTGGTCTGCATGAAACCGGGGAAAGCCTTATCTTTAGGTTGTACTTGAGACATAAAAGCATATTGCCAGGCAGTATAGAAACGGTTAGTCCAAAATTCGTCCGGCAGATCGGAAACAAATTGTTTCATTTTATCCAGTTGTTGTTTATAATTTTTATACTGCATTTCCCCGGACAATTTCAGATCGTTCTCGGCTGCTGAGGAACCATACGCAGCCGCCAGATCCAGCCCTTTCGGGAAAAAGCGTTTTTCGACTTTATCCGTGATTAATTGCTGAAAGATCAAACCATCCAAAGTAAAACGCTGTCCCATGAAACGCCAATCACGTTCGTAATCCATTTGCAAGGAGGTATCCTGAAAAGTTGAGTTGATCTGCGGGGCTGGCAATTCTTCCACCCGGGTGAGGAATGTCTGCCAAAGTTCATTGTCCTGCACCAACTCCAGATAAATATCAGAACCATACACGGCTTCCATCAGCGTGTTCAACTCCATCGGGCCGGGATCGTCCGAAGGGCCAACAATAAAATCCAAAATCTCATTAATCGGTAACCACACCTGGTAAGCCGGCACTCCATCCATTTTCGCTTCCCGTAAAGCCAGGTTAATCAACAATGGTGCCCTGGATGGGGGCGGTGAATCGCTTTTCAGACTGCGAAGGGAAAAAGCTACCCGACCCAACCAGGTCATCCCCTGAAAATACGCTTCCAACTCCGGGCTGCCGGTGTAATGTCCCACCGGGCGATAGGCGGAATAGTCGTCGGTTAGTCCCGGAATCAGGCTGGATTCATCTTTTCCCGCTTCGGCAGAGATCTGATCCAGTTGTGAAGCGATGTCCGCTTCCACGGCTGGCGGTAGTGAGAAATCCGGGTTGAATAATTTCAATGCTACCGCCAGATAATTCTTCGCCAATAAGGCATCGCTTGCGATTGAACTGCCAGCACTGGCCTGATAATAGCCATCCACCTGATTATAGAGCGTTTCCAGTAGCTGGATCATCACCGGGCGCAGGGCTTCTTTTTCCAAAGCTTCCAGCAAATCATCGAAGGTAATGTGCACTGCGTGGTAAACCGCATCGCTGGTTAGGAAATATGGCTGACCCTGTTCAAAAGCAACCGACCGGCGGATATCTTTAAATTGCTCTTCCTGGCTATTCATCACCACAAAGCCATTTTGGGCCAGAAAGACTTGCTGGTCAACAGTCAGACCGCTGATGACGGCAGAGTTTGCGATGGCATTCAACATAATTGGCAGCGGCAGGCTCTGATTAACCAAACCATTGGACTGAAAAACAGAAAGTGGTGATAAAGCGTTATCCTGCCAGGACATTGGAGTGAAATTTACAGGTTCTGAAACCGGCCGGGCTATCTTTTTCTCAGTGGGAGTAGGTGATGGTTCTGGGATGGAGGTGTTGGTAGCAGCAGGCTTTTCGACGGTTGGGGTGGCAGTCGGTGTGAACATCTGACAACCAATAATCACAAAAATAATCAGACCAGGGAGCCATTTCTTGGATTTCATAACCCTCCTTTTGGATTATGAACAGAAAAAATTAACCGTGTTTTGATTATAACGAATTAACATGCTGAAACCACATTTTGTTGAAAGTTTAAAACCTCTCTTAAAAACAACTTGCTTTACATGGTTTCTTTTTGTAACTATAAAGAAAAAGGAGGATAGATCGTGGTGCTATTCATTCAATCCCTTGTTTTTGGGTTGATACTGATTATTCCTTAACCGGATAAATTCCACTTTTACTCATCCAGCAAGCGGGGGTTGAGGATTTTCTCCAGCGCTGAGCCACACAAAGAAAAGGCAAAACCGGAGATCATCAGCAAGGTTAAAGGCGCCAGAATCCAATAACGGGAGCCATAGAGCGCACCCTTCATCGCTCCCTGGTAAATCGTAGTCCCCCAGGTGGGCAGCCCGGTGCTGATGTTGAATAACCCCAGGGTGGCTTCCAGGAAGACGAAGCTGGGGATCAGGATGACAAGTTGCGGTACCAGCACCGGGATGATGCGCGGCACCATGTATTTCATGATGATCCTGAAACTGCCGGCGCCATAGGCGCGTGCGGCTTCGATATAGGGGGCTTCGCGAATCTGTAACAGCACCGAGCGAAAACTCTTGAGGGGAGCACCGAACACATTCAGAAGGATGACGATGATGAAAATCGTCCAGATGCTGATACCCAGGTAAGCATACGCCAGAACACTGATCATCAGAATGGGCAGCACCAGATTAACCTCGGTCAGACGTTGAATGAGGTCGTCCACCCAGCCGCCAAACCAGACGCCGGTAGCTGCCAGTACCATCGAGAGGATGGAGGTGGCTAGTGAGCCAAACAGCCCGATGATCAGCGCAAAGGGCATCCCCCAAAAGAGCGGGATAGATAGATCCCGGCGCAGATAATCGGTGCCCGCCAGGCCATAGATATGCCCGAGCAGCACCAGCTCACTGCTGATGTCGCTCGCGTCTTCAAAAGTGATGCCGGTGATCCGCAGTTGATACAAGCCATTCAGCACTCTGGGTGTGCCGGCATTTGGGTCTGCAAACAGCAGATGGAAATTGGGAGTTGGAAAAATGCGAGTAAAGTTAAACCACTGCTCCCAGTTTTTATTTTGGGAGACCAGGCGGCGGGCAGGGATATTTTCGTTAAAATCGAAAGTTCTTTGTTTTCCGGTGGAGAAGCCTTTCAGATTGAATTCGCGGCCGTCCGGAGTAATCCATTTGACAGAGGCAAAAGGAGTTTTTTGATCAAAGGTGCCTTTCAAATATAAATTGAGTTCAGTAGGAAAATCCACATACGGGTAATCGAACAGATATACAATCGAGATTTGTTTACCACCATTCTGGAGTGGTTTTTCAAAGCGTACGATATTTTGACTCTGCTCATTCATCGTGAAGGTCGAGAGCGATTTTTCACGAGCAAAAAGATCAAACCAAGCGGGCCGCGCTAGTTTGGGCACATCCGTCCGGCCGGTTAAAGTTGACCGGTTCCAGGATTCACCGATCTGTTTGTAAGGTAAGGCGGTGACTGCATAAAGCGAGCCGATGGTCAATAAAATAATAATGAAGAAGCCTAGAATGGCAGAAGGAAAGCGTTTAATCTCAATTCCAAAACGTTTGATGTTTTGAAAAGTGGCGTGACCGTTTCGACGCAGTGAGGTGGCATAATCCTGCTGGCTATGCTCCCCTTTTTCACCCGGGGGAGGAACTGAATCTGGTCGGATGGCAGGGATTTCTGAGGTGGGCGTCTTGCGGCGAATTTTCCACCAGGTAAATTTCCGTCTGACCGTGTGCAGAGTTGGTTCTTTCTGCTCCAGGCGAATACGGGGATCCACAAGCACGTAGATAATGTCCAGCAAAAAGACAGTGATACCCAACAGATAGGCAAATAATACAATCAGGGAGATAGCAATCACCAGCTCGCCGGGGTACATGCTCTCACCCCAGAAGTTCGGTAAGCCAATATTGATGAACAACCACCCAATCCCGCGCCATTGGAAAATCACCTCCAGTGCCATGGTCATTTGCCAGAAGCCAATTAGAAGCAGTGAAAAATTGGTGATCACAAACGGCAGGGTAGGCTTTAGAATGTAGTCTCTCCTGAGCCGCCCGGGTTTCATGCCCATCGCCAGTCCCAGATCGACATAATCTTCATGGCTGAAAGTGACAAAAATAGTGCGCCAGGAATAAACCAGTTGGAAAAACAGACTTAACACAATGGCGGTTACAGGCAAGATCATGTGTTTGCCAATGATCGGGATGTACCCCCAATGATTGGCGGGCGGAAACTGGTCAAAAGTTCCGGACGGCGGCAGCCATTTTAATTCCACCGCGAACAGCATAATTAACAAGATGCCAATCACCCAGCTCGGAACAGATGAGATGGGCGCTATCCAGGTGAAAAACCGATCAATTAATGAATTTGTCTTCTGGCTGAGATATAAAGCTAAAGGTAACCCAAAAATAAATAAAAGCAGGTACGAAACCCCCACCAGCAGTAAAGTTAACGGGAGATATTGCAGAATGATTTCATTCAGATTAAACCTTGTTTTGCCCTGCGCGAAAATGTTGAGCGGTTTGACGCTGGAGACCCCCACGCGTCCCCAATCAAAACGCAGTGCGTTGAATGTCCATTTGAGTTGTTTTTGCAAAGGTGAGTCATTCAAACCACTTTCAGCGACCAATTCCTCCCGATACTTGTTAATCTCCGCATTTCGTTCGGCAGGGTCAAGAGCGTTTAATTCAACATGATCCTGACGGTAAAAGCGCACAGCCGTCTCAATTTGCTTACGAATGGCTGCATCCAGTTGCGGCTCGCTGAAGCCGAATGCAGTTGGAATCGGACGATTAACAATCAACACCGTGAGGAAGGTGCCTGCGAATATCGTAATAAAAATTAACAAAATCTTTTTAAGCAGGTAACGAAAAGCGCCTTTCAAATCCAGGTGCTTTTGAAAAGCTCGAATTTTATTTAATGAAGGTTCAATGAGGTTTTCTTCTTTCATCAAGGTTTCGATGGATGCAGATTTATTGATTATACGATAATATTGAAGGAGAATTTCAGCTATTTTTTTAAAATAAATGATTTTAAAGCTTATAAGGATTGATCATGAAAAATTCAGCTCATCAGCGAACCCCTTTATCGGCGCGTACCTGGTTTGTTATTGGCTTGCTTTCTTTATCCGGGCAGATCGCCTGGGGGGTGGAGAACGCCTGGTTTAACACCTTTGTCTTTGATACCTTGACCCCCAACCCGCGCCCGATTGCCTGGATGGTAGCCGTCAGCGCCATTACCGCCACAGTCACCACCTTGTTGATCGGCACCCTTTCGGATCGCACCCAGACCCGTTTCGGTCGCCGGCGGCCCTACATTCTGTTTGGTTACATTATCTGGGGAATTGTGACTGCTCTTTTCCCCACCGTATCATTGCTGCAACCGATTGGTCTGGCGGTATTCATGGTAGTGGTGGCGGATGCCGTGATGACTTTTTTTGGTTCAGCAGCCAACGATGCCAGTTTCAATGCCTGGGCCACCGATATATCCGATACGACCAACCGGGGGCGGGTAGAAGGCTTAATTCAGATGAGCGTTTTCTTGTCCTTCATCCTGACCACAGCGCTGGCTGGAATGGTCATTGAAAAGTTCGGGTACTTTGTCTTCTTTTATGGGCTGGGAGGTTTTGTCGCGCTTACCGGTATGCTCGGTGGACTCCTGCTGCGGGACGCACCCCTGCGGGAAGAAGAACTCCATCAAGCCCGTCTGCCTTATTGGCAAGAGGTGCTCAACACCTTTCGTTTTGAGATTGTCCGTAAGAATCGCATTCTTTTTCTTTTATTCCTGACCATTTGTATTAACGGCATCGCCTGGCAGGTGACCTTCCCATATCTGCTCATTTATATTGAACATTTTCTGGGCTATGACAAAGGCACCATGGGGCTGATTATGGGCGGCGTCCTGGTGGTTACCGCCCTCAGCACGATCCCCCTGGGGATGCTGGTCGATCGTATTCCTAGGCGCACCTTTATTCTCTGGATGGTGTCTGCCAGCGCTGTCACCGCACTCATTTTCGCGCTTGCCCGCGGCATTCCATTTCTGTTGGTGGCAGGTATTCTGCAGACAGTCACGATGGCGGCCTTTGGCATTGTCGCCGGCGCCTGGATGAAAGACCTGTACCCGGCCCAGCAGCGCGGTCAGTTCCAGGGTGTGCGCATGGTATTTACGGTGATGCTGCCCATGGTGATTGGCCCGGCCATCGGTTCCTGGTTGATCCATGCGTTTGGGATACCCACCTTGTTGAATGGTGAAGCTGGTTTTATCCCCACCCCGGTGATTTATTATGCCGCCGCAGTCATCAATTTAGGGGCGATTTTCCCCCTTCTGCGCATTCCAAAATTATCCCGGCAAATCGAGGCTGGGGAATGAACACGAAGGATTGGGCGCCAATACCTGGTAAAATCCAAACCCGCTGGGCAGGACAGGTTGACCCGCATTGCCCGTTACCGGAATATCCGCGCCCACAGATGCAGCGCGCGGACTGGCTAAACCTGAATGGACTGTGGGAATATGCCATTACGGCAGTAGGTGAAGCAGTTCCACTCAGCTATGAGGGGTATATTCTGGTGCCCTTTGCAGTCGAATCCTCCCTTTCCGGTGTCGGAAGGCCTTTGCAGCCGGAGGAACAACTCTGGTACCGGCGCAGCATTTATATTCCGGCCGAATGGAAACATAAACGCGTCTTGCTGCACTTTGGGGCAGTCGATTGGCAGGCCCAGGGTTGGTGCAACGATCAGTATTTGGGGCAGCATCAGGGCGGGTATGACCCCTTCACCTTTGAATTGACCACCTGTGTGCACTATGGGGCTGAAAATCAACTGGTTATCCGCGTGCAAGACCCAACCAGTTCCGGGCGGCAGGAACGCGGCAAGCAAACGCTCAAACCTGGCTTTGTGTTTTACAGTGCGGTTTCTGGCATCTGGCAAACGGTCTGGCTGGAAGCTGTCCCAAATGTGTTTATCCATAATATTTCACTAACTCCTGCAATTCATCCCTGCCAACTGAAAATGACCGTGCAGCTATCGGATGCAGCGCCTGGTCACCACATTCAGATCCAACTGCTGGAAGAGCAGCAAACCCTGGTTCAGGTTACTGGTGCTGCGGGAGAGGAAATCATCTTGCCATATGAGCGTGCCCGCTTATGGTCACCGGAAGACCCCTTTCTATACGGTCTCAGGATCAGCTTATTCCATGGGAAACAGGAGGTGGACCAGGTGCAGTCTTACTGCGGCTTCCGGGAAATTTGCCTGCAAAAAGATGGGCAGGGAATTCCCCGCATTCTGCTGAATGGTCAGGAGATTTTTCAGTATGGACCGTTGGATCAGGGCTACTGGCCAGACGGTCTTTACACCGCACCGACCGATGAAGCCTTACGCTTTGATATTGAGTTCTGCAAATCGCTAGGGATGAACATGATCCGCAAGCATATCAAGGTGGAGCCGGCGCGCTGGTATTACCATTGCGACCGCCTGGGCATGTTGGTCTGGCAGGATATGCCTTGTGGAGGAATTGTACCGCATACGCTGGTGCTGGGCATGGGCTTTTTGCTCAACCTCAAGATTCGCGACGACCGTCGCTACCACTGGTTTGGGCGTGAGGATGAACAGATACGCGAGAACTTCAGACAGGAATTGAAAGCGATGCTGGAACACCTGCACAATCATCCCAGCATTGTAGTATGGGTACCGTTCAACGAATCCTGGGGACAGTTCAACGCGCGAGAGATCGGGGACTGGGTTAAAGCCAAAGACCCATCGCGCCTGGTGGATGCCGCCTCGGGTTGGTTTGACCAGGGAAATGGGGATATTTACTCGATCCATAAATACGTTGGACCGGCCATGCCGAGGGTGGAAAAAGAACGGGCGGTGGCACTCTCTGAATTCGGCGGGATCGGGTTAAAGATAGAGGGGCACCTCTGGCAGGAGGAGAAATTGTTTGCCTATCGCATGGTGAAAAGCAAGGCAGAACTAACCAACTGGTATCTTAAGCTGCTGGAGAGGCTGCTGCTTCTCAAAGAAAAAGGATTGGTGGCTGCCATCTACACTGAAATCTGTGACGTGGAATATGAGATTAACGGCTTTCTGACCTATGACCGTGAGATTATGAAGATGGATCAGGAACGTCTATTGGACGCACACCTTAAATTGCTGGGGAAAAAATAAATCCACGAAATATAATGTACAATACAGCTTAATGTGTTCGTCATTGTGTGGTGTGACTTAACGGAAATCAAAAGAGTGTCATGAAAAAATCGCAAATGCTTAAGCCTGCTATCCTTTCTTTAGCTTTCCTCTCAGTGCTTTCGGGGGCGGCTGTTTCTCCGGCTTTGGGTCGCATTCAGCAGGCTTTTCCGGACGCCAGCGAGTTAACCATTCAAATGATTCTGACACTGACACCCCTGTTCATCATTCCTTTCAGTTTGCTGTCCGGGCGGTTATCGTTAACCTATTCCAAACGGCGTATTCTGTTTGTTGGCCTGGGGATCTATCTGCTGGCTGGCTTTGGTGGTGGGCTGATGAACAGCATGACCAGCCTGCTCGTTATGCGCGCTTTATTGGGGGTGGGCACCGGGTTGATTTCGGCCTTATCGCTCACGCTGATTGCTGATTTTTATCAGGGTGAGGAGCGTTCCTCCACGATGGGGCTGTCCTCAGCAGTTGGAACGATGGGTGGCGTTGTCTTGACCTTGTTGGCGGGTTGGTTGGCACAGATTAGCTGGCGGCTAGCCTTTGGGGTCTATCTGGTGAGCCTGATCGCTCTGCTGCTGGTAATTTTCTTTCTGCCTGAGCCGCCCAAAACCGAAAAGATACAGGCTTCCAGCCCGGAGAAATTACCGGCTGGGGTTTATGGACTCGGCTTTCTCATGGTTTTGTTAATGATCGCTTTTTACCTGCTCCCCACCCGCATCGCCCTTTTTCTGCAGGACACCGGGATTGGGGATGCCGGACAAAGCGGTGTCAGTATTGCTACGATGAATACCTCTGCTTTCCTGGTTGGGCTGTTCTTTGGATGGCTTCGCAAAAGATTAAAATCATATTTTACCCTGTTGGGGATTATCAGCTTGGGGATTGGTTTGTTGGCTCTGGTTTATGTGCAAACTTACTCACTCGTTTTGGTAGCTCTGTTTGTTTCCGGCCTTGGCATTGGAGTCTTGATGCCTACCCTGTTTCTCTCCACTGCCAATCAGGTGACCAGCGAATTAAATGGCCCGGCGATGGCTGTTATCAACAGTAGCATCTATCTGGGTCAGTTCATCTCTCCGCTGGCATTTAACCTGCTGGAAAAAACCTTTGCTTTTCAATCCATTCGTGATTATTTTCTTACCGGTGGCTGGCTGACGCTGATCGCCGCCGGTGTGTTTGCCATCTGGATGTTTACCCGCAAACCGAGTAAAGCTAACCAGAAAATTTCATAACCAGGATAATTGCCCCCGGAGACTTATTTGAAACCAACCCCTGACCCTTCATCGAAAATTCAAACCATTGCTGTATTGTCGCTGTCCACACTGGCTGTTCTGGCAGTCACGGCTGTGGCTCCCGCGCTGGGGCGCATCCAGCTATCCTTTCCCGAGACAACCAAATTGCAATTGCAAATGTTTTTAAATTTTCCAGCACTGTTCATGATCCCCTTCAGCCTGGTTTCCGGGCGCCTGACCTTACGTTTTCAGAAGCGCCATATCCTGTTAATCGGGCTGGTGGTTTACGCCATCTCCGGCGTTGGCTCCGCTTTTACTGAGTCCTTTGCCTTGCTTTTATTCCTGCGGGCGATTCTGGGGATCAGCCTGGGAATGGTGACCCCTATGTCTTTTTCTTTGATTGCTGATTTATACAACGGAGAAAAGCGGACCTTTCTGATGGGTTTTTCATCGGCAGTGGCAACCATTACCGCTGTTTTCATGTCACTGATTTCCGGTTGGCTGGCGCTGTATAACTGGCGCTTTGCTTTAGGTGCTTATGGGATCGGTATGCTGGTCTTTATCCTGGTTTATTTTCATCTACCTGAACCGCCGGTTTCCACGAATGGAAAAGAAACCAGCAGGAAATTACCCACCCTGGTATATATGGTTGTTTTGTTTACCATGTTCTCGATCGTCATCTTTAATTTAATTTCCAACAATATGGCTTTTTATCTGAAAGATACCAATCTGGGCGATTCAGCCGAAAGTGGAATTGCCATTGCCTTTTATCAGGGCGCACAATTCCTGGTGGCCGTGAGTTTTAATCGCATCTATCGGATTTTTAAGAACGGCACCGCGATAGCAAGTTTAGGCATATCGGCTTTAGGGTTCATGATTCTTTTTACGGCACATCATTTTTGGTTAATTGCCTTGGCGGTCTTTATCATTGGCATGGGAATCGGTACTCTGGTGCCTTACACGGCCCTGACGGTTTCGAATCAGGTTTCATCCGAGGTAAGCGGTTGGGCATTATCGCTCAATACCAGCGCCATGTTTGCCGGGCAGTTTATCTCCCCATTTATCTTTTCGATCAGCAGCAGGATTTTTGGGTTTACTTCAATCCGCTATCATTTTTTGACGGCTGCTGTGATGTGTGCCGTCGTGGCGATCGTTATCCTGATTGCCAGAAACCTGCATCGAAAAAAATCTTCTTGGTAGCTTCCAAATAATCCAGAAAAAACTAAAATAAAATCCGGTTTTTGATAACTTAATTGCGAAAAAAGGTAAAATGAAAAGGAGATCGACGATTCTTCTTTACTTGGAGCCCACATGCAAAGACTCTCAGAGTATTTTTACCAAAAAACAACTATTTGGGTTGTTTTTATATGCCTGGCTTTATTCTTACTTTTTCTGGTAATGATATTACCCACTGAAACCACCCGGGCAGAACCAATCCTTGGCACGACCCAAACACCAGATACGCTGTTTTATTACTCAAAAGCGCAGCTCTTTCAAATGGCGGAAGAATATGGGCAAGAAGGTCGTTATTATTATGTTGATTCACGGGTTGCTTTTGACATCATCTGGCCTTTTATTTACGCAATCTTTCTGATCAATTCGATTAGCTGGTTCCTGGGCAAAACAGTTGTCGAAGAATCAAAGCTGCGTCTTCTAAATCTGGTTCCTCTGTTGGGTATCCTGTTTGATTTTTTGGAAAATATCTCCAACATGGTGGTGATGTTCCGTTACCCCCAAAGAATGGAATTGCTTGCCAGCCTAGCTGGAGTCTTTACTTCCTTAAAATGGGTGTTTGTTGGGGGCAGCTTTTTGATCCTTATTTTTGCTATTTTGCTTTGGGTGGCAGTCAAAGCCAATATCATTAAGACGTAGATGAATCATTAGAGTTTATTAATAAGCCTGGAAATAAGATTGTAATTGCTGCCATATACGATATACTACCAATCAATCAAATATGAAAGATTGACAGATTACCCTTTCCAGGAGTAGAAATTGGCAAAGCAAACCCCAAAAAACAAGAAAGTTGATCCAGCTATCTGGGTGATTCTAATCGGCGGCTTGATGTTAGTAGCTGCGGTGGTGGTATTACTGGTTCAGGCAGGGCAATCTCCTCAGGGTTCTACCAACACACAGAACCCGAATATTCCTTTCCCGCAGGTGGAACGTGTCTCCGTTGAAGATGCCAAAGCAGCCTTTGATAACGGCACGGCTGTCTTTGTGGATACTCGCAGCCTTTCTTCCTACAATGCCAGCCATATTCCCGGCGCCATTTCCATGCCAGAAGAGGAAGTGGAAAGTCGCTTTACAGAACTGGACCCCAACAGTTGGATTATCACCTACTGCACCTGACCGGCTGAAAATTCAAGCGCCGGTGCGGCGTCAATGTTAATGGCAAGAGGATATAAAAAAGTCAGCGCTCTCAAAGGTGGTTTCCAACTCTGGCAGGAAAAAAGCTATCCGGTAGAATAAATAAAAGCTCGCAGCCAGTGTCCCGTGGCGAGTAGCCTTGCGTGAAATGTTTGTCCCTGGTTGAAGAATATGCTTATCGCGAATGGGCAGTTTTATTCCCATAATTCGATGAAACTGTATGAGGTGAAGTACTCTTTTGTTTGAATCACGGCTGCCTGCGTGGTAGAATCGCAGTGAGAATAGATTTCCTTCAGGAGGATAACATGGCAGATGAAAGCGGTACCTTTGCCGTTAAAAAAGGATTGGCGCAAATGCTGAAAGGCGGCGTCATTATGGATGTGGTAACAGTAGAACATGCCCGTATTGCAGAGGATGCAGGTGCCTGTGCAGTCATGGCACTGGAACGCGTCCCGGCGGATATCCGTGCGGACGGCGGGGTGGCACGCATGAGCGACCCTGAATTGATCCTTAAGATTATGGATACTGTCAGTATCCCGGTGATGGCAAAATGCCGGATTGGGCATTTCGTGGAAGCCCAAATCCTGGAAGCTTTAGGTGTGGACTATGTCGATGAATCCGAGGTGTTGACCCCGGCGGATGAAAGCCATCACATCTACAAACACGATTTTAAAGTGCCCTTTGTCTGCGGTTGCCGTAACCTGGGCGAAGCTTTACGCCGGATTGGCGAAGGCGCTGCGATGATGCGCACCAAGGGTGAAGCTGGTACCGGCGATGTGGTCGAAGCTGTCCGGCATGCGCGTACTGTATTGGGTGAAATTAAGCACCTGCAAGTGTTGCCAGTTGAAGAGTTAATGACCTACGCCAAGAACATCGGCGCTCCCTTCGAACTGGTCCTGGAAATTCATAAAACCGGGAAATTGCCGGTGGTTAATTTTGCCGCAGGCGGCGTTGCCACCCCGGCGGATGCTGCTTTAATGATGCAATTAGGAGTAGACGGTGTTTTCGTTGGCTCGGGCATCTTTAAATCCGGTGACCCGGCAAAACGGGCAGCTGCCATCGTCAAAGCAGTCACCCATTATAACGAACCGAAAATCCTGGCTGAGATCAGCCGCAATTTGGGTGAACCTATGGTTGGCCGCCAGATTTCCACTTTACCTGAAAGTGAATTGATGGCTGAAAGAGGCTGGTAATAAGTATGCGGATTGGCGTTCTGGCTTTACAGGGTGCTTTCAGAGAGCATCAGGCGATGTTAAGCGAACTGGGCGTTGAAACGACTCAGGTGCGCCTCAGCCAGCATCTCGAAGGGTTGGACGGTCTCATCATGCCGGGCGGAGAATCCACCAGCATGGCAAAACTAGCCAATGATTTTGATCTGATGCCGGCTTTGCGTAAATTTGCCCAAACACATCCGGTTTGGGGCACCTGCGCCGGAGCTATTCTGCTCTCCAAAGACAAACAGAATCAGCACCAACGTCTGGGCTTGATGGACATTCACGTTGTCCGCAATGCTTTCGGGCGGCAGGTAGATAGCTTTATGCGGGAGATCTCTGTTCCGGTATTAAATCACCTAGGTGCGGACAAAGCGACTTTTCCGGCAGTGTTCATCCGCGCGCCCATTATTGATTCTGTAGGAGAAGGCGTCGAGATCCTGGCTCAAATTGAACCTGACAAGATCGTGGCTGCCCGGCAGGGTAACTGGCTGGCGACGGTTTTTCACCCGGAATTGACCGATGATAATCGTTTCCACCGCTATTTTCTGGAGATGTTTCCATCGAAATAAGACCTTTTGACTGGCTGGATGTACGTCACCTGTGGCGTTTTCGTAACCAGATTTTGTCTACCGATAGTGCTTTACAAGCCACGCATGGCAGCCCGCTGGGGGTATCCTCCTTGTTGGGGTACCTGCGAATGGATTACAGCACGTATAGCGGTATTGCCTTACCCGGAAAAGGCTCCCTCCCTTTTATTGGGCAGATTAAATTAAATCAGGGCGACCAGAACGCCCGTCTGAGTTTTTTGGCACCTGAATCAAATCTGATAGATCGCGGTTTGCTGGCTCTGCTGGATCACCTGGTTTGGGAATGTGGTGGTCGTGGGGCTTTACGTTTATTGGCTGAAATCGATGAAGAGTCGCCCTTGCTTGAAATGCTGCGCCTCTCCGGTTTTGGAATTTATGGTCGCCAGCAGGTATGGCGTTTTGCCACAACTATTCAACCGGATGGGAAGGAGCAACCGTGGCGTTCTTTCCAACCGATCGACCAACACAACCTCAACTCGCTCTACCATACGGTTGTACCTCCGCTGATGCAAAGCGCGGAGGCGATAGATAAGCGTCCTTTTCGTGGTTTTGTGTACCATGTGGATGGAGAAATGCTGGCTTTTGTTGAGTCGCTGGATGGACCCAAAGGTGTTTTTCTAAACCCTGTGGTACACCCGAATATTCATGAACCAGAGAAAATATTTTCCGCTTTACTGCATTTTGTGAATTCCTCGAGCAGCCGCCCAATTTACGTGGCAGTTCGCGATTACCAATCCTGGCTGAATTCAGCCGCCGAAAACCTGGGTGGCTCCCCCGGCTCACGAAAAATTTTATTGGTGCGTTATCTGATCAACCACCAGCGGGTGAATGTGCCAGCTACCATCCGCAAGGTGTTGGAATCTCACAGCACGGAACCAACCTCTCCGATCATGCAAAACACAACCCTGATAAATGAACCGTCTAATGATATAATCCCATCAAAGTAATTGCTCAGGAAATTCCAATTGAAATTCACTGAAAAGATTATTATGAAACAAAAACAGGCAAACGCCTGACACTGAAAAAACAGGAAATTTAGTCGTACGAATGGAACAAAAAAAAATAACAGATGATTTACAGGCTCTGATAGGGGTTTTACCGCTTGAAATTGCCAGGGCTTTGGAAAAAGCAGATAATAGCGACAATTTAATCGAGATTGTGATGGACCTGGGGAGGATTCCTAAGGCTCGTTTTGTTGATTCAGAAATTCCCTTATCTGAAAATGATGTTACTCATTCAGATATAGATTTTGTCGTCTCCCGTATTGGAGAATTTGACGCGGATAACCGCGCCGGGATGGAACGTACTTTGCATCGAATTTCCGCCATTCGCAGCCGCCGCGGGCATATTGTTGGGCTGACCTGCCGGGTTGGCCGGGCGGTCTACGGCACCATCGACATCCTGGAAGATTTAATTTTGTCAGAAAAGAGCGTCCTCTTACTGGGTAAACCGGGAATTGGAAAGACCACCATGCTGCGAGAAGCCGCCCGAATTCTGGCGGATAAAAAACGTGTGGTCATTGTGGACACTTCCAATGAAATTGGTGGTGACGGGGATGTACCTCACCCAGCCGTCGGCTTGGCCCGCCGGATGCAGGTGATGAAACCCTCTTTGCAACATGAGGTGATGATTGAAGCGGTAGAGAATCACAACCCGGAAGTGATTGTGATTGATGAAATTGGGCGCGAATTGGAAGCACTAGCTGCTCGCACCATTGCGGAGCGGGGAGTGCAATTGATCGCCACTGCTCATGGCCGCACCCTGGAAAACCTGCTCTTAAACCCGACACTCTCTGATCTGATTGGAGGGATCGAGTCGGTCACTCTCTCAGACGAGGAAGCCCGCCGGCGGGGAACACAGAAAACCGTACTGGAACGGCGCTCACCTCCTACCTTTGATGTGCTGGTTGAAATTCAGGAGCGCAATCGGGTAGCAGTGCACCCGGATGTTTCAGAAGCCGTCGATTCCCTGTTACGCGGCTATCCATTGCCGCCCGAAAAACGCTATCGCGATCAAAACAACGAGATCAAGATTGAAAAAACATCCGCACCCTCTGTCACTGCGCGCGGGAATATGTCCCAGGGAATGCGACGTTTCGGCGAAAATGGACGGCAGGACACTTCCCAGAGACCTGTTCCAACACAGGCACAGGCGCCGGCGCCAAAGAGTGACCCGGAGACCGGCAGGCTGCTGCCGGTGAAGATTTTCCCGTATGGTGTTGCTCGCAACCGGCTGGAACAGGCCGCCAAACGCTTATCTGTCCCAGCGATTATTGTGCGCGCCCCAGAGGAAGCGGACATTATCATGACGCTGCGCACCTATTATCGCTCACGCCAGCAAGTATTAATGGAGGCCGAAGAACGGGGAACCCCGCTTTATTTCCTGCGTTCGAACACCATCAATCAGATGGAGAAAACGTTAATCGAAATTTATAATCTCAATACCCATAATCTGACGCAAATGGATGAATGGCAGTATGCTTCTCAGGCAACCGAAGATGGCATTCGCGCGGTCTTGAATGGCCAGCGCTGGGCCGATTTGCCGCCAGCCTCTTCCGCTATCCGGCGTCTACAACATGAAATGGCGCGCCAGTCTGAGCTGGTTTCTCATTCCTATGGGAAAGACCCCAACCGGCGGGTGCGAATATTCAGGGAATAAGACCTATGTTTATAACACTGGAAGGCCCGGATGGAAGTGGGAAAAGTTCGCAATTGCAGGCTCTAGCTAACTGGCTAATGGAGCAAGGCTATCATTTGTACACCACCCGAGAACCAGGTGGAACTGAAATTGGAAACCAGATCCGCACAGTTTTACATGATCTCGAAAATACTGCCATGCATCCCCGCACAGAGATACTGCTCTATCTGGCCTCCCGAGCACAACATGTGGAGGAAATCATTCGCCCAAAACTGGACGAAGGTATGATCGTGTTATGTGATCGCTACGCCGATTCCACCCTGGCTTATCAGGGTTATGGGCATGGCGTTGATCTCGATACCCTGAAAAAATTACTCGATTTTTCAACCGGTGGATTATATCCGGATCTGACGATCCTCCTGGATCTGGATGTAGAAGAAGGGTTGAATCGTCGAAAACTAAGTGGGGGAGAGTGGAATCGCCTGGATGCTTTTACCCTGGCTTTCCACCAACGCGTCCGGGATGGATACTTAACCCTGGCAGCTAACGAACCGCTACGCTGGCGGAAAATCAATGCTGCTCAAACCTTTGAGCAGGTACAGAGCGAATTGCGCCAGGTTGTAATGAATGAAATTTCAAAAAGAGTTAAGAATTAAAGAAAGGCAGGATCTCTGTTAATGAAAAAATATGGAAAACTGTTATTTGTGTTAATGATTTTTTCCCTGCTGTTGGCAGCTTGTACCCCCAAAGAAGGTAACCCGGGAACAGCTGCTCAGACAGGAAATAACCCGACAGTAAATCAACCAGCGGGTGCGTTTGTGCCTAACATGTCTGGAGAAGCAACCCTGTGTACTTTAAGAAGCTTGCTTCCGGAAGTGCCAGCCGGCCAGGCACCTCCCATCCCACTCTCAGAAAATGGAGATTGGGTGAAAGGTTCACTGAATGCTGAAGTTTCGATTATCGAATATAGTGATTTTCAATGTCCGTACTGTGCTCAGGCAAAACCGCAACTGGAAAAATTCTATAATGATCATGCCGATAAAGTTAATTTGATTTTCCGCAATCTGCCTTTAATCAGTATTCATCCGAATGCCATGGCGGCTCACCGGGCAGCAGAAGCAGCCGGCGTTCAGGAAAAATTCTTCGAAATGCACGACCTGCTTTTTGACAACCAACAGGCCTGGTCTGGTCTTTCCGGAGAGGATACTGTTTTTGATTACTTTCTCGGGTTGGCAAAACAGTTGAAGCTGGATGAGAAAGAATTCACTGAAGACTATAACAGCCAGGAAATCATCAATAAAATCACCACCTCGTATATCGTTGCCACTGAAAATTTGGGCATAACCGCTACCCCAACGGTCTTTATCGTCTTAAACGGAATCCCCTATGGTGCTACTTATGACTATAACACCCTCTCCAGCATTTTAAAACTGGCTGAGATGGATAAAAACCGGTTTATGGAATGCCCACCGATGATTGTTGATAAATCAAAAACCTATGAAGCAACCATCAGCACCACCAAGGGCGATATTGTTGTAGACCTTTATCCGGATAAAGCTCCTTTAACAGTCAATAGTTTTGTGTTTTTAGCCAACCAGGGTTTTTACAACAATGTGGAATTCCACCGCGTGATTCCCGGATTCGTTGCTCAGGTGGGAGACCCCAGCGGGTTAGGGATTGGCGGCCCGGGTTATATGTTTGCTAACGAGATTTCTGACCTGAAATTTGACTCTGAAGGAGTGTTGGGGATGGCGAATTCAGGAGCTGATACCAATGGCAGCCAGTTCTTCATCACCTATGCAGCTCAATCAGCGCTGGATGGCGGTTATACTGTCTTTGGGAAAGTGGTTTCCGGCATGGATGTGGCCAAAAACCTGGCAGCAGTTGATCCACAACAAGGCATCAAACCCGCCAATCTGGATAAAATCATTTCGATTACGATTCGCGAAAAATAGGGAGTTCAGCGTTCATGTTACAGGGACGCGCTAAAAATTACGCAATTGCCCAGGCTGTTATCTCCAGCTTGGGTTGTTTAACCAGCCTGGCGGGCGGGGGTGTAATGCTGGCCATCGGATTTTTTAGCTCACTGCTTGACCCCTCTTCTGCTGCAGAAGCGGGGGTGCTGCTAGTGCTGGGCTGGACATCTCTGCTGGTTGGGGTTGCATTTGTACCAGGATTGATTACGGTTATTTATGCCTGGAAAGGAAAGCTTTTGCCGGTGATCAAACCCGCCTGGCAGCATAGCCTGATGATTTTCGGGGTAATCGTCTGGCTGAGTTCTTTATTGTTTGTCGGCTTCACCAGCCATAATCAGGTGTTTAACTTCATCACTTCTTTATTGATCCTTCCGTTGGTACTGGTTCCGATCCTTTTCTTTTTCTGGGTGGGTGCACGCAAATTAAGCCTGGGAAATCAGTTACGAGCCTGGGGGGCAGTGGCTTTCAATTTCTCATTGACGATGCCGATTGTTTTAGCAGCAGAAATGGTCGTCTTTTTTGTGATTTTTATTTTCATCACCTTTTGGCTCCTGGGTCAACCAGAACTTTTAACTCAGATCATGCAATTTGGAGAGCAAGCTTCGAATGGAATGATTAATCCGGTGGATGCAGAACAATTCATCGTTCAACTTCTTAGCAACCCTGCAGTTTTGACAGGCAGTATTTTGGTTGTGTCGGTCCTGGTTCCGTTAATCGAGGAATTGTTGAAACCGATGGCGATTTGGTTTCTGGCTGGTAAACGCCTGACCCCCTCTCAGGGCTTTGTCGGTGGCTTGATAGGCGGAGCCTGCTTTGCAATACTGGAAAGCCTGGGAGCAGTGGGTATTCCGGCGGATTCTCAATGGCTGGTCTTGTTGTTTGCTCGCACTGGAACCGGCATACTGCATGTTGCTTTATCTGGAATGGTCGGTTGGGGGCTGGCCAGTGCTTTTTATGAAGGTAAATGGCTTAGGGCGTTTCTGACTTATCTGCTGGCGGTTGGAATCCATGGGCTCTGGAATTTTTTCGCACTTCTTTCCGGTCTGGTGCCAATATTGCCCATCTCTGAACAAATGGACGTGATGCCAATTATTTTAGGACAACTAGGTGTATTCGTCCTGCTGCTTCTGTTTGTGGTCAACTTTATTTTACTTTTCAGCCTGAATCATCATTTACAACGCGAAAACCGTTTACCGGTTAACCGGTTCAGCTAAACCAGATCAAATTACAAGCGTTTACTTTAAAGTTGTTTCCAGGCTTTTTAACAACCCGGGGATCGAATTTAAGGCGCTTTGTCTCCAGGTTTCTTCCTGAGCCATATGCGGCTGTTTATAAACATTATTGACCGCACAAAGGATTTGCAGCAGGCGGTAGAGCATTAATCGCCGGATATCTGGTTTGACACCGTAGCCCTGAAGAAAGGCTATCCGCCACTGGTCAAACATGAAAGTAAACGGTGGTTCAATTAAGAATGCCAGATCATAAGCCCCATCCCACCAAAAGGTTTCTGCCAGCCCGGTGATGTGAGTCACCTGCCAGTCTCTTTTCTCATTCTCGAGATAAATTGTCCAGGGGAAGGGGCTGCCATGCACCATAACTGGTTTATGGTTTTTTAAGTAAGGCAGGTTCGCCTGCCAGGTATCGATGATGCGCTGGTGTACAAGTTTATTTATAGCGCCTTTGTTAACCAGGGCTTCCCCGCTGCCACCAACAATTTCATTTTCAAAAAGATATTCGGTAGGGGAAATATCCATCACCTGATTGGGGTCATTGACCCAAACACCGGATGTCTGTCCTTCGATCTCATGGACATGTTTGTAAAACCGGCCAATTGCACGGTACATGTGCGTAATTTCATCATCGGTTTTAATGCGCATCCAGCGGTCGAGCCGGTCACCCGGCCCTTGTTCCACTGCGATGTAAGAATATGGGATTTCCCGTTTGCTATCGTCCACCACCAGCACCGGGGAAGTGGGTAAGCCTTTTTTTGCTAACAGCTCGCTCACGCGATATTCATGTACACTGCTATCCAGCCAATCGGGTTCAACATTAAACTTGTAGACCACCGGTTTGCGATCGGTAAAGTGGACACGGTAATTTTGGCGCACCCAGACACCCAATTCTTCCACCCACGAAATATTGTTTTCCGGGAAGTGAGCTTGCGCGATTTGGAATACTTCCTCACCTGTTACCATAAAGCTCTCCTTTTATTGATTGTACAACAATAAAAGCGAAAGATATAAAAAAAAGGGGGGAAATTGTTAATTACAGAATTGAAAACCACCTCACCCCCCGGCCCCCTCTCCAACACGTTGGAGAGGGGGAGGATGAATTATTCGATGTTTGAGAGGTTAATCCAAGTCTGGTTTGTTGCTTTGGGCTTTAAGCTTTTAGCTAGCGAAACCACCTCACCCTCGGCCCCCTCTCCACGTACTGGAGAGGGGGAGCATGAATTGTTCACTATTTGTGAGGTTATTTCAGCTATCAGCCATGAGCGATCAGCTATGAGCTAGAGAGACCACCTCACCCCCCGGCCCCCTCTCCAACACGTTGGAGAGGGGGAGGATGGATTATTCGATGTTTGAGAGATCATTTGAGGCCTGGTTATTGGCTTTTAGCTTTAGCCTTTAGCCTTTAGCCTTTATCCTACGCCCTCGCATTGCGGGGGTTCGCCTTTCTCTTATCGCCTACGCCCTCGCATTGCGGGGGTTTGCTTTCTCTCTCCCGCAACTTAATCACAGATAATCCGTATTAAAGAATGATACAATCTCTTTTACGAGTTTTAATTAAAGAACAGAAAGGATCATGACATGATGAGAGATCGCAGTGGCTGTTTGCTGGGTTTGTTGAAATTATTCTTGCTGGACAAGGTTTTTGATTGGCTGCAGGATCGGTTTGGCTTTGGTCAGGGTTGTATGGGCTGCGGCTGTGGTGTGGTTCTGCTTGTTATCTTTCTGATCCTGGCTGGTTCCATTATCTTTGGAACAGATTGGTTCCACCTGTTTTAACTTTCTCCATGCGCCAGGGCTGATTGCCAAATGACCACCTGATTGCCACCGGCTTGTTTGGCTTTTGTCCAGGCCTGGCTGGCTTGCTGTAATAATGTGTCCACCCTTTTTTCGGTATTGGCGCTGGTACAGGCGATTCCCATGGTAATGGTGATATTAATTTTCAGATTTTCAATCTCAAAGATGTGTTCGCGCACCTGTTGGAGCAATTCCTCAGCCAGAACCTGGGCCTGCTGCAAATCGGTATTCGGTAATAAAATGACAAACTCTTCACCGCTGATACGCCAGACTAGATCCGGCAGTGGAAACTCATCCCGAATCAGACTGGCTAAACCCACCAGAATCTGGTCGGCGATCAGGTTGCCATAGGTTTGGTTTACTTTCTTAAATTGATCCACGTCCAGCATGATCATGGCGACTTTGCTGCCATAATGTTCAATATTGAGATGGTCGTTTTCCAGAATGGTGAGGAAATGTTTGCGGTTGAGTAAGCCGGTGAGCGGATCGGATATGACCAATGGATTCTGGGAAACCTGGGATTGGCGCATCTGATCCAATTGTTCCCGTAACCCGCGGCTCTGATCGCTAAACGGTTTTAGGCTTTTACGAATGGGTTCCACCTGCCGCAGGATTTCGAGGCTGCGAATTCTTTGCACATCCTGGTCTTTTTCGTTTTGTTTTTCCAGCCGGTAAAAGTTTTCAAAATGCTCCAGAGAGCGATCAAAACTGCCAACCTGTTTATACCCGCGAGCCAGGGAGCGATGGATTTTGTAACCCTCGCGGCGCATATTGAGACGCTCACTAAGCGCCAAAGCCTGATTTAAGCGCTCGAAAGAGGCATCATAAATTTTCTGTTCGAGTAAATTTTGTCCGAATGCCAATAACACCTGCACCTGTCGATAATACATTCCGTTTTCTTCACAGATACTCAGCGCTTTTTGCAGGCATTGAACGCCCTGATCAAATTCTTTTTGATCTTCATAGATGCGCGCCAGGGTTATCAGTGCATAGATGAGTTTGTCGTTGGCGTTATTTATTTCAAAGATTTGAATGGCTGTATTAGCATGCTGAACAGCCTGGTCAAATTCTCCGCTACGAGATCTGAGGAGGCTTAAATTAAGATGAATGTCGGCATGCGATTTATTCGTTTCCATTTCTATTAATTGGTCAAAAGCCAGTTGGAAATAACGTTCGGCCCACTCAAATTGACCCATCTCGAGATATTCACGCCCAACCAGATTATAAAGACCGGATTGCCAGCGCCGGTTAGATAGATTTTCATAAAAACCTAACGCCTGCCAGCAAAACTCAAATCCTTCCGGCGTGTTTCCCAGAATAAAATTGGCTTTGGCTAAAACCTCAAAAGCACGCCCGGTTAATAGATCGTCCTTGAAGCGGGCAATCAAAGGCAGGGCTTGATAGATACTGGAGATCGCAAATTCGTAGTTGGTTGTTTCCAGATTGAGCAGACCCCGGGTGAACAAACTGTTAGCAATCACGGTGGCAACTTCCGGGTCGTTGTCAGTGAGTTTCTGGGTTATTTGAACAGCCTCGTCGATGACGCGGATGCCTTGGGAAAGATTGCTGTCTTCCAGGACGAGAGCCAGCTCATTTAATAATTTTGCTTTTTCCAGCAAATCCTCGGTTTGTAAAATTCTCTGTTCCAGAATTCTGATTTTTTCCTGTTTCATCGTACTACTCACCTGTTTCTTTAACCTTCATTCTACCCGAATCTTTAGAAATGGGTGTTCCGGGATGCAGATAAAGCGAGTTATTAAATGGAAATAGCCTGTATCAGGTAGTGGTAAAAAAAAGTCAACCCTTACCGCAGATTATTACGATTCAGGCTGTTGTTTCGAACGCTGAAGCGCCTGATCGCCCCGTTGAATATAGAGATCCACCGGTAAACCCTTTTCATATTCAACCACACCCATGTGGAAGGACAAATTCAGTTTTTCGTCTGCCACCTCAAGCTGGGATTTTGTAAAATGGTGCTGAATGCGCTGGGAGACTTTTTGGGCGTTTTCCAGGTTGGTTTCAGGCAGCAAGAGGATAAAAGCATCGCCCCCATATCTGCCGATCACATCCACGGAGCGCAGCAAGTCCTTGAGCCGGCGGGCAACCCATAGCAGTACCTGGTCCCCGGCGATATACCCGAAACGTTCGTTAACTGCATGGAACTGGTGGATATCCAGTATGATCAAAGATAACGGGTGCGGATAACGATTAACCCGTTGAATTTCCTGATCCGCCAGATCATAAAAGTAACGCAGGGTGTTGACCGAGGTCGTTGGGTCGAGATTTAGTGCCCGCCTATATTTGTCTTCGCTCTGACGCAAGGCCTCTTCTACCCATTTGCGCTCTACAATTTCCTTCTCAATTTGATCATTTTTGGTTTGCAGGATTTGGGCTTCTTTTTGAAGCGCCTCGGTACGAATCAGAGTTTCCAGGGTTACATGTTTTAAGTCCGTGCGTTCACGTTTGATGCGCTGCTCAGCCTGGTAGAAATCCTGAAAATAATCATAAGCCTGTTTATATTCACCTTTTTCTGCGGAAATCAAAGCCAGTTTGCGATTTGCCCGCAGGCAACCTTCTTCATAGTGGTGGTTTTGGGCATCTGTCAGTGCGTTCTGTAATTTTTGGTAAGCAGCATCCAGATCGTTACGATAATGATCAATCTCGCTGAGCCAGAGCTGGCTTGAAATTTTTGCTATCTGGTAACCCTGCTGGCTGGCCAGTTGGCTGGCTTGTTCAAAAAATTCTGTGGCGGCATACAGATTCCCCTGCCTTAGTTCATTCTGTCCTTTTTGCTGCAGCACTTCAATCGTAACCGGGTGAACGCGCATATCCTCGGCTAGTTCTGAAGCTCGTAAAAGATACTGTTGAAAAGTCTCATAATCCCCCTGCATTTTGTAGGCATTGGCGAGAAAGATGTAAGTAAAACTGAGCGGAACCGGGATGTCATAACGCTGAAAAATCGCCATGGCTTTTTTCAACTCGCTGATGGCAGGTTCGAATTCATTGCTGCTCAGATAGGCATGTCCAATACTTAAGGTGATTTCCCCCAACAGACGCTGGTCGGGCAAATGCCGGGCAACATCCAGTGCTTTCATTAACGCAGACATCGCTTTATTGAACTCATTCTGCTGGGTATAAACCATACCCAGTAAGCGCTGACCGGCTGCCTGGCTGAAGGGATCGTTGATCTCGTTGTAGATATGCAAAGCTTCTTTGGCTTGTGCAAGAGCCAGGGTAGAATCACCGGCTTCCAGATGAAAATACCCCATGTTCAGTAAGGCATCCGCAACCCCTTTGATATATGGGTTACGCCAGAACTCATTGCTGGTAGCTTGATGATAGGCGCGCCTACTGAGATCCAGCCCTTCTTTCAAAGCCAGATGGATCATGTCTTTTGCGGCTGCGTTGAGCGAATCGATGCGCTGCACCATTTCATTTTCCTGCATTAACCCTGGGCGGTTGGGGTGATAGAAAATATTCATACGCACTTTTCCATTTTTTAAGTCCGTTTATCTGATTTAAATTAAGTGAACACAAGTAATACGTTGCAGTTTTTATACCAGGTCAGTGCAAGCGTCTACGCCGGCATGGTCAAATCAGTCTTCATGTGTTAAAAATAAACTATGATCAAAAATCCAGATATCCGTATTTACCCTGACCTGCCCAGCCTGGAACACGCGGTTGCCCAGCATTTTTTGCTGGCAGTCAACCAGGCTGTTCAACAACGCGCACGGGCTCTGATTGCTCTGTCCGGCGGGAACACGCCTTTAGGCTTGTTTCGGCTGCTGGGCAGTGATACTTATCGCATGACTTTACCGTGGACCCAGATCCATTTCTTCTGGGTGGATGAGCGCTCTGTCCCGGAGAGTGATCCTGAGAGCAACTTTGGGCAGTTTAAAAGCAAGGTGCTTGACCCCCTCAAGATATCTCCCTCGCAGGTACACCTGGTGAATGGGAATTTGCCCGCTGAAGAAGCAGCGCAGGCATATCGGACGGTATTGGCTGATTTTGCAGAACAGGGAAAACCCTGGCCGCGCTTTGATTGGGTGTTGCTAGGCATGGGTCGGGATGGACATACCGCATCTCTCTTCCCGGGATCAGAGCTTCCTACTGATGGAGATGCGGGCGTGGTGGCAGCTTCGGCGGTTTATGAGGATCGCCCGGCAGAACGGGTGACGCTGACACCCACGGTGTTGAATGCAGCCCGGCAAATGGTGTTTATGGTCAGCGGGCAGGAAAAAGCAGCCATGCTGCGGGCTGTTCTGCGAGGGGAATACGACCCGCTCAACATTCCGGCACAACGCATTCAACCAGAGGAAGGCCGCCTGGTGTGGATGCTGGATGAAGCAGCTGCCAGCCAGTTGTGATTATTCCCACTCGTCCGGGTTGTAGTGGCGTAGACGCTTTATATTTGCGCGTTTTTTCTTGTCTCCCATGCGGGCTGCCCGGGCGGTTAAGCTGGGGCGGGTGGCTTTGCGGATTTTAGGTTTCTCAAGTGCCTTTTGAATCAAAACTACCAGGCGCTGGGTGGCAGCCAGGCGGTTCTGTTCCTGGGTGCGATACTTGCGCGCTTCAATAATCAGAACGCCCTCATCGGTCACCTGCTTGCCGGCTAGTTTGACCAGGCGTTCTTTCACCTCAGGTGGCAGAGCGGGGGAATTGCGCACATCAAAGCGCAACTGCACTGCTGTTGCAACCTTGTTGACATTCTGCCCGCCCGGCCCGGAGGAGCGGATGAAGTCGAAATGCAATTCAGCTTCGTCTAGAGAAATCCCAGAGCTAATTTCGATCATATTTTAATTATACTGTAGGGGTATTCGCTGGGATGACTGGCGCGAATAACCCTCACACCCCTCCATAGAAACCTGATACCGGTCTCCCTTTCTGCTGCGCACCTGATGTACAATAGAAGAAAAAGGTAATGCGCAAAATTGTGCTTCAAAGGAGGTCAATATGATCGTAACAGCCTGGAATAATGGTGCTCACAGCCGCAATGGTGCGGGGTATGGGTTTAAAGTCGCGGTGGTGGATCGGGATTTGCATTTTAAGCCGGAATGGGATGCGATCGTTTTGGAATTGGAGGGTAAAGAACCCTTCAAGGTTGAAATCAACCATGATGCCTTCTGGAGTGAAGCCAGCCGGGAACTGCACAGCCCGGAAATTGGCAAATGGCTGCGTACGCATGGAATGGCACCCTGGCCGTTTGGAAACCCACCTCGCTTTGTGTTAGACCCGCTGGAGGATAATCGCTTCAGTGTCTCCCGATTGGCAAAACAATCCGGGAAGAAACTGTTCTAAAAAAGACGAGAGTGGAAGATATAAGAGGACGTTTTTCTTGTGACTATTTTACGCTTTGCCAAACCACATTCAGCGTGCGGAGAGCATCGAAGCTGCGAACAGTCCAGGCTTCGTAGCTGATGTGAAAACCGTCATGGCGCTCAGCGTCCATCCCCTTGTTGGGTAAAGACTGGGCTGCCCGCCAGAAATTCCACAGCGGTAGATTGTACTCATACGCCAGTTTGGCGGTGGTGTAATTGATTGAATAATCCCCTTCCACATTGTCGGCTTTGGTGGAGAGAATGGGAACCACGCCATTTTCAATTAAGGTATCCAGAATCTGGCGCATATATTTCTCATAACTTTCGGTGGTGCGGCCCTTCCACCATAATTCATGGCTGACAAAAGCGATGCTGGGTTTATAGATGCGCACCTCGCAAGCCAGCGGACTTTCGTTGGGGTTACAGGCGCTCTGATCAGCCCAGATGGGGTTTAAAACCGCCGCAGCGGTGAACCCACCCTTAACGGCATAGCCATCGCGATCAAATGAGCCGGCAAACCAATCGATGGTGGGCTGCAGACCTTCATTCTCACCGCGCAGGATGTACCAGCCGGGCTTATCGAACAGCCCCATGAAGGCTTCTTTCACGTTGTGACAATCACCAATTTTAGAGAAGTGCTGGGGGTCATTTCCCAGCGCAATCCCCTGCTGATAGATCTCATAAACCCGGGATGTCGATTCGGGGATTATCGGCCAATTCTTCCAGTCCTCTGGCAGCGGCCGGGTGTCTGGCGTGGGAGAGGCCGTCGCGGTGGGTGTATTGGTGGGGGATGGAACCAGCGTCGGCGGGACGGCAGTGTTGGTGAAAAACGGCGTGCCGGTATCGTTTGGTTTTTGGGATATGGGTTGGGATGCCTGTTCTGAGTTTGGCGCTGCGCTGGGATTTTGAGCACTGACCGCTGGATTAGCTGCGCTGGTGCACCCGGCAGACAGAATGAGGAACAGGATTAAACAAGCGGTGATTAATTTCATAAAAACCTCTGAGTGCCATTATAAACCCTCAAAGGCGGATTGCAAGGGCGGCTGTAAAAAGTCCGGGTTGAGTTTTGTTGAAAGCCCGGGCGAAAAAGCTAAATTCTGAACCTCGTCTGAAATTAAAAAAAATGGCAGGTCGATCAGACCTGCCCACTGAAAAAATTTTATTCTACACGTCTAGTTTCCAGTTGATCCGGCGCAAACGCCTCTGCAGACGTTGAATGCGCGTTTCCAGCATCCAACGCTCACGCGCCAATCTGCGGGGGTAGCTGGTTTGGTCTGGTTGACCAGCTGCGGGCATGGGGCTGTGCATCTCATAGCCGTGCTTTCGCAAACGCCTGGTTGCTCCCCAACGCTCGCCGTATCGATGGCATTGTTCCGGCTGAACAGATGCGGATCGAGATCCTCGCATCCCATAGCCGCGATCTCTCAAGCGCCCGTGAGCGCCCCGAAATTCACGCCGATCATAAGAACCTTGCTCGCCGCCTGCTTCCATTCCCCCCCAGCCAGCGTGATGAGGACGCTCGCGATGGTCCCTCGCCCCGTGACGATATTCGCCAGCTTCAGCACGACCTTCCCAGGCATAGCGTGCCCCCGGGCGACAGCGACCCCGCCGGGCAGTATCCCCCTCAGATTCTCCACGATGACGCGGGTTGTCCTCTGCAAAGCGTGCACCCCTCGCGGAGCCGACCTGATCCCATTGCGGGCGATTTATTCTTCTGTTTTCTAATCTTTCTCTTCTCAATTTATTTCCTTTACTAACAAACTGTGCGACTGGTTCATCCGAATTGGATTTTTCAGGCAGTGATACGGGAGCCGCCCCCAATACCTTTCTGAATGATCAACAACTCAATCCTCCTTTTATGTTGATTTGTCCTTAAGCAGCAGTTGGATAATTTCTTGCGATTTAAGCAGTTCCTCCTGCCAGGTGTCCAGAGCCGCCGCGCCGATGTGGGTCAGGCTGTAAATACGCCGGGGTGGACCCTGCATATTTTCATTGTCCCACTCCGATTCGATCCACTGCAGCTCTTCCATCTGCCGCAGCGTGCGATAAACCACACTGGGGTGCAGACGCTCCAGCCCCAGGGATTCCAGATCCGCCAGCAGCGAGTAGCCATGGCGCGCCTGTTGTGAGATGAGCGTCAAAAGTGCCGGCTCGACCAGCGCCACCTTTAAAGGCGTATGGCGCCGTTCGCGCCGGTGACCGTTCTCAAAACCCCATCCGCGTTTATGTCTGGGCATGAAACACCTCCTTTTCAAGAATGAGGATATTATATATCACTATTCTATATTTGTCAATAGTGAAAATGGGAATAGAGTTGTTAGCTGTTGAGCTGTTGAGCTGTTGAGCTGTTGAGTTTTTCTGGTATATGGGTAGTTATAGAAAATGCTCGAATTGGAGCTTAGTTTTAATACCTGCTAAAATATATTATTGAATCGGGAACATGAGATAT
>DAOUFM010000010.1:0-29220 GCA_034429975.1 Anaerolineaceae bacterium | reverse complement strand
GGAGTGAATTTCCGCAGGTGACTCACCTCATCTCTTTTCTTAATGATACTGTCAATCCAACCGTGGCAGAGGGCTTCTTCGATAGCGTCTTCATAGGTAAGCGTGGCAACCCCGCTTTCTTTTTTGTAGAATATCAACCAGACCCCCGGAGAAGTTTCGCGATGTTCTTCCAGCCAGGATTTCCAGGCAGGTAAAGATTCAACATACAATTGTTCCAATCTGTTGCTTCCTTTTTTCTCAACACAGGAAAAAGAATGGTGTTGTTTAATCAGTATAGAACCATGCCATGAAAAAATCCATCTATTTTAGAATAAAAAAAGGGCTGCCCGGCAAAAGAACAACCCTTTTTTAATTCCCCAGAATTCTATCCCTTATATGTTTTGAATTTAAACAGCGAATATATGGGGCAAAAGGACACGAAGGACGTTAGCAGGAATACGACCGCTAACACCAACAGGATAACTCCCAGCGCACCTACAACAATATGACTAAAATATAGGTAAACAAATAGGATGGCTACAATCACACGGATCAAACGATCCAGATTCGACATATTCCGTTTGAATTTCATTTTTATCTCCTTAATAAAGCAAATTTTTTTCTCATTTCCTTTATCATATCGGATTTATATCAATCTGTCTGTGATAAAGTCACATTACTGCCCGTTTCCCCAGGGCTTTTTTATCCAGAAGCATAATAGTGCCGCGCCCCAGATGAATTAGTCCTTCTTTCGAAAATTCACCTAAAATACGGCTGATCACCTCACGGGAACTGCCCAGGTCAGCAGCAATTTCCTGATGGGTCACCTGCAGCAGGTTTTCCTGTAGAGACTGTTTCAGGAGCCAGGCAGCGACGCGACTATCCATCCGCTGGAAGACAACCTCATCCACCACGGTCATCAAAGCTACCAACCGCCCGGACAGCAATTCGAAGACGAATTCACGCCACATATCATAGCGCTTGACCCAATCACGAAAATCCTCGGCAGGGATGACGACAGCTTCCGCATCTTCTTCCACGGTCGCGATGGCGGGGAAAGATTGATTGCTGAGAATGGCATTGGCTGTCAGGATACAGCTTTCACCCACACCAAAGCGATATAGGGTGATCTCCCTGCCGGTCTCGCCAATTTTGTAGACCCGCACCACCCCGCTGAGCAGTAAAGCAATCGAATTCGCCGGGTCTCCTTCCACGAAGACGTCTTTCCCGGCTGGGATACGGGCATAAAAGGCTCTGGACTGGAACTCGCGCAACAAGGCCGCTTGTTCATTCTTTAAAACCGGCAAAGCAACAGCAATCCGCTCAAATTGTTCCTGAGTGAGCATAGAAATAAGATTCCTTTTTGTTTTTTCTATATTGATTATCTTTTATCTTGCGGGATAATTCAATCTGAAAAGAGGTGGAAGATTAGCGGATGGCTTAAAGCTCAAAGCTCAAAGCTTAAAGCTGAAAATGAGAAGTCTGAACTGGGATTTACTGGATTTATGATAAATTTTTTCCAGAGAGAAATTGCATTTCTAATTTTTATTTAAAACAGATAATTTGTCAGGATTTATAGGATAAGAATTGATTGTTGATGAGCAAATTATCACGTTTAACAAATCCTGTTAATCCCAGATCAGACAGTCACTAACAGTGCATTCTAAAAATGACCACGATTAGTTTATCAAGGCGGTCATGGAAGCGCCTGTTTTTGATGTAGCTGCTATGAGTATGGATGCTTCAATTTTTGAATGGGTCAGACGGATTGTTAACCTTATACCATTCATCATAATAAATGATATATTGTTCATCGGGACCGTATTTACCGTAGACAAACGAAGTGCTGTTGTCATTATGCAAAGTAAAATTGTAAACTTCCCCACCGTCTGAATCGCCGGGGCTTTTGCCTTCAGCAAATTGTGTTTTAGTCAGTGACAAATTAACAAACCATTCGTACAAATTATCTATCTGCTGTTTTTCAGTGATTGTCCATTCTTCCTTCTGACCGCTCAAAATATGTTGTACGCCAACACTGCTTACATCTGTCCAATCATCTTTTTTATCAGGGCTTATCAAAACAATCGCATAGACCTTGTCTATTTGAGCCGGATAACTTTCCGCAATATTGCCGTCATAGTAAACAACGACTTCATCCCCGCTCATAAAATCGGTCTTGCTATCTTTCAATTTTACATTGAGAGACACATATACTAAATCGCTGCTTTTGCGGACTTCATCATCTTCATTTACGCTTATGAGAACTGAATTTGCATACACCTCAGTTATGACCCCCCTAAAATGCGGTTCTTTCATGACACTGTTCATATTCATTGGGACAATACAACCACTTAAGAAAATAAAAGGTATAAACAGACAAGTTATCATAATTTTTATCTTCTTCACAAGGTTTTTCCTCTCAATATTTAGACGTTTTTGACGAAGTTTTGTTCCATGTCTTTCTTTCAGCTTTCTGCGTCTTTCTTATAGCTTTCAGCGTTAAGCGTTTTCCTATATAATCAAGATGATCATCATCATTAAATTATTCAAAAGGGGATTGTTTCCGCCTTTTTTTATCTCATGAATTCTAAAAACCTAAAAAAATCTTATTTTTGTATCTTTCTTTGTCTGCTAACCATCGGGGGGTGGATCGTTTCCTCCATTCCCGCAGTTTCTGCTCAGGATGAGGTCTTTGGGCGGGCAACCATCCATGAAATCAATACGCTTGAATTTCCCGAGGTGTCTTTCTTTTTGGAAGGCTATGACCAAACCGGGCAGGCATTCTCCAACCTCATCGCAACGAGTATCTCTATCATTGAGAATGGGCAGCCACCCATCCCGATCCAAACCCTCCAACTTAGCGAGCCAGGTTTTCAGACCATCCTGGCTTATAACCTGTCACCCGCTTTCTCAACCACCTCCAACAGTGGGATTTCCCGCTACCAGGCCATCACCGATCACATCATCACCTGGCTTAATAGCCGCCCGGTCAACACCCCGGATGATTTCAGCCTGGTTACCGATACAGGTCTGCAGGAGATCCGCAGCCATGATCTGTCTGAATTTATTGAAACCTTGCAGTCCTATCAACCCAATTTAACCACCAGCCAACCGTCTCTCACCAGCCTCATGCAGGCGCTGGACCTGGCGACAGATTCCTCCGTCAATCCTCTCACGCGGCGGGCTATTCTCTACATCACTTCCCAACCGAACATCAGCAATGTGGCTGCTTTTCCCGGTCTGATCGAGCGGGCACTGCAACAAAACGTCCCGATTTATGTTTGGATGGTCGGCCTGGCTTCTGCCCCCAGCACGAATCCGAGTGTGGTCGAACCTTTGAAGGATCTGGCTGAAAAAACCGGGGGACAATTCTTTATTTTCAGCGGGCAGGAGGAACTTCCGGATATTGAGGAATACTTCCGTCCCAACCGTTATCTCTATCAGGTTACCTATACATCTGAGATCAACCAATCCGGCGCCCAATCCATCTCTGCGGTGATTGGCCAGGAAGGCAGCTCTATCACCTCGGAGGTAACCAGTTTTAATCTGACGGTGGAAGCACCGACGCTTATCTTAATCAACCCCCCATTGCTGATCCACCGCACCTGGTCGGTCGATCCGCTGGATAATCGCAAGCTCGAATTAGGGCCAAATCAGGCTGAAATCCGCTTTATGACCCAGTTTTTAGATGGGCACCCGCGTGAGATTCGCAGCGCTCGTTTGCTTGTGGATGGGGAATTATACGCGCAGATCCTTCAACCTCCTTTTGAAAAATTCAACGTTGATTTAACCCCTTTTATCAATGACCAGGAAATTTCTTTTTCGATCGAAATGGAAGATCAATTGGGATTATCTGCCAGTACCCAACCAGCCTTGATCGAAATCCAGGTCGACCCCATGCCACTAACCTTCTGGGAGGGACTCAAGCGCCTGGAATTAACCCCGGAGCGCTGGATCATCCTGGCGAGCATCATCCTATCCGGCAGTGTCTTAATCATCGCCATCGTTCTGGTAGGGAAACGCAAAGCCTTCTTCCGGGAACAAGCTGCCAAACGCAAACGGGCAATTGACCCGCTTACACAACCTGTAAAAATCAAGCAAGCCGATGAACGCTCCAAACGATCCGGGAAGAAGCCGCCTATTCCGGCAAAAAAGGTGGAAGCCCTATTGATTCCTTTGAATGCTCATTACGAGCCAGACCGCAAAAAAACGGTCGCTCTGGATAAAAAAGAGTGGGTGATCGGCAGCGACGCAAAACAGGCGCGCCTGGTCATCTTAAATTCAGCGCTGGATGATGTGCATGCGCGCTTATCCTACACCGCTCAGGGAGACTACTGGCTGCGGGATCAAAATTCCATCACCGGCACCTGGGTGAATTTCACGCCTATTTCGACCAAAGGGGTGAAATTACGGCATGGGGATATTGTACACTTTGCCAAAGCCATGTACCGGTTTGAATTTTCGCATCCTACAGAAGATCGCGAAATTCAAATTTTCACTTATAATCAGAATAATGATTCGTAAAAATCAGTCTAGCTATCCTGTAATCGCCAGGACGCACCCCGGGATGAGCGGTAAGAATAACGAAGACCGGTTTGGTGTGACTGCATTTCAACTTGGCAACAAGAACCCTACCCCTGTTTTAGTGGCGGTATTGAGCGACGGTGTGGGCGGGCACAAGGCTGGTGAAGTTGCGGCAGAACTGGCGGTAAACCATATCATGCACACCGTTGCGGGCAGTAATGGTCAGCACCCAACCCAAACGATGGAGACCGGTATTCACCGTGCCAGCCAGGCCATTTGGGAAGAATCGCAAAAGGATAATGGAAAACAAGGCATGGCGGCAACCGTGGCAGTCACCTGGATGGTTGGTCACCGATTATATACCGCTTCCATCGGCGACTCCCGCATTTATCTGATCCGGGGTGATCGCATTCGCCAGATCAGCAATGACCACACCTGGATTCAGGAAGCGCTGGACAATCATCTTTTGACGCCGGATCAGATCGAAGGGCATCCCAACCGGCATGTGATCCGTCGTTATTTAGGCGGACCTACCCCGCCCGAAGTCGATTTTCGCATGCGCTTAACCCAGGGTGAGGAAGATCAACAATCACTGAGCAACCAGGGAGTCAGCTTACAGACCGGGGATCGTTTGTTGATGTCCAGCGATGGATTGACCGATCTGGTCAGCGATGCGGAAATCCTGCAAGCCTTTGATGTGGGCGATGCCAGCCAGGCTGTTGATCATCTGATTGAACTGGCAAACCAGCGCGGCGGACATGACAATATCACCATCGTCACCTTCGAAATCCCGGATGGAATTCAGGCGATCCAATCAAAGCGTTCGTTATTACCAGCCGGGTGCTTACTGGCAATTATTTTCACAGTAATCGCTGCCCTGGCAGTTTTTGGCTTTTTCTGGCTGCAAAAGAACCCGGTGAATTTAGGATTTCCAAATAAATCTCCAACCCCTGCCCCGCATTTCACCATCAACCCCATTATGACCAGTGCGCCCCAAATCACAGCCACAGAGGGAGGTCTAAACCAGCCTAAATTGGTGCCAACTCTGACTATAGAACCCTTGCAACCAAAGCAGCCGGATCATGAAGCTTACCCCTCTCCAAAAGAAGCAGTTCTAACCCCCATCACACCTTATCCATAAAGAATTTACCGGGGTACTACAACTCCTGCTGTTCAAACAAACCTACCGCCCAAACCAGAAGCCAGATGATCAGAACAATCGCAGCGCCTAAAGCGGTGAAATTACTGGCTTGTAGATTAAATTGCAATTCTTTTCCCAGCAATCCAACCCATCCCATCAACGCCTGCGGGCTAATACTACCGTATTGAGGGATTTGAGCCGAAAGCAACAATACCACCGAACCAGCAAAACTAAACCCTGCTGCAACCCCATTCGAGCGGCTGAACGTGCTCCCCAGAATGGTAATGGCAACAAAGCAAAGCATCCACACATATAATAATCCATTCATAAAGCTAAACAAACCAAAAGAAACAGGTTTAAAGAGTACCATCGTGTAAATCCATGCAAAAACTTCCGCAAGGAAGAAAGCAACCAGATAAACGATTGCCTGGGCAGAAAACTTGGAAAGGATAAAAGCCCAGCGTGGCAATGGTTTATGCAAAATCATCTCTGTCAGGCCTTTTTCTTTTTCACTGGCAACGCTGCCCATTCCCACTAAAACAGCAATCAGGAAGCCAAATTGGGAAAGGTTTTTGACATATTGTGCAATCGCATCTGCTACCGAGGGTTCAGGAATCAAATCTTTGAACATCTCAGCGCCCTCAATGCTCCCCATGATTTGCGGCAAAAAATAAGCCAACAGTGGTGATCCCATCCCAAACAAAGCAAAAACACCCATAATCACCAGCGCCATTTTCGTCTTCCAGAGTTGAATTAACTCTTTACGGCAAGCTTCTCCAAACAGGCGCCATTCTATCCCTATTTTTGGTTGTATATTTTCTTTGAGCTGTTTGCCAAACACCTTAAAAGCCCAGATAGCACCCGGTATCAATAACAATAAAAATATCACCTCCAGGATGCTGTTCTGAATATTAAAATTTCCCAGATAAACGACTAAAGCGTCCACCAGGGCGTGGTAAAGGATCGCCCACAGAACCCAAATTCGTTTGTTCTGTTGGAAAGCCCTTAAGACCACTAATGACAAAATCACATGAAAGCTCATCGCCAGTAGACGTTCCAGTAATGGTAACAAGCCCACTGCAGCGGGTTGGTTAAAGGTGTCCAGCATTTTCTGGATATGATTCAGTTGTTCAGGAACAAGGTTTAGATTGGTAAGATCCACGTATCGCAGGGCAAAAAGTTGAGCGATTCCTCCTGCACCCAGAACCCCCACCAAAACCATCGCTTCGATGCCCCCGTGTCCCAGGCCAAGCAGGATGCCATCTTCAGCTTTGCGAGCTTTTTTCAAGGCAGCATAGCCAACAAAACGGGTTAATTCCTCGCAAAGGCCAGCGGTTAGCCCTAAAATAAGCGCTGTTTGCAAAACCATCCCGTCTGAGTTCGCAGCAGGAAGAATTCCAATTTTGGACAAGAGGCTATTAAGCGGCAAATGCACCATCTGCGAGCCGATAAAGGTTAGAGAACCCACCCCAAATAACAACCAGGAGACCCGAAACCTTCGCCGGATTAAGATACCGAAGAAAATGGGAAGAATGATGCACAAACCGATGCTGGTCATATAAAAAAAGGCGTGCATGGGCTTACTCACTCAACTCTAAAAAGACTTCTTCCAGGCTGGGTCTTACCCACTCCAAACGGGAAACCGGCAGTTGGGCAGCATTAATCAAACTTAACAATTCTCGCTTAGCGGTTGGGATATCCGAGATCATAATCCGGGACCCATGCTGATCGTGCGTCGCCTGCTCTACCCAGGCATGTTGCTGGATATCACGGGTGAAGGCTATCAGAGCTTCCTCACCTTGCGGATCAACCTGTAACTCGACGATATTGGTTGCATATTCAGCCAGGATTTGATCACGTTCGCCCACTTTCACCAGTCTTCCCTGGAGCAAAATAGCCACCTGGTCACAGATACGATCGATATCGTCCAGGATATGACTGGAAAGAAATACAGTCACCTCACCATTAAGAGAGCGTATCCAATCCAGAACTTCATAACGCCCGGCAGGGTCGAGCGAACTGGTTGGTTCATCCAGCAGCAGGACCCGGGGTTCATGAAGGATTGCCTGAGCAATCCCCAAACGCTGTTTCATCCCCCCTGAAAAACCGGCGATCTTGCGTTTTGCCACAGTCGAGAGCCCTAATTGATCCAATGCTTCCGCAATTCGTTGTTTACGTCTTGCTGCAGGCATCTTTAATAAGCGCCCGACATAATCCAGATACTCCCAGGCGCGCATCCAGCCGTAGAAAACAGGCTGTTGGGGAAGGTATCCGAACACAAAACCAGCGGCTGGGTTTGTGTTGGTGGTTTCAATGCCACCAATCCAGGCCTTGCCGCTGGTAGGTTTTGCCAGACCGGTTAACAGGCGCATGGTCGTTGTTTTTCCGGACCCATTGCGACCCAGAAAGCCAAAGGTTGAGCCCTGTGGCACATCCAGATTGAGATGATCCAGGGCTTTTACCTCGCCATAATAGCGGGTAAGCTCCTGACAACGAATGGCAAAGGAGTACGTATCATCCATTCGGATTATTCCTCTTCACGACCAAGAATAAAATAAAGGATGGGACCGATGAAATTAACAAAGATAATCACCAGCACCCACATAATCCTGGAACCCTTTATCCGCTCCCGTTTGAAAAGGTCGATCAAAGCTGCAATCAACAACCCATATTGAATTAAAATGAGTGGGATTAATAAGGGCCAAAACTTGGCTAACTGGTTCAGGATATCTTCCATGGTATCACTCCTCAAATCGGTAAGGTGTTATAAATCTTACCATTTATTGATTCAAGAGGAAAATTTAAAAATTCAGATGCTAAAACGATTCACGCTCTACATCACAGATAATTGTAAAATAAGAGAGGTTTAAATACAATAAGCAGCCATCCACGAATGGGGAGCCGTCCACGAATGGGGGAGCCATCCACGAATAGAACACGAATACACGAATGGGGGAATCCCGTATGGGCAGTGGCTCGTCCCTGCCAGCCATCCACGAATAGAACACGAATACACGAATGGGGAAACGTCCACGAATGGTGGGGAGGGAGATCCATCCACGAATAGGGGAATCCCGTATGTGCAGTGGCTCGTCCCTGCCAGCCGTCCACGAATAGAGAGCCATCCACGAATGAAAACACGAATACTCGAATGGGGGAATCCCGTATGGGCAGTGGCTCGTCCCTGCCAGCCATCCACGAATAGAACACGAATGCTCGAATGGGGGCCGTTCACGAAAGGGGGAGCCGTTCACGAATAGAACATGAATACTCGAATTTTGGATACTGCCTCGGAATAGAAGTTGAACCATCCATGAATGGGGGTTTTGCAAGGATGGGATTGACGTCCAAGAGGTAAAAGCGAGAATTCAAATAAAGAATACCTGATACGCGTGTTTGATACAAGAATAAGTTGCTATTGATTATTTTGAATTTTTTATAAAGAAGTCACAAATTCCCTAATCTGTTTTATCAATTTTTTTTAATTTTCAATATATGATTATTTAATCATTAATTATAAACTGGAGGAATCCATGAGCAAACTGGCAATTGATGCAACAGGAAATAAACTGACTTACAAAATCATTGGTGCTGCAATGGAGGTTCATAATAAGCTCGGCCCTGGATATAAAGAGGAAATCTATGAACGGGCATTGGCACTGGAATTAAATAATTCTGATATTTCCGTGGAAAGGCAATATCCAGTATCTGTGGAAATGGATGACGATCAGGTTGGGTTATTCTATTTAGATCTTTTTGTTGAAAACCAGGTGGTAGTTGAAGTTAAAGCTTTTTCTCATCTTTTAACAAACGATGAACTGGCTCAAGTTATCAATTACTTGAAGGCAGCAGATGCCCCAATCGGCCTATTATTTAATTTTGGTCGAAGAAAATTAAATTATCATCGTGTCTTTCCTGGTGTTGACAATCGTCCCGTATTTAGAATCGGAAGAGACGATGTTAGAAAATCTGAGAGATAAAGGTTAATAATTTACGATTAGTAATCAATTCTTCTCCCAAGCGTGTAAAAATGGGAATGTATCTATTCATAGAAGAACCGCAATTCGTGTACCTTGTACCCTTTGAGTAAAGTTCTGCGAGTTCGTGGATGATCTTTCATCATTCATGGACAGATCTCTTTCCAATTGTAGACAACAATCCTCATCCGCGAAAATTCTCTATTCGAGTATTCGTGTTCTATTCGTGGACGGCTCCCCCATTCGAGCATTCGTGTTCTATTCGTGGATGGCTCCCCCTTTCGTGAACAGCTCCCCATTCGTGGACGGCTCTCCCTTTCGTGAACAGCTCCCCCTTCGTGAACAGCCCCCATTCGAGTATTCGTGTTCTATTCGTGGGTGGCTCCCCATTCGTGAACGTTCCCCCATTCGAGTATTCGTGTTTTTATTCGTGGACGGCTGGCAGGGACGAGCCACTGCCCATACGGGATTCCCCCATTCGAGTATTCGTGTTCTATTCGTGGACGGCTCCCCATTCGTGGATGGCTCCCCAATTCGTGGACGGCTCTCCCTTTCGTGAACAGCTCCCCCTTCGTGAACGGCCCCCATTCGAGTATTCGTGTTCTATTCGTGGATGGCTCCCCATTCGTGAACAGCCCCCCATTCGAGCATTCGTGCTCTATTCGTGGATGGCCCCCCCATTCGTGTATTCGTGTTCTATTCGTGGATGGCTCCCCCATTCGTGAACAGCCTCCATTCGTGTATTCGTGTTCTATTCGTGGACGGCTGATTGCAACAACCCCAAGGACAAGGAAGCCACAGCCCCTACGGGAAATATTCCTTCAACTGCCTCGACCGGCGCGGGTGCCTTAACCTGCGCAGGGCTTTGCTTTCGATCTGGCGAATACGCTCACGCGTTAACCCAAACTTCTGCCCCACCTCTTCCAGGGTGTAAGTATGACCGTTATCCAACCCAAAACGCAGGCGCAAAATGCGCGCCTCGCGGGGCGGCAGGGTATCCAAGACGGCTTCAATGCGCTCGCGCAGCATCTTGTTGTAGGCGGTCTGGATCGGCGTGGGCGTGAGGGTATCCTCCACGAACATGCCCAACTCAGACTCTTCCTCATCTTCGTTAATCGGGCTTTCCAGCGAAAGCGGCAGCCAGGATACGCGCATCATCCAATCCACTTTATTGGGTGAGACATCCAGTTCAACTGCCAGTTCCTCATTCGTGGGAACCCGGCCTAATTTTTGTTCTAATTCGTGCATTAAACGATAAAGTTGGCGAATCCGATCCACCATGTGCACCGGCACGCGAATAGTGCGACCCTGATCCGCGATGGAGCGGGTGATCGTCTGGCGAATCCACCAGGTGGCGTAGGTCGAAAACCGGAAACCACGCTGGTATTCATACTTTTCGACCGCTTTCATCAAGCCCAGATTACCTTCCTGAATCAGATCCAAAAAAGGAACCCCGCGACCCATATAACGCTTGGCGATGCTCACTACCAGGCGGGTATTGGCTTTGATCAGATGATCACGCGCCTGTTCACCACTTTCCACCTCTTCATTCAGGCGTTCGAATTCTTCGTGCGGGGTGTGCCCATTCAGTTCGATCAGCAGTTGAGCCGACATGCGCCCGGTCTCGATGCGTTTGGCCAGGTCTAACTCTTCCTGAACAGAAAGCAAAGGCACCGATGACATCTCTTTGAGATACAGCCCGATGGTGTCATCGCTGGAAATTGTTTCCAAATTGGCGGAATACGGGTCCATATCACTGGGGGGACCGCCAAAGTCCTCATTGGAATGACCGTGGTCATCTTCGTCGAGAACATCCACCCCTTTGCGTCGCAAAGTCGTCAGAATTGATTCCATACGATCAATGTCGCTGGTAATTTCCGGGTAAGCCTCCAGGAGGTCCTCCGTTGTCAGATACCCCTGTACATCTGCTTTCTCTAACAAGGCTTGGATCACATCCGTTTTCCGGATTCTCCTGCTTGCACTCGCCATTTTTCCTCCTAATCCCCAACCAAACAATCTAATCCACAAAAAGCTACTGCGTACACCATTAAAACCATGCCGGAAAACATGGCAGGGGGGAATCTGTTGGTTGCTTTTTGACTAATATTCAAATGATTTGGTTGCAAGTGTAATCCCGTCTAGAAAAAACAATAATAATTAATACACCACCCGTGAATCCACATGTTCACAATCTACATGATTCAAATTTACACCACATTGAGTACACAATCCCTTACAGTCCGGGCGACAAAGCCCTTTAATCGGAATAGCCAACAACATATTTTCATAAACCAAAGGTGAAAGATCAATATTTCCATCCTCAGGAACAAAAAATTCCGCGTCCTGGGTGTGACGATTACGATACGCGAAAAGTTCTTGAAATTCAGTTGTTAGTGTTTGTTGATAATCCTCCAGACAACGTACACACTGTTCCACCACGAAAGCCGTAAAGTTTGCATCTAACAGGAGCCCTTGTGGTGTTCGATTGATTCGAACCTTTCCAAGTAAATCGGAAAGCTGAAGGTCCGCCTCGAGTACAATCTCCTTAAAATTAAAATCCAGATCCCGATAGCTTCCGATGGGCTCGTGGATCATAAATCCGACATTAATTCGCAATGGGTTTCTAAGCTGGCTCAACGGAACACTCTACCGATCAAAGGGTATAATAACACTCTTGAGATTATAGCACACCGAAAAACAGCCGTCAACTTATTATTATTTTTATGATAAAAATAGGAAAAATTATGAGCCATCCTCTCCTCATCGCCAGTAGTAATCCCGGTAAATTACACGAATATCAGGCTATCCTCCAGAATCTGGGGGTAGAACTGGTGCTGCCAGCAGATATTGGGGTACAACTCGAAGTCGACGAAGATGGCGATACTTATTATGAGAATGCCCTGAAAAAGGCGCAGGCCTACTGCCAGGCAAGTGGATTGATCACCCTGGCAGATGATTCGGGATTGGAAGTCGACGCGTTGGGAGGAGCTCCCGGTTTGCATTCTGCGCGCTTCTCCCCCAAACCAGGGGCAACGGATGCCGATCGGCGGGCATATTTACTGGCTAAGTTAAGCAGCCACCCGCAACCCTGGCCGGCTCGTTTCCATTGCACGCTGGTGATCGCCCTGCCGAACGGGAAACATTACAGCTTTGAAGGCAACTGCCCGGGGCAGATCGTACCGGGCGAACGCGGTCAGTATGGCTTCGGCTATGACCCCATTTTTCAACCGGACGGTTACGCCACAACCACAGCGGAAATACCGGAAGAAGAGAAAAATCGCATCAGTCATCGCGGTCGCGCTGCTCAGGCGGCTCTGCCGGCGTTGAAAGAACTACTGGAAAAGGACTTTTCGGATGAAATTTAAACACGCCCTCACCCGCCAACCCGGTCAAAGTTACCGGCAAGCCATTACCAGCGCCCAGCTTGGACTGCCTGATTTGACGCTGGCTCTAAGGCAGCACGAATCCTATTGCGAGGCGCTGCAGCAAGCCGGGCTGCAGGTGGAAATCCTGCCTGCTCTGGAGGACTACCCGGACTCCGTGTTCATAGAAGATACCGCTATCGTCGAAAAGAACTTCGCGGTTGTGACCCGCCCGGGCGCACTCAGCCGCCGGGGAGAAGCCACGCTGATGCTGCCCGTATTGCAGGAGCGTTTCAAGCCGGTGTATCAGATTAACGGCCTGGGAACGCTCGACGGCGGTGACGTATGCAACGCAGATGGCATTTACTTTCTGGGCATTTCAGCACGTACCAATCATATCGGTACACAACAACTGACCAGAGCACTCAACTATCATGGCTTTATTACTGAACTGATCGATATCCGCCAAATACCCGGCATCCTTCATTTAAAGAGTGCGGTCAATTATCTGGATGAGGATACTCTGTTGCTGGACCCACGCCTGGCAGATCACCCATCTTTTGCCCACTATCGCCGCCTGGTAGTACCCATTGAGGAAGCTTACGCTGCCAATAGTCTGCGCGTCAATCAGAGCCTGCTGGTGCCCGATGGCTTTCCACGCACGTTGGAACTGGTAACCAAAGCCGGCTTCGCAGCGATCACGCTGGATGTATCCGAATATCGCAAGATGGACGGCGGGCTAAGCTGCCTCTCCCTGCGCTGGTGATCAGCCGGCGAAGGGGAAGCCAGGCATGCCGGTGAACCCGGTTTGCAGGCGCATTAAAGCGCCGTTGTGCGGGTAGGCTTGCAGGTCTTCTTCGGACAGCCCGATCGCAGCCGAGGTGACGTAAAGTTCGTTCATCTGTTTACCGCCAAAGGCCGGGCAGGAGGTGCGTTTTGCCGGGAAGGAATAGGTCGCCAGCAGCTCACCAGAGAGTGGGTTCCAGCGCTGCACGCAGGCGCCATCCCAGCGCGCCAACCAAACCATCCCCGCACGGTCGGTGGTTAATCCATCCGCAGAGCCATTATCATCTGGCAGGGTGAAAGCCGTCCGGCGGTTGGCGATATCTCCGCTATCCAGATCATAATCAAATGCCCAGATGTCTTTCGAGAAGGAATCCGCCAGGTAGAATGTGCGATAATCCGGGCTCCAGCCCATCCCGTTGGAAATAATCAGGCCATCCAGCAGCTTTCTGATCTTTGCATCGCGCCCCAGGCTATAGAGTGAACCGGTTGGGGTGCCATCCGGGTTAATTTGCATGGTACCGGCTAAAAATCGCCCGCGCGGGTCGCACTTGCCGTCGTTGAAACGATTCCCGGGCAAATCTGGCTCCACCTCTGCCAGGATTTGGTAAGTCATCCGGTCAAAATCAAAATAGGCAACTTTTCTATCCGGGGTAAATAGAAGACCATCGCTCGTGCAGGTGACCACGCAGCCGATCGAGGAAAAGTGCTGGCGCAGGTCCAATGACTGATTCTGACGGGTGCGCGGGTTGTAAACAAAGAGGGTGGCCCGCGGAATATCCACCCAGTAGAGAACCCCTCTGTTGGCATCCCAACAGGGGCTTTCACCGGTCAGAGCTTTGCGATCGACTAAAATTTCAGGGGTTAAATCCATCAAGCTTTCTTCTTGCCTTTTTTACCAAACAAGACGCCTGAAAGGATCAAAATTCCGGCTGTGATGCCGGTGATGATGCCAAACAAGATTGATTCTTTGGATCCAAATTTGGTATAAACTTCGCCATTTACCTGCTTTGTCAGCAAAAAAACGACGTTGCTGTCCCTTTCAATGTCTACCTGATTAGCCACCAACCCAACCACAACGGATTGATCCATTCGCACATTCCCCTTGGCTGCCAGCACATTCACGCTGCTTTGATCCAGATTAGCATTGCCTTCGTTGATAAGTAAAACTGCCTCGCTGGTGGTCATTTCTACAGCCGTGGTGTTCGCAAAAACTACCCCGCCGGAAGTCACTTCCAGATGGTTGGTGTCGGCTTTGACCACACCTCCCTGCCGGATCTGCACCAGATCGCTCTCGATCTGGTTAGCACCTGCCTGACGCAGCATCACTTCTTTGGCTTGAACATGGTTAGCCCCGCCACGGGTAATCTCTACAATATCCGCTTGAATTCTATCTTCCAGGTTATATTCTTTTTGACCATCATGATCTTCAGTATCAAATACCTCATTATCTGTCATCGTTCACCTTCCTTTTCATATGCAGTTTAATTGTAGTCAAAAAAATTAAATTTGAAAATATTAATATCGAAAAACTGGTTGGATTTTTCTAAAAGATTGTTAACAATTTCAATAAATATGGTATCCTTAAATCTTAAGGGTGAAATGATCTGTACCTCAAAAAACGGTTTTTACTACCAATCCAGATTGTATGAACGAGTGATGAAAATATGCCAGAATTTGATTTTGATTTAAATTTCGAAGAACCAACCTTCCGCCAACCTCCGCAAATCCCGCAGGAATGGTTGACGATGGTTTGCAAACTTCACCCGGTCACGGCCGCTGTGGTCTGGCAGGTATTAACCACAACCATCACCCCCTCTACCATTACCCTCGCTCAAAGTTCGCCGGATCGGGGGCGCTTCAATTTAATCGCCATCATTGCCGGGGGAAACCCGGATGAGTTGGATGAAATAACCCAGTTGGCGCGTTCTGAAGTGGATGAGATTCTATTTTCAGTTGTTCCTGGGTACCGCTCCCGTCAGATTCTACAATAAAGAAAAGACCCTTATTTATTGATGCTTACGCAAGTCAAATAAGGGTCTTTCTTGCCTCTGTTTGTCACCCAATTTCAAACGGAAGCTTATCCCAATCCTCAGGAGAACTAGAAAATGAAGAAACGAATTGTTAAGAAGGTCTAGTGTTTTTTGTTTTTCCCTTCGCCCTATTTATACCTTAAAAAGGCGGCGTCATTCGTCATATTAACCCGTGATGATTTTCCCCATTTGTACTAAACTTCACAAGTAATAAATGTGATTAATTGACCCCATCGCGCCGCAACTCACCCTCCCAGTATTGGATATTAATTGGCGCGGTCATGTCGAGCGTGAGCGGAGTGACGGAGACCACATTGTCATAGACAACCGCATAAATATCGCAATCCGGAGAGACATTGTCCCGGGTGACATTGATCCGAAAGCCAATTCTGCCTGGCTCGTCCCATCCTTTGGTCGGGTCAATATAGGGAATGTAATACATCTGGCGGGATAAACGCGTCATGCGCCAGGGAGTTTCACGGGTCGCCTGATGAGGGACTTCCAGCTTAAGCAGATCAACCTCCGGCGGTAAGGGATGTTCCAGCAGCATGCGGGCAAACTTGTGCGTAAAATGCGCCGCGATGGAGAAATCGATGGTGGGGATGTGTTTATCAAAATCGTCGATATTCTCTAATTGCAGAGAAGAAGCCAGCGTCGGGATCTTGAAACTGGCGGCTTCCAGGGCTGCGCCGACCGTGCCAGATACCGTAATCCCGGTGCCGAAATTCTCGCCATAATTGATCCCGGAGACCACCAGATCTGGTTTGCGCGGGAGAATTTTCAGCAGAGCGCCCAGCACACTTTGCGCCGGCGTCCCACCCACACCATAAGCGCGGAAGGTACCGGCATCCAGGCAGCAATCCACCTCTTCGATGGTTCCATCCGAATTAAGGGGGTGGCTGCGCCCGGTCGAAGAACTCTGTTCGCGCGGAGCTACCAGCACCACTTCGCCCAGCGGTGCCAGCGCGCGGGCGGCTGCATGAATACCCGGCGATTCAATGCCATCATCATTGGTGACGAGGATCAACGGTTTGTTTTCTGTCATTTTCTCTGGTTCCTTTTCAAACCTTCTTTATATCATAAGTGCAGGGTTTTTCCCATACCGGCCTGAGGCTATGACTCCCCAATTCAGCTTTTCCGGTACAATTAACAGGCAATCTATAACCGAGCAACTTGAGGTAACGATGAACGATCAGCAGGTAATTTTTTCGATGATTCGGGTGGGCAAAATTGTCCCGCCCAACAACCGCCAGATTCTGCGGGATATTTCTTTGGGGTTTTTCTATGGAGCCAAAATTGGTGTGCTGGGACTGAACGGCGCCGGGAAAAGCACCCTGCTGCGCATCATCGCCGGCAAGGATCAGGACTATATTGGCGAGGTAACTTTTTCCAAGGGCTACAGCGTTGGGATGCTCGAGCAGGAGCCACAACTCGACAATGCTAAAACCGTGAAGGAAGTCGTGGAAGAAGCGGTGGCTCCCATTGTGCAAATGCTCAAAGATTTCGATGAAATTAATAACCAGTTTGCCGACCCGGATGCGGACTTCGCTGCGCTGATCGAGAAGCAGGGTCGCCTGCAGGAGCAACTCGATCACGTGGACGCCTGGACGCTGGACAACCGCCTGCAGATGGCGATGGATGCCCTGCGCTGCCCGCCCGGTGATACGCCGGTGAAGGTGCTCTCCGGTGGGGAACGCCGGCGTGTAGCCCTGACTCGCCTGCTGCTAACCGAGCCGGACATTCTGTTGCTGGATGAACCCACCAACCACCTGGACGCCGAATCCGTCGCCTGGCTGGAGCACCATCTGCAGCAATATCGCGGCACGGTTATCGCTGTGACGCATGATCGCTACTTTCTGGACAACGTCGCCGGCTGGATTCTCGAGCTGGACCGCGGGCACGGCATCCCCTGGGAGGGAAATTACACCTCCTGGCTGGAACAGAAACAACAACGCCTGGCGCAGGAAGAAAAAACCGAATCCAAACGCCAGCGCACCCTGCAGCGCGAACTGGAGTGGATTCGCATGTCTCCCAAAGCGCGCCAATCCAAAGGCAAAGCGCGTGTCACCGCCTATGAACGCCTGCTCAGCCAGGAAGTCGATCGCTACCGCGGCGAGCAGGAAATCTACATCCCACCCGGGGAACGGCTGGGAAACGTCGTCATCGACCTCAATGATGTCACCAAAGCTTATGGAGAGCGCCTCTTGATCGATCACTTCTCCGCCGCCATTCCGCCTGGCAGCATCGTTGGCGTAATTGGCCCGAATGGTGCCGGGAAGACCACCCTGCTGCGCATGATCACCGGGCAGGAACAGCCGGACAGCGGCTCGATTCGCATCGGCGAGACGGTCAACCTGGCGTATGTCGATCAAAGCCGCGATACCCTGGTGGGCGAAAATTCGATCTGGCAGGAGATCAGCGACGGGGTGGACACCCTGACCCTGGGTGCCCGCAAGATCAACTCGCGCGCTTACGTCGCCTCGTTCAACTTCACCGGCTCAGACCAGCAAAAACAGGTCAACATGCTTTCTGGCGGAGAGCGTAACCGCGTTCACCTGGCTAAGGTACTCAAGCAGGGTGCCAACGTGATCCTGCTGGACGAGCCTACCAACGATCTGGATGTGAACACCCTGCGTGCATTGGAAGAAGCGCTGGAATCCTTCGCCGGCTGCGCGATAGTCGTCTCACATGACCGTTGGTTCCTCGATCGCATCGTGACGCACATCCTCGCCTTCGAAGGGGACAGCCAGGTGGTCTTCTACGACGGTAACTGGTCAGACTACGAAGCCGATCGTCGCAGGCGTCTGGGCATCGCAGCCGATACACCCCAACCGATCAAATATCGCAGCATCAAACGCTGATTATTAAAAGACTCTTATGGCATTAATTGATAATTAAGGTAAAATTAGTTGTTATTTCAATTGAGTTAAGGAGAAAAAATGGCAACACAAAAACACACAAAAAATGGGGTACGCTTTTCTGACCCGCCGTTTGCTAACACCCTTTTGAACAGCACCCGCTGGTCATGGTTATGGTTGATTGCCCGCCTCTATCTGGGATATTCCTGGTTAACTTCAGGGTTAGGGAAACTTTCCAACCCGGCCTGGGTCAAAACCGGCGATGCGCTAAAAGGTTTCTGGCAATTTGCCGTAGCAGTTCCGGAAGCCCCAGCCAAACCAGCCATTTCTTTTGACTGGTATCGCGGCTTCCTGCAAATGCTGCTGGACAGCCATTCCTATACCTGGTTCGCCAAGCTGGTTGTTGCCGGTGAACTGTTGGTTGGAATTGCCTTAATTTTAGGTATCTTTACTGGCATCGCTGCCTTCTTTGGCGGCTTCCTGAACTGGAACTTCATGATGGCCGGTTCAGCCAGCACCAACCCGGTCCTCTTTGTCATTTCTATTTTTCTGATCCTGGCCTGGAAAACCGCCGGCTGGCTCGGCCTCGACCGCTGGATCCTGCCTGCCTTAGGCACCCCCTGGCAACCCGGGAAGTTGTTTGAGAAGGAAGGATAGCGATTCAGTTGTTGAGTTATTGAGTTATTGAGTTATTGAACGAAAATGATAAAAGATTTTGAGTCCAGCCCAACCGAACTCAAAATCTTTTAGATTCTGTCTTGTGAAAAGATATTGGAAGAAACTAATTGCCCACATTCCGCACCTCTTTTGGGGTGCATTGAAGTTTAAATCATCGTTTATGGTGGGCTCAAGGTCATCAGTCTGGTGTTTTTTCGCCGGCCTTTATGGAATAACAGTCTACCGTGCTTGATTTCAACCTAATCAAATAATAATAACGGCTATTCCTCAACTAACCCTTCGTTCAGGGAAATTATTCTGTTTTGGGATTTTGTCCAGAGAATGTTGATGGTTGGCTGTGGCACGCCGCCTTGCCAACGTAAACACAGCGATAATACCGAGAATGAGTGCGGCGATTGTAGCTACCAGCCAAGACCACTGAATTGGCGTTTCATTGGCAGGATGGGCAATTGCTACTTCAAACAGAGCGTCTCCTTCGGCTGTAGAAGGGAACCAGCGTTGGTCGTACTCAGAAGTCCCATTCACAAGCCCATCGTAAAAGACATATCCGTTTGGCTGGGAACCCGGCGGGTAATAGTGAAGATGATCGATCGCGAATAGACCACCACCTTGTTGACCCTCTGCGAGGCGCCAGATCTCATAACCTTGGCCGGAATGAGAAGGCGCTTCTTTTAATCCTTCCTTGAAGTCTGAGAGGGCGAAGAAGGATAGCAATTTGGGGTCTTCGAGCTGACGGATTTCACCTGTGCTGAGGTTGAAGATGAGGAGCGACGTAAAGTTACCTTTTGCCTGGACTGTAAGGGTAACCGCGAGTGCTAACAGCAGGGCGATTGCAGCACTCAATCCGAGGATCGTTCGATCACGCTTTATCATCTGACACCTCCTCTATTTCACTAAATTACGCACGTTGTCAACAGCCTAATAATAGTATAACGGGTGGTTAAAAAAACAAAAGTCATATTGTACACACTTCTCACTTCAAGTATCGAGAAAGACGTGTTAGGTCGTCAAATAACCCGTGACTTTTGTGAAGAAAAGAATTTAATGTCTACTATGATCGCTGATTGTTAATTTCTCAGAATGATTGCGGTATGGCCCGACGAAGTGTAACCAAAGGTCAATACCAATCAATAACCAATGCAAAGTAACCATCCTGTAAATCCTGTAATCAATTCCGAACAATCATCAATTCCACCTGCACCATTCTTCTAAAGCACACACCTCTTACGATCCTGTAAATCCCCGTTCAGACCTTCTCCCTACATATCAGCTACGAGCTGCCCCCCCGTTCAGTCCTTCTTTCACAAATCATTCCAATCAAACAAATTGCGATATTTTTGCCGTAGGGATGAAGCATTGGAGAATTGGCATGGTTGTGACACACGAACTTTCGTACTCCAATGCTTCATCCCTACCGATTAACCATCATTTTTTAGGACTAGTCACTCTTTCCTGTCAACTGTTTCCTGTCAACTGTTATCTTTTTTCTTTCGCCTTGATCTTATCCCTCGATAAGATTTATAATGCAACCAACCAATCTGCAATACAAGAGGGAGAGACCCATGGACAATAAACCCGAAATCGATGTGCAACGCCGGCGAAAAGGCAACCGGCCGGTCGAACGCGCTGAAGCGCCTGTTCGTCACCCTGGCGGGGGTGGCTCTGGCGGTGGGGCAGCCTTCTCCGGCGGAGGCGGCGGTTCCTTGCTCGGAACGGCTGGCAGCCTGCTGGGCGGCGGCAAAGGCAAACTCGGCTGCGGTGGCATCATCTTCCTGATCATTCTGGTGCTTTACTTCCTCTTTTCCAACGGGCTCGATCTGGGCGGAAATCAGACCGGTGAACAACCCGCGGTCAATCTGCCGCAACCCACCCAGGTGCTGACCACCCGCACCCCGCGCCCCTCACCTCTCCCAGCACAAGCCGGCAGTGGCGATACCTGGCTGGTGATGAACTATCAGGATGCCGATGATCAGGTCCTCGAGCAGGATATCTTCATCGATTTGAACGAAATGGAGCGCGTTGGCTCGACCGACAACGTCCGCATTGTGGTGCAGCTCGATCGTTTCCGCGGGGGCTTCAAGGGCGATGAGGATTGGAGTTCCACCCGTCGCTACCTGGTGAAATACGATGACGACCTGAATGCCATTGGCTCGCAACTGCTGCAGGATTTGGGAGAGGTCAACATGTCGGACGGCAACACCCTGGTGGATTTCGTCACCTGGGCGATCAATACCTACCCATCCGATCACTACGTCCTGATCCTGTCCGATCATGGGATGGGCTGGCCAGGCGGTTGGACTGATCCTGCTCCGGGAGGTCGTGACCCGGGCAGTGCGCCCCTGATCCGCCAATTGCCGGATGACGCCATCTACCTGAACGAGCTGGATCGCGCCCTGGCGGATATTCAGGCCAATACCGGCGTGCAGAAACTCGACATCATCGGGCTGGATGCCTGTCTCATGTCTCAGATGGAAGTGTACGCCGCCTTGCAACCCTACGCCAATTATGCCGTCGCTTCGGAAGAGACCGAACCCGGGTTGGGATGGGCTTACGCTGCCTTCCTCGATCGTCTGGTGAACAACCCCTCCATGAGCGCAGCTGAACTGGCAACCCATATCGTTGATACTTATATCGATCAGGACGAGCGTATTGTGGATGAACAGGCGCGCATGGAATTCCTGCGCCAGAACACTTCCGGTGGTGGCTTTTTCGGACCCTCACGGGTGAGCGCCGAGCAGATCGCGAACCAACTGGAGAAGAACATCACCCTGACCGCTCTGGATCTCAACCAGTTCCCCGAGTTAATGAAGCGCTTCAACGACTTTTCCTACGCCCTGCAGGATGTCGATCAATCTCTGGTGGCGACTGCCCGCAACTACGCCCAATCCTACACCAGCATCTTCGGTAATCAGGTGCCGCCTTCTTTTATTGACATGGGCCATTTCGCCGCGATGGTAGTCAAACAAACCAACGATAACCATATTCGTAGCGCCGCGACTGACCTGCTCAAGAGCCTGCAAAACGCCCTGGTCGCAGAGCGGCACGGTAACTCCAAACCTGGCTCCACCGGCGTAGCGATCTACTTCCCCAACTCAACCCTTTACCGCTCGCCTTACACTGGCATGCAATCCTACACTGCCATCGCCGATCGCTTTGCACGCACCTCGCTGTGGGACGATTTCCTGGTCTATCACTACAATGATCGCTCCTTCAAGCCAGACGCGGCTGAACCGGTCGTCCCGGCTGCAGGAGGGATCACACGCGCACCGGGCAGCGGCAGCATTCGCTTATCGCCCGTCAGTTCGACCAAAAACAGCGTCGCGCCGGGAGATTCCACCCGCCTGTCGATCGACATCACCGGCAGCAATATCGGCTATGTCTACTTCTTCACCGGCCTGTACGACCCCGAATCCAACAGCATTCTGGTAGCGGATACCGACTATCTTGAAAGCGAGAAAACCTCCGAACTGAACGGGGTGTATTATCCAACCTGGCCGCAGAGCGCCTCCTTCCGCATGAACTTCGAGTGGGAGCCAACCCTCTTCTCCATTAGTGACGGACGACAATCCAGCCTGGCGCTCTTCAACCCGCTGGCGTACGGCGCCAGCGCGGAGGATGCTGTCTACGCCGTCGACGGGATTTACACCTTCCAGCAAACCGGCGAGCAACGGCGCGCACGCATGTACTTCCAGGATGGACGCCTCTTCCAGATCTTCGGCTTCCTGGGTAACGACACCGCCGGCTCCCCTTCCGAGATTTCCGCCCAACCCGGGGACAGCTTCACCCTGCTGCAGCGCTGGATGGAGCTGGATTCTACCGGGCAGGTGACCCAGATCATCCTCGAGCCCGGTGATACGCTCACCTTCGGCAGCTCGCCCTTCACATGGGAGCAGGTCTATGCCCCCGCCGGCGACTATCTGGTAGGCTTCCTCGTCACCGATCTGGACGGCCAAACGGTGGAGCAGTACACGCAGATGCAAGTGAGGTAGAGAGAAGCTGTTGAGCGGTTGAGCTATTGAGCTATTAAGCTGTTAAGCTGTTAAGCAGTTGAGTTTTGAGTTTTGAGTTTTGAGGAAAGGCCCCTGTCACTGCAGTGTTTGCGGTCTACTAGCTAGCGCGTTGTTAACACCCAGTGTTCAGTGCGCTGCACTTAGGGATTAACCGATTCTTCTGATTTGGAAATTAATTTCGAATATTCAGAAACCAAAAGTGCGGTGCACTTAGGAGAACCCCTTGATTTGCATGAATATTTTCCCTTTATTCCCATGGGCTATTTCCAAACTCCTCGATCTCACTTAGTCAGTCTCGATTCATCCAGCCAATTCTACTCATCATCGGAGGCATCTATCCCTTGATAAGGCATTGATGCGCCTGCTGTGGCAATTCGTAATTCCACATCCTATGAATGAATTCATAGGATAATTAAATCTAAACTCCCAAACCAATTCCCCGTAGGGTGCGGGTCCGTGACCCGCCCTTCTAAGTTAACATTATAGATTATTAAATTTGTAAATTAATAAATCCATATAACATCATTATGGCTTTTTTTTGGGAGGGTTTAATAAAATGTATTTGGGCGATCGTAGATTATCTGAATTCTGGAATCAAAAAAGCCATTCTGATTGGCTGAATCAGGAGAAAAAATATTGGAATTTAATCAAGAAAAATAATTTTGAAATAGAGGAATGAATGAAAAACCTCGATCGAGATGTTGTGACATAGATGAATATAAATAATTTTTTTGATTTTCTATATGAGAAGTATTTCGCGTGGAAATATGAACCACAGAGACTAGCAACAACCAGGAAATATTTAGTTAAACATCTGAATCATTTATCACTTTTACGTTTCATTTAACAATAATTATTTTCTTTTGATTTAAATAATATTGAAATTGGGTTAACTATTGGGGATTTAATTAAAGGGTTGGGTATTCCTGGAGCATCTGACCTCCCTGCAGTATTATTTTCTGAGAAATTTGGAACAGTGGGTCAATTTGTCGTAAAGACATTGTGGAAAAAATGGGGCTTTTAATAATCATAAAGTCATTCAGAATATAAAACTATATAAAATCAAAATTGAAGAAAGCGCTGTTTTAATTGAAATTATTTGAGGAAAAGCCAGGGAGTTAAATGAGGTAAACAACACAAATTATTGGACGATGAGGGAATTGGATAAGTCGTTGTGGTGTATTGACAGGTGAATTTTTGTAAGATTGAAAAGAAAAAAGTTAATTCCTTGTTTTTCGTCCTTTAACAAAAACCTGATAGCCATTCTTTGAAGATTGGTAGAGAAGATCAGTAGCATAGTGATAATAAAGTCGCTTCCACAAGATGGAATTTTCAAAAATATCCAAATCAGAAGTGAGAAGATCGATTACTGATCGAGAAGCAATAACAATAAGTTTTTTTCGAGGTCTAGATATGGCAACGTTTAATCGATTGAGATTGAGAAGGAAATCAGCTTCGTTAAGAACATAATCCGGGTCGGATGCAGTAGCAGAAACAATAATTACATCACGTTCGTCACCCTGAAAACGTTCTACAGTATCGATTGAACGAACATCTGCGAGGGATGGGAAAGTTTGATTCAGTAGGGCTCGTTGTGCTCGATGCGGAACTACCACGCCAATACCATTACGACCATCTAGTCCCATAAATTGAACACAGGCATTAATAATGGGTTTGGTAAGCTCAAGTTCAGTTTGGTTAAATTGTTGAGATGCTTGTTCAGTATGTTCAATAACAATAATTGGATAAGATGGATCCATAACTGAATCTACATAGCTATCGATAGGTGGAAGAGGAGTAACTAAGTCGGTTTTTTTAGAGAAAAATTTTATACCATCTTTTTGATAAATATTCTCACTAAGAAATTCAGCGATGTCGATATGAAGGCGGAAAGATTCATCGAGTGCAAAACGAGAGACACCACGCTCAAAGAGGGATTCAAAAAGGGAAAGGTAGGGCCTTGTTTCAACAATATTGCGTTTTTCTTCGTCCTTCCAAGGGTGAGCATTGATAGGGGGCATTTGACGATGATCTCCAACCACAATCATCTGACCTGTGTTTTTCAAAAACGCTCCAGCCAGGACTCCTTCAGGAATACTCATTTGAGAGGCTTCATCAATCACAATTAGGTCGAATTGTTTATGATCCCAATCAACATGCTTGCCACCTACTGAGGAATAGCGCATGAGGTTAAATAATCCACCGGAGGTAGCTCCGATTATGGAAAACTTGTCATTCAAAATTGTTGGGAGCATATGTTTTTGCAGATAAGGATTGATATTGATCACTCCAGAAATTCCAGAATTTATATCGTCATTTGAGATTTTATAAATCTTCAAACTTCGGATGACATCTCCACCAAGCTGCGTGAGACCAAAAGAGGATAACTGTTGTTTAGCTCCTGCAAGGGCTTTGAGAACGACCATGATAGCATTATGAGTTTTGCAACAAACAGCAACGCGACTCGTATGGTTTTTCACATAAGCAGCTGCGATCCTCGCGAGTATAACCCAAGCCAGAGTATAACTTTTTCCCGTCCCAGGAGGTCCTTGAACTAGAGCTATCGAATACTGGGAAGAGTCACCAATAATTTTCCGCTGGGAGGAGGTAAGTTTACGTCGACGGGATTTAAGCAGTGCATCAATTTGGTTATTAAATTTTTGGAAAAAAGCCGAATCAGTCAAATATTTCTGCGAAGGCAGGTCGATAAGCCAGGAAAATAAAGTATTTGATCGGATATTTCTAAGAGCTTTTAGAATTTTATCTGCATTAAGATCATCAGCCATTTCATCGAGAACATAGAAATTGTTAATTTCAGGAGCAATGGTAGTATTATGGTTGTAGCAGAAAAGTTTGTTACGCCTCTGGATATTATCCATAAATCGAAGAATTACTCGGGAAGGAGTAATTACTTCAATCACTGCAAGACGGCCAGATTTGATTTTGTTTGCAGAAAGACCCGATTCTGTGTAGTTATTCATTACCACCCAGTCGCCTTCTTTGATTTTACAGGCGTTCATTGTTAGCACAGGATCTAATCCCAAAGAGGAATATTCAGGTTGAAAAACATAATGTTCCTGATCTTTTTTAAAATTAAATTTCAAGAGTAACGCCCTACCAGACTGTACACGACGATCGACAGGTAGGCTAAAGTTAAGGAGGTGCTCTTGAAAGGATGAATGGTGTTCCATAAAGAGAAACTCTTCTAGTGCAAGTCGGAGATCAGGTTTAAATGTATCAGCTGTTAGTGATGGGATATTAAAGTAGATCTTTTTAACATAATTATTTTTAAATCGAAACCAGTTTTCTATATGGACAAGAGCTTTGACACGCATATTAGCGAAAGCGGTAAGAGCAGGAAGATTCACATTTTTAAAGGGATTTAGTATCTGACGATTGTTTTTTAATTCAGGGAGTTCATTCCAGGCAGCATAAGCGTATTCAAGTGGAATTTGAGAGTTAAAACGGCTCGCAGATTCGATGAGAGTACGTCTGGGATGGTCAATTGCTAAAGGGGCTGTTTTGTTTGTAATTTTTCCATTCGAATCACGGATTACATATCTTCGGTTATCAAAAATTCTGGCTCTGAACAGATTAAAATAATCATATTCTTGATCATTCCATTTGAAACCCAATTGACTAGAAGCGCTGTGTAGTGACAAACAAGTAAGACCAAGGTTCGTTCGTTCCTTAAGTTCATCAAATAGGAAAGAAATGATTGGTTGAGATAAAGCTGGACTTTGTGTTAAAAGATCAAAAAATGCGGGGACTGTTGAAATTGTTTGAAGGTTGCGTTTCAAAGACTCTAAGAGGACTTTTTGATCATATCGATTGTAGCAATAGAGATGAATATAAGCATCTTTTTGGGCTGCAACTTGCTTGATAGCAGAAAGAATGTCAACAATCCAGGTTCTAAGTAATTTTTTTTCATCCTCCTCTGAGGGCGAGTGCTCGGTGATGTGAGTGATTTCTTTTATACCATTTGGACCGCTCACAATTGCGCTCAGTAAATACAAACGGTTTTTTATATAATCATTTTGAACATCAAAAAAGATTTTGATCAATTCTGGATTACTTTCGTCGCTCGGTAGTGATCCAAAGCCTGAATCAAGGAGGTAGGTTTTAGCATTGATAGATTTTTCGAAATTTTTTAATACCGCTTTGGCTTTTTGAACAAGAAAAGGGAGATTAGGTGCAACTGGCCAACGATTTCTAAGAATATCAATTTGAGATTGAAATCGAGGATTGGGAATCATCTGTCCTGAATTGTCAGTAGGATAATCCATAAGAGCAGCAAGTTGTGGGAGGGTTTTGATTCCGTTTTCAACAAGAACCCGTTTTTCAACCGCGGAAATATTTGTAGTTAGTGCAATATCAAGACGTTCAACGGAATCGTACATGCAAAAATTGTTATAAAGGCAACCATCACATTTGTAATTAAGATGATAAAAAAGATTTTCAAAGGGTTGGGTATCTATTTCATGCAGTTTCGAATCAGGAAAAACTGCCAGGCGATCAAAAATTGAATAGTAAGTATCGAGCTCTATCATCGGTGTAGTAGCTGTGAGGGCAGGAATAGTTCCATTTATTTGTTGAGTAAGGACAGCTCCGGAGATGGTATCAATTTTGATAGGGTTATTTGTAAGCATTTGGTCAATCATTTTTGTATAAATGGCAACCTGAAGTCCATGTTCCATACGTTCAATCCGGGCAGATTTGATATCAGCAATGAGTAGTTTGAGTTTACCCTGGCGATCAGGATCTACGCGGATCGCGTCCGCACGTCCACTACATTCAAGATTGTCAAATTGAGCTTTAAGGCTCGGTTGAAGAATTATGGTTGGTTTTTTGATTTCTATGAGCTTTTGGATAAATTCCTCTTCAGTGTTATCTTCGAGGTTAATCACATCTTCGCCTTGTTGGGCAATTTGTTGAATAACCGACTTTTCGAATGATAGACCCAAATCCTGGAGCAGTGGCGTAAGAGGTTGAGCTGTGAGATTCCATTTTTCAAGATATGTTTTTTCTTCATCTCGATGAAGTCGAAAGCGAAGAAAGCGATCACAACATTCGAAGCGAATGTATTGTGCAAGAGAGGTAGGATTTATTTTATAAAGTGACATAGGAGAGACTCCTAATTAGTTATTTGTTATAAATTAGCCAATTATTTTCCCCTTTTTGGCATGTGTTGAAATGAATAAAAAGCTATGTGTTTAGGGGTATTTCCGTAAATTTGAATAAGGTAATCTGATTATAGCAAATAAAATTTGACTTTTTGGAGAGTTTACAGAAATGATAATATCTATAAGCTCAATAAAAATCCTGTCACCCGGATCAAAGATATTTTTTGAATGTGAACTTTTAAAAACTTATCGATTTTAAATAAATTCTTTACATACTTCTACGAATTTATTTGTCAGCACATAATACTGACCTCGCCATTCTTTAGCCAATTGTGTAAAACTTTCGTAAGTATTCATTAGTTGGCGGTAATTGACCACCGTTGAGACCACCACCTGTTTTTTATTTGTATTGAATTCTGAAATAATCGGAATTTTTGCTTTTAAGGTGTTTGCTTGTTCTATATTCATAATCCCCGAAAGAAAATAAAGTTCCAACTCCTGGTTCATTGGAGAGGTTGTCATTTTAACAATTTTGAATTCGACCGGCCATTTATCGAAAGATGACTCTACCATAAAACTTTTTCCTCCTTATATTCTTTTATAAATAACTGATAGCGACCCATAAATATCTCATGTTCCCGATTCAATAATATATTTTAGCAGGTATTAAAACTAAGCTCCAATTCGAGCATTTTCTATAACTACCCATATACCAGAAAAACTCAACAGCTCAACAGCTCAACAGCTCAACA
>DAOUFM010000009.1:0-2884 GCA_034429975.1 Anaerolineaceae bacterium | reverse complement strand
AATACTTTAGATAAGACCGTTGCCGGAATGACCCGGTATTCTCCAGGAGGACAGATTGCTTCCCACTCTTTACGATCCTCATTAGCAATATCGAACCAATCGTATTTCATAATTCCCTCAAATTGCTAGCATTTAGAACTTTACCTCAACTATTCCATTACTTCACATTCTCCCAGCCAATCAGCTTTTTTCCAAAGCGCTTTACTCAATCCCTTTCTTCCAACGGGTTTGACCAAGTTCAATGGGTAAAGCACGGACGATTTCATTGAACCCTTCCAAATCATTTTCTATATTTTTGTAAATATAGGGAGTTAACAGACCAGGAACAGGAGAAGCATCAGTGTAACGTAAAGTAATTATTGCAAACTTATTGCCCTTCTTTCGCTTTTGAGCTATCGCATAGTCTACTTCAGTGGCTAAATAGCTTTCATCTTTAAAATTCGAGGTAATGAAAAAAACAGCGGCGCATGATTTTTCAAATCCAGAAAAAATCCCTCTTTCAAGATTTGTCCCTGCAGGCATATCAGGTTCATCCAACCAAGGATCGAAACCAAGTTCTTTAAGGACATTGTAGTATCTTTTTACAATAGGTTTATCTACCGATTTATGTGAAAGAAATATCCTGATCTCAGTTGCACTTGGAATACGACTTAATGGGACCGCTTGTAACGCGCGTTCTTCCGGAGTAGCAAGATTTGCTGCTTTGGATAATCGATCAGATAATTCAGTCGTAAAAGGGCGAATCACAATCGACCTAAACAGTTCAATCCCCTCATCTTTTTTTCTTTTACCATATGCAAAGGTGAAGCCATATACTTTATCTGGGTCATTTTTAACGGATTGCAGAATGGAATATCGTAAAGCTAATTCTTCGTCTGAATTTGTAGGGAATTCTATTTCTTTGTTTGAAAGTTGCTTCCACCAGGATTCAACATCAGGCGAATGCTTATTGATTACAGGTGTAAGCACCGACTTTATTAATTCATCGTTATCGCATAATTCCATGAACCGTGATATTTGGAGGGCAAAACCATCTAAGTCCTCATGTAAAAGATCATCTCTTCTTTCGACGAATTTTCTAAGCGATTCGGTAATTGCATCTTTATCCATGTTTATTTCCTCACTGATCAGATTATCTGGACTTTAGTTCCACAAAATGGGCATTCTTCTAAATCATACCAACCATCATAAAGCTTAATCATTTTCCCACAACAGAGCATTTCTACTTTAGTCATGTCTGGAGGTTCTGGGCCAGAAATAGGTCTGGGTGGCAGGATATTTTCAAAATCAGCTTTTACTTCAAATCTGAGAAATGAATTTGATTGGGATGTTGAGCTAAAGCCATCTGTAAAACCCGAGAGCATCTTGTTTATTTGGGGTAGCACATACTCTCTCATAACAAAACGTTTTAGGTAAATTTGAAATTCTCCAGTGAGCATATCCCCTGACTCAGCATGATGATTGCAATAAGGGCAAGATAAATATTGAGGTTCATGTTCTTCATGTTCGGTGGATATGGAAACATCCCCAATTTCATTTTCGATTCGCTTGAATGCAGGTTGTAAAATAGATGCAAGATCGTCAGGATCTGCTTTTGTTTTAAAGCTCCGTCCACAATTAGGACAGGTCCTCCGTAGAAATTCGTCTTTATCAAGCGCAAATGATATCGAAAAACGAACTGGCTGATCATCAGACATAACTTTTCCTGATTTCTCCTATCTCACCTTACCTTCTTCCACTCCACACTCTTCCCGCCATGCTTTTCCTGTTCGTGGTTTCCCTTCTCAAATCCCATCACCATCTTCCCGCAGACTTCGCACTTATATAACCCAAAATCTGATAATGTCGGCTGATCTACAGGCGGATCGATCTCTTTTTCCACCTTAGCTGGCGGGGTCACTGGTGAATTCGGCTTCGCTGATGCGGGAAGCTGGGTCTGAACTGCCGCAGGCCGGCTTTCCGATCTGGGTTGCACCATCGAAATCGTTTCCTGTTTTGGTGGTACTGCAATACTTTGTGCTGAGTGGCCATCAGGATTGCCAACTTCGACACCCTCCAATCGATCCCAGGCTTCTAGAACCAACCGGCGCGTGCGGTACTCGCCGTACTGTCGAATTTCCTTTTCCTTCAACACGCGGAAGGTCTCGCCTGGGAAATCGCTGGCAGCGACGCGCTGCGCGTACCCCACCGGGTCAAGCGGATCGGAGACTTCTTCCCACGGGTCTAGGATATCTTCCAATTCGTGTTCGGTCAGGTCGGCCGGGTCGAGTATGTAGCGCAATTGCTTGCGGTTCAGTCCGTACAGGCGGGCGTAGTAGGCGTCCAACTCAGCGCGCAGCACGGCGCGGCGATCTTCGTCCCAGGGGAAGGGAACGGGTGAGCCGTCAACAGCGAGTGGCGAGTGGGGGAACCAATCATTCCAGGTCTCTACGCCAATTTCATTCAGGATGTCCTGGGCAAAGGGCAGAAGATCATAGGCTGTGAAAGATAATTCAATTACTCGAGATATGATGAATTTCTTCTCTTCCTTTGAATAGCGATTTGGTGGAATTACGGGAAATTGTTTAACAATAAAGAAATTGAGGTTGGTTCCACCTATTTTAAATCGATTAGTAAAGTCAAAGGGAATACATGCCGAATTTGCGTCAAGGCAAGTACATAGAGTAGGAGTGATTTGATCAAATAGAAATATTGGAGCACTGTTTCCAACACCCACTAAAGGAATTATTGAAGTTACCATTGAACGTTCATTTGTTGCATTAGTAATTCCCCGAAACGCGAAGAGCCATTTGTGTTTCAGACAACCAAGTCGATTCAATACTTCATGATTTGGTACATAATATCGAGTTGTTACATGATATTGCTGGTTGTGTTTTTCAGAGTG
>DAOUFM010000008.1:0-1998 GCA_034429975.1 Anaerolineaceae bacterium | reverse complement strand
AGCGGATAAGCTGGCTGTATTAGAGGTCACATAAGCCTGAGCGTTCCCCCAGGTTCTTGAAGTGGGAACAAGACTTCCGGTATCTTGAAAAACTTGCTGATTGATCTCAGCGGAAGCGGCAACTGCCGCAGCGTCTGCTGCCTTTGCCACTTCTGAAATGGCATAAAAATACCGTCCGAGTTCAATAGCCAATGCCAGGGCAGGTATCATCACCAACCCAATGAATACCGCCCAGAAAGTCATTGAATAGCCACGCCGATCTCGCCACAGCATATCACCAGCCTTCTTGCCGAAATGTAGAATCGGCACGGACAGTAAACGTCTGCCCTGGCAATCCAGGGAACAGGCTGGTCAGAGGAGCCATGAAGTTGGGTACGCTGCCGCTGACTTGGATCTTTAAAATGCTGCCGGCACTTCCTCCAGGAGCCAAGACACTGACCGAAGTATTTTCCAGAATCCCAGCCTGGTCGATTGCGTCTCTTGCTCCACTCATGGCATAACAGGCTGGGCATTGCTGCGCCACACTTCCCATACGTGCACCATGCCTGGCTGCGGCTTGCACTGCCTGTTGGGCATAGACTAACATCCCCAGGTTAACAATCGCCAACATTACCATAATCGCAATTGGAGTTGTAATTGCAGCCTCTAGCAATTCCATCCCACGAGTGTCTTTAATAAACCTCATAATCCTCCTTGAGGAATAATTGATCTGCCAGTTTTTGGAAAATCCCCGAAGGGGACATTGCTGGCAGACCATTGATTTGACTAGATTTTTCCAGCAATATCTGTCACGATGGCAGCGATATTTTGGCCCAGCAACCGGTATGCACCATAAGCCACCAGAACAACTACTGCAATGATCAATGCGACCTCAGTCGACTCGATTCCCCGGTTATCCTTTAGGAAACGCAATGCCAATCACCTCCTTCCTTCTTTAGAAATATGGATAGAGAACGAACAACAAAGTTCCACAAAAAATTGATACGACAAAAGGAATTTCCCTCTTTTTCTGAAGGCTTGCGATTACGCCCTGCACTCCGCCGACAATTGATATCGGGATCAGAAAAATTGGATTTCCAAGAACCAGGACGCCAGCAATAATCAGCTTGACATCTGCACCTCCTAAAACGCCAAATTCCCAAAGCACCCACACGACAAGGATGAGAAGACAAATCAACGTCGCCGCAGGTTGAAAAATTGCAGCAAATGCGGACAACGTAAGAGCTAATGCTAGACGTTTTTCTCGGGGGTTGAAATCTGATACGTGTGTCAGTGCAATCATCAACAATACTGGAGCCCATAAGCCATTGAAAAGGGCATAAACACCTGCACCAACCATCCCGCCAACGGTTAATGGTGTGGGGACCTGGTGGTTGCGAAGATCGTAGACCATACAGGTAAAAAACAGGGCTAAAACGGCGAAATTAGCAATCAGAAGGCGCTCCTATTTATTCTGCATCAGTGCAATTGTTTAAAAATTAAAGCTGGACTCACTTCTGCGCCCAGAAGGTTCTGTCCAGCCAACGATTAATCAAAGATTGTCTATTAATAATTATAATGACGGAATGAAGTTATCCAAGGTGGCCAATTTCTTGATGGAACTAACAGCCACAATTCTCGTTATCATGAAGGTTTGATGGTACGTAAAGTGGAAGTAATCATTCCGAACGAACTTATAAAGGAAATTGAAGGTTACGCAAAGGTAGAGGGAATCACTCTCAATGAGTTCTTGCTGTGGGCTCTTGGTGAAAAGGTGGGCGAATTGCGTGAACGGCGAGGGGTTAAGAATCTACTTCGGGTTATTCCAAACCAAACCACTGAAAAAACTCCCTAAGATAAAGCTACACCTCCCACATATCCTCAAAAACGGCTTCTGAAAGCCGAGGAGGTTGCGAAATACCTAAGAATAAGCAAATCCGGTGCCTATCGGTTGATGCAAACTGGTGAAATTCCAGTTGTGAGAATTGGTAAAGTAGTCCGCGTAAGAGAGGAAGACAT
>DAOUFM010000007.1:0-5863 GCA_034429975.1 Anaerolineaceae bacterium | reverse complement strand
TCGTGAAGATCGAAGACCCAGAGGAAATCTGGGTAGATCGTCCTACCGTTCAGACGGTGGAAGCCCGCCCACAGGCGATTGGCACGGATGTCCGGCCGTATACCCTGGCAGACGGAGTCGATGATGCCATGCGAATGTCACCTGATTACCTGGTCATTGGAGAGGTGCGTGATGGCGTGGCAGCTATGAGTTTGTTCCGGGCTTTGATGACGGGGCACAGCGGAGCCTGTACCTTCCATGCGGACAGTCCCCGTGAAGCAGCTCGCCGTTTAGCGACAGTCATGGGTGCAGATGCTGGGGTTAAGCCGCACGAAGCCAATCAGATGATTTGTGATGCGGTTGATTTGCTGGTACAAATCGGTATCCGTCACGAAGTTCGCCGGGTGATCGCCATATCCAATGTGTCCAAGGATTTGAAGAACGGTGACGTATATTTTGAACCCATCTATCGATATAAGGAAGACTCGCCTTCGGAAGAACCTTATTGGGAAAAATTAGGGGAATTGAAATAAACAAGTCAAAAAATTTTACAACCATGCTGATTTGACGTATAATATAAGCATGGTTGTAAAAAACAAAGCGAATCCAATTGATAAAATCCTGGAAATTTTGAAGAATCAGAATGGCATCCTATTAACTTCTGATCTTGCGAAACTCGGAATTCCGCGAACCTATCTTTCTATTCTAATAAAGAAAGGCGAGATCCAACGAATTTCCAGAGGTGTTTATTCGGCTGCCAATTATATGGTCGATGAGATGGCTAGTATGCAAGCAAGGTACAAAGGAGCGATCTTTTCGCATGAAACAGCCCTTTACCTTTTAGGGCTGACGGATCGGACTCCGCTCTTTTATTCTATGACAGTGCCGGCGGTATATAACGCAACACCATTAAAAACGAGTGGAGCAAAAGTATATTTTGTAAATCGTAATTTATTCCAATTAGGAGTTATCACACTTAAATCGTCTCATGGGAATGATATCAAGACTTTTAACCTCGAAAGAACAATCTGCGATGTATTACGAAACAGAAACCAAGTAGATGTTCAACTTGTGAATGAAGCCTTAAAAAAATATGTAATTCATAAAGACAGGAATATCGACCAGCTTTATAACTTTGCCAAGCAATTCAGAATCCAAAAAATCGTCAGAGAATATATTGAGGTTCTCTTATGAGTAAAGCGATGCAGCTAAAAGCCAAAATTAAAAACTTGGCTTTGAAAAACCATATACCTGCTCAAGCTGTATTACAGAATTTTATGCTGGAACGTTTACTGGAAAGAATTTCGCTCTCAAAATATAAAGACATGGTCATTCTTAAAGGGGGAATGCTGATCGCTTCAATGGTTGGGATCAGCAGTAGAACAACCATGGACATGGACGCTACGCTGAGAGGATATCCTCTTACTGAAAAAGCAATCCAAGAAGCTCTTTCGGAAATATGTGCTATTCCACTTGGGGATGAGGTCAACCTGGAATTGGATCACATCACACCTATCCGAGAGGATGACGATTATGGTGGTTTTCGAGTGGCAATTATTGCCAAGTACGAATCGATTAATACTCCTTTGAAGATTGATATCACCACAGGAGACATTATTACACCGGATGCAATCAGATATGCCTTTCAATCGAATTTCGAAAATAAAAAGATTGAAGTTTGGGCTTATAACATAGAAACAATCCTGGCAGAAAAGGTAGAAACTATTTTGCGAAGGAGTGTACTCAATACTCGGCCAAGAGATTTTTATGATGTCTACATTATTATGAAAACACAGCGTCGCGCCATCAATAAGAATCTTTTCAGAACCGCTTTGAACGCCACTGCCCACAAAAGAACGTCTCTTGCAGCGTTGAGGGATCAAGACATAATTCTACAATCAATTCAGACCGATACAATTATGAGGCAACGATGGGAACGATACTGTAAAGAAAATTACTACGCAAACGGTATCGGGTTTGATGAAGTAATTGATACTTTTTTTGATATTTTAAAATAAGCAATTCGTTTCAGGTGATTAAAATTCCCCTATTACCTAAGAAGAACACATCATCTTCAATCGACCACATCCAACAGCAACTATTCCTTGGCTAGCAGCAGATAAGATTGAAGAAACTTTTGGTGTGAGATTTCCTTTAGATATCCCTGGTTGGACGATATAAATTTCCAACGGGAGTTCTGACCTGCGATATGACTCAACCAAGTTAATGAAGCTTTCAATATCCCCTTTCATGAATATCGAACCTGATTTAATTCGATCTTTGACATGACGTATTAATATTTTCTTATTTCGCCACTGACAGGATTTTATTGCTTGACCACAAACTTGATCAATATCGCTTATTCGATCCCCAGGCACATGCCCACCCGCAGATTTGCAATGATACAAGGAAATTTGTAAGTTCCTTTCATTGTCTTCGTTCACAGCGAGAAAATCAGCACATTCTCCCGGGCGATGATCATAAAATACAATTTGAGCATTACTATTAGTTAAGTTTTCGCATACCCATTCGTGAATTGACCGAAGGGGTTTATCACAAACGCCAAATTCTGTTTCAATATTCACCCGATCTGCTTCCCAATCGATTACTGTGATTAAGTTCTCAGCGTCATAAAAAACCTCTCCATCTGGAGCAGAAAAAAGTTGTCCTCCATTTAACAATGAACCATCTGCATAATAGAACTGAAGAGGATAATCCATGAGATATTTAACTAAATCAAATTGACGATAACCCCTTTCAATAAAGAAACGTGGTTGTGAATCATCTAAATAGTTCAAATTAGGATAGGGAAAAAGAGTGAAGGACAAATTTGTAATACTATCCTCAAGTAATAGTGACACACAAATATGATCTGATGATGTAATTTGTTTGTCAATAATCAAATCACAATCAAGCATTGATTTCCGAGCAACTTCCCCATTATTTCTGGGATAAATTAAAAATGGAGGGTCTTGATAAATATGTTCATCCCAGTCCGCAGCCAAAATAACTTCATCAGGGAGCATTGTAACTTCACGTCCAGTATCCAGATGATCAAGATTAATTCCTGTCAAGAAAGGAGCAGGATTGTCTAAGTCTATAGCTAATTGGCGACACCAATTTACTAATTCTGGAATCTTCGTGTGCTCCAATCTCCATATTTTCGAAAGGCTGCTTAAACCTATAGTTGATGACCCATTTGGCGTCTGTCCTTTACCAAAAATATGGCCACGATGGTATAAAGCTCCATCGGTTTTATCTATTGCATCATGTACCGCCGAACCGGCCATTTGTCGATAACTCTCTGCGACGATACCAGTAGCCCGATTCCTCATTCCGACATTAAAAAGCTCAAGATCTGTATATCCTCGTAACACTCTATTTATGCTATCCAAGGATAGTTTAATCCCATCCCCTTCTATAAATATCGATGCTATTTCTCTGTAAAGTGTTTCTTCCCTGTTAGTGGCACAAATGAATAAAAGGTTTGTCCTGACATCAAAGTAGATTACAAATAGATGGTGCTCAATTTTATTAAGTAAGTTTGTTGATACCCATATTGGATTGATTTCTTCTCGAACCAAAAAAACCACAGTGTTATCTCGTTCGTTTACCCAAACTCTCTCTGTAACAAAACCTGTCAATTCTGGATGCTCATTTAAGAGAAAATTTCCAAATACCCGAAAAACCTTAACATGATTCAAAACGTTAATAGAATATAACGATAATTCATCTATTGTTGATTCAGTACGATTATTCTTATGAGATTGAAATTCTTCAAAAAATTCTCTCCTATGTAGCTCTTCTGCAATTCTTGATTGGCCAATCGTGCGAATTCTTCCGCCCCATGCTTCACTTTCTTGGAAAAGCTCTTCCATTTTCTCTTGGATTTCATCTTGAATTGCTAGAAACTTGGCTTCACCTAAATTCGGACCATTTACTCTGGCAAAGCGACCTAAAAATTGTAGTGTAACTGCTAATGAACGATGGGGAGAATGTAATGCTGCAATCTTCAGATTCGGAAGATCAAACCCTTCACCAAGCATATTAACACAAATGACCCCGTCAAGATTACCTTGGCGCAATTGTTCCACAGTGGATTCGGTCGTTCTTTGACTTAATCCACTATGGACAATCTCAAGGTGTAATTGTGTTTCTCGCTGATAAATAGTGGCTAACTCATCAGCTCTTGATCGAGTATCTGCCCTTACCATCAGGACGTGGGAAAATCCATCCATACGATCTTGTTCAAATACTCTTTCTGTTCTTTTTGCCAAGACGATATCAGGATTTTCTCCGGGTTTAATTTCAACTGGCAAATAGCTCATATCACCATAAATCCCATCTTCGAAAGCACGTTGTATGGGATATGTGTAAATATATTTACCTTTAATTTCTTTCTCATCACGACGAAAAGGAGTCGCGGTAAAGAGCACACAGCGTGATCCAGGAAAAGCATCAATAACTGCATTCCATGTTGGAGCAGGACTGTGGTGAGCTTCGTCGATTAAAACTAAATCAAATAAATCAGTGGGTGGAGAAGGGATCCTATGATAAGCAGGACTGGCACTATTTGGAATTGAAATAACAACATCAAATTGGCGCAGGGATTCCCATTCATCTTTGGAATGGATAGGAGTTTTGTTTTCAAAAACATTTGGGCAAACTTGGTTTTCTGGAAGAACGTGAATATGCTTTAGAGTCCTCAATAATTTGAAATCTGTTGCTATCTGACTTCGAACGAAACGACTTTGCGTAATGATTAGAACTCGGTTTGCTCGCAATACATAAGGTGCAACCATAAGCACAGCAGTTTTTCCAGAGCCGGTCGGAAGAACAACAACAGCAGGTGTAGACCGCACTGTAAAATGAGCACATATAGCATGGATTGCACCAAGTTGGCTAATTCGTAAACCTGGATAATCCGTTGCGTCTATAGGATAAGATACACTGTTGTAGAATTGTTGGAAGTACGCCATAAGCACCCCCCAAATGTATTTTGATAAAAATATTCGATTGAAAAAAACGAAAAAAAATTAACCGAAGTATTGGAGGAAACCTTAATAATTATAGCATCAATCGATTTTCACAAAATAAATCCCACAATATTTGTAGGATATTTATCGACTACTGTACTACCCTTTTTGACAATACTTCAAATGATCATTCCACTTTTGGTAAATCTAGCCGAACATAATCAGAGAAAACCACGGATTATTGGAGGATTCCAGATTTCTGCCCACTAGGATAAGCCCCTTTCGCTTGCTATACTCAATCTAATCTGACAACTTAATTATCTATTCTTTCAATCGTTAGCCGGACTCTACCTGCTGGATGCGCATGTCAAAGGCGCATAAGCACGAGTGTCTGGCTTTTGTTTTTAAAACTTACCTGGAGGATCTATGACGATATTAATTCCAGTGGTTGGGCTCTTATCCACTACTTTGGTGCTCTTACTATGGTATCCAAAGCAAATCAAAACGGGTAGATTATCCGCTTTGTATACTGTTGATTCAGCCCGAACTCTATCCAGTCTCGATCAAAAATCGCTGGAGTATAAACTTTTAGCCTCCGGTCTGAATATCAAACCCGTTACCTTCCGCCTACTGCGTATCGCTGCTGGTGTATGCGGCATGGTCATTGCCTGGTTGTTCCTCCCCGGTCTGCCGGCAATTGTTATTGGGGGAATCCTAATTTACATTCCTGGCGCATGGTTGGATGATCGAGTGAAAAGTCGTGGTAGGAATATTGACCAGCTGCTCCCAATTGCTATTGGTCGGACTGCTGCTGGTCTACTCGCTGGTGGATCCGTACCCGATGTTTTACAACAAGTCGGTGAGTCCTTGGAGATAGAAAAAACCAATCCACTCACCCCAGAGTTTAT
>DAOUFM010000006.1:0-40624 GCA_034429975.1 Anaerolineaceae bacterium | reverse complement strand
CACAATAAAATTTTGAATTCTAAATGTTTTTACAGAATTTGATAATCCTGTAAATCCTGAAACGAAACCGAGACCGTTCTCCAACCGGCTGTGCACGATTAGTCTTGAAAACGCAGACTCGTAAATCCTGTAAATCCCAGTTCAGACTTTTCTTGCCATCAGTCAGGGGCGGGTTACGAACACGCCCCTACGAATGATGAAATGGAACTCGTGATGACTGGGTGATGGGTTGGACCGTAGGGGCGGGTTCTGAACCCGCCCCTACGATTTTTTACGGGTATTCGATATTCAGATAATCGACCTCAACTTTCACGGGTGTTACGTTGTAGGAGGACGCTGCCATCCCGATCATGCCTTCTCTCAATTCATTGTTCTTGATCGTGGTGGTTTCATAGCCGTTGATCCACAGCGTCAGCGAATTACCCTTGCATTGCATGGTGTACTCGTTGATCACCTTACCGGTCTTGATCCGGGTTGATCCGCCACTGCCAATTTCTTTATATCCGCCACCGGTCTCATCATAGAAGTAAGCGGTGTATAAACCATCGCTGCCGATGTTAAATTCATACCAGCCGCGGTTCTCGTCGTAGCGGCATACCAGACTGAAATCCATGGTGTTGACGCCGCGATTTTCAACATTGGCGGTGATACGCACATCGTCGTAGATATATTCGCCATAGGTGACGTAGACATAAGTATCCCGATCCGGGATGTCGAAAATCATGCGGCTGCTATCCTGATACACGTCAAAGTTAGCGCCATCTTCCCCGAACCAGAAATAAGTCCACCAGGAGATATCGCTGTCGAAGTGTTCCAGTCGAAATGCTTCGTTGGTTGGGTAATCGGAGTAACCGCCATCGTCCACCCATTGCTGGGCGTCGTCATACAGACCGGCATACCCCCAGAGTGACAGCCTTTGCCCATTTAAGGAACCCTCAAAGAGCTCATCGGTATCCCAGCGATAGACGAAAACTTTCAATTCGTCGGTCAGGTCGTGGCTCTTGATGATATCGCAATAATCGCTCATGGTGCCGTCGCTGGCGATCACAATATCTTCCACTTCATGAATGATATCACCCGGTTTAATGCCGGCTTTATCGGCGATGCCACCAGTGGTTACGGAGGTGACCCAGATGCCCGGATATTCGCTGTTGGGGCCGAAGACGATGGCAGTACCATCCAGTCCGATGGAGGCCACATTCTGTCGTTCCCGCAGTTGATTAACCAATGGAATAGCTTCTACAGCCGGGATCGCCCACTGCATGTCGTAGGCAGAAGCCGTCATGTAATTGATACCCACCACCTGCCCATCCGGAGTGACCAGCGGGCCGCCCGAATTACCAGGGTTGACTTTGGCATCGTGACTGTAAATATAGGGCATGGAAGACCAGGTTGTCTGCCCATCATCGTTGGTGCGTGAGATGATGCCTTTGGTCAGGTTATATTCCGGGTCCAATAGCGGAAAACCGGCTGCATAAACATCCATACCGGTTTTTACGTTGCCTTCATACCAATCCAGATAGGCAAAATCCTTCCCTTCGACCTGAACCACGGCGATATCCGCACATTCGGAGGTGCCTAATACGCGCACATTGCGGGGGGAGGTTTCGCCATTGACGTACGCTTTCAGAATGGCAGCGCCGGCAACCACATGATTATTGGTAACACCAATTCCACTCGGGTCGATAAAAAAGCCGGAACCACCCCATTTGGCATTTACGATCAGACCATCTTGTAAATCATTAATGGTGCCGGTGCCCATTAATTGGAAAACAGCCGGGCGAACTTCATCAATATTCTGTGCGGCGCCGCTTTTTGGTTTTTCAACCGGCTGGTTTGGTTCGGCGGCGGCAGGCGTGTTGGCTGGCGCCTCAGTCTTCTCTTTTGGAGCGGTGGGTTCATCAGACTTCTTCGAAGATTTTCCGGATGTTAAATTACAGGCAAGCGATAAAATAATTAATAGCATGATGGGGATAAATAATTTATTTTTCATACTGCTCCTCCTATTCGGTATGGATAACTTCGTCATAAAAAATTCAATATGACCAAAAAATTGACGGGCGTAAAAGTTCAATGAATGAAAGGTGAGTTTACATAATTGTAGGGAACTTTCGTTGAATGTCAACCATCAATATCGCAAGCTCGAATGAGGTAATTAATAATGATTAAAAAAGGACCAGAAAATCTTAAAAGAGAGCTTTTTTCATGTACAATAAAGATTATGCAGCTCAATACCGCCGATGATGACCGGATCATTCTGGGAGATTGTATCGAGATACTTAATCAGTTGGAACCTGATTCGGTCGACATGATTTTTGCCGATCCGCCCTATAATTTACAACTGCGCCAATCCCTTTACCGCCCCGATCTTTCACATGTCGCGGCGGTGGATGATGAATGGGATAAATTTGACGATTTTGAGACGTATGATCAATTCACCCGCGACTGGCTGTCTGCCTGTAAGCGGGTGCTCAAGCCCAGCGGCACTTTGTGGGTGATTGGCAGCTATCATAATATTTACCGGGTGGGCGCCATCCTGCAGGATTTGGACTACTGGATTTTGAATGACGTCGTCTGGGTGAAATCCAACCCGATGCCCAACTTCCGCGGGGTGCGGCTGACCAATGCCCATGAGACGCTGATCTGGGCGCAGAAAGAGCGCGGCGAGGGGTATACCTTCAACCATCATAGCCTGAAGATGATGAATGACGATCTGCAGATGCGCAGCGATTGGTACTTCGCGCGTTGCAGCGGCAAAGAACGGCTGAAAGAGAATGGCTCGCGCGCGCATTCCACCCAAAAACCGCTGGCGCTGCTCTATCGCGTGCTGCAGGTCTGTACCAACGAGGGCGACCTGGTGCTCGATCCCTTCTTCGGCAGCGGGACGACCGGGGCGGCAGCGCGTTTGTTACGCCGGCGATTCATTGGTATCGAACGCGAGGAATCCTATGTCCGCATAGCCAGCGAACGTATTGCCCGGGTAACCCCATTGGGGGAGGATTTTTTGCTCTCACAAATCAACCCGCGTCGTGAACCACGCCTGCCGTTTGGCGAGCTGCTCGAGAATGGCTTCCTGCGGCCCGGTGTCAGCCTGTTCTTTGGCGAGCATAGCGATCAGGCGGCTCAGGTCATGGCGGATGGCTCGCTGGTGATGGATGGCAAACGTGGCTCGATCCACCAGTTGGGCCGGGAGTTGAAGAATGGTCCGGTCAACGGCTGGACAGCCTGGTATTATCTGGACGAATCCCGGGGCAAACGCTACCCGATTGATCGTTTACGACAACAATTACGTGAATTTTTATCCGAAAAAGGAGATCTGGAATCATGACCTATCCACAAACCCGCTGGAGCCTGGCAGATTTATTTCCGGGACCCAAGTCAGAAGAACTGGAAGCTGCTTTCAAACAGTTGGAAGAGCAGGTGCAGGCTTTGGAGCTGCGCCGCGATGAATTAACCACGGATATTCGCCTGGAGACGTTCCTTTCATTTGTGAAGGAACTGGAAAAGAACATGCTGCTCGGGCAAAAGGTGTACACCTTCGCCGGTCTGTACTTCTCTGAGGACACCCAGAATCAAGTCGCCCAAAACCTGATGGCGCGGGTGGAACAATTTGTGGCGGAACTCTACAACCGCACACTCTTCTTTGAATTATGGTGGAAGGCGCTGCCGGAAGAAAAAGCGCGCGAGCTGGTCGCTGGCAGTGGCGATTACGCCTACTGGCTGGAAGCCATGCGAATGTTCATCCCGCATACACTCAGTGAACCTGAAGAAAAAATCATTAACATCAAGAACGTGACCGGGCTAAGCGCCTTGCAAATGGTGTATTCCGCCCTGACCAATCGCTATGTGTTCAGGCTGGAAGTCAACGGGGAGCAGAAAGAACTGACCCGCGGGGAGTTGATGATGTACGCCCGGGATGTCAACCCCGACCTGCGTGCCCGTGCATACCAGGAGCTTTACAAAGTGTACGGGGAAGATGGCTCGATATTGGGCCAGATCTACCAGACTCTGGTGCGTGATTGGCGCAATGAGCAGGTCAACCTGCGCAAGCATGCTTCTCCCATCTCAGCGCGTAACCGCATTAACGATATCCCGGATCAGGTGGTCGACACGCTGCTGGATGTCTGTCAACGCAACGCGCCGGTCTTCCAGCGCTTCTTCCGTCTGAAAGCCAAATTGATCGGGATGGAAAAACTGCGCCGTTACGATGTTTATGCGCCGGTGGTGAAATCTGATAAGACTTATTCCTTTGAGGATGCTTCTAAAATGGTGCTGGATGCCTACCAGGCTTTTGATGGCACCTTTGCCGATATGGCGGAACGCGTCTTTGCCCAAAACCATCTCGATGGGGAGGTGCGCAAAGGCAAACGCGGTGGCGCTTTCTGCTGGCCTTCTGGTCCCGACCTGACCCCCTGGGTGATGCTCAATTACCAGGGCAAAGCCGACGATGTTTCTACCATGGCACACGAACTTGGGCATGCAATCCACGGCATGATGGCAGCCGATCATAGCATTTTCACCTTCCATTCCAACCTGCCACTGGCGGAGACGGCTTCCACCTTCGGCGAGATGGTGCTGGTGGACTACATGCTGCGGCACGAATCTGATGAGACTGTGCGCCGCGATATCCTCTTTGGGCAGGTAGATGGTGCTTACGGTACCATCATGCGCCAGGCTTATTTCGCACTGTTCGAGCGCACTGCCCACGATATGATCCAGAAAGGCGCCGCGGTAGATGAACTGGCGGAAGCCTATCTGCAGAATCTGAAAGATCAGTTCGGGGATGCGATCGACGTCAGTGACGAATTCCGCTGGGAATGGGTCTCGATCCCGCATATTTATGATGTGCCCTTCTATGTGTATGCCTACACCTTCGGGCAGTTGCTGGTGTTATCGCTCTACCAGCAATACAAGCAGGAAGGCGCCACCTTCATCCCGCGCTACAGTAAAATTCTGGCAACCGGCGGCTCAAAAGCCCCCGTGCAGGTATTGGCTGAAGCCGGTATCGACGTCTACGACGCCAATTTCTGGCAGGGAGGCTTCGACGTTCTATCCGGCCTGATCACCGAATTGGAGAATTTGTAACCGACGGGGCGAGGTGTCCCTGACCCTGGGGTTGCCATCCACGAATTGTTACACGAATACACGAATGCAAGAATGCACGAATGCCGAATCTCCGTAGGGGCGAGGTCCCTGACCCGCCCCGATTTCGGCATAACCGTGGAGGTAGGGGCGCGGTACCTGACCCGCCCCGATTTCGGTAATCTCCGCGACAATGGCTCGTCCCTGCCCCTGGGGTTGCCATCCACGAACCCTCAAAGAGGGCAAGATTAGAGCACGAACCCCCAAAGGGGGCAAGATACACGAATGTCGAATCTCCGTAGGGGCGTGGTCCCTGACCCTGGGGTTGCCATCCACGAATTGACACACGAATACACGAATGCACGAACCCTCAAAGAGGGCAAGATACACGAATGCCGAATCTCCGTAGGGGCGAGGTCCCTGACCTGCCCCGATTTCGGCAATCTTCGCGACAATGGTTCGTCCCTGCCCCTGGGGTTGCCATCCACGAACCCCCAAAGGGGGCAAGATTAGGACACGAACCCCCAAAGGGGGCAAGATACACGAACCCTCAAAGAGGGCAAGATACACGAATGCACGAACACACGAACACCCGAATGCCGAATCTCCGTAGGGGCGTGGTCCCTGACCCGCCCCGATTTCGGGCATAACCATGGAGGTTGGGGGAAACCCCCTGACCCGCCCCGTTTCCGGCAATCTCCGGTGAATTTTATTATTCAGGTTCCTGGATCATTCAGTGACTTTTTTATGATGGCTAATATGATGACCCGATGATAGAGAAATGGGCATCTATTTAAAGAATGAATTCTTTTTCAGGACGGTTCATTGCCTGTCAACGGTTGACTGTCAACTTTTAACTTTTTTCGTTTTTCGCCTATCCCCTAATGGAACGGCAACCCCACCCCTTCCAAGGAAAGCAACGCCTGTTTGCGCCACAGGCCGCCGGCATAACCGGTTAGGCTGCCGTCCGAGCCGATCACCCGATGGCAGGGCACAATGATCGCGATGGGATTGCGACCGTTGGCATTCCCCACCGCCCGGCTCTGATTCCCACCAGCGCGGCCGATCTTTGCAGCCAGTTGACCATAAGAGATGGTCGTTCCATAGGGGATCGTCTGAAGCGCATCCCATACCTCCCGCTGGAAGGTCGTGCCACGCAAATCTAACGGCAGGTCGAATTCCCGGCGGCTGCCCTGGAAATATTGGGTCAATTGTCGCAGCAATTCTTTCAAAAGATCATCACGCTCAAACGAGATCTCATCTGTGTAGCCATATTTCAACGCCAGGGCTTTCAAGCCTTCCTCGTCCAGCAGATCGTCCAGGAAATCCAGACGAATCAATCCCTGTTCACCTGACACAGCAAACAATACCCCCAAAGGACAATGAATTTGTGTGATCCGGATCATACCATTCCTTTCAAACACGTAAACAAAGCCGTTGCTTAAGGTTGATTATATACTCTAGAAGCGAAAGATGCTTAAAATCCCGTGTTTTGATTATATTGTACTTTTTTTAACAAATAAAGTAATGATCGTGTATACTTATGTTACAAACAATCACATGTTGGGGAAAAAGGAGGTTCTATGGCAGAAGCAAAAGATGGTTGCGTGAAACCTTCCGCTGGGATTATTATGCCTGAAGCCGAGGTAGTAGCCGACCAACCGCAAGTGAAAAAGGAGGTTCCAAAAGTGTTAGCCAAAGTAGGCAAACCAGCCCCCGATTTTGAGCTAAGTGCTTATTTCGAAGGCGGGTTTAAAAATATTCGCTTATCTGATTACAAAGGAAAATGGATTGTCATCTGTTTCTATCCGGGTGACTTCACCTTTGTCTGACCGACTGAATTGTCGGCAGTTGCCGTCAAATACCCTGAATTACAGGAACTGGGCGTAGAAATTTTTGCCATTTCTACCGACAGTCGTTTTGTTCATAAAATATGGCAGGAAGAAGAGCTCTCCAAGATGGTGGAGGGCGGCGTTCCCTTCCCGCTCCTCTCCGATGGTGGTGGACGGGTGGGCACAGTCTATGGTGTCTATGATGAAGACGCCGGGGTGGATATCCGCGGTCGTTTCCTCATCGATCCCGATTTCGTAATCCGTGCCATGGAAGTGATGACTCCCGAAGTGGGACGCAATGTCTCCGAACTCATTCGCCAGGTAAAGGCCTTCCAACATGTGGTCGCAACCGGCGAGGTAACCCCGGCAGGCTGGACTCCCGGCAAACCCACCCTCACCCCCGGACCTGATCTGGCGGGCAAGGTGTGGAAAGTCTGGAAAACAGATAACGCATTTTAGATTGTTTAATTCCCCAACATCCTGTTATGAGAGAGGCTGACCATTTCCGGTCAGCCTTTTGTTCTTAAACCCCATCTGCGCTTCAAACGCCACCAGCTCATTATCCACATTATTCCCTACCGCCGAGTAAACACCGGGTTGGTCCTGATGCTCGATCAGTTCAATCGAGACATGTTCCTCCGGTTTCACTTCATTGTTATAGTTGATCTGCAGCCAGTCGAGCTGGTGTTCATGCCAGAAATCGATCGGAAAACAATCGCACAGCCAGTCCAGATATTGGGTGTTGTTGACGTGTCCCATCAAATCCAGGCTGGAATAGTTGGCCTGGAAGGTGTGCTCAAGTCCGCTTCCATTGGGGCGAGCGAGTTTACCCAGGGTTTCATCCAGGATGAAGCGCCCATCATTATCTGGCAAGTGGATGGACAGGCTGTCGGGTTTGACGAAATGCCGGGTTTGGGTGTTGACCAGCAGCCAGGCGGTAGTTGCCTGTGCCAGGGTCTCGCTCTGTTCGTTGGTAATGTTGTAATCACGCATACCGAAGATCTTCTGCTGCCAGCCGCGCGGCCAGGTCTCGGCGATGATGCGGGTACCTACCGGGGGAAATTGATGAAAATGCACCTTGGTACGCACCAGCACCCAGGCCAGGTTGATTTTCTGTAAGTTGTAATAATCCACCCCCAGGTGAAAGGAATGGTGGACGGTGACTTCCTCCATTATCCGTAAGAGGGCTGCCGGTTTCCAACGCAGCATAAAGTCGGTATCGTGCGAGCGCACTTCAAAGTTTTCCTGCCAGATTGTTTGTAAAGCCATGATGTTTCCTGAATTTTATTTATTTTTCTCCTTATTTTACCTCACAGAATCGATGGGTAGCGATTACCCCTACTAGCTTTGCAAATAAGGGTTGGTTTTTCAACGAATTGGCCCGAGACTTGCAACAATATTCTCAAGATCAAAAGAAAGACCGGCATCTGATTTTTCGCAGATTCTTTGTTTTACTCAGACTGGTCATCGAGGATTGACAGAAACGTCAAGAAAATTGGAGGACATTATGCAAATATTCTTAGTTTTAGCCCTGCTCATCGCCCTGGTTGCCGTTGTATTCACCATTCAGAACACAGCCATGGTCACGGTAACATTCCTGGTGTGGGATTTGAATCACTCACTGGCTTTTATTTTTGTTTTAGCTCTTTTAGCCGGTGTATTAATCAGCCAGTTTGTCTCCCTGCCGGGTCGGGTGAAGAAATCAGTGGAAAACACCAACCAGAAGAAAAAGATTAAAGATATGGACACCGAATTAATGAGCACCAAGGTTCGCCTGGAAGCACTGAAACAGGAATTGGAAATCTATCGTGGGAAGGTTGAGACGCCTGCTTCCGAGATGACAGTGGAACCGAATGGCGGCCCGGCTGCGAAGCGTTTTCTGAATGGTATCAAAGCCAAATTTAAGCCGTAAACCCTCCAACTTGATGGACCGTCAGCTCTGACTGACACTGCTTACCTCTCAAACATCCTCCCCAGAGTGTTTGAGGGGTATTGGATTTTAAAAACCATCCAGTTTTTCATGCTTTTCAGAGATTCGTAAGCCCCAAGAGAGCACGGCGGGTAATCTGGGTCTCCGTAATCGACCAGAATGTATTGAATTTGCTGATCTGCCAGCCACTCCGGGTCGCAGACAAGATCAGCAGGATAAATGGGTACAATTCGGCGGGTGAAATGCTCGCCGAAGAGGCCATACTCGTAATAAACGAGCCCCTGTGTCGCGATGCCCAGCACGCCGTTCTCCGGCACAGTCTGATCCACCAGATAGATCATCTCCTTGGTGTCATAGGATTGGGCGCTGATGGAGTCGAAGCGGTGCTGCTTCCAGAAAGCTTTATAACCCCAGAAAGACTTGGCAGGGTTGGCATAAATTGACATAAAAAGAGTAAAAAAGGATAGGAGCGTGATGACAGCGATCAGAATGTAACGCTGACGAGGTTTAACTCTTTCCAATGGAAGCACGAGTCCAATAGAAAGCATAGCGAATAATGTGATGAAATAGCGACCATCATAAGGCGTCCAGGCGGATCGCAGGAAGGAATACGAAAGTGGTACTGTCAGTAGAAACAAACTGGTGAGAATGAGCAACGGAGATTTTCGTCGAAGAGTTGCCCATAGGATAAAAATTGAAACTATAAAAAACACAAACATTCCCATTAATCCAAACCAGGAAGAATCCTCAGACAAGGGCAAAATTTCTTTATAACGAAAAACATGTTGATTAAGTTGGGAGCGATCCACTTCCAGAGAAAAACCAGTGATTGAGGCGATTCGGTTTGGCAACCAGGCTTTCATTTGCATGAGTTTGGTGAAAAAAGGCTCCGGGGTTCCCTCAAAATCGATTATCTGGTAGGCCCAGCGGCCAGCCATCAATATTGTGTGTTCCACAGCAGAAGTGTTTTCCTGCAGTTCGCTTTGCAGGAGCAGGCTGCCGCTTCTGGGTGCATCCGGACCCAGAAATGATCCAAAATGAACCCGGTTGCTGATGAAGACCGGCGAGCTGAACAGGAAAAATGCCAGTAGAGAGGCCGCACCCAGGATAACAAACTCTTGCCAGTTGATCTTTTTGAAAACCAGGCAGCAAAGCAGGAAGAAGATTGCCAGCCCGGGCAGGTAGCCACCCACCGAGTAATTGGTGCCGATCGAGAGCCCGATCGCCAACCCGGAAAGGATCACGTAGCCGGTATTTTTCTCCTTCAGGTGCTGGATGAAAAAATAAACGGTGGCCAGCAATAGAAAAGAACTGACATGGTCATGCCGGGTGGAGGTGAAGTTCAATTGCACCACCGGGAAGGCTGCCCAGGTCAGCGCGGCGAGCAATGCCAGGCTCTTTTTTGAAGTCAGCTCCTTTCCCAGCAGGTAAATCACCACCGCCGACAGATAGCCGCTTACATAGGCTGGTAAACCCAGCAGATGTTCCCCGCGGGTGAAGAGCACTGTCCAGTAACTGATCAGTTCGGCGTTCATCGGGAAGGTTAATTGCCAGAAAACTTTGGTGTTCCAGGGCAGCCAGCTGCCGGTTTGCAGCCACATCCCGACCCGCGCCAGATGAATGGCTAACGAATCGTTGTTGTTGGGCGGCACACAGAGCACATAGATCAAATTGAGTAAGGCGACACCGGCACTGACAAGGAAGAAAATTAACACCGGGAAAGAAAGTTTCTCTTCCTTCAAATTAATCTTTGGAAAAGGAAAGGGAAATAATGCACAGGCGGGGGTTCTGACAAAATGGGTAAATAGATACGCGAGCACTGCTAGGAGGGCTTCCAGTCCTAACACAAACCAAAGACTGTTCATACGGTATACCAGGCCAGAGAGAGTCATCACCAGAATGACGAGGGCCATCCAGATCAGAAAGCCGCCCAGGAACCAATCCAGCCATTGGCGGTAACGGATGTAGCGATTGAGCTGCAGGCTAATGAACAGAAAAAGCCCCAAAGAAAGAATCAACAAAAGCATGTTCATGCCATTATTTTCGGGAATTGCTGAAAAAAAGAGTCACTTGCCATGGGATATTCACATTTTATCACAGGTAGCATTCTGGTATGGTTGGGGACTTGCTTATTGACTCTTGCTTCAAAATCATTATAATTTAAACTGGTATGACCTCTTACCATATAGATAAAATTCGATCTTTTTCTCCAGAGCGAGGTTGGCATGCATAATCCGGATGGTCGCAAAAATCTATGGGCGGATATCACCCAGCCCTGGGACGTGGTGGTGATTGGCGGCGGCATTGTTGGGGCGGGAATCTTTCGCGAAGCAGTGGAACTAGGGCTGCGTACCCTGCTGGTGGATGCGCATGATTTTTCATCCGGCACCTCCAGCCGCTCTTCGAAAATGGTGCATGGCGGTTTCCGCTACCTGAAGAACGCGCAGATCAAGCTGACGCTGGATTCTTCACGCGAGCGCCAACGCCTGATTCAGGAAGGCCAGGGGTTGATTGAACCGTTACGGTTTAACCTGGTCAATTATCAGGACGACCGTATGCCTGGCTGGGTTTTTGGGTTGGGGCTGATCTTTTATGATCTGCTAGCAATGCGCTGGAAGCATTCCCGTTTATCTCCGGCATATTTGCATGAGATTTGCCCGCAATTGAACCAGAAATTGTTGTCCGGGGGCTATGGTTTTTATGACGCTCAGACGGATGACGCCCGGTTGGTGTATCGGGTGATTCAGGAAGGGATCCAGGCGGGCGGGATGGCTTTGAACTATGCCCGGGTGGCAGGTTTGCTGCGCAATCATCGGGGCAAGATCTGTGGCGTGCAGCTTAAAGACCAGGTAAACGGGCTGGAGCATGAGTTGCGCGCCGGGTTGGTGATCAACGCCAGCGGTGCCTGGGCGGATGAACTGCGTGGCCAGATTGGAAAAACTCCACGTCTGCGCTTGTTGCGCGGCAGCCACCTGATCTTTTCTCAGGCACAAATTCCGCTTGAGACGGTCATCAGCTTCCTGCACCCGGTCGATCAACGCCCGGTATTTGCCTTTGACTGGGAAGGTGCTACCCTGGTGGGTACCACCGATGTGGATCATGGCGGCCCCATGCTGACAGACCCCAGCATCTCCGCCCGGGAGGTGGACTACCTGATGACGGCAGTCCGGCATATCTTTGATTGTCTGGATCTTACAGAGGGTGACATCCGCTCGACCTTTGCCGGCGTTCGTTCGGTACTGGATACCGGCAAAGCTGACCCCTCCAAAGAAGCGCGTGATGAGATCCTCTGGGATGAAGATGGTTTGATCACCATTACCGGCGGGAAGTTGACCATGTTCCGGCATATGGCGCAGCGCACCCTGCGTTTTGCGCGCAAATATTTACCGGAGAAAATCGAATTTGAACCTCGTCAGCGTGCTTTAGACGCACTGGATGAGCAAAAGCTAAACAGCGTTTATGAGAATCCCCTGCTCTCCACCCAACAAAAAATTCGGCTGATTGGGCGCCATGGAATGTATACCCCGGAACTGCTATCGATCAGTCTACCTGCTGAATTGGAAACGATCCCTGAAACCCTCACCCTCTGGTCGGAGTTGAAGTGGGCTGCCCGGCAGGAACAGGTTGTCCATCTGGAGGATTTATTGTTACGGCGTACCCGCCTGGGTATCTTGCTGCCGGAGGGTGCACGGGAGATTTTGCCGGCAATTCGAACAGTATGTCAACCAGAATTGGGCTGGGAGGATGCCCGCTGGCAGGCGGAAGAACAGGCTTACTTGGCTCTTTATGAACGGGCTTACTCGCTTCCGCAGGTAAACTTTGCATGAAATTCAGAATAAATCACAAGCACGCTCCTTTTCCTTTGAAGATTTTACCCAGCCCCTCTATAATCAGAATTGGGTCTGGTGGTTGTGCGGGACTGAAATTTTTCCAATCAGATATCACCTGGACCACATAACGATGGATTTCAAAGGAATGCGATTATGAATTTTTCTCCTATCACGGTACTGGATGTCAGTCAGTTTAATTATGCTGAACGGGTCTGTGCTGCAACTTTACAGGGATTGGTGAACCGCACCGCTCCCCGCCTTTATCTGGATTACGGTATCTATGATGACCCCACTGCCAGGCGTACCAACGAAGATTTTATGGATGACGAAATCTGGTATGGGAAGTATCGCGACCTGCTCGGGCATCAGGATCAGCGCAATCTGGATTATTATCAGGCGAAATATAATCTGGATTTTGTTCAATCCTCCAGCCTTGCCGCTGTAATCGAGCAATTTCGGGAGGATGTAAACGGGCTGGTCATTTGGGATGAAGAACTGCCGGATACGGTTAACCTGGCTTTGATGATAGCGGCTCAGGATCACTTACTGCCGGTGGATGTTGTGCTGGCGGAAAAGTTTTCGGCGGCGGGCTGGCAGGTGAATGAGGATCTGCGGAAGCGCTGGGCTGATCGCGTCAGCCTGTATCAATGGGCTTTTGAGAATTACTTTCAGCGCTGCAAACCTGGGGTGCTGGCTTGTATAGAACCAGGCTGGCTGCGTACTGAATTCCTTGATTACGTTGTCAAAGAGAAGATTTTTGTTTACAGCCTTAATTCCAGTGCTGGCGGAATTGGCGCTCAATTGCTGCTTTTATTGTCTTTCGGACCTCCTACCCTGCGCGAGTTCCTGTTCCGCTTCTCGTTGGACAAACCTATTCGCAAGCTGGCACTGAGCTGGATGGGGTGGAAATCACCAGAGGTCAAGCTCTCCAATAGCCTTCAAAAGGCGGTCAAAGCCCAACCTTTTCCAACCATCTTTGGCTGGCACACGCTGCGGGATAATGAACTGACCTTCATGCTGCAGCTTTCCGCCAATGGTCTGCGCCTGGTGCCTTCTCACCTGGCAGGGAATTTCTCTTTTCATTCCGGGCTGCCGGCTTCCGGAGTCAAACAGAAGCCTTCTTGCAAGCCACCCAGACTTGACACGCAAGGCATTTACCTGACCTTTACGCTCTCGGATGGCGATCAGTTGATGATGATGCATTCTGGAGAGCTGGGCAACTGGCATAGTCCCCTGCGCGGAGAGGTGCCCTTCAACTGGGAGACGCAGCCCTTATTGACCGAAATTGCTCCGGCGCTGCTGGAGAAGTACATTTCGACCGCCACTCCTAACGACTGTCTGATCGCCGGGCCTTCCGGGGCGGGCTACATCGTCCCGCCGCTGGCTTCCCATCTGGATGCTTATATGGTTGAAACGGCGCGGGTTTGTGCCCTTTCCGGCATTGAGATCGTTACCACTTATGTCGCCGATCCGCCTGCCAGGGTGCTGCGTGTGATGGCTGCAAACCAGGGAGAGATCAAAGGATTTCTGGCGGGCTATGCAGTGGTGAGCCGTGCCCCGCTGCAACTGGTAGCTGGTATCCCGATCGTTGCCAACCAGTTTCCCAAGGTAGACCAGGTCTGGCTGAGTGCTGAAGACCTGTTGGCGAAGGTGCGTGAAGAAATCGAGCGAGTGACCACCACCCCCGCTTTTATTGGGATACACCTGTTTGCTTACCGCACCACCTATGCAGATATTGTCCAGTTTGCCAGGGAAATGCAACATGAACATGTGCATATCCTCAGGGGGGATGATTTTTTGGAGCTGGCCCGGCAGGTATTGAAAGGAGATTTGCATGTATAACACTTTTTCTCAGGATTACGACCGCTTTGTGAACTGGCAGAGGCGCCTGGCGTATGAACTGCCCTTCCTTGAAAAGCAAATCGACCAGCTTAAAGGACAATTAGGACGCCCGCTGGATATTTTAGATACTGCCTGTGGTACCGGCATGCATGCCATCGCGCTGGCGAAATTAGGACACCAGGTCAGGGCTGCCGATCTTTTTCTGGAAATGGTGGCAAAAGGGGAGGAGAATGCCCGCACAGCCGGTGTGCAGATTGATTACGCCGCTGCCGGTTTGGGAGACATGCAGGCAACCTGATCCTGACCGCTATTCGCCCATAAAGAAGGACCCTCGATGAAAAAAAATAAAAATTTTCAACCCCCCTGGCTGGAACGGGCTGCCCCACCCCGTTCGTATCGCAGCCTGTATAAATGGGGCGATCCGGCCGGGTTTAAACATCCCAACCAGGGGATGTACCGCATGTTGAAGGATGTGTTTGAGCTGGATGACCAGGATTTTAACGCCCCGCAAAATACCGGGCTGGAAGAATTTACGGAAAACATCCCCTGTGGTCTGGAAGAGCGCCATATCCGTTTCCTGCAGGAGTTGGTGAGCGCAGAAAATCTGACGATCGATAGCTACCAACGCACCAAAAAATCCTATGGCGCCGGTATGATCGACGCATTGCGTACCCGCCAGAAGATTTTCGAAAATCTGCCGGATGTGGTGGTTGCCCCCCGGCAAAATGCGGATATAGCTGCCATTCTGGCTTATTGCCAGCAAGAAAACCTGCCCGTGACGATCTATGGTGCTGGCTCCACGGTCACGCGTGGGGTGGAAGCAGTCAAAGGCGGTGTCTGTCTGGATATGAGCAAACACATGAACAAAGTGCTCGAGTTCAATGAAATCAACCAGACCATCACTGTCCAGGCTGGCATGCAGGGGCCGGTGCTGGAAGACATCCTCAACCAGGCGCCGGTTAAATTGCAGGCTAAACGGCGTTATACTTGCGGACATTTCCCGCAATCCTTCCTGCATTCCAGCGTGGGTGGCTGGGTGGTGACGCGCGGCGCCGGGCAGAACTCGACCTATTTCGGGAAAATTGAGGACCTGGTGCTCTCGCAGAGGTACATCACCCCAATTGGCGAATTGCAAACCCCCGGATATCCGCGCTGTGCAACCGGCCCGGACTTCAACCAGATCATGCTTGGGTCGGAGGGCTGTTTCGGGGTGTTGAGCGAGGTCACTCTGAAGCTGCACCGCTACCAGCCCGAAAACACCCGCCGTTTCAGTTACCTTTTCCGGAATTGGGAAGATGCCCAGGAAGCGGTGCGCGAGATCATGCAGGCGGAAGCTGGTCGCCCCTCGGTCTTTCGCCTTTCAGACCCGGAGGAGACGGATGTAGCCATGCGCATGTACCATATTCATGGTTCGCCGGCCGATGGCATCTTAAAAGCATTGGGATACCTGCCCATGCAGCGCTGCCTGCTGCTGGGGTCCTGTGATGGGGACAAAGGCTATACCCGTCTGGTGAATCGCAGCCTGGGGAAAATTGTCCGCAAATATAACCCCTTTCCGCTGACCCTTTTCCGGGTCACCCAGCGCTGGGAGAAAAGCCGCTTCACCGACCCCTACCTGCGCGAGGATTTGATGGATTTTGGCATCCTGATCGACACCCTGGAATGTGCAGTCACCTGGGAGCAACTTCCCAGGGTGCACCAACAGGTGCGTCAATTTGTTAAAAGCCACCCACGCACGGTCTGCATGACTCATCTTTCGCACGCCTATCCCCAGGGCACGAATTTATATTTTATCTTTATCACTAAAACCACAAATATCAACGAATATCTGCATTTACAATATGGAATACTGCAAGCCATTCAGGAATCCGGAGCTGCGATGAGCCATCATCATGGCATTGGAAAACAAACCGCACCCTGGCTGGAAGGGCAGATTGGCAGGGCAAATATGGATATCATTCGCACGCTCAAGCAGCATTTTGACCCGCACAACATCATGAACCCCGGCGGTACCCTGGGGTTGGATATGAACGATGAGCAAAGACAGAAAAGGTGGGGGAAAACCTCACAATCACCTGATAATCACCGCCAGCCCGCTTAAAGCTGTCACCTACAAATAAATTGGTTCTAATCACCACCATCGCCAACACATCTACGTTTAGTCTATGGGAAGGGAAAGCGTATCAGTCACTGTTGGCGCGGCTGAGAGGTGCCACAGGCGGCCGTTGCATCGGTGCGCGCAGCAGATCGCGTTTGGTATCGAGGTAAATGGAAAACTTGCTGCTTGTGCCGGAGGATCTGGTTGTTCATCCTGAGATTGGAAATATATTTTTCTTAATCAGCTCTTAAAGATAATGGTTTTGTTTTGCCCAATCGACAGCTTTCTTTAAAAATGATCTTGCCAGGTCGTAATTCCCATCATTGGCAGCTTCAAGGGTTCGGGAAAGAAGTTCATCACCGGCCTGTGCGAATACCTGCTGCCTGGGTGCTTTAAGCAGGCGGGCGTAATCCAGCGCTGCCTGGGTTTGGAATTCCTGTAGACTTATTTCAATGAGCGTCCACAATCCAAACCAGCGAAATGGATAATAAATACTCCAGCCTGTTAATGCCTGCTGGTTAAGAGCTTTCGCCCGTTCGAAATCGTTTTGTTTCCAGGCAACCCAACCCAAGTTTGCCAATGCAGAAGCCACATAACTGTTGAAATGCTCGCGTTCGCATAATGCCAGGCTGCGTTCAGCAATCAGGCGGCATTGCTCTTCCTGCCCGGATCGGCGGTAGGCAGTAGCCAGGTAAGTGAGGTTGAGAATCTGTTGTTCGATATAGCCAATCTGCTCTGCCAACTCCAGCGACTCCTTAAAAAGTGGAATTGCTTCATCGCAATTGCAGAGTAGATATTGGCTGAAGGCATATCCAAAGATGCCGCGTGTGCGCACTTCTAAATTGTTCCCTTTGCGTCCATGTTCCAAATGCCGGATTGCATCCCGATTGGCAAACACAAAGCGAGCGTCTTCACCGGCTTTGAAATAATGTTCAATCGCTTGCCTGTAAAGCCCTGCTTTTTCAAAGTGACTGGCGATCAGGGCACTTTCCGCGTTTTCGGCTAAAGCTCCTTCGGCAATTCGCCGGTGAAGCGTTTTCCTGCGGGCGGGAGAAAGTAATTCATAAGCAGCATCCTGCAATTTGCCATGTGTAAAACTATATTCATCCTCGGACTGAACCTGTACAATCCGGCGTGACCAGAGCTCATCCAATGCCTGAACAACTTGGTTTTCATTGTACTGGCTGGCATCCAGCAGTTGAGAAAAATTGAATTCACGTCCAATCGCAGCTGCCAGCCCGGCCAGATCGTGTGCTGCCGGAGAAAGCTGGTTTAGCCGCCTCACCAGAACAGACCGTAAGCTGGAGGGCATAGCTCTCTCAGATTTGAAATCCCCGTTTCGCAGCATTTCCACCGCAAAAAAGGGGTTGCCTTCGCTTTCAGCAAAGAGCAGGGCTTCTGTTTCTGCGTTCAATTCTTTTCCGAGCAAGTCACTGCCAAGCAATGCCAGATCAGCCTGGGTTAAAGGTTGGAGTTCAATTTCCCGAATTTGGCTGCGAGACAGCAAACTATTGCGCAACTGGTTCAAGGGGTGTTCGGTGTTCATTTCCTCTAATCGAATGGTTACCAGAATGAGCAACTTTGAACCTGGATCGTAACGCAGAAGAAAATGGATAAACTCCAGTGTTTCCTGGTCGCTCCATTGAATATCGTCCAGAAATAGAATGCGAGGGACCTCTGAACCAAGCAGTCCGCGGGCTAAGGCTTCAAACAACCTTTGTCGCTGCCATTCCTGGGTTTCTGGTGGCACCTCTCCGTTTTCTTCTTCCAATTCAGGTAACAAACGCGAAATCTCTTTAATCCAGAGAGGTTCCAGTTTATCCATTTCTTTGTAATGCCTGAGCGCTCGCAACCAGCTTATGATGGGTGTAAATGGCAGGTTCGTCTCCATGGCATAGCTTTGTGCTTCTGCTGTCAGAATTCCCTGGCGGCGGGTCCATTGCAGCAATTCGCCTGCCAGGCGCGTTTTGCCGATGCCGGCTTCTCCCTGGATGGCAACCAAAGTGGGCTGACCTTTTTGAACAGCCGTCCAAACCTCCCGCAAACGGTGCCACTCCTCTTTTCGTCCAATCAGCCGCGTTCTCTCCCGGGCTGTTTTTCTCATGGACTGTTCACCGGTTTCGATTCCGGCACCGATAAGCTGCCCATAAAGCGATCGGATCTCCTGCCCTGGTTCCACCCCCAGTTCGCGCATCAGGGTGGTGGCGCAGGTATGATATACCTGTAAAGCGCCAGCGCGGTCTTCCTTCAAAGCATACAGGCGCATGGAAAGCAGATAAGCAGGTTCGTTGAGCGGATCGTTGCGGAGGATACGTTTGACGATATCGATTGCTTCTTCATAGCGACCATGATCCTCGAGCAATCTGGCGAGTTGTGTTAAGGACCCTAAATAGGCTTGATATAACTCCTCCCGGTGAGTAAGAACCCAATCTTCGTAAAATCCGGGCAGAAGTTCACCCTGGTAGGAGGTGATCGCTTCCTGTAATAGGCGCATGCGTTCTTCATCCTGGGCCGATTTGGCTAAGACCAGCGCGTTTTTGAAGCGCTGAACATCCAGATGAATGGTGGTTGCCGGTTGGCAATAAATGGAAAGATTGTCAACTTCCAGGAAGTGATCTGCCTCAGGATAAGTACGGCGTAACAGGTGCAGAAGATTGCGTAAATTCGTGCGCGCCTGCGCTTCACTGGAATCCGGCCAGGAAAGAAAAGCGAGCTGTTTGCGGGAAACAGGAGCAGAAGGGTTAAGGAAAACATAAGCAAGCAAGAGTGTCAGACGATCGGCATGTGAAGTTTTCAAATCCCGCCCATTGTGGGAAATGCTAAAACCTCCCAGCAACCGAATTTCCAGTTCTGTCATCTGCCTGCCTTGAATTGTAGCGTGATTATAGCAAATTTGAGGTATGGATTCAAAAAAAGGTCGAAGGTAATTGAAGCGTCCATCCCCGACGAATTGATCGCGGCAGGATTTGAGCGGCACAGTGCCATCTCCAGCCGCAACCGTCCAGATATCTTCATACCACTCGCCGTTGACGGTGGCATCATTGGCAAAGTAATCGGTATAGGGCAACAGCACATCCTCTCGGGATGTCCCGGTACGATTAACTACCGCGGTTGCAGTCAACTCGCTTGCCCCGCAGATAACCGTAGTGCCGGTCAGACTGGCGAAGGGATTGGACTCCAAGCTGGACGCTCCTATTGAACCCCTAGCTGCTGGAAAAGCGCCGGCATTTCAAAGTAAATGCGCCCGCGTTTAATTTTGCCGTTTTCTATGTCGTAGACAACAGATAGCGGAACCCGCACATCCTTACCGGTGGCGGGGACGCCAGCAAATTCACCGATATGCTTGCCGACAAAATCGCCTTCCCAGAGAGCGTTGTTCTCGCCAAAAATTGTGACGCGTGGTTCGGCGTTTGCCTCAAAAGCAACGTGGTAGAAATAATTTAACATCCCGAGCACAGCTTCTTGCCCATGGCTTTCCTGGCCGGTAGCCATCACCGTAAAGACAACATCATTGGTCATTGTGCTGGCATCCTTATGATTTGACTCAAAGTAACGTTTTACTGTTGATTGCGTCGTATTAATTGACATGATCTAGCTCCTTTATAAATGGATTCAAATAGTATCCATAGTATAAAGATGGAGTGTTTCAAAAGCGTTTTGCTTTGTGAATATTTTTACAAAAATCAGACGGCATTCCCCCGCCTGCCCGACACGGTAGTGGGCAGTGACTCCAATAATTCAGTTTTAAAAGATAGGTTTTGAACCCGGCTACCCAAAAATCTCATTCCGGATGATGTTGGCCAGGGGAGTAACGGCGCTGGTAGTGTTGGCTAACAGGGTGATCTGCAGGTTGATTTCCGGGTAGTAGGCCGAGTAGGATTCCACGCTCGGGTCTTCACCCCAGACTGAGTAACAGGTCGCGCCGGCTAACTGGTCGATCCAGACACCGTAGCCATAATGATACGGGCTATCCGTTCGCGTTTGAACCTGTGGATGGATCATTTGCGCGAGGATATTAGTGTTGAAGTAGGTGCAAGAGAAGAGAGCTTTCCAGAAGCGCCCCAGGTCGGCTGCGGTGGTATAAGCCCCGCCATCGCCCTGACCGACCACCGGAATGGAGAAGATGTTCGAGCGCCAGGTGCCATCCGGTGCGAGGAGGTAACCTGTGGCGCAATGCTCTGGCAAACAATCACTGGCGAAATAACCGGAAGATCGCATCCAGGCTGGCCCGAAGATTTTCTCTTCGATGTAGCTTTGAAAAGATTGGCCGCTGACTTGATCGACGATCAAGCCCAGAAGAATAAAGCCCAGGTTGTTATACCCAAAACGTGCCCCAGGCGAAAATTTCATTTCCTTGTCTTGAATAAAGGGAAGAAAATCCAGCGCTGTGCGCATCCGGTAGACCGGCACATCCCGCCAGCAGACCTCGTAATCCTCTTCGAGTTCCTCATCGAAGTAATCGGGAATGCCGCTGGTATGGGTCAGTAAATGCCGCAGGGTGATGCGAGCGTCCAGGTTGGGCAACAACCCGGGCAGCAGCCCTGCGATGGGCTGTTCGAAAGCCAGTTTCCCGTTGGAGACCAACTGGCAAATGGCCGTAGCGGTAAAGATTTTACTGCTGGAGGCAATTCCGAAGCGGGTGTTCAAACGGTTGGGGAGCTGGTCGCTGCGGTTCGCTAATCCATAAGCGTGCGAAAAGAGGGGTGCATCCTGATAAGCTATATGGATGATCCCGTGGAAGGGCATCTGCCGCAGTTGTTCTTCAATAGCTGCCGTCAGAGTTTGGAAGTTTAGCTCACCCATTGTGCGCCTCTGAACTGTTATCTAAGCGTCTCAGCCAGCTTAAATATTGAAGCGGATATTGAGGATATCGCCATCTTTGACGATGTATTCTTTGCCCTCCAGCCGCAGCTTGCCTTTGGCTTTGACTTCATTCATGCTGCCGAATGCCATCAAATCCTCGTAGGCGACCACTTCCGCCCGGATGAAGCCCTTTTGCAGGTCGGTATGGATCACGCCGGCGGCTTCGGGAGCCAGTGCCCCGGTGCGCACCGTCCAGGCGCGGCACTCATCCGGCCCAACAGTGAAGAAGGAGTGCTGCCCCAACAGATCATAGGAATACTTGATCATGCGGTTGAGGCTCAATTCGGTGATCCCGTATTCAGCCATGAACATTTTAGCATCCTCTGCAGAGAGCTGCGCCATGTCCATCTCCAGCTTGCCCTGCAGGTTGACCACCAGGCTGTGCTGGTGCGGATAAGGGATGGCGGGGGCAGTCTGCCCTTCGGAAAGGTTCAGAAGCACCATCACTGGTTTCAGACTGAGGAAGCCAAACCCGGATAAGCCAGCCAGTTCATCCACGGTCATTTCCAGGTCTCGCAACGGGGTTTCTTCATTTAAAGATGCCTGCATGCGCTCAAACAGATGAATATCGCGATCAATCGTGGCTTTGTCCCGCCCGGCGCCTTTTTTGCGCTCATCCGCCAGTCGTTCGAGCTTACGTTCTACAAAAATGAGATCATTGATGATGAATTCGCTGTCCATCATCTGCAGGTCGCGCAGGGGGTCGACCGAGCCTTCCTGGTGGGGCACGTTGTCATCTTCAAAGCAGCGCAGCACGTGGATGAAGCCATCCATCTGCGTGAGCTGGTTCAGCAGACTACCGGAGATGCCGCTCTTTCCGCTGCTGCCATCCAGCCCGGCGATGTCGGCATAGGTGATTTTGGCATAAATGGTCTTTTTGGGGTTGAACAGGGCGGAGAGCTTGTCCACTCGCGGATCCGGTACGTCCACCACGGCGGTGTTGACCTGTACGCGTCCGGCAGAAATGCCGGTTGGGACATCCCCGCGCGTGACCGCGTTAAAGATCGTCGTCTTTCCAGATTGGGGTAACCCGATTATTCCTAAACGCATATGATTTCCTTGACCCTTCCGGATTTTTTAGATATACTCTGCACTATTCAAGAGCCGAAGTGGCGGAACAGGCAGACGCGCACGACTCAAAATCGTGTACCCTCGGGTATGTGGGTTCGATTCCCACCTTCGGCACTCAGCGATTATAACATAGGGTCGTTCTCTGATAAAAGTTGGTTTCAAACCAACTTTTTTAGTTAAGGCAGGGGATTAAATCAAGTAACGGGTACGCTCGTCCTGATTTAAAGCCTGATAAATCTGATCCAGTTGTGCGCGGCTCTGGGCGGTAAAGAGGACAGTTACCGAGGTGAAGTGACTCTCCTGGCTCTTTTTGGTGGTGACCGCTGCTTCGTCTAAGTCCGGCACGAACGATCGCACGGTATCAATCACAAATTGACGATAATCGCCCAGATCCTCGCCAATGGCTTTGAGCGAAAAAGGGCAAGGGAATTCAAAAATTTCGGGATGAGCCTGCATAATAAGTCCAGTTTATTTGGATGAGTTTATCACAGAATAAACCTGTAAACCAGCCAGCAGCTTGTATGTTCCATCAAGAACCTGAGGGGTATTTTACTGGAATTTTTTCCCTTCTCATTGTATACTTTTTAAATTCAAATAAAAAATCATTGAATTAAAATTTCAGGTTTGAGGATGGCACATGAAAGTATCAGTTTCACAACAAGATTTGGCACATGGTTTAAGCATGGTTTCCCGGGCAGTTTCTCCTCGCAGCACGTTGCCGGTTCTGGCAAATGTTCTGATTGCCACCGATGAGGGACGAATCCGTCTCTCTGCCACCAATCTTGAACTGGGTATCTCCTGCTGGATCAAAGCCGTGGTGGAAGAAGACGGCTCCATCACCATTCCGGCGCGTACCATCTCCGATTTGGTGGGAACCTTGCCGGCCGATCGGGTAGAAATGAGCCTGAATGAACGCACTCAAACCCTGAACGTACGCTGTGGCACCAATACCACCGACATTAAAGGTATCGACGCCCAGGAATATCCGCCCTTGCCTTTGCCTGAAAAATCAGGGGGGATGGAATTAAATGTGGCTGAAATGAAAGAAATGATCCAACAGGTGGCTTTTGCAGCCTCCTCGGATGAAGCCCGCCCGGTCTTGCAGGGTGTCCTGACGCAAATTGAAGGCACCGCCATCACGATGGCAGCAACCGATGGTTTTCGCATTTCAGTGCGCTCTTCCAGTGTGTCCAACCCGACCAACCGCTCCATCTCGGTGATCATCCCGGCGCGCGCAATGAACGAACTGGCGCGGATTGCCACCAATGGGGATGCCACCGTGAGCATGAGCATTCCGGAAGGTCGCGGACAGGTGGTCTTTAACCTCAAGGATGCCGAGCTGGTCTCCCAATTGATTGAAGGCAACTTCCCGGATTATAAGGTGATTATTCCCCGCAGCTACAAAACGCACACCATTCTCTCCACACCCAATTTCCAGAAAGCCTGCCGGCAGGCAGAGATTATCGCCCGCGACGGCAACAACATCGTGCGGCTGCATATTCAACCTAAGGAGGATGGCCCGGGCATGGTGGAGTTATCCGCCACGTCAGAGGAAACCGGAAATTCTGAGGTGCAGATCGACGCCAATATTGATGGCGATGGGTTATTGATCGCTTTCAACGTGCGTTATCTGCGCGAAGTGCTGGATGTGATTAAAACTCCCAGTGTGGCACTGGAAACCAATGCCAATAACACCCCGGCAACGGTCAAACCGATCGGAGAAGACGAGTTCACGCATGTAATCATGCCCATGCATTTGGGATAAAGACAATTTGTTCTATCAGCACTGATTAGCCAGATTATCTTTGAGTTAATGCTTCCCTGATCTGATTAACGAAGGGAAAAGACCTGTATGGTATCTAATTCAAATTCCTCAGACCGGCTGCTGACCATTTATCTGGCGTTGGGGCAATACCCGATTCTTTCCAATAAAATTCGTGCCAGAATGCGGCAATTTATGATTGACCAGGGAGTGATTCAAGCGCATTCTTTTGAAACCCAGGTACGTGAAATTGCGAATCAATCTCAGGAAAGAGAAGGGATTTACGATCCCTTTACGGAAGAAGACTCGGATGTTTGGGAAATGCGAATGCAACGGGTGCGTGACCAATTGACGGATGTCCTCTTCAGTCAACGACTGCCAATTGAGGAATTTGAGCGCATCATTCTCACCCTTCTCTCCGAACGCGGCATCCCTGAGCAGGATTATTTATTGTCCTTCAACCCGGAATTGGCACCGCAAGAGATCGTTTTTGAACAGGCGCTGATGTTCGAAAAGCTTGACCCTCAGAAGCGCAGCCAATATGAAGCCCGTATGCAGGAAACCAAGGTTGTTTTGATTCGTAACCTGATCAGTGACCAGTTACAGTACGTGAATGTTGCTAAAGAATGGTTCACTCTGGGAGATTTACTGGATATTCGCAAACGGAAGATTGGCGCCGGAAAAATTGGCGGGAAAGCCGCAGGGATGTTGCTGGCGCATCGCATTCTAACCGATACGGAAGAATTTGAACTTAAGCCCTGCATGCGGGAACCGGAATCTTTTTTTATTGGATCAAATGAATTTTATACTTACATGACCATTAACGATCTGACCCACTGGAATGATCAAAAATACAAAACCGAAGAAGCGATGCGCACCGAATACCCACAGATCATTCAGGAATTTCAAGCGGGGGAATTCCCCGCTGATATTCTGGATCGTTTGAAGGTTATTCTGGAAAAAGAAAAAAACAACCCTTTGATCGTGCGATCCTCTAGTTTGCTGGAAGATAACTTTGGGACTTCGTTCGCTGGAAAGTACGATTCTATCTTTTTACCAAACCAAGGCGCTGCGGATGAGAATTTAAAGGCGCTTACGCAGGCAATCGCCACCATTTATGCATCGACCCTTAACCCGAATGCCCTGTTATACCGGCGTGCCCGCGGGTTACAGGATTACGATGAGCGCATGGCGATATTGATTCAGGACGTCCAGGGGCAACGGTTTGGGCGCTATTATTTCCCGCACGGGGCTGGCGTGGCTTTTAGCCGCAATACTTACCGTTGGTCATCCAGTATTCGCGTTGAAGATGGATTTGTGCGCCTGGTGTGGGGGCTGGGTACGCGGGCGGTTGATCGGGTTGGGAATGACTATCCACGGGTGATTGCCCTGTCACACCCTTTGTTACGCCCCTCCACCAACCCAAAGCTGGTAAGACGCTATTCTCAACAATATATCGATTTGATCGATCTTAAGGATAACGAATTTAAGACCGTCCCCATCTATGACGTTCTGAATGAGAATTATCGCCCATTACGCTATGTCGCTCAGTTAGATCAGGGGGGAGACATTCAACCGATTCGCAGCCGGATTATCGACGGCGATGTAAGCAGCCTGATCGTCACGTTTGATGAATTGCTGAAACGCACTGATTTTGCGAACACGATGCGGGGGCTATTAACCGCCCTGGAGCATGCTTATAAAATTCCGGTAGATGTAGAATTCACCCTCAATATTGATGAAGCCAGCGTAGGAAAACCTGATATCTGCATTACTGTCGTTCAATGTCGGCCGCAGGCACAATTGATGCGCTCGTCTGAAGTTCGCATCCCGACCAATATCCCTAAAAAAGACATAATTTTTGATACGCATTTTGTGGTTCCACATGGAGAAATTGACCAGATCACCTATGTGATCTATATTCCTCATCAGGCTTATTTTTCTTTAGCGACCAACAATGATCGCTTTTTATTGGCCAGTCAAATTGGAAAATTGAACAAGGCTCTGTCCGGGAAGCGGTTTTTCTGTGTGGGGCCGGGTCGTTGGGGTAGTTCTAACGCCGATCTGGGGGTTCCGATCAATTATGGTGATATCTATAATGCCTCTGCGCTGGTGGAGTTAACGGGTGAGCAATTTGGAATTCCACCGGAACCTTCTTTGGGGACGCACTTTTTTCAGGACCTGATGGAATCGCAAATATATCCCCTGGCGATACCGATGGATGAAGAGCAAAACTGGTTGAATAATGAGTTTTTTGAGCAAACGCCTAATCGGGTGAATGATTTCATTCATCTCGAACCACAACTGAAGGACTGCCTGCGCCTTATTCAGGTCAGTGATTTTCGCCCGAAACATAATATTCGCATTCTGATGAACGACGAGCAAAGCCGCGCCATCGCTTATCTGGTGCCGGCGAGTGTGAAGTAGGGGGGCTTACTCCCACTCGCTCCCAAAAACCGTTTCTTAACTGTTTTTGTATGGGTGATTTAGCTCGTGGTATTTGTATTGTATAAATTATCCATAAATTATGGGCTATCTGATTTTTTGTTGCCAGATTGTTGCCAATCTATTGCGCAGTAAGATTACTATAAGTCTTTAAAAGTTTCGGTTTTTGTAATAGCTTTTTTCTATACCAAAGATAGAAAGTCCAGAAACATTTCTGTGAACTCAAAACGCGTTTCACCATTACACTCATATCTTTCAACTTCTCGTATTTGTTCAGAAGTCATTCTGACCCAAAAGTGATCCAGAACGTTATCTTTTCCTATGTTTCCGTAGGCTTGATTTACTATTTTTTTCACATCGCAAATATCATCATACACAAATCTATTTGGTGCATCATGAAAGCAGTCATTGTGAATATAATTCTCTGGTTCGCGCTTTCTTGTTGCATACGCTTTAATTCCTAACTCAATTAACTCAGAAACTTTTTTGGCATAAATCCGTTCATCAACAGTACCTTTGTCAGAATCAATCAACACACACCAGGGTAATCTGAATTGATTAGCCAGGTTCATGGCATTCCAATGCTTTAAATTTCCACAACCACCAATAGGAATAATTGCAAACCCTTTTTCAACAAATGTTGCTTCAAGATATCCCGCATCTTTTAGCATTTGCGCCGTATGATTAATAAAAATAACATCACTTCTGCCTTCAACTAATAGAAGAGCTCTTGCCCCAAGCGGAATAGGACTGGGCAAAATTCCTAACGAATCACAAATTTTCTGATATACATCATCGGTATTCATGGAGATGGTTGCGACTCCCTCTTCGTTGTTTTCAACAAGTCGTAAGTCCTCTTTGTTTATTTTCCCTGCCAAAGTGGGTGTATGAGTTGTTAGAATCACTTGGCTATTCTGCGAATGGGCGATATTGTAAAATGCCTCTAATAGAATTTCTTGATGGTTAGGGTGCTGCGATGTCTCAGGTTCTTCAAACGCATATATAATTGAAGAATTATCTATTCCCCGCAACCTGTGTTCAGCCTCAGCTCTAAAGAAATTCAACAGAATAAGTCTTCTCACTCCACTGTCTCTTTTATTAAGGGGTATGTTATCATCCGACTTAATCGTAAGTTTAAATGCAGAGTCAAATTTAGGTTCAGCTTTGAACTCCGGAGTTAAGCTGTCCGCTATATCCGGGTTCATTTCTCGCAGTTTATCTAACGTACGCATCGCAGTTTCTGTTGCTTTTTGCTGTACGCTATCCTTAATTACACTTATTTGATCCTCAACCTCAGCTATTGCTGCTTTCACTGCCAGTTTCATTGGGTCGGCAATTTCCTGATCATCTTCATTGCTCTTTCTGTCGGATTGGAATAATGCGTAAACAGGTAGATATTTCTTTATTGCTTCATAGATTTTTTTGGAATCTTCTTTATCTGCAGGCATACATGTTCTTGCAAGAGCAACATCGCCAGCAGAAGCCCAAATAGCCCTTCGTATACTAACATTACTACGTGCATCGTATTAATCTGCCTCAATATTTAAATTATTCGCACGAGATCGGAGTTCTGTCTGCTTTAACAAAAGCAAATCGTTCATGCCCGCCACACTTGGGTGTTGACATACAATATATACAGACTCCTTAGGATTATTTGAAGTTGCAGAGTATATTTTCGATATTTCCAGATTACCTTCGCTGTTTAGTAAATATTCGCTACTCAATGCAGTCCTGCTTGTTGCATCAAGAACCACTTCACCTGGAAGATCAGAGAAGACACATCGAATTTCTATCTGCGTTGAATCAGTCTGTATTGATAGGTCCCCTCGTTCACAAGTTACAAGTGAATTGTTGAAGAAAATTCAAATGCTTCTAAAATTGTCGATTTGCCGATATCATTTCTTCCTACAAAAGTAGTCATATCAGAAAAATCAATAGTCGTTTCGCTTTTATATGTGCGAAAGTTCCTCAACACAAGTTTTTCAAGCCGCATCTTGCACCCTCCTCTATAAAATAAACCTTATTTTAATATCACGCCACCATCGCGTTCCTTTTAATCCCTTCAATCACCGCCCGTAAATTCATAAACACCGCCACATCATGAAACAGCTCGCTGATGCTGCCCTGATCAGAAAAAGGGCTTTCCTGCAACACCGCTAAATCTTTCATCATGCCATTGCGCACGATGTAGTTCACGATCTGCCGTACAAAGTGCATATGTCCGCTGCCCAGTTCTGCATCATTTAAGAACCTGGAGAACGCTCCACTGACTGCCTTCTGGCTAAGTCCCATGATAGAACGTACCAGCTCCCCGAGCGAGAGCTGGCCGTATTGTGCATCATTACTGCTCCTTTGGCCACTTGTTCCAGAAAATACTCTCAAAGGGCTGTATTGTAAAGGAAGGGATAAAACCCGGAAAACACAGGCAGGGCGCGTGTTTGCGGCACACACGGACAGGCGCGGGAAAGGAGCGGCGTTACAGCTAATAGCCATAGCATACCACCCACAACCGAATATGGAAAGGGGGCCGATCCCATGCTGACACCCGCACCCCACCCGCCAGCGGAAAAGCAAGATAAACCCTTGCGGCTGACAAAACGGATTGGCGCCACCACATACAAGGTTAGTGTCCATTTCAGCAGTACGAGCAAAGAAACAATGGGTGATAAAATTCTCCACTTGATTGAAAACGATGTGCCGCAACCGCTGCCCCCAGCCGGAAAGAGGGAGCAATGAGCGAAAAACTGAAAATTGCATACGAGCGTTTAAGCAAAGAGGACGAGCGCGACAATGAATCCTTATCCATAGAAAACCAAAAAGAGTATTTGCAGAATTACGCTGCCAGCCAAGGCTTTACCAATGTCACCCACCTAACGGACGATGGATGGATCGGCACACGATGGGATAGGCCGGGATTTCTCAAAATGATGGACGAGGTGGATCGCGGCAATGTCGATGTGATACTGATAAAAGATATGAGCCGTTTAGGGCGCGACCACTTGCGTGTTGGCCTGTTTTTAGAGCAGTTGCGCGAACAGGGCGTTCGGCTGATTGCGCCCGGCGATAACGTGGACACCGCGCAAGGCGAGGACGATTTCATGCCCTTCCGCAACATCATCGCCGAGTGGTACGCAGAGATACCAGCCGTAAAATCCGGGCAATATTCGGCGCGAGGACGGCGGCGGGTAAGCACGTCACCGGGGCCATCCCTTACGGCTATTTGCACGCCCCCCAAGACCGCCAGCGGTGGATTGTGGATGAAGAAGCCGCCCCCATCGTTCAGCGCATTTACAGGGGCATAATCGAGGGCAGGGCCATGTCACAAATTGCTGATGAACTAACAGTGGAAGGTGTATTGACCCCCGCCGCCCATTGGAAGAAAATCGGCGCGGCGGTGAGCCGACCCGCGAACAACGCAAACCCGGCCTTGTGGTCTATCGCCACCATCGTTCAAATCCTCAAAAAAGAGGAATACATGGGCTGGAAGGTTTTGAACAAATCCAAAAAGGACAGCTACAAATCCAAGAAGCGGGAGCAATCCGCCCCGGATGAAAGGCTGATTTTTAAGGACGCGCACCCGGCTATCATCGACGAGGAAACATGGAATGTCGTTCAGCGATTGCGTGAAACCAAGCGGCGGCGGCAGAAAATCGGCGGGGAGCCTAACCCCCTGACAGGTATTCTCTTTTGCGCCGATTGCGGCCACAAGATGTACCACAAGCAAGGCAATACTGGCCGCGACAATAAGCCCCATGACGAGTATGTGTGTTCAAGCTACCGCCACTATACGCGAAGCTGCACCTGCCACTATATCCGTGTGGAAGTAATCGAAAATCTGATACTGACCGCCATTCGGCGGGTGAGCAAATACGCGAGGGAGAACGAAACCGAGTTTATAGAGCGCGTCCGTGAGAAATCTGTTTTACAGCAAGAAGCGGCGGTGAAGGAGAGCCGCAAAAAGCTGGCTAAAGCCAAGCGGCGGCGCGAGGAAGTGAGCGGCCTTGTTAAAAAGTTGTATGAAGCCTATGCCGCTGAAAAAATCCCCGAAAAGCATTTTTCTGAATTGCTGGCTGGCTATGACAGCGAACAGGAAATGCTGGATATGGAGATAGCCGAACTGCAAGCGGCGGTGGACAGCTACAACACCGACAGCGTGAGGGCAGACAAGTTTTTGGAACTGGTAAAAAGGCACACCGAGTTTACCGAGTTTTCGGCGGCGCTTTTGAATGAGTTTGTGGAAAAGGTTATTGTCCACGAAGCCGAAAAAGTAGATGGAGTACGCACACAGGAAGTAGAGATTTATTTGAACTTCATCGGCAAGTTTGCCCTGCCCGATAGTGAAATCGAACCACAAGAACCGCAAAAAACAACAGGTTCACGGGGGAGAAAATTGCGTTGCGATATGACACCGGAAGAACTTGAACACCAACGAGAAATTGACCGCCGATACTATGCCCGGAAAGTGGCCGCGAGAAAAGCCGCTGAAGAAGCACAGCGGGCCGAAATTCTCAAAGGCACATCTTTTGAAGTGCTGGCTCCCAAAACGCAAAAGCTGGCTGGCTGAAAATCCTATCCATCTATCACCGACCCGCCCGAAAGCCGAAAGGCCATCGGGCGGTTTGCTTACCATACGAACACAACCAAAACCATGAAAATTTGAAAGGAGAAAATCACAATGGCAAAATCCAAACTGGAAAAAATCACAAGCATCGAGGAAGAAATTGAACAGCTAACCGCCCGGAAAAAACTGCTTTTGGCCCAGCAGAAGGAGGACGAACGCAAAGCCCGGAATCACCGCCTTTGCAAGGGTGGCGGGATGTGGGAGAGCCTTTTGCCCGAAACCATCACGCTGACGGACGAACAGTTCAGAACTTTCCTTGAAAAGACCATCGTCACCGAGTTTGCGTGCCGCATTTTAGGCGAATTGCAACGGCAGGCCCCCACGCCCACCGCAGAGCCCAAAAGCGAACCCGGCGCAGTACAGAGCGGCACAGCAGGGGCCGGGAGCGAGGGCAACGGCACAAGGGAGAGTAGCTAACGCTCTCTCCCTTGCATAGCAAGGGCGCACTTATACACCCTAACGGGTGTGTGCGCCCTGCCGGGGGCGTTTTGTGCCTATCGGCCCAAAATCGGGGGAACTGCATTCCCCCGAACCCCTTGCAAGCATAGCGGCAAGTCATATTCAAAAACCCGAATACGAGTTGCCGCCATGTCTGATGGGGCGTAGCGAAATCAATTTACTTTTGCCGTCAAAGCAGCTTCACTTTATTCCAATAAGACGTAAATGTGGCTAATTGAAATTTACATTGCTTGCACTTGTGTACCTGCAATCAAGTCACCAAAATGCCGTTTATCTTTTCTCGCCAATCCCATAATCAACATGATGAGCGCCATAACTATACTGGCATTTGCGAAAACAATTGAGGATAAACCAAAATTAGTATATGTGCCATGAATTACACCTATATGCGCCAATTGCCATGGCAAAAACTTTAATATATTTCTAAACAAACTCGCCTTAATGCTTTTATGCTTGTAATACAGCTTTAATTTTGCTTTTCTTTTCCCTATGCTCCCTTTTTTGTAGTCAAGGAAAGAGAAAATAAGGATAATGGGAAGGACCGAGGCAAGTGCCGCGATCAGTTGCATTTGCAACTCACTGAAAGCAGGGATATATCCCAAAATACCGAAGAAAAACCCCATGCTTGCCCCAAACAAAATAAGCAAATACATGAGAATGAAAAGATAATCAATCAGAATTTCTTTTACTCGCCGTTTCCAAGGAATGCTGTTTTCTGTTAGCATATTCTCCCCATCCCTTTTTGTAGAAGTACGCCTTATGCCATAAGACGCATTTTCATTTGTGTTTCGCTCAAAGTATAACATTCCACCATCACAAAAACAACCGAAAGGGGGCCACCCATATCGCCATCTACCATTTGAGCATCAAAATCATCAGCCGGGGCAAAGGCAAGTCCGCTGTCGCGGCAGCAGCCTACCGGGCGGGAGAGAAAATCACAAACCAGTATGACGGAGAAATCCATGACTACACCCGCAAAGGTGGCGTTGCCCACACCGAGATTATGCTACCAGGACACGCCCCGCCCGAATATTCAGACCGCGCCACCCTTTGGAACGCCGTTGAGAAAATCGAGAAAAACAAAAACGCCCAGCTATCACGCGAGATAGAAATTGCCCTGCCGGTTGAACTGTCGGCAGGGCAAAATTTATCTCTTGTCCGCGACTACTGCCAGCGGCATTTTGTTTCCGCTGGTATGTGCGTGGATATTTGTATTCACGACAAAGAGGACGGAAACCCCCATGCCCATATCATGCTCACCATGCGCCCGATGGAGCAGGGCGGCGCATGGGGCGCAAAGGCCCACAAGGTGGACGGTGTGAAAATTCCGGCTATTGATTGGAACGAACATACCAAAGCAGAGGAATGGCGGCAGGGCTGGGCCGCGCTCTGCAATCAGTATTTGGAGCAAGGCAATCACGCCGAGCGCATCGACCACCGCAGCTATGAGCGGCAGGGCGTTAAGAAAATCCCTACTGTGCATTTGGGTGTGGCGGCTTCACAGATGGAGCGGCGGGGCATCGCCACCGAGCGCGGTGAGCATAACCGTTCCGTTGAAGTCACCAACACAGAGTTGCGCCAGCTTCGGGCGCGTATCAAGAAATTGAAGAATTGGCTGTACGCGCAGCCGCTTGAAAACGGCCCCACCCTCACGGATATGATGAAAGGCATATCTAGCGGCGAAAATCTCAAATCCCGCTGGAAAAAGATTGCCGACCTCAAGACCGCCGCAAAGGTGCTTACCTTCCTGCAAGCCAACGGCATTACCGATGTGGAACAGCTTGCCGGAAAGGTGAAGGAAATCCATGAGCGGATTTATGAGGTATCTAAAAACATCAAGGACAACGAGCGGCGGCAGGGCGTTGTGGCCGGGCATTTGGCGCATTATGAAAACTACAAACAACACAAGGGGATTTATGAAAAATACCGCCAGCTTGACCCGAAAAAGCGACCCGCCTTTTACGAGAAGCACGAACAGGAAATACAGCTATACCAAGCCGCCAAACAGCATTTTGATGATTGCATGAACGGCAGAAAGACCCTGCCTATCGCAGAATGGAAGGAAGAAGCGGCAACGCTGGCCGCCGACAGATACGCCCTTTTTGAAGAATACTACCAGCTTAAAGAGGACACCCGAAGCATTGAGGTTTTGCGCCGGGGCGCGGACACCATCATGCGCGAGGATGTTCAGGAGCGGAGCCGCACACAGGCACAGGAAATGGATTTGTAAGACGGTGCAGAAATGGGGCTGTTTGCCCGCCTGTCACGCTTTTAGCGCGTTTTAGGGGGTGGGTAGGGGTTTACCCTTGCCCACCCCAAAACGGCGAAAAGTGAGGGCGAAAAAGCCTGTATTCATGCGGTTTTTCGGGCGCAGAAAACGGCTAATTGCGGACATCCTACCCGTGACGGTTTAGCAAAACCGGGGCAGATTTTCCCCGGCACAAAAAGGTTCCTCTTGACAAATACCCTAAGGGATTGTACAATCCGCCTATGTTAGCGGCACCATTCGCCATTTGTTATCTCCATTAAATTATTTGTCAGCATCAATACTTAAAAAGCCATTCTCAAAAGCCTGTGGAAACTGGAACCTCTTTTCGGCAGTACCAAATAAAACGGTGATAATATCACCCTTAAACTCTGTTATTTTCCCATCACCGAAGCTCTTGTGCTTCACAGCAGCGCCTACTTTTACGCCAGATAGGTCAATTGAAGGTTTTGACGGCGCTGCCGGCTTGATATCTACCGTCGTAGCAATAGGGGCGCTTATCACTTGCGGAGGAGCAGCCTTATACGTTGTAATAGGTTGTGCTTTGCCCGTTACCTTGGGCTTTGTTGTCCGTGGCTCCTCAATAACTGCTTCATCATCTTCATTCGGGCTATCATCGCTGCTAATTTCAGGCAAATCGTCAAAGGCCTGCCTCACTTCTGAGATAGAAATCTGCTGAGAGCCAAATAAACGCTCATATTCATCTCTGGAAAGAACAGTGTCATAACCTCCAACGGCTTCTTTGGCATGTTTATCAATGCCCGTATATGATAGGCTGGAATCCTCATATCTCTTGAATTTATAAACAGCATCGTTCATTAGTGCGCCGTTGAACACTCCGAGAGAAACAAGCAGCTCGAAATCCTTAACATCTAATCCGGTTACTCGTTTAAACAGCCCCGGCTCTAATTGCGTGATAACATCCTTTAAGCTGTATTCTCGATAGTCGGTTAAGTACATAAAAACTGGAATGCGGGTTGCAAACTTTATGAGCTTTTCTTGAATCATCTTGCGTTTTGATTTGTATTCCTTTTCTTCAGCGGTCAGCTCCTTTTTCTCCTTTGGCGGGAGCTTCTCACCACTTGCCTTTGCTTTTTTTACTTTTTCTGAGGCGATGATTATATCGTTTATTTCGGTGTTCAGGCTTCGGAAACCTTCAATATTCATTAAAGCCTGCATAGCTGCTTCATTCGCCATTAGGCGTCCCAGCGTATCATTATCCACGTTTACGAGTAACGCGCTCTCCCAACGCCGGGCGAGCAGGGTGGCAGATGTCCCTGCCATTGCAATATCAAGAATATCGCTTGCACTTATTTCTTTCATGGTGCTGCCGTCATAGGCGATAACAGGCAGAAAATTGATAAATTCCGCCACCTTCTTTTCGGGGTTACTCTCGTTTACATCGAGTCGGCAGCTGTAATCCGAAATCTGGCGTAGCGCACGGTCAAGTGCAAAATCAAAAACATAGCACTCGTGCTTCATAATCTCACGCTTTGTTGCACCAGTATCAATTTCCCACGGACTTTGTACTCGAAACGCCGCCTGAAAGTATGTTTCAGGACTCGACAAATTACGGAGCATAAAAATGCCTGTCCAAGGTTTTACTGTAACGCCCGTTGTAAGCTTTCCACAGGAAAGAGTAATGGTTTTCGTTTTCAGAGGGTCGCCCATAGAACGCTGCACTGGTGCAAGCGCGGCAAGACCAATGCCAGCAGCAGCTCCAGCAGTGACATTTATTTTATAGTCATGGAAAAATGTATTATTCTTTTGTCGGAGCAGATTATGCATAGCAAAGCATGACGCCACATTTGGTAAAAACCATAGCGTATGCGTTAATATCGAGAGTAGGCGGCTATTGGAATAAGGCATTTCCGGCTTCTTTGCACCAAGCTTCAAATCGTCAGAGGTCGTGCCAAGATAGGCACCACGAATCAAGTCGAGCCATTTTTGCACATAATCCTCAAACTTGAACTTCGCATTATCACCGCTGCCTTCGGCAGAGAAAAAAATATTTAAGTCAAATTCATCAAACTCACCCTGGCTGGCAATTTGCCGTATGCTATCTGGGATTTTATAGGTCATCATAACCATGCGCGGCAGGGCGGCATAGGGGTTGTCCGGTGGCTCTATCCAATTTTCTTTGGCACGTTGCTCATCAGAATATGTCCAGTTATAAATCTGGTCTTCTATAAACTCACCTGAGTTTATAGCTCGAAATGGTGTTCCGGATAAATAGAGATAGCGCGAAGTGGTAATTGGCAGCCATGTTTCGTTAATCGCGTTACCTTCTTCGTCTTTCGCATATTTTTCAATATCCAAGGTTTCGTAAGTATCTTCATCCTCTGTATCAAAGAGCTTTTTAGCGTTTTCACGCCATGCTCCAAAATGATACTCATCAAATACGACCAAGTCCCAGTTTGTCGTATGTACCCATTCGTTCTTTGGCTTGATCCCACCGGACTCATTTGTGCCAAGATAGTCTTGAAACGAACCGAAGCACACGATAGGTCTTGATTTATCGGCAATTTCCCACGTAAGCTCAGATGTGCGACTAATAAATTGCCATCCTTCAAAATCGACATGCGTTTTCAAGTCATCTTCCCAGGCACTTTGCACGGCGGGTTTGAAGGTAAGTATCAGAATTTTGCTTAACCCCATGCGCTTTGCAAGCTGATAGGATGCAAAAGTTTTGCCAAAGCGCATTTTAGCATTCCAGAGAAACTTTGCTGAATTAGCACCACGCTCCAGCGCAGCGGATTTGAAATACTCAATCGTTTTGCTAACGGCCTCTTCCTGCTCAGGACGCATGACAAAGCTGCGGGTGCGGTTTTCTATATTCTCGGTCTTGTCGCGCACTGCAATATACGCCGCCTGCAAATCCTTCACGGTGCAGCGAAACCATTCGCCGCCTTGGCTTGCATAACCACGCTTCGTTAACGCACGATGGATGTCGTGGTCGCTAAAGTTACCTCCATCAGAGTACATAGCACTATCTTGCCAAACGATTCTGTATGGCACTTTTCCGTCAGGACGTTTTGTTGGATACTGCTGCGCCACACGCTGCTCAACGCTTTTAGTGGTGTAGCCTACTTTTAGCAAGCCTTTATACTCGGGATTGCTGTCTTCGTAGGCATAAATCATCGGCTGCGCCTCTGGGCGAAGCGGAAAGAACTCCTTATTCGCCATCATCGTCACTGCCTTTTCCTAACAACTTTTTTACCTCGCGATCAAAGTCAGAGGTCAATCGTTGGGTTTTGTTGAACTCGGTATATTCCGCTTCGGCTTTAATTTTTGCATCTTGTGCTGATATTTTCCCCTTATCCTTGAGAATATCATACTTACGAAACGCCAAAAACTCGTTAACGCTTGCGGAAAACTCGTCCATTGTGAAGGTGTTTTCGCGCTCAATCAAATCTTCAATATAATCGAAATATCCGGTGACAGCTCTTTCAAGCTGACGAATTTGTTTTTCGGGCAAATAATTTTTGGCAACCAATACATCAGATTTCAATATGCGTCCATCCGGCGCGTTTTTATAGGTTTCAAGCCCCATATTCATTTTGCTGCGGTCTGCCTTGCTGTGAATAATCTCGCCGGCAGTTTTTCCCGTGATTGCATAATGAAATTTATTTTGCACCATTGCATAAAAATCATGGGTGACTGGGGCATGCCTGTCGTAGTCAATACTGCACTCGGCGAAAATATCGGTTATTTGTTGCCAAATGCGACGCTCACTTGCCCGGATGGAGCGAACGCGCTCAAGCAGCTCACGGAAATAATCTTTACCAAATACCGTTTTGCCCTGTTTCAAGCGCTCGTCGTCCATGGCGAAACCTTTGGTCATATATTCTTTCAGAATACCGGTAGCCCAAATACGAAATTGTGTCGCCTTGCGGGAATTGACGCGATAACCAACCGAAATAATGGCATCTAAATTATAAAAGCGGAGGGTTCTTTTTATCTGTCTTTTTCCCTCATTTTGAACTACCGAGAAATCCTCGGCAGTTGCCGATTCACTTAATTCACCCTCGGAGTAAATATTTCTCAAATGCAAAGAAACATTGTCTGGCGAGCAGTCAAACAATTCTGACAGGGCTCTTTGGGTTAACCAAATGGTATCATCTTTCACGACCGCATTAACTGAAACGCCTGATTCGGGGGTGTTATAAATCAAAAGCTTCAATTCGTTATTCATCGTTGTTACCGCCATTAAGCTCCATAGGACGCACCATACTTTCGATGAAGGCTACTTCCTCTTCTGTTAAGCCATATTTGGCATACAGCTTCTCGTCTGTCCAAGGCTCGGAAAAGTCTTGCATGGGAACAAACGCATAAGCTTTCGGAGGCATATCCTGCGTACTGGTTTTGAGTGAAACAAGAAAGCGAAGAAAATTCGTATAAAGGTATGATACAATATTGTTCGCCATTTGTTTTTGTTCTTTCCCCTCTGGCAAAATCGCAACAACATATGTGTTAGAACTACAAGACCCAGGCTCACTAATTTTAGGTTTTCCGAGAATTGTGCTTCCAGGATTTCCAGAACGCGGTATAAGAACTTTATACTTGTCAATAAACGCAACGTTTTTTGGCACGTTTTCTTTTTTAATCCAACAATCCCCATGAGCTATGTAAACCTTAATAGGAAAATTGTTAGATTGCTTAGATTCGATTGGAATCATATCTTTACCATCCGCTGTCTGAATTGTGCCTTTGATATTATTGCTCCAAGAAACTTTTGTATGAAAACCAAAGAAACGTCCACCATTCAATATTTGGTTAAAACTCGGCTCTCTTTTTGAGCGAACCTTATCAAGGATAGAAATCGCACGTTCATTTCGGATGAATGTTTCCATTCTTTCTTCAAGTAGCGGGCGCTCAGCATATGAGGTGTCCTCTCCAATGTGTTCGTATACCGAGCATAGTCCTCTGTTGTCACGCTCCCATAAGAAAAAGCAAACACCGCCCTTTATTTCAACGCCTGGAAAGCAGTCGGAGCTATTCATATAATCATGGAGGATACGAATGCGATTATCGGTTAACATTTCGTCACGAAAACTATCCAGTCCGCGACCTCCGGTGAACCAACGTGCTGGCACAATCATTGACAAATAACGAGGTTGAAGTTTTTTTGCTTGCTGTATGAACTTTTGATAAATTGGCAGCGCACTTGCGCTATTACCGCCATCACTCAACTGATAAGGTGGGTTACCGATAATCACATCAAATTTCATATTAAAAATCTCCTCCGGCTTGGTGGTATGGATGAACTCATAGGCATGTGTTTCCAGCGCCTCATCGCGGTCGTATTCTCCCTTGGACGCTCCACAAAAAGCGCACTTTTCGCCGCGCCAGACATGCTTAATCTTCTTAAAGCGGATATTGCCCTCGGCATCGTCAAACTTTGATACAGCGTAAATGCTGTTTGGGTACTTAGAGCAGTACACGCTCCGCCGTGACAGCAGCGAGGTCATTTCCGTAATCGCCAGCCCGAAGAGCTGTTTTTGAAATATGTGGTCAACGCGCGCTTGCAAATCTGGTATTTCATCTTCCAGCCCAACGAGCAGCCGCTTGGCAATTTCGCGCAGGAACACACCGGATTTGCTGGCGGGGTCGAGGAAGGTTGTGCTACTGTCACGAAACAACTTCTGCGGGAGCATGTCCAGCATTTTATTAGCAATGTCCGGAGGCGTGAAAACTTCGTCGTTTGATAAATTCGCAAGACAGGAGAGCACGTCCGGATTATAGGTATTCGTATAAAAATCATTCATGCTCTTGCACTCTTCTATAATGAATTGGCGGATATTCTTTGATTGGCTTTAGGATTACCGCGCCGGTTTCATCGGTTTCATATGTGCCAACTTCACCGAATAAATCAAGTTGTAAATTGGCCGTACTTTCCTCTAACATCTGGCTTAATTGAAAATCACGTCGTTTGAGCATATTGCCGTTCACCGCTGACCACTCAGCAAATATGATCGGCGCACCCTCAGAAGTTTTCATTGTCAGTGCGTCACCGCAAAGAATGTTGTGCCGCAGGATATGACGCACAGCCGCGCGAGTGTCATCATTAGCGGACTTGCGGCAATTGGCTGTGTACTCTTTATCAAAAATCTCAAACAGCCGCTTCCGGCATTCATCGGAATTATCGGAAAGCAGCTCAACGCCATAAATGCTCGAAACAGCAATCACAGCATAGCGCTCGTAATCATCAGCGTGTTTACCATACCGGGACTTAACAACAGCGAGCTTACGCCGCAATATTTCAGCGAGAAAATTGCCATTGCCGCAGGCAGGTTCAAGAAACCTGCTGTCAATTCGCTCAGTTTCCTGTTTTACAAGATCAAGCATAGCATTGACTTCACGCTCGGCGGTGAACACCTCGCCGTGGTCAGCCACGCGCTTTTTTGATTTCGTTTGATTGCTATTCATCGTTTTCATCATCCGGCAAGATTATTTCCAAGATATCCGAAATATCGCATTTTAGAGTGTTGCAGATTTTAATCAAGCTTTCCATAGAAACGGT
>DAOUFM010000005.1:0-47049 GCA_034429975.1 Anaerolineaceae bacterium | reverse complement strand
AAAAATATAAGGAGCTCAGAATGTCGCTCAAGATAATCGTGGGAACACAATGGGGAGATGAAGGCAAAGGTCGTATCGTTGACCTGCTCTCAGCCCAATCTGATATCGTCGCCCGCTATAACGGTGGGGACAACGCCGGCCACACGGTCAACGTTGCCAATCATACTTTCAAACTACACCTAATTCCCTCGGGGATTATTCATCCGCACACCAGCGGGTACCTGGGAAACGGTCTGGTGATCAACCCCAAATCTTTGTGGACCGAGATGGAAATGCTGCGCGATTTGAACATTCAGGTCTCACCGGAGCGGTTAAAAATCAGCTTCGCTGCCCACATGATCACACCCGGGCATATTGCCCTGGATCGCGCTCGGGAAGCCACCCGGGGAAAAGGTCAGATCGGTACAACCAGCCGCGGAATTGGCCCGGCATACACTGACAAGGTCAGCCGTAATGGCTTGCGCATGCTGGACATGCTGGATTTACAGCATTTTGAAGAAAAGTTACGGCGCCATCTTCAAAAAGTGAACACCGAGCTTTCGGTTAACTTCCAAACTGCCCCTCTGGCAGTCGATCCAATCGTCAACGACTACCTGGATTATGCCCGCCAATTACAGGAATACATTGTGGATACCGGTGATCTACTCGATCAGGCTTTACAGGCCGGCAAGCAGGTGCTGGCAGAAGGCGCTCAGGGCATGCTGCTGGATATTGATCACGGCAGCTATCCCTTCGTCACCAGCTCCAATGTGACCGCCACCGGTGTTTTCAGCGGACTGGGCATTGGAATTCAGCCGGTTGAAAAAGTGATTGGGGCTACCAAGGCTTTTCAATCACGCGTTGGGGCCGGCCCATTTCCAACCGAAGTAGATGGAGAAATGGCAACCCGCCTGCGTGGCACCGGAGACAAACCCTGGGATGAATTTGGCACCACCACCGGCAGACCACGGCGCGTCGGCTGGCTGGACGGGGTTTTATTGCGCTACGCACGGCGGATCAATGGTCTCACCGATCTGGTACTGACCAAGCTGGATGTGCTCAGCGGGTTACCGGAAATCAAAATTTGCACGGCTTACCGCGACCAGAATGGGGTTACGTATTCCACCCCGCCGCTGGGCATTAGCGACCTGGATCAGTTCACACCCGTCTACGAAACCGCACCCGGCTGGCCGGAAGATTTGACCCCGGTTCGCCAGTGGGAAGACCTGCCTGAAAATGCGCAGGCTTTCGTCCGCTTTGTGGAACAGATCGGCGGAGTGCGCGTGATGCTCGCTTCGGTTGGCCCGGAGCGATCGCAGGTGGTCAGCGTTCCGGCGTGAAACATCTCCACTGGCTATTGGGGATGTTGATTTGCCTGGGACTCTTTTCGGGCTGCCAGACACCGGTCGCGGAGGAGACCCCCAGCCAGCCTACCGAAACGCCAACTCAGACGGCTACCATTACAGCCACCATCGACTGGTTCCCCGCAACAGCGACAGCGACCCCGCGCCCAACCCAGCCGGTTGAACCTACCCAGGAAATGCGCCCGGGCATTGGCGCTGTTCTGGTGGACAACCTGCTGGCGGAAACTGCTGCCTGGCGCACGGGGAATTTCACAGCCGGAAACATCACGCTGGTAAACAATACCCTTACCCTGGCGATCCAGCAACCCAAAGCGGCGCTGCTCAGCCTAGAGCAGAAGAACATCCTGCGGAATTTCAACCTGGAAACCCGGGTTAACGTTAATATGTGCCGGATGAACGACGTCTATGGCATCCTGGTGCATGCTGCCTCCGAATACAATTATTACCGGCTGCTGGTGAACTGCCAGGGAAATGTCCGTGCTGAACGAGTCCGCGATGGCACAACCACCTTAATGCAGGACTGGACACCATCTGGCCTTCCTCCCGGAGCCCCATTGGATGTCGAGCTGGGCGTCTGGATGGTGGGCAGTGAAATTCGCTTTTTTGCCAATAATGCCCTGGTGTTTAGCGTCAAAGACCCAGTCTTTAAGGAAGGCACTGTTGGGGTCTTCGCCAGAGCGGATAGCGACAGTCCGGTGACGGTTACCTTTTCTGAAATGAAAGTATCAGTAGTCAACATTGTTCCGTAGACAACCTCTCCCCTCCAGGGATGTTTTTAATCAAGGCTGAGAGAATGCGGCACAAGGATCGGCAACAGGGGTGGGAGCCGGCGGAAGATCAACCACCGTAAGGCCTTTCGACAGGTCAAAGATAAACTCCTGGGCAAACAGATCAAACAGGCGCATATTTCCGTTGGCGGTCTGTAATTGCATGCGAAAGCCATCCATCTCCGCGATCGTTAATTTTCCATCTGCTTGCGGATCAGGAAAAACGCGGAAGAATTCCAGATCTGGAATGCGCATGATCAGAATTCCCGTGCCCCGATCTTCAAACAAACTGCCGGCATAAATTTCGGTTTCATAGCCGCTGAAATCCCCCCGCCATAGCGTGTTGAGGAGGTAGCCACGGTCGGCCAGAAAATCTTCTGAAATGGGCTGAATCCCCTGTGGTGCGCTCATTGCTTCCTGAGGAAGGTCCTTGGCTTCACCAGCCAGCATGGATTTACACACCTGTTCCAGGGTGAGGGGTGTTTCTGCCTGAGCGGTTGCCTGTACTGCCTGTTTGGATTGCATCGCCTGAATTTTATTATTCAGACTGGTCTGGGCGCTTTTTGAATCCATATTACTATTAAAAGATTCGAGCTGGTTTAAAGCCAGTTGATACATATCCGCTTCAGGCGTAGGTTGTATCAACTCCTCAGCGCCAACTGCCTGGTTCTGGAAAAAGAGCATCGCCATGAGCAAAATGGAGCCCAGGATTGTCAGCAGGAAAAATAATCGATTCTTCATGAGCTACTCCAATTACGGCCACTTAATGTCAGTCATATAGGGAATATAGTTTTGCGCCGTTTCCGGGCGTTTGTTCAGGGCAGTATACAATTGCAGCCAGGCCTGTTGAGGCGTGTTGCCCATGACTGCACAGAGCGGATCACCACTACCCTGGCAAGCCTGGTACTGGGACAGCGGGCTGAAGAAATACATCGGGCCTTTGCCCAGCATTACGCCTACCTTGCTAATATTGGCCCATTGATTGGCAAGCGTGCCGGATTGTGTATAGATTTCCGGAATCGGCCAGGCCGGAGGTGCTTCCCAGGCTGAATAATATACCTTAGCCGGCGTCCAATCGCCGGTCAGTTTTTTATACGGATCCGGCGGTTTGGATAGATTAATAACCGTATCGCAGCCTTCACAGGCGCCAAAGTTGTAGAAAATGTATTTACCCTGGTCATAATCATCAAAACCTCTGACCCAGGCATGGGTAATATTGGCGGTGTTCCAGGCTAACTCAATATCATTAGCGCCTGAAACACTAACCCGGCTGGCATATCCCTGCGCTATCACCCATTGATTAAGGTTGTCGATCATCAACGCCCAGGCTTTGCCGTGGTTATAGGCTTCGGTGGTGGTACAAAAGTAACCTTTACAGACTTTGCTTTCATAATAGTCATAATTCAGATTGGAAGTGCCCACGCCGAGTTCCAATTTGGAGACAGTATCATTATTGGCCAACGCGCCCACCATAAAACCATTAATAAACTCTTTGGTATAAATGATGATGTCATTGGTGCTGGTTAACCCACCGGATGTGTCAAAATAGATGCGTGTGCCTACCTGGTTGGTGTCCGTGCGGGGTCGTCCAAAATGCAGCAGAACCAGTTGATCCTGGCGCCCGGGAGGAGCTGTCAGGTTGCCAGCTTGCACACCTTTATAATAAATATTTCTTTTACCATTGGTTACTTTGAGCATATCGGTGGTGAAATACCAGGTTGTGCTGTAATAAGCCGGTGGCTGGGTATCCGATTTGTTTATTACCGGGAAATAAATAAGGTAGGGCGGCTCCGATTGACCCATTACCGCAGACTGAGCTGGTAAAAGCCCCCCTAACAAGGTAATTAATCCAATAATTGTAAATAGAATTCGAGTTTGTTTATGCATCATAACACCTTCAGGTCCTGAGACTCTTGCAAGAAACACGCCAGAATCAGCATGATAAAGATAACACGAAAGATAGTACATATTTACCTATTGACAAATGTTGTATATTAGATTATTATCTAATCGTTAGACAATAATCTAACGAATGATCGGTCATACTGTAAGTCCAGTTGGACGGTTGAGCGGAGCGAACGAACGTACATCTTTATACCATCCATCGCAGGTAACATTGAAAACGTCGTCTCTCCTTGCCCTTGAATTCGCTCCGCTCAACCCGGTATGACCGGTTTTTAATTTCAAAAAGGTGATTACATGACAGCAATAGAGTGGGATTTTGGCAGCGCTTTTGATTTTTTCATCAGCCTTTTTGTGATCCATCACCCGGATCGGTTTGGGTTGCGGGCCGCCTGGGCTGCCGGTGTGCGTTCGCGCCTCAATCTTGAAGACCGCCAGTTTATGGAAGAAGCCCTTACTTACATGCCCGTTCCGCTTTCCTGGGTTAACCAATTACCTTTAAAAGAAAAAAATACCCGGGCGGTACTGGACTATTTCGCCGGAATTCCGCCTGAAAAACGATTGATAACCCTGTTCTCTCCGACAGAGATGCCGGCTGAAGTTACGAATGCGATGGCGCGCATTCATCACCAACAAAGAGTTACTGCAGAAGATCTTAAAGCTTTCCGGATGATTTTACAAAATCGAACCACCCCTATCAAAACCCGGGAAGTGAAACAAATGGCGGAAGCATTTCTCGACCCAGCTGCGTTTGGCGAAAGATTATTATCGGTGTTTAATTCCTATTTTCAGTCTTTTTTTGCCGAAGAAGAGGAACGCATCCTGCCAGCACTGCTAGACGGTTTGCAGTTTGCTAAAAAACAGGCAAAAGAATTGCCTTTAGCACAATTGGTAGATCTGCTTTCGCACGGCGTTAAGGTAGCAGATTTAGACACCTTTCAAAAAGTGATTCTGACCCCCTCTTATTGGTCATCCCCATTAAACTTTTTTTATCCCCCGCGGCCGGAGGAATTATTGTTTGTTTTCGGCTGCCGGCAGGATACTCAAAACCTGATTCCCGGGGAATACGTCCCAGATTCTTTGGTGAGCGGGCTCAAGGCTCTGGCCGACCCTACCCGCCTGCGCATTCTTCATTATCTCTACGAAGGCACCACCACTCCCAGCAGTCTGGCACGGCGATTAAGGCTGCGGGCGCCAACCGTTATTCACCATCTGAACACCCTCCGCCTGGCTGGAATGATTAAGGTAACCATTAAATCCAGTGGGGAACGTTGTTACAGTCTGCATCAGGATGCCATTGACGCCGCCTTTCAGCAAGTAAACGCAATTATTAAAAATAAAAAGGATTAATTTTTTTCCATTTATGGACTATTTACAACAATTTAATCGCCGGTCGAAATCCATTCTTACAACTTACGCCAGTCGGTTAAAATCGTTTCGCTGGAACGCGCGTATGTACCTGTACTTTACGATCATTTTTGGCGCTGCGATGGGGATTCGCCGGCTGATTTTCAATTTTTTTGTGCTTAGCTTAGGCTATGACGAAGCCCTCTTAGGCACCCTGATCACCGTCAACAACCTGACAGCGCTACTGGCAGCTTTGCCAATGGGTTACCTGGCCGATCGATTGGGCCGGAAACTATCGCTGGTGAGCAGTACCATTCTGGTGGCTTCCTCTGGGATTATTATGGTGCTCTTTCCCTCAGCCTGGATGTTAATCGTCATTAATGTCATTTTTGGGTTGGGCACCAGTATTTCTGCGGTAACCATGGGTCCTTTCCTGATGGAAAACAGCAGCGAGAACGAACGCACCTACCTATTCAGTTTCGGATCGGGTTTACAAATGGCGGCCGGGTTTATCGGTAACTGGGTCGGCGGGTATCTCCCCAGCTGGATGGGACTCACCTTCAAGGTCGATGCCATCAGCGCCACCGCCTACGGAACTGCATTAATCGCCACCTCGATTCTGACGCTGGCGGGCGTCATTCCTCTGGTTTTGCTGACCAAACCCAATCTTCACATCAGCGAACGTTCCTCCTTAGCACCCCTTTCCTATTTAAAAGACAATGCTGGTCCGCTTTCCAAACTCGTCATCCCTACGCTGGTTACCTCGATTGGCGCCGGGTTGATCATGCCTTTCATGAATGTTTTTTTCCGCAATGTTTACAATCAACCGGATCCGGTCATCGGGACTGTTTTTGCCTGGGGGTCATTGGGGATGGGCATTGGGTTAATTGTTGCCCCGGTATTAGCCGACCGCTTTGGGAAGATCCAGGTGGTGGTGATCACACAGGCTCTCTCGATCCCGTTTCTGTTTTTACTGGGATTTTCACCCTGGTTTGTGCTGAGTGGCGTGGCTTATTTTATCCGCCTGGCATTAATGAACCTGAGTGGGCCGGTCTTCCAGACCTTTGTGATGGAGGAAGTGGAACCGCAGGCGCGGGCGACCATCGCCAGCCTGACCAGCATGGCCAGCAGCTTCGGATGGGCTTTCAGCCCTTCGATCAGCGGTTGGATTCAGGTGAACTACGGCTTTGGCCCCGCCTTTATCGCTACGATGATCATATACGCCATTTCCATCTACCTTTACTGGCGCTTCTTCCTGAAGGGGAAAGAATCATTGTTCAAAAGAAGAACGATAGCCGAACCGGCACAGGCATTATGAACTTAAAAAACGCTTAACGATTCGCCTAAGCCGGGTCTCCTCTCCCTCGATATCCTCCAGCAATCGCACCGCAGCCAGCGCCGGGAACCAGGCATCAATCCTTTCCTGCGTCATTTCCGGGTTCAACGCCAGATATTTTTTCTGGTAAAAATAAAAAGCAGCCGCACCCAGGAAGTCGGCAAAAGTGCGCAGCAACCAGCCGGCGTCAGGCGGTTTGCCAATAGTCAGCAGAATTTTGGTGCGGGCTACATCGGCGGCCGGATCGCCACTGCAGGCGGTCATCCAATCCAGGATGCGGACACCCCGGGAAGTGAACATCACCTGATCCGGGTGAAAATCGAAGTGGCAGAGCTGATTCACATCCGGAAATTGCCCCACCCACTGCATCAACTTTTCCCGATCCTGTGCGGATAACCCCGAAACTTCCTGAATATCAGAAAACCAGCGCTCACGAAAGGACACCATACCTCCCAGGGGAAGGCGATGGATGGCACTGTGGAATTCCGCCAGTTGACGACTGAATCTGGCTACCGTCCAGGGTTGTTTGAGAATAAGAGCCAGCATGGTGGGACCATTCACCTTCTCGTAAATGATGCCATTTCTGCCATCGATTTGTTCCAGTTGAAAAGCCTGGGGCACCGGGATTTTGGCTGCAAACGCCAATTGGGTTATTTCAAATTCACGTTGAATGGATGGCAAGGGCATCCATTCGTAAAATAATTTCAACACCTGCAGCTCAGACCAGTCATAGACTTCGGCAGTTCGTCCGCGCGCAATTATTTTTCCAGGTTTCTTAAATGATTCCAAGGATGCTCCTGATACTGTTTTTTTAATAGCAAAGCCTCTGTTTAAAATCTGACTAATTTAACCACAAACTTATAATTAATACAGACTAACAGCTATTTTTCTAATCTTCTTCCGCCAGCTTCAAAATTGTCCGGCGATTATGCCCCAGTTCGAAAACGAGATTAAACCATACGCGCGTTAACCCATCCAGTATTTCTGCCCTAAAGTTTTGCCTATTTTTCCAGCGCCCATGATTGCTATTTTCATCCCAACCTCCTTTCCTCTACTTTCATTATTCAAATTGCAGCAACACGCTTCAAGAGCAGATCAATCACTCGAATTATTCCTGGTTCAGCGATAAAATCAGATCAGCGAGAGAAAATGAACAAGATCATTCACTTTTGGCAGCGATACCAGAACCTGATCGTTTTTGCAGGCAGCCTGGGCACGGCTTTTTTGGGCGTTTTTCTGATTCTGCATGCAACCAACTATGGACCCTGGGCATTCAGTGATTCCACCACCTATATCTGGACGGCGCACAACCTGGCTGCCGGCCAGGGGCTGGTGATTCAGAACCCTAATGGAGGGTATGATTTGCTCACCTGGCACCCCCCTCTTTTTTCGTTATTATTAAGCATCCCGCTGCTCTTTAATGTCGATGCCCTGCTGGCGATTCGCTGGATGAATGCCCTCTGCTTTGGGATCACGGTTTTTCTAGGGTCGTTTTCCACCTGGAAGTTTACCCGTTCTTTCCCGGTCACAGTCGGGGTGGCTGCCCTTTCTGTCTTTGCGCTCGATTTAATCTTTGTTTTTACCGGTGCGATGTCGGAAGCTATTTATTTTGTTTTGGGGCTAGGCGCCTTATTCCTGCTGGTACTGGGGCTGAGTGAGAAAGCCAAAAAATCCTGGTTGATAGCGGCAGGTGTTCTGGCCGGGCTGTCTTTTCTGGCGCGTTATACCGGGCTGGCTTTTATCGGGACGGTGATTGTTGTCCCGTTCATCTTTTCAGATGGCGCTGTGCGAAAACGGATCGTTGCGCTGCTGCCAGCCGCCATCCCGGCGGTGCTCATCCCGGCTGCCTGGTCAGTTTTTGTTTTCCTGCAAAACCGTTCCTTCGGTGGACGCAAGTTGTTATCAGAGGATCGACTACGGTTGAATTTCACGAAATATCTGGAAAACTTTTGGGGAGTAATCTCCGACTGGTTTCCATATCTGTTCCGTGGAAATCATATTTTACCGGCTGGCTGGAAATTGGCAATTGGGGCTGTAATAGTGGTGATCGTTCTGGTTATCGGGCTGCGCATCATCACCAAAAACCCAGCGCCTGAAAAACGCATCCACCTGATCTGGCTGACCACCACTGCTGTTTTTCTATTAGCATACCTGGGCTTCCATGTGGGCAGTTGGATCTTTTCAAGCGCGCCCCCGGCTGTTGACCGGCGCCTATTGAGCCCAATTCTTCTGGCCGGAATCCTGTTTCTGGGCGCCATCTTTTCTCTGCCCCAGCACGCCCCTGATCGCCGGCTGCGGATTCTACAGTGGCTTTTTTTGTTGTATGCTTTGGTGTCGCTCTGGTATTTTCACGGCAAGTTGCAATCGTTTCTGTATGAACAGCATCATTTTGGATTGGGCTATACCAGCAAACGCTGGGAGGATTCGGAGTTGATCCGGCAGGTTCTGCAGATCGATCCACAGGCAGAAATGGCTTCCAATAACAATGCCTTTATTCTCTTTTATTCCGGGCGTTTTCCACGCGCGCTAAAATTGCCAGCAGCGGCTGAGGGAGTGATTGACCTGCCCGAGAAGAAAACTTACCTGGTGTTGGTCCGGCAGTTAGCAATCGAGGCTTATGGCAATGCCGGCGATGATTATCTGCGGCAAATCAAGCAATATTGCCAGATTGTTTTTGAAAACGATGAGGGCTATATTTGTGTTTGGGAAGGGTGAAAATAAAGGCGAAAGGCGAAAGGCGAAAGGCGAAAGGCTAAAAGCTCAAATACGAAAAAGCACAATTTAGGACGACTCACCATCAGCCATCAGCTTTCCGCTTTCAGCTTTGAGCTTTCGGCTTTCAGCCATCCTGTAAATCCTCGTTCAGATAGTTAACCATCCACGAACCCCCAAAGGGGGCAAGTTAGAGACACGAATGCACGAATGCACGAATCCCCCAGCCATCAGCTTTCCGCTTTCAGCTTTCAGCTTTTCGCTTTTCGCTTTCAGCTTTCCGCCATCAGCCATGAGCCATCAGCTATCAGCTTTCATCCATCAGCCATGAGCCATGAGCTAACCCATCCCCGTTCAGATAGTTAACCATCCACGAACCAAGCCATCCACGAATTGGGACACGAATACACGAATACACGAATGCACGAATGCCCCAGCAATCCGCCATCAGCCACCGGCTATCAGCTTTTCGCTTTCAGCTTTCCGCCATCCTCAGACAGTTAACCATCCACGAACCCCCAAAGGGGGCAAGTTAGAGACACGAATGCACGAATGCACGAATCCCCCAGCCATCAGCTATCAGCTTTCATCCATCAGCCATGAGCCATGAGCTACCTCATCTCCGTTCGGACAGTTAACCATCCACGAACCAAGCCATCCACGAACCCCCAAAGGGGGCAAGTTAGAGACACGAATACACGAATACACGAATGAACGAATCCCCCAGCTATCAGCTTTTCGCCATCCTATAAATTTCTGTTCGGACAGTTAACCATCCACGAACCCCCATAGGGGGCGAGATAGAGACACGAATACACGAATTCACGAATGCACGAATCTCCCAGCCACCAGCTTTCCGCCATCAGCCATGAGCTATCAGCTATCAGCTATCAGCTATCAGCTTTCCTCAAGTTTATGTTCTTTGCCGGTGATTTGATGCACCTGGATTTTCGTCACATGGACGCGGTCGAGGGCTTGCTCGATGTTCTCTTCAAACAGATTCATGTAATTCGGGCTGAACTTTAATGCCAATTGGCGCAAAGCTTCGAATTTCTCATCCCCCAGCACTTCACTGGCTTCCCCAAAAACGATGACGCTTTCATAGGCGGTAGCCAGCTTCCAGTCCATCACCTGGTGAAATCCCACCACGGTGAAGCAGACCCGCGGGTTGTCTTTCAGGTTGTCCAGCGTGTGCCCTTCTGGCGCTCCGTGGAAATAAATCTGGTCTTCTCCATCAAATTCATAATTGACCGGCACGCCATAGGGTTGGCCAGAAGAATCCACACAGGCCAGAACACCATACTCACCATTCCGTAATAATTCGATGGCATCTGCCTGCATCATCTGTTTTTCAGCGCGACGCATTTTTCGGTTCATAAGTTGCTCCTGTTTTGGGATAGGTTAATCATACCATCAGGTTGTATTGGATGGATAACCTCTCGCAAATTTTATTCTCTTGCCATTCCGAATGGTTTTCATGTACAATCAGGGGGTTGCCCAGGGCACTATTTTATTGAACAGGATGTATCGATGAGCGAAACCAACTCTTCCTTTAAAAACACTATCATTGAATCTTTCCGCAATGACAAACCGCTGGACTGGTTTTTGCGGATGTTGAAAGGGATGTTGATCGGCATTGGAGCGATTCTGCCTGGCTTATCCGGCGGGGTGCTGGCGGTGGTGTTCAAGGTATACGAACCTCTGGTGCGCTTCCTGGCGAATATCTTTCACAAGTTCTGGCAAAACGTGTTTTTCTTTCTGCCAATTGGGATTGGCGGCGTAATTGGGGTGATCGCCTTCTCTGCAGTGGTGGAATTCGCCTTCGATGTATATCCGGCGCAGTTCATCTGGCTGTTTGTCGGTTTTATTGCCGGCACATTCCCCTCCCTGGTCAAGACCGCCGGAAAAGAGGGTCGCAAACCCTGGCATTGGCTGGTTCTGGCTGTCTTTGCGGCAGCTACACTGGCCTTCATGCGCTGGGGAGAAACCATCAATGCTGGAAACATGGCCACCAACTTCTTCACCTGGCTCTTGAGCGGCTTTATCTTTGGTTTGGGATTGGTAGTGCCTGGCATGAGCCCTTCGAACTTTTTGATTTACCTGGGTTTGTACCAGCCCATGGCCAGCGGTATCCGCCAGTTGAATTTGGGCGTGATTATTCCCTTGATCATTGGCGTGGTCGTCTGTGTGCTGATCTTCGCCAAGCTGATCAACTGGCTGTTTAAAAAAGCTTATGCCTTCATGTATCATTTCATTCTGGGCGTGGTGGTTGGCTCTACCATTGCCATCATCCCGCGCGGCGTCAGCGGCTGGACGATCCTGGTGTGTGCCGTTCTGTTTGTGCTGGGTGCGATCGCATCCTATGCGCTGGCGAAGGTGGACGAACGCCATCCGCACGAATCTATTTTCTAGCACCTGGGCGATTTATGTGAGGTAGGGGTTAGGATTCAGGATTCAGGATTCAGGGTTCAGAGTTCGGAAGTTTTGAGTTTTGAGTTTTGAGTTTTGAGGAGGGTGGAGGATTTAGGGTTCAGGATTCAGGATTCAGGATTCAGGAGTTTTGAGTTTTGAGTTTTGAGTTTTGAGAATTTTGCCTTCAGCGTTGAGCTTTCAGCTTCTCGTCATTCCGCTGTAAACTTTTGACTTTTGACTGTCAACTGTCAACTTCTTTCGCCTTTTTCTTGTTACAATAGTCAACATGGATATCAGCCCGCTTATTACTCAAGATTTACTCGATTTTCTCAAAGAGCATTATCAGCTCAACTGGGACGGTTTGCACGGTTTTCAACATTGGGTGCGCGTGCGCGAAAACGGTCTGCGGCTGGCTGCCCTGAACGGTGCCAACCAGAAGGTAGTTGAATATTTTGCCTTCACGCATGACATCCAGCGCCGATCCGACGGTCATGATCACGGGCACGGTGCGCGCGCCTGCGAGTTCATCCGGACGCACCTGCTGGGCAGACTTGATCTGACCGCCGCGGAAATTGAGCTGCTATGTACCGCTACGTCCGGGCATACCGATGGCAAATGTCACGAGGACATCACCGTCAGTACCTGCTGGGACGCCGATCGCCTCGACCTGATGCGTGCCGGCATCCGCCCAAACCCCCTGTACCTCTGCACCACCGCAGCACGTGACCCGGAAGTGATCGAATGGGCGATTGAGCGGAGTGGGAGGGGATAGAGGATAGCGGATAGCGGAAAGCTGATAGCTCATGGCTGATGGCTCATGGCGGAAAGCTGAAAGCTGAAAGCGAAAAGCTAATGGCTGGGGGATTCGTGCATTCGTGTATTCGTGTCTCTAACTTGCCCCCTTTGGGGGTTCGTGGATGGCCAACTGCCTGAACTGGGATGGGTTAGCTCATGGCTGATGGCTGATGGCTCATGGCTCATGGCTCATGGCTCATGGCTGGGGGCTGGGGGATTCGTAAATTCGTGAATTCGTGTATTCGTGTATTCGTGTATTCGTGCCTCTAACTTGCCCCCTTTGGGGGTTCGTGGATGGTTATGTAGGGGATCCGTTCATCAAATCCTTTACTGTATAAAGATGGACTCCTTCTTCAGCAGCCTTTTCCTGTAAATCTACCGTGAACCCTTTGCGAGCGAAAAGCATCAATTGAATCTGATGAATTTCATGGTCTTTTATAAGGAATCTGATTTTCTGTTTGAGCTCTTCCAAAACGGAAATCCCGATTGGGTGAATGCTCCATTTACACTCACCGGCCCAGGCTGTTTTTTCACTCAGATTAACTGCCAAGACATCAATCTCACTCTCGCGACTCCACCACGCTCCGACTCGTTCCGGCAAAAAAGAAATTTTTCCTTCCTGTGCCAGATGGCCTGTGAAGGTAATAGCTGCTTTTTCAAATGCGGAGGCGACAAAATGGTCCAGATCAGGTAAAATGCGCTGCTGCAGGATGGTTTCTGCTAACCCCAATTCGATTTCTCCGCGATTTGGATGTACATAACGAAACCAGAAGCGCAGAAAATGATCATCAATCTGGTAAATTCCTTTTTTGCTCTTTTCGGGATGTTTTTCCGTGGAAGGAACGTGCCTTTCGATCAGCCGCATTTGCTGCAATATATCCAGATATCGCGCTGTTTTCGTGACGTCCTCCATCCCGGCGCTTTGCGAAATTTCATTCAAGCGAGTGTTCCCCTGAGCAATCGCTCTTAAAATTGAAAAATAATTTCGCGGTTCACGTAATTCTTCCATCAATAAAAGGCGTGGTTCATTAAATAATGTTCCTGTTTGTTCATCCAGGATATGTTGAAGAATATTTTCGGAAAGAGTCTGGTCATTTTGAAATGTACGCAGATAATAAGGCATTCCCCCAAGGATTGCCCAGAGGATAAACTGTTCTTCGGCCGAGTAATTTGGGTAGAACAACGTCACTGCGGGAAGCTCAAGGGGGCGCAAAAGTAGGCTGGCTGTTCGCCGGCCATACAACGGCGCCCGATATCCCAACACTTCATTTTCCATGATGCCGATATAAGAACCACAAAGCACCAACATAACTTGCGAGTTCTTTAAACGCTCATCCCATACCTTTTGAAGTATGGAAGGAATGGCTTTATTACCGCTGATCAGATAGGTAAATTCGTCCAATACAATGACCGGCCTGGATTCTAGAGGAAAGCGGGCGATTGCCTGAAACGCCGCTTCCCAGGAGGGGAAGGTGAACCCTTCCGGCACATCGGAGTTTTGGAACCCGTATACTTGTTGTGAAAAAGCAGCCAACTGGTCCCGATCGTTGCTTAACGTGGCAATAAAAAAAATATGCGGCTTATCCGCACAAAAAGCCCGCAATAATTCTGTTTTTCCAACCCGACGGCGACCATACAAAACAAAAAGTTCCGCCTGTTGGGATTGGTAGCGCTTTGTCAGCAAAGCCATTTCTTTTACCCGGTTAACGAACATGAGTCTCCTTATTTATACTAATTATAATTATTATAATCGTAATTCGTATTAAAGCAATGGAGAAAAGCGGTAAGCTGATGGCTCATGGCTCATGGCTCATGGCTGATGGCTCATGGCGGATGGCAAAAAGCTGGTGCCGGGGGATTCGTGAATTCGTGTATTCGTGTATTCGTGTCTCTATCTTGCCCCCTTTGGGGGGTTCGTGGATGGTTAGCTGTCTGAGGATAGGGAAAAGCTGAAAGCTCATGGCTGATAGAAAAAAAACCACGATACCCGTTCCGAGCACTTAGAACCAAAGACACGAAGAACTCAACCCTCAAAACTCAAAACTAACCCCTGAATCCTCCTCCCCCCTCACACCTCTACTCTCTCCAGCTCAATCAACTCCGTGCCGTCGTCGTAGGTCAGCAGCTCGCCATAGCGACCCCAGTCGATCAGTGTGTCCAGTTGCTGGTCGGCTTTTTCGGGCGGGAACTCCAGGTTGAGGGCTGTCACCACCACGTCCCACTTCAATTGCTGCGTCTCAGATTTGCGTAACAGGCGCAGCAGCCAGTTCATCAACGGCAGCCGGCGCACGCGCGAGGCAAAAATCTCCTTGCGTGCCAGAATGCTCGCCTCGGCAAAGGTCTGCCCCAGCGGCGTGAGCATGATATCCCCTCTCGCAACCGACGCAAAGCCCAGCAGTTCCGAAAGCTCAGTCAACTGCAGCACCCGGTCAGTGTCGATGCCCAGCTCATCCTCCAGGCGGAAAATGTCGTGCTGTTTGCCACCGGCGTCGTTCAGATGCTCCAGCAAGCCGGTCAGGTCGCCAATGTGCACATCCGGCAGCAGGCGCGTCACACCCGGTTCGCCCGGCGCCGAGCCAAACTCCTCGCGTTCGGTGCGGGTATGCCCCGCCAGGATAGCGTAGACCTGGTCAACGTGCGTTTGGAACTCCTTGGACTTGCGCTGGCGCGGATGGGGCAGTTCCACATGGTGCTCTGCGATGATGCGCCCGGGCTCCTTATCCATAATCACAATCCGGTCCGCCAGAAAGACCGCTTCTTCGATATTATGGGATACCATCAGAATTGTCTTGGTCGGGATTTTGCCCTCGGTCCACAACTCCAGCAACTCGCCGCGCAGGGATTCCGCGCTCAACACATCCAACGCCGAGAAAGGCTCATCCATGCACAGCAGTTCCGGCTCCACTGCCATGGCACGCGCGAAGCCGACTTTCTGGCGCATCCCCCCCGAAAGCTCACGCGGGTAGGCGTTTTCAAAGCCATCCAGCCCCACCCGGTCGAGTAAGTCGTACGAGCGGCTACTGCGTTCCGGCTCCGCCACCCCTTTGACCTGTAATGCCAGAGAGACGTTATCGATCACGCTCATCCACGGGAAAAGCGCAAAGGACTGAAAGATGATTGAGGTATGGGGGTTGACCCCACGCAGCGGCTGGTTGCGGTACAGCACCGTGCCTTTGGTTGCCTTTTGCAGGCCGGCGATGATACGCAGCAGGGTGCTTTTTCCACAGCCGGAGGGACCTAAGAGTGCCACAAATTCGCCATCTTTTAAGGAAAGGTTCACGTTCTCCACTGCGGTAAAACGCCGGTTGCCAGCGCCAAATTCCTGATAAATGTTTTTCAATTCTAATAAAGTCTCACTCATCTCAGACCTCCATACGATATTTTTCTTCCGCCAGAGCGTACAGGCGTCGCCAGAAGAGGCGGTTGATCAGCAGCACCACCAGCACCATTACCAGGGTAGCTGCCAGCAGCAGCGGGTAGTTGCCCGCCACGGTCGCTTTTGCAATGGTCGCGCCTAGCCCGTTCACAAAGCGGATCTGGCCGCCGAAATCTACATATTCCGCCACGATACTGGCGTTCCAGGCGCCTCCGCTGGCGGTAATGGCGCCGGTGATCAGGTAGGGGAAGATCCCGGGCAAAATCAGGGTGCGCCAGCGTTGCCAGCGGCTCAGTTGCATCAATTGAGCGGTATATTTCAAATCCTGCGGGATGGCGCTGGCACCGGCGATAATATTAAAGAGCAGGTACCATTGTGTGCCCATCAGCATCAGGATGATCGCTGCCAGATTCACTCCGCCCGGCAGATGGAACAGGAAAAGGATCATCACCGGGAAAAGCGCAGTCGCTGGGATGGAGGCAATCACCTGCACAATTGGCTGCAGAATGCCCGCCAGTTTCGGGTTGGTGCCAATCGCAACGCCCAATGGGATCGTCCACGCCAGGGCTACCAACAGGGCAATCACCACGCGTAGCAGGGTCGTCAGCGTTCCTACCGCCATCTCCAGCCACTCACTCCCGGGCACGGCAATTAACATCCCACCCGCACGCACCAGGAAGTAGATCACCAGCAATCCAGCCAGAATTCCCAACAGCCAGGAAAGCCATTGTTTCTTCTCCTCTTTTTCCTCGCCCGGCTGCACCATGGGATAGCGCCGCATCATATAGCTGTCCAGCCTTTCATTCAGCGGGCGGAAAACCTTTTCTGTCAGCCACTTCACCAGGAAGGAGTCCAACAGCAAATCATAGAACCAGGATTTCGGCGGATGGTCATTTTCCACCATCTCGACCTTGAAGCGTTCCGACCAGGCCAGCAGCGGGCGCCAGACCAGTTGATCCAGCAGCACCACGATCACCACCAGGGTGCCAATGCCCATGATGAGCGCGGCGGTATTGCCTTCCTGCGCGGCGGCATGCAAATAAGCGCCCAGCCCCGGCAGGCGAAAGTCACGCGTGCCCACAGTGAAATATTCCGCCGCCATCAGGAAAAACCAGCCGCCCGCCCAGGACATCATACTGTTCCACACCAGACTGATCATGCCAAAGGGCAACTCCAGGCGTTTGAACTGCATCCAGGTGTTCAGGCGAAAAATGGCGCTGGCCTCCCGCAATTCCTTCGGGATAGTGGTCAGCGATTGGTACCAGGCGAAGGTCAGGTTCCACACCTGGCTGGTGAAAATCAGGACGATGGACGCCATCTCCACGGCGATCCCTTCCGGCAGGATAGCGCTCAGGCTGAGCAGCACCACCGGCAGAAACGAAAGCAGCGGGACGCTTTGCAGCACGTCCAGCAGCGGCATAAGCAGCATCTCAGCCCGGCGATTATACGCCGCCGCCCGCCCGTAGAAGAGTGTAAACACCATCGAGAGGATATACGCCACCAGCATTCGCCCGACTGACAGGGCTGCGTACCAGGGCAGTCGCGCTGGCGCAGTTGAAATCTCCGGCCCGGCAATTACCTCGGGGGCGTCGAAAGCCAGGCGTGCCCCAGTGTAGATGATGATCACAATCAGCAGTAGCGCAAAGACATCCCCCCAGGTAAACAGCCTGAGATTACGCGGTGATATTCGAAATATGTTTTTAACGTTAGCCATTCTCCCGGCACCTCCAGTTCATCATCGTCCTGGATATGCGGGTTGGCAATCCAGGATTAAATGAGAAATCTTTGCTGACTATGGTCGTCGGCAGGTTCAGAAACTGTATTATCTTCGGTTGATTTCGTCATATTTTCGTCCATATTATCCCATTATACCCCAATTCAGCAATCCGTAGGGGCAGCGTCCATAGACCTGCCCCGTTTTTGCACCAAACAGTGCCGGGGGAGGTCGTAGAGGCAGCTTCCATAGACCTGCCCCGTTTCCGTCAACTTTTGACCCTTCGCCCTTCGCCTTTCCCCTTTCGCCTTTCGCCTTTCGCCCTTCGCCTTTCGCCTTTTCCGTCAACTTTTACCTCTCACCTAATATCCACATCTGCTTCCCATCCGTGATTATCTCAATCGTGCCTGCGCTTGCGGTGCTGAGCTGCCCGGGTTCAGATGGATCGATGTGCTGGTGATGGATCAGCACAAACGGCTGCCAGGGGAGGTCAGCGAAATTGACGGATAATCCGGGTTGTGCCAGGACAATTGCCCCATCCAATTCTGTGTCCAATTTATCTACAGGGGGAAGTTCTTCCAGGAGCACCAACTGAAAATCCTGGAAAGATATCCAGAAGGAACGTCCATTTTGATGCAACGATTGGCGCTGTAGCACCACTCCATCCCCACAATCGATCTTCTGCTGCGGGATGAGTACCTCGTACGGAACTTTTTGCGTTTCAAGCGTGTGGAAGAGCTCAATTCCGGTGGTCTGCCGGGGAATTTCCTCCCCCCAGAAAAACTGTGTTACCTTGAAACGCTCAACAATTTTTGGGTAGGCGGTTAATTCACTGATCTTCGCCCCGGATACTAGGGCTAAATCGATACTGCGATCAAAAGCTGAGAGATGCTGATTCAACTCGCTGCTTAACGTGTTGGCATACTCCCCGGCGTTAATTAAGATCCGTTTGCCAGAAGGCGTTTTCATCAGAATTACTCCCTGGTTGGGATCCGCCAATACCCAGACGTGCAGCTTGCCATCCGCGCGTTGGATCACTCCATTCCAGACCAGAAAAGTGGAGGTAACCATCACAGCAAGCATTAATAATGGCTTTTGCTGAGCCAGCCATCCGTCTTTCTTTTTTTGGGTGAAGTAAAAAATCAGTAAATAAATCACCAGAATCGTCAGAAAGTTTATCTGACCGGGTAACACCCAACCGTCCTGATAGCCGCCCAACCAGGTAACTACCCGATTGGTATAAAACAGGAAGACATAGACACCATAGAACAACACCTGCCCCAACGCCGGAATAACCAGCCCTGCAATAACCGCTATTCCTCCCAGAATCATAATCAAGGGCTGCACCGGCAGGATCAAAGGATTCGCCAACAGGGTAGTGAAAGAAATTTTGCCAAAATGGTACAGCATAACCGGCAGCGTCATTAATTGAGCTGCCAGGGTGAAGAGAAAGTAATCGCCCACCGGGGCCGAAATTTTCTCTACGATTGTGTCCGGCAAAACCCGGCTGACCCAACCCCGGAACCAGTTCATCAGCCGGTCGGCGTACAGGATCAGCCCCAATGTTGCCGTGACGGATAGCTGAAAGCCGGCATCCCAAAGCAGCAATGGGTTGAACAGACACATCACGGCGGAGGTCAATGTCAGCGTATAAATTCCGGATTGATTGCGTCCGATCAGGCTGGCGCTCATCGCCAGACAACTCATGACAGCCGCACGCACCACCGCTGGGGCGCCCCCAACCAGCACGGTATACAAGCTGATCACCACCACCGCCAGCAGCACTGCCCACCAGATTGACAGATATTTGCGAAAGCCCTTCAGAAAAATACCAGCCAGAATTGCCATATTGAAGCCGGAGATTGCGACAATATGCGCGGTGCCGGTGTTTCGGAAAGCCTGATCCAACTCATCCGGGATATCGGTTTCAATGCCCAGCAAGATCCCGGAAAGCAAGCCAGCTTCGGGTTGGGGCAGGGTTGCTTCAATGATGTGGTAAGCGCGTTGGCGTAACCAGAACAACCCGGTTTTGATAAATCCTCCCTGATTACTCTGAACAAACTCAACGAAAGGATATTCCATCAAGGAGTGGATTCCTTTTTGTGCCAGGTAATCTTTATACGAAAATTCCTCGTTTTCACCCGGGGTTTTGAGCTTGCCACTAATCTTAACGCGATCGCCATACTTCCACTCTCCGCTGCGCTGTATGACCAACACCTTACCGCTCACCGTGAGGTTATCCGGGCGATAAAGCTGATCGACACAGACTGTGAAGCGCATTGAGCGCTCGTAACTCAGCGGGTCGGAACAAACCACCCCACTCAGGGATGTTTTTCCCAGATCGTTATAATATGCCAGATCCCGAAATGAAAATGGGGATTGTTTGATGGCCGCAGAGCGCCAGCCACCGCCCATGAAGATGGTACCCAAGAGAAAAACTGGTAAGAAGGTCTTAGCAAAGACTTTTCCTTTCTTTCTAGCAAAAATTTCCAGCAACAGGAAAAGCAGGCAGATCCAAAAGCCAGATTTCCACACCTCGATCGGAAATGGTAAAACAACCGCTAATGGGATGCCCAATAGAAAGGCAGAAGAGATCCAGAAAACAGGAATTCTTCTCATCGAATTATTTATCTTTTTTAACTTCTACTTATTCGATTTCTTCTACCAGATCCAGCTCGGGTTCTTCCCCGCGCCACTCAAAAAGTTCAATTTTATCCAGAATAATTTTGGTGATGGACCGCGTCTCGCCATTACTTTCATATTTATGGTTTCGTAACTTTCCTTCCAGATAAACCAGTTCGCCTTTATGCAGATATTTCTCGCAGAATTCTGCCAATTTACCCCAGGCATCGATTGTAAACCAATCGGTTTCTTTCTTGCTCTCTCCTGATTTATCCTTCACCCGCCGATCCACAGCCACACTAAAGGTGGTCAGCGTGTAATCATTGGATACTTTCTTCGTCTCAGGCTCTTTACCCAAACGACCAATTAATTGTACGCGGTTTAATGCTGCCATTCACTCCTCCTGGTACTTGATTGAAATTAGGTTGTAAAAAATTAGGAAATTTAACAAGGTTGGGATTTCAACCTCATTCGGTCTCCACTTTTTGACCATGAAAACCTTAAAATAGTTTATATTTAATTAGCAGCCTGTCAAGCAAAAAAACCAATGAAATGAGGTGCTGGTTATGTTTATTTCCATTGAAGGCGTGATTGGTGTAGGTAAAACAACCCTCGCCCGGATGCTTCAACCTGCATTTGAAGCCAATTTACTGCTGGAAGTTTTCGAGGAAAATCCATTCCTTAGTAATTTTTATTCCAATCGTGAGCTTTACGCCTTTCAAACGCAGATGTTTTTCCTGCTTTCCCGTTACAGCCAGCAAAATCAGCGCGTTCCTGAGTTGTTGAGTTTAGGGCAGCATCTCATCAGTGACTATACCTTTGATAAAGATTCCCTGTTTGCACGCATCAATTTGAAAGGTGATGAACTGGACATGTATTACAAAATCCACGAAGCCCTGGCCGAGAAGATCTCCCTTCCGGATTTATTGGTCTACCTGCGCGCCGATACCGACATACTCATGCAACGCATTTCCATGCGGGACCGTCCTTATGAACGCAGCATGGAACGCGATTATATCGACACATTGAACCGGGCTTATGATCATTACTTCCTTCGGCAATCACATAAATCCAGAGTTTTGATTCTGGATTGTAACGAACTCGATTTTGTTCGTAATGCAGAGCAGTTGGATTGGATCGCCAACCGCATCCGTCAGGCATTGGAATTAACCCCCTACCAGCCAACCCTTCTCAATTAAATTACTGAAAGGATTTTCTCATGCGCATTACCCGTGATCTCTTAATCAAAGCTGCCAAAACACTTGTTCAACAACGCACCCTGCGTGATAAAACCATTTTATGCGTCTATTTGACCGGCTCGGTGATTGATGACCTCCCCTTGCTGGGGGGTACTGCCGATATCGACCTCATTTTTGTGCATGAAACCCCGCCACCCCAACCGCGTGAAATCATTCGCCTGACCCCGGATGTCCATCTTGATCTGGCCCATCACGATCAATCCATTTACAACCAACCGCGCGAACTAAGGGTTGATCCTTGGGTTGGTTCTTATCTGTTGAAAGATCCCATTGTTCTCCATGCCACGCAGCACTGGTTTGAATATATCCAGGCGACTGTGAACGCCAGCTTTTATCAGCCGGAAACAATATTACTGCGGGCCTTACCGATGGCTGAAAGAGCGCGCCAGACCTGGCTAGATTTTCAACTGGGACTCCAGGAACCCTTTCCTCAACGCATCTGGATGTATCTGCAATCCGTAGAGCAGGCTGCCAACTCTCTGGCTGTTCTGGAAGGACCACCTTTAACAGAAAGACGTTTTTTACTTCAATTTCCTGCCCGAGTTTCTGAACTAGGGTATCCCGGTATGGCAGCCGGGTTGGTTGATCTGATCGCACCGAATATGCCGGATCGCAGCACCCTGGAAGACTGGGTTGCAGACTGGAAAAAGACGCTATCCAAAATTGGGCAACTGGAAAGCTGCCCAATAGGTTTACACCCATACCGGCATGACTATTACACACGAGCAGTAGAAGCCCTGCTGGATGATGAGCCAGCTGCAGCAATCTGGATTCTTTTGCATACCTGGACGCGGGCAATCGTTAGCTTTAAACCAGATCAGGAGTCTTTAGATCAATGGACTTCCTGCCTGACAGAATTAGGAATTTATGGAGATTACTTCCAGCAGTGCATGCGAACTTTCGATCAATTTCTGGATCAGGTAGAAGAAATTATTGAAAAATGGGCCAATCAAGCCGGAATCGATCTCAGTGAAATGCCATTTTAACCAATTAATTTGTGGATAACTCAACAAAAACTGTGGATAACTGACTCGGTTTGTGGATAGAAACCCGTGGATAATCATTTATAAAAAAATAATTCTTTCGATGCGAAAAACAGAAAATATCCTATATATAGGGGTGATAAGTTTTTAACCACCACATATTCTGTTTCTATCTTTTTTTATCCACAAATGAAGTTTTTTTATCCAATTTTGTACAATTTTATAAACAAATCCTTGTGGAGGAAAAATACAGATTTTAACCCAATATAAGGGACTCTTTCAGGTAAGAAACACCACATATAGTGCTTTTTTGATCTTTATCCACAAATCCACAGCCCCTACTATTAATACGACTCTATCTATTAACAAATAATGAATGAATTAATTAAGCAAAAATATGTTTTGTGCTAATAACTTGTTTTTTGTATATATTTCTTGTACAATCAAAATAACTTTTATCGTTTTACTCAAAAAAAGGTTTGCTTATCATTGACCACCAATTTAGAATAAAAGGCAAGGAGAGCTTCAATGGACGTCATTAAAGTAAAAGCAAACTCACGAACAGCAGCGGTTGCGGGAGCGATAGCTGGTGTTGTTCGTGAACATCATCGCGCGGAAGTGCAAGCAATCGGAGCTGGAGCCATCAATCAGGCTATCAAGGCTCTGGTGCTGGCAAAAGGATACCTGGCAGAAGATGGTATTCCGGTCGTTTGTATTCCTGAATTTGTAGATGTAGATATTGACGGAAAGATTCGCACAGCAGTTAAATTAATCGTAGAACCGCGGTAATCAAATTAATCAGCCTCAAACTGGTTGACTTCATCCGGATAGAAAATAACCTCATCTTTACCGGTTAGTTTTTCTGTTACCTTGGACACGATCAGGTCCAGATGACGGGGGTGTTTTACGAAATCCAACGAATCTGCCGGCACCATTAACACCGGGCAGAAAGTGAAATGCTCAATCCAACTCTCGTACAGGTTGTTCAATTGGGCAAGATAATCTTCCGGGATCTCTTTTTCGTAAAAGCGGTCGCGATTCTTGATTCGTTCTACCAGAGTGCTGACAGAAGCACGCAGATAGATCACTAAATCGGGCGGTACCAGAAATTCGGTCAGGGTTTGATACAGAGCATGATAAGTTTGGTAGTCGCGTTCATCCATTTTTCTCTGTAAGTAGAGATTGCGGGCGAATATTTCGGCATCTTCATATATGCTGCGATCCTGAATGACAGACCCAGGCGATTGCATTAATAATTGTTGTAAGCGCACCCGGTGAGTTAAAAAGAATATCTGGGAATGGAAGCTCCAGGCATTCATATCCGTGTAGAAATCGGCCAGATATGGGTTTTCGGTTACCGGTTCGAAGAATGGTTGAAATCCGATCCTCTGGCAGATCATTTCCACCAGGGTGGACTTTCCAACCCCTATATTACCGGCCACAGTAATGTATTTTTTCATCCAGTATCCTTTTGGAATTTAATCAAAGCACTTATTTTTCTTTCTTTTAATTAAACCATCATTTCATAAAAGATTGGGATAATTTCTTTGGGTAAAAAAGAAGAGATTAATGAGGATAGAATCCAGCAAAATCTGGAGAAAATCTTGAATTTTGTGGATAATCATTTGATTGAATTGTGATAAAGTGTGGATAATTTATTTGAATTGGTGGATAAAAAATATCTAAGCGGAATCATTGGATGATTACACATATGAATGGGTAAATGAATAAATAATGAGATTAGCAAATGTGGATAACTACCCCTTTTTCTGTGGATAACTTGACTCAGTTGTGGAAAAATAGTTCTATTAATGAAAAAAGGCTGAAGCTCAGCCTTTTTCATGTTGCGATTATTTATTAGTTATGCCGGGCGAATTGCTTCGTTCGGGCACACATCCATGCAGGATCCGCAATCTTCGCAAAGTTCTGCATCGATTACAAAGTAACCATCTGCTTCAGAAATGGCATTTTCGGGGCATTCTGCTTCGCAAGCAGCACAGTTGATACATTCATCCGCAATAATTACGTGAGTCATATTCTTTTCCTTTCAGCTATGTGAAAAATAATGTTAAATATACCGCTTCAAAGAATAACATAAATTTAGAGAAGTTGAATTTGTATTTTGTCATCGAAAAAGCTGACGATCGACCAATTTTCCCTGGGTGAGAGCCGTCTCACGCGGGGATGAAGGATGGAGAAAAGCTCAGTCCCAATGCAGGATCTGACCGCGGATCTCGCCCCATTTTAAGGCGTCTGCGATGCCTTGTTCAATAGGATATTCGGCCTTCCAATGCAGCAGGCGCAGGGCGGTATCGGCGTTGGCATAGGCGCCGGCAACATCGCCAGGGCGGGGAGGCATATCCCGTTTTTGGATGACCTGCCCATAGACTTTTTCAAATGCGGTTACCAGTTCGCGGACGGTGACACCCCGTCCAGTTCCCAGGTTGATGACCAGGTAGTTTTCTTGCGGGTTGCCGGCGCGCTCAAAAACTGAGTCAAAATCGGTTAATCCCAGAACATGTGCCCGCGCTAGATCCCAAATGTGGATATAATCGCGGATGCCGGTGCCATCCCGGGTTTCGTACTGTGTACCGGTGATGTGAAATTCAGCATTGATGCCCAAGGCTGTGTCCACCAGCTTGCCGAGGACATGGCTGGGTTCTTTGACGTGAATACCACTCCGCATTTTCGGGTCTGCCCCAATCGGGTTGAAATAACGCAGAGCGATCCCTTGCATGCCATAAGCCTGGCAAAAATCGCTCAGCACCATCTCCATCATATATTTCGTGCGGGAATAAGGGCTGTTCGGTAACAAAGGAGATTGTTCGGTGACCATGAAGCCTGGCACAGCAGCATAAATAGCGGCTGAAGAGCTGAACACCACCCGATTGCATCCCAGCTTGTGCAGGTTCATGAACAATTCTAAGGATTTAGCCACATTTTCGCGATAATACAGATAAGGTTCACTCACCGATTCCGGAACGACGATCAGGGCGGCGCAATGCAGGCAGGCTTGAATATCCGGATGGTCGCCAATAATGCGCGCCAGAGCACCTGCATCGGCAATGTCAGCCTGGTAGAAAATTCGGTTCCGGGTGAACTCCTCCCGGCCGGTGACCAATGAATCCATAATAATAGGGGTATGTCCTGCATCTTCCAGGGCGGAGGCGACAGTACTGCCGATATATCCTGCCCCACCGGTGATTAAGAATTTCATGTTGCTCCTTTATGGTTGCAAATTACATTGTAATGGTTCTAACGCACGCTTGATTGTGCTGGTTTTTTCTTCTGTATCGGGCGTATCCCGCTTAATTCTATCCCATAACCGGCATAATGCCGGGTGAATTACCGGAGAAACCGCCGCACTTTGCTGGCTTTGATCCAAAGCTGAGTCCCATTGACCCAGATGGGCATAGGCTTCAATGAAGGGAAAGCGCTCGAGCGGATCGTTAGGGTGGTCGCCTAATTGAAAGGCGATCTCACCCAGGCGCTGCACCTCTACCCAATCGCCCTGCTGCCTGGCCAGATCGGCTTTCTGGAAGTAATAGCACCAGCCATGGGTTGGTTCTGCCCCGTAGATGGAAGGAAGGAGATGCTGGGGATTAGGCTGAATCACCGACCAATCCGTCAGGTGGATGGTCTCGCGCACCTGCAGGGGCACCATCCAGTTGTCTGGCTCCAATTCAGGGTCAAGGATCCGCAGACAGGCTGGCGGCTGATAGAAAAGCGCCAGAGATTGGCTGGTGTTGCCATAAAAATCACCCACCAGTAAATTTTGTTCGACTGGTTCGTTAGCAGTCAGGGTTTTCACCGCCAACCCGACGCGAACGGTTGGGTAATACAACACATAAGGGATCTGATCGATTGGTTGACCGGATTGGGCGTAAATCCAGTTCAAACCGCCGGTCAATGAATTATCACTGAAATAGCGAAAGGGCAATTCATGTGCAAACAGGATCGTATTTTCTTCCAGCGCCGGGATGCGCCAAACCATCTGCCAGAAAAAGCGGGTCTGCTGCTCCCAATCGCGCTGAAACTGGACGCCCAGGCGCAGTTGGTAGGCGGCAGAGAGAGACACAGCCAGCAGCAGAAGACTAATCTGCAGCCAGCGTTTGATAGGCAACAGCAAGATGATACTGACCCAAACAAGCACCACACCCAGAATAAACGGCAGGGTAAAGCGGTCATTCGGGAAGGATAAGCCAACCGGAATACGGGTGACCCAGAAGGGAATTCCACCCAGTAGTAAAGCCGCCAGCCCAAACCATAACGTGAGTGTTAAGGTTCTTTTTTCTGCAGAAGGCTCCGGCTTGCGCGCTCTCCAGCAAAACACAACCGAAGTAAAAATTAACACTGCCAGGCTGAATACCAGCATAATCAGCCAGGAGCGCTGCCCAAATGCTGCCGGGCTCGGGAACTGTACCACCAGTTTCCAGACAGCCAACACGGTCTGCCAGACATCCCGCAGCACCGTCCCCAGCAGCAGCCCGATCGTCTGGAAGGGCTGCTCACGCAGTAAATCCAGCAACCCGACTTCATAATTGTTGGTCTGATAATCAAACAGAAAGGCGCGCCAGATGCCGGCTGCCAGGAACAATAGCAGATAAGGCGCCCAATGCTTCACCACACTCATAAGCTGCTGTTTCCGCTGAGGAGTTTTCTCCCGCAGCACCAGCCAGATGAGCAGCGGCCGGATTAGTTCGAGCATGAAGAAATACTCCATGCTGAACAGGTTGATGGCGGAAAGAATGAGTGATAAAACGGTTAAAGCCCAGAAACGGTTGCGCTGTTCGGTATGCGCAGCCATCAAACTCAGTGTCAGTGAGAAGAAAAAGGCAGTGAGCACCAGAAAGAAATGCCCATACACCGTGGCGATATACTGCTGACCAAAGCCGGGATAAGTCAAAAAAAGCAAGGCGGCCAACAAGGCGGGTGTCTGGCGTTGCCAGATCTGTTTCCCCAGGCTGAACAAACCAACGGCTGCCAACCAACGCCAGAAGATAGCAAATACCTGCCACTTCCAGGGAGCATCCCCCAGCAAAGAAGTCGTTATCTGATAGAACAAACCCCACACCGGGCGATTGGTGGAAAAGTAGCGCGCCAGACCGGCAGGTCCCATCGTTTGTGAGATCCATTGCAGCATGAGATCATCCCAATAAAAACCCAGAAAGGGGATGAAAAAGCCATACACCAGCAGAGCTATCAGCAATAAAATGATGACCGGTTGGCTGATAAAGTTGAAGAGAACTACCAGAGGGCGTGGAATGGATTTCATATTGCGTTCAGGAGTGGACATGTCAGGCTTCGGGATCGTGTTTCCCCAGAATACGCCGGATCAGATACACCGGGCGCCCTTTGACCTCCTGGAAGATATAACCGAGATAGATGCCAATGATCCCCAGCGTAACCATAATCGTTCCGCCCACAATTAAAAGCACAAACATGAGCGAACTCCAGCCCTGCGCCAGCCCGGATTGCTGCCCCAGGAACCAGAAGCGCAGTACATAAATAGCTTCAGCCAGCGCCAGCAGCAGGAAAAAACCGCCCAGCGAGATGGCGATGTACAACGGCACCAGCGAGAAGGAGAAGATGGCGTTCACTGCCAGGTTGAGCATCTTCTTCAGCGAGAACTTGGACGCCCCGGCAATCCGTTTAGCCGGAGTATAGGGCAAAATCACGGTGCGATAACCCATCCAGGCAACCATGCCGCGCAAAAAGCGGTGATATTCGTGCAGATTGCGGAGCGATTCCAGGGCATTGCGACGTAATAAACGGAAATCACCCACACCCGGTTGAATGTGGGTGTTACCAATACGATTAATCAGGCGGTAGAAGGCATTCGAACTCCAGCGCTTGAACCAGGAAGCCTGCTGATCCTCCAGTCGCTGGGCGATCACTACCTCATACCCGGATTGCGCCAGCGACAGCATCTCCGCGATCATTTCTGGTGGATGCTCTCCATCCCCATCCAGTGTGATGACTGCATCGGCGTCTGCCTGGTCCAGCCCGGCGGTGATAGCAGCCTGGTGCCCGAAATTGCGGCTCAGTTCGATCACCTGCACGCGCGCATCCGTTTCAGCCAGGGTTTCCAACTGCGCCTGGGTCTGGTCGGACGAACCGTCATTGACATAGGTCAGCCGGAAGGTAAAGGGCAGCCCGGCAATCACATTGTTCAATTGCTGGTGAAACAATGTGAGGCCCGCATCTTCGTTAAAGACCGGAACAACAATTTCAACCGTGTGAAGCGCACTAATCTCAGGCATGAGCAAGAATTTTCAATCAGGAATGCCTTAATCATACCTGTTTTTTGAGATTTTGAATAATGAAAACAGGAGGGATTCAATCCTTTTGAAGCAAAGTCTACGATATAATTAAGAACGTATTCTTCCCGGGACAGTATGGATAAAATCAAAACGCAATTCAATCAGGCATACCTAAAACTTACCAGTTGGATTTATCCACTCGTTGGTTTTCGGATGTATGCAGTCGTTTTATTGTTGGTCATGCTTGTATCACACAAACTGCTGATTAATAACCTTGGTTTTTACTACGATGATTGGGAAGGTGTGTTACTTCAAAAACAACTGTTCAGCTTTTCTCAAATCTGGGATTATTTCCTGGTAGACCGGCCTTTTTCAGCGTTAATTCACTATCTACTTGCACCTATTATCGGCACGAAACCGATCGCCTGGCATTTACTGGGGTTAGGTATTAATTGGCTGGCGATTATATTCATTGAGAAAACATTGCTGAGAATTTGGCCACATAAATTATTAGAAATCGGTTGGATTGGATTGTTATTAGGGGTATACCCAGGTATTACCCGCCAATTTGTTGTTCGTACCAGCATGCCGCACTATATTAGTTTTCTATTCTTCAGCCTTTCTATGTGGCTCATGGTTAAGGCGGTTCAGGAGACTAAAAATCGTTGGATTAATCTACCAATTTCCCTTATTCTTGCGTTGATGCAAATGTTGCTGATTGAGTATTTCAGCGGGCTCGAATTAATCCGGCCTCTCATTCTTTATTACCTATTTAAACAAGAAGATAATTCGACCGGGAAAGCCTGCTTGAAAGCCTTGCGCAAATGGGTTCCCTATCTTGCTATCTTTTTACTTTTTATCCTGTTTCGATTAACCCTGTTACCTCAGATCCAGCAGGCAAGTATGACCGTTAAAAATGTTCCCTGGATACTGGGGGCTTCTTTACAAAGTTTGTTTTCTTTGTTCATGCAACAGATTCAAATTATTCTGCAGGATCTGGATTATGCTGTTTTGTATGTCTGGTCACAAACGATTATTCCAGCAGATATCGATATTCGCGCAAAAACGACTTTACTCGCTTGGCTTATAGGGTTTCTTTTAGCTGGATTGACTTTAGTCTTTATGGAACTTTGGCATAGGAAAAAAAGTGATACTAACAATGAAACCGTACCGTACCCAGGCTTAATTCTCCTGATTTGTCTGGCAGCAATGCTGCTGGGCGGGTTGCCTGTCTGGGCTATTGGTCGTCAAGTGATTGTTGGAATGTGGTCTAGTCGCTTTCTTTTTGGTATTGTCATAGGAGCTGTATCATTTATTGTGATTGTTTTTTCGTGGATGTTTGGTAAAAAAGGCTATTCGGGACTTAATATGATCCTGGCTATTTTTTTATTAATGTCAATATCCTATCAAATCCGCATCGCGAAATCTTACGCTCTAACCTGGGGCTATGAAAAAGATTATTATTGGCAATTAAAATGGCGAGCTCCCGCACTCGAAACCGGTACTTTTATTCTTTCTCCTTATACGCCATTTCTATATAATGCTGACTACCAATTAGCCTATGCCATCAATGTGTTGTATGCGCCCGGGAATAACAGTGAAGAAATGAAATACTGGTGGTTTGATGGGCCGGACGACATCATCGATTACACAACAGACACCTACCCGGCACACAGGGAAATTGACCATCAATTCCGTACGCTGAGTTTTAAATCCAATATGGAGCAAGCCCTTCCGGTAATCTACAGACCTACAAGAGGATGCCTTCAGGTTTTAGATTCTGTTTACGAAGCAGAACCTTTGTTGTTACCAGAGGAACGATCTTTGTTTTCAACCATAAAACCCGGACTCATCCTGAATAAAGACATTCCAGTTCCAACCGATATCTTTGGAAAAGAACCAGCGCCGAATTGGTGCTATTATTTTCAACATGCTGAATTAGCCAGATCAGAGAAAAAATGGGAAGAAATCTTAACCTATTGGAACGAAGCGCAAAACAAAAATCAGAAGCCCAATTATGGTCCTGAATACTTGCCTTTTATGGAAGCCAGCGCCCAGCAGAATGAATGGGAACAAGCTTACACAATTTTAGAGAAAGCTTACCGCACAACAGAAAAAATGGAACCATTCCTGTGCTTTAATTGGGAGCGAATATCCGCGAATACAGAGACCTCGCCCGAAAAAGAGAGCGCAAATGAGGCCGTGCAGAAGTTGCTGAATTGCAGCCAGAAAATGAGTACCGGTATTAACCCCAACCGTTCCTGATTCGTCAATGAAAGCGTGATGCATTAATTCAGTCATTCAGTAATAAATTGTAGAGTTTTTATTGCTAAAAAACAACAAATTTTGACGTTTTATTTACCCGGATCACTTAGAATCTCTCAAAACCCAAAACGAATATCTATCACCTACTCTTAATAACCTTCCCATCGATCTATGGTCTCACCATGCAGGGGGATTAAGCTTTAAGCTTTTAGCTTTCAGCTTTGAGCAATAACCCCCATCATCTGCGGATGCAGCACCGGTGTCGAGGCAACGATACTATACGGCGGCACCAACGCAAACGGCTGCCCGTGCAAATCCGTCACAACGCCGCCCGCTTCCTCAACAATCAAAGCCCCGGCGGCCACATCCCAGGCGTTCAGCGAGAGTTCCCAGAAGCCGTCCAGACGTCCGGCTGCCACGTAACACAGATCGATCGCTGCGGATCCCAAACGCCGCACCGCCTGCGATTTGAGGATAAAGGCAGAAAAATAATTCAGGTTGTTGTCTTTGGTAGTGTGGACATCATACGGAAAACCGGTACATAACATGGCCCCGATTAGATTTGGAACGGTCGAAACCTGCAGCCGGCGACCATTCAGAAAGGCACCCTGCCCGCGCGCAGCCTGGAAACACTCATCCTGCATTGGGTCATACACCACCCCCAACTCAACCCGGCCATTGAGCGCGTAAGCAATCGAAACACTGAAGATCGGGATTCCGTGTGCATAATTGAGCGTCCCGTCCAGTGGATCGATCAGCCACTCCCCGCGCTGACTGCCAGCGTTGTGCGTCCCGCTCTCCTCGCCAGTGATCGCATCTTCCGGGTGGCGGGTGCGAATCTGCGAGATCAGATACTCCTCAGATTGCCGGTCGATCTCGGTCACCAGATCGATCTCGCCTTTCATCTTAATGTCGTGTTGCCTGCCAAAGCCGGAGCGCAGAATCTTACCGGCAGCCTTTGCTAACTGAACAATTTCATCAATGGTTGGTTGCATCGTGTATCCTTCTTTTTTAAATTTTTGTCACTCATTCACGCAAAGAAAAATTAGCAAATAAAGTTTCTCTTTCAAGGGTATCGTTACCAAATCCTGGGGTTGAGCATCTAATACGGATTGTATTAACAATTCCGAATTCTTTATAAAAATATTTTAGAAAATCAGATAGAAATATGAAAACTTCATGGTTGCATTTTATCACGAGGATATCTTTTAAAATATTATTATGTAATAATAGTTATGATACAATTTTCGCAGCCGCACCACGGCCTACCATAGCCGGCAGCGCATAATCCCCTAACTGGAGGTTCATCCATTATGCTGCCTTTAGATATCTTAATTCAAAATGCACAACTCCGTCATGAAGCGAATCCCGTCGATATTGCCATTTCTGACGGAAAAATCGTTCAGGTTTCTGCTGATATCCAGTCAACCGCTGAGCGAAAAATCGACGTAGCCGGTTCACTCGTCACCCCGCCATTTGCCAACCCGCACATGCATCTCGACAAGGTATACACCCTGCCGATGATGGACGAGCAGGCGCTCACCTTTTACCATTCACCTGGCATGGGCAAGGCGATCAATGCGGTTGAACAGGCCGCCAAAATCAAAGAAAAATATGACCGCAAATGGATTGTGAAGAACGCTCGCCGGGCGTTAGCCCTGGCCGCCCAGCATGGCGTATTATACCTGCGCGCCTTCGCAGATGTGGATCGCCTGGCCGGGCAGGAAGGTTTGGCGGCGTTGCTGGAGCTGCGCGAGGAATTCAAAGACATCCTCACCGTGCAGGTGGTCGCATTTGCTGAGGATGGCATCGTGCGCGAGCCGCAAACTGCTGAACTGATGCGCCAATCGATGCAGATGGGAGCCGATGTCGTTGGGGGGCACCCCTTTATCGAATTGACCGACGAAGCTGCCCGCCAGCACGTGAACACCATTTTTGATATCGCCCAGGAATTCAACGCGGATATCTCCATGCTAGTGGATGACGCCGACGACCCCACCCAACGCCAAACCGAGATGATGGCGGTGGAGGCCATCCGGCGCGGCTGGCAGGGACGCGTGCTTGCTCATCATGCCCGGGCCATGTCAGTATATCCCGAACCCTACTATCGCAAACTGGCCACCTTGCTCCAGCAGGCGGATATGGGCATCGTCAGCAATCCGCATACCGGGCCCCTCTACACCCGTGTGCGCGACCTGCTGCAGGACGGGATTGATGTGGCGTTGGGACAGGACGACATTTCCGACGCTTACTACCCCTATGGGCGTAACAATATGCTGGAAGTGGCTTTTCTGGCATCACACCTGTTTTGGATGACCACCCGCGCTGAGATGGAAACCCTCTTTGACATGGTCACCACCGTCCCAACGCGCCGGCTGGGCATCCAGCACCCGGGCATCGTCCCTGGTGCCCCGGCTGATCTGGTGATTCTGGGCAAACCGGACCTGGTTGAAGCCCTGCGTTTCCATCAACCGCCGCAATGGGTCATCAGTCGCGGCAAGCTAGTGGACACAGCCAAAATGGAGGAGATGTCCCTTTAGACTCTTCACCCGATACTCCCGATACTGCGAATCATAACGCCAGCCGGTTGGGTATGTCAGGAACACGGGCAGCTCCGGGATGGCTCCCCGCACCTGGCTGCGAATCACCTTGCCGGCTTTCAAGCGTTGGATGTACTTCTCGACCGGCTCGATTGCCACCCGGTTATAGATCTCCTTGTTGAAGGTCAGCACTGCTGCGGGGGCTTCCTCCTGTAGCACACGCTGGAGCTCCGTCCGGGCAACCGGCTCGATCACTTCATTAAAGTAATCTTTCCCAAAAATCTGGCGGATGTGCTGTGGGTATCGGGTTGGGAAGGAAAAATAGCAGCAGAACAATAGCTCGAACGGGCCTGCGTATTCCACCTTCAGGAAAATCTGCGCCAGTTGTTGCGGCCCGGGATTCACCTCCGGCAGCGTGAACCAGCCGGCGTCCAGCATGGTGGACCAGAAATCGTTCCATTTACCAGTCTTCCCCGGTGCCAAAAACATCCCCTGCTGAATCGACAGAGGGTGCGGGTTCGAGAATAACAGCAGCACCCGCTGCCGCCCGCTGCGAATGGCAGGAATCAGCCGCTCGGAAGTGAAATCCAGCGTCTGATCATCGGGGTTGAAGCGGTAGATGCGCCTATCGGCAGCGTAGTCCCCCAGGATTTGCTCAGCGCGGGATTGGACGGAGGGGAAGAGGTTGGAGAGGGGGTAGGTGGTGTTGAAGTGGAGGGGGGACATGGGGGGATTGGCTCGCTAGTGTATATAGCTTTGTTTTTTAAAGAAATGTAGAAGTTTGTTAATCATATCAATAACCTATATAATACTGTAAACATATTATAAAAATAATAACCAGTGTCATATCAAAATGGGAGGTTTCAAATGGAAAACCAATATACCTCTTCAAATATTATAAAAAATTTTCTTGAGGAAATCCTTGAACAATATCTAACCGCTCAAGAAAATGAATCCTTTAGCGCAAACAATTCAATTTGGAAAAAATTTGAAGAATTAGCCTCTGAATTTAAAACTAATAAGGCTTTACAAGCACATCCAACCATTAATGTAAAATGTTCGATTGGAATGGGAAATTGGGCAAGAGTGCCCTGGATAGCTTTTTTGGATAATCGTGAAACTAACTCTACACAGAATGGAATTTATGCGGTTTTTCTCTTTAGAGAAGACATGAGCGGTGTTTATTTAACCTATATCCAGGGAGTAACTTCAATTTTAAATCAAAATGGAACGCGTGAAGGTAGAAGGTTGCTCCATGAAAAAGCTAAAAAATTACGGAAGGATTGTGAATCCCTGAATGAAAGAGGTTTTCAACTTGACGATGAGATTAATTTAAAAACAACAAGTGGTTTAGGGAAAAACTACCAAGTTTCAACAATCGCATATAAATTATATGAAAAAGATAACATTCCGGATGATAAAACAATTCTAGAAGATTTACAATCTGTTTTAAATGTTTATGAAAGACATGTTAGCCCCTCAGTTGATAAAAATAAGGAAAAGAATGAAATAAAGGATGGCAAATCTGTGTTCGATTTAAATACTGAATTTGAGAACCTGCTAAATTACATTGAAATAAGTGGATTCGTTTTTGAACCCTGGCAGGTAGCTGCGTATGTAACGGCTTTGAGAACAAAACCATTTGTTATTTTAGCTGGGATATCTGGTACAGGAAAATCAAAATTACCATCTTTGGTAGCAAAAGGAACTGGTGGTAATGTAAATTTAATCTCTGTTAAACCAGATTGGACGGATAGTTCAGATATTTTAGGTTATGTTAATTTACAGGATGAATTTCAACCAGGAAGTCTTTTGAGAATAGCAAAGAAAGCTCAAGAAACAGAAAAGCAGAAAAACCATCATGTTGTAATTATTGATGAAATGAATATTGCCAGGGTTGAGCATTATTTTGCAGAAATATTAAGTCAAATAGAAAACCGAAAGCCAGAGGAAAATGGAGGTTTTATTTCTGAACCGATCATCGTTCAGCATATTAATCGAAAAGAAGATCAAGAATGGGCACAAGTATGCTTACCATCCAATTTAGCGATTGTGGGAACTGTGAACATGGATGAAAGTACGCACAGCTTCAGTAAAAAGGTACTCGATCGTGCTTTTACACTTGAATTCTCTGACATCAATTTAGAACAGTGGGAAATTCCCCAAAGTGAAACCATTAATGAAATTAATCAATGGCCTATTGAAACATGGCGACCAAGAGCTATTCAATTAAGCAAATTAAAGATTGAAGGGCCGGAAGAAAAACAACAGATTAACCTGTTGATCGAAAAACTTTTAAAAGTAAATGATTATCTAAAACCGGCTCAACTTCAAGTGGGTTACCGAACTAGGGATGAGATAGTTTTATATACTTTGCACGCAAAAGAGATTATGGGTTTTTTTGTAACTCGAGAAGGAGTGAAAGTGGACCCATTTGATTTAGCAATCTTAATGAAAATTTTGCCGAGAATTGTTGGGGGTAGCAACACGATAAGACAAGTTATTTCGAATTTACTTGTTTGGTCTTTTGACAATAATCAAAATATAAATGAAGATCGAGCGGAAGAAATATGTGAAAATTGGACGAATCAAGGACGTCCATCTTCGTTGATAAAAGCCATTTATCCCCGTACTGCGGCACGATTGTGTTTAATGTGGGAACGTTTAAATATTGAGGGATATACAACCTATTGGTTATAAAAAGATAATGACTCTTTTATTTAAGATAGATACAGATTTAGTAAGTTTAAATTGGAGTCTTATTCAAAAAAAAGACAACCAAAAAAAAAGAATATCAAATTCTCAATATGGTCTTTTGAAAATTGTCAGTAGAAGAAAAGACATTGTTTTCTCACCACCAATTTATAGAATTAATCTTAGCGATAAATTAAGTAAAGATGCAGACATAACGATTGGGCCTATTTTATATGAACAGACGAACTATAAACTTTTCGTTCAATCTAAAAATAGACAAAAGGTCACAGTTACTCATTATGATCCAGTAATTCAATCAATGATTGATTATGAGAATGATCATCAAATCGCATTAGGCTTCATCAATTTCGGATCACAAGTTGGCCGAACAAAATTTTCTATCAGCGTAAATAATCACCCAGAATTTGATTTTGAGATTGAAATTTATCCAAGCAAATTAGATTATGTAAATGATTATCAACAATTACTGGCAGATATTCAGGATGTTTTTCGAGGGTTAGCTTTTGAATATCTTCGTTCAACGTATTTGCAGGGAGGAAAAGTTCGAGTTCCACAACCAACAGATCTGGAATGGTTAATACTTTTACAAAGCGTAGTCTCTGATTTGGAAAAGGCTTTTCTTCATATTTCACAACATCCAATCAGGAACCTGATTCGAGAGAATCAAATTACTCCAATTGAAAGAATTCGAAAAATTGATTCAACAATACGAAGTGAAGTTCGACGACGATCCGGTTACGGTGAATTGAAGATAAGTAAAACAGGAATCCCATTAAAATCTCGAATAAATGCAATTAAAGCTAATACCACATTGGATACCCCGGAACATAGATGGTTGTCGATGCAATTAAACAGTATTCGTCAAAAATCTAGTCGCATTAAAGAGCAAATAATTTCAAAATACCAACAAATTGAGGATATTACACCAAGAGAAAAACAAATTGTAAGAGAACTGGATTCAATAAATAAAAGACTAATTCATTTAAATAAACTTGAGCCGTTTGATAATGCAAAAGGACTTCCTCCTACCGGGTTCGCATCGATTCAGTTATTAAGCGCTCCGGGCTACAGGGAAGCATTCCAGGCTTGTTCAATCCTGGCGCTTGGATTAAGAATAGAAGGAGGCCCTTTACACCTATCAGTTAAAGATCTCAATTTACTTTATGAGTATTGGTGTTATATTGCTTTATTGAAAATTGTCTCTGAAACATTGCAACAACCGATTCCAAGTAGTGAGTTATTAAAAATTCAACACCGTGGTTTGCAAATACTCCTACAAAAAGGAAGACAATGTAATGTTCGTTTTAAGACTGAAACAAATCGTATAATAACCCTTACTTATAACCCAAAGTTTGGTGGGGAAAACTATCTTGTACCCCAACAACCAGATATTTTAATGACAATGGAAGATCCTGCTTGGCCAAAATTGCAACTTCTGTTTGATGCTAAATATCGTGTTAATTCTGAAGACCAATATAAACAACAATATGGCTCTGTTGGTCCTCCTGAAGACGCCCTGAATGTCTTGCACCGTTATCGTGATGCCATTTTAGAAAAAGATGGAATTAAATCAGAAAGCAAACAGTCTAAGAGAACCATTGTGCAAGCTGCTGTTCTGTTTCCATCTCACGATTCAAAGGACACCCCATTTATTGAATCTAAATTGATTAAATCTTTGGATACGATTGGAGTTGGGGCCATTCCACTTTTACCAGGAGAAACAAAATATTTAGAACAATGGCTTATGAAAATTCTACATCAGGGAGGATGGGATTTAGCTGAAAGGGTATTACCGCATATTGCCGCGGATCAATTAATGAACTGGCGAAATGCTGCGGCAGAAGTCGTTTTAATCGCTCCATTGAGACCTGAAAATGAACAAGAGCACCTTAATTGGGTTGTAAATAACCAAATATATTATTTGCCATTATTGAAGCATCAAAGACGACAATATTTTTCAAAATATGTGGCAATTTATTCTTCAGCATCAGAAAAATCTCCTGGAGGTATTAAGTACTTTGCTCAGGTTAAATCTTTGGAAATTATGGAACGAATAAAAATAAAAACTCCATGGAATTCAACCCGTAAGGAAGAACAAGTAATCGTTTATCGGTTAGAAAAAATCAGTGAACTGGAAAAACCAATTTTAAATTTAAATGAAAAAGGAAAAGGGCAAAGGTTATCGTCTCATCGTTGGACTTCAAAATTAGGTTTTGATCGAGCCAATGTATTGACAGAGTTATTCTTAGAAACTGAACCAGAATGGCGGTTATATGAAAATCTTAAGGCGAATAATATTGAATTTTCACTTTTACCAGGAGCTGTCAAAATAATTGACCCAGAAGATCCGAAAGGACGGACAAAATTTCTTTTTGAAAATGGTATTAACGTTAGGTATGGTGGGTCTGCTGGATTTGTCATAAACCTTCCTTCTGGAAAGGAAATAACCCACTCATCAGTCAAAGATGTTATTAAAGAAATTTCTCTTTCAATAATTCAAGGCTAGCATATCAACTCGCTTATTAACAAAGAGTATTATTTTAGGGATAAACATGGAAATTAAAGACCTATCTCAACAAATTATTGAATTTCGAGATCAAAGAAATTGGGAACAATTTCATCAGATAAAAGATTTGTTGTTAGGAATGAATATGGAAGTTTCAGAATTAATGGAATTGTTTTTATGGAAATCAGAGTCTGAAATCCAACAAATTCCAATAGAAAAGATCAAACATGAGTTGGCTGATATATTTATTTACCTTGCGTATATCTCAGAAAAATATCATGTTGATTTAGAGCAGGCGATTTTGGAAAAGATAAAAATCAATGCAGAAAAATACCCGATATCTAGGAGTTATGGATCGAATAAAAAGTATAACGAGTTGTGAGATTTAGGAGGGAAAGGTGCATATAATAATATAGTAGATTATTTTCAACAAGAAGGGATAGAATTAAGACCAGAAATTGACAGATATTTTTCAAACTCTGAAAAATATAAGTAGTCTGAATTAATTTATTTTAAGATCAATAATAATTTGATTTATCCAGTTTTTTGATTCATAATATGAAAAGAGTATGCATATTACAATAACAAGTCAATTAATATTGATTTCTTTTACTTCAAAAACTCAAGCTAGGGAAACTATTTTCAAAAATTCAATAATTTATGATCAGTAAAAACATATTAAATTAAAACGAAAATGAAATCAAAAACCTCATTGATTTCCAGGGCATTCTAGCTAAATAAATATTTATTTCAAGAGAAACATTATTTTATTTAGCAGGTAAAAAGGGGAAGAATAATGGCAAACAAATTAGAATTTAAATCAATAAAACAACTTTTAGGAGAACATTTTTTTATTCCGTCCTATCAACGAGGCTATCGTTGGACAAAACAACAAGTAGAAGATTTACTTAATGATATTTGGTTGTTTGCAAAAAAAGAAAAAAAAGAAAAAAAAGAAAAAAACAGCTTCTATTGCTTGCAGCCTGTTGTGATAAAAACAAAAAAATGGGAAGAGGATTCAAATCTTAAGAAAGGGTGGGAGGTGATAGACGGACAACAGAGATTAACTACGATATATATTGTTCTCTCGTATTTAGAAAAAGAATTTTTAAAAAAAGTTACTTTAGTTGAGAAATATGGAAAAGATATCTTTTCAATAAGATATGAAACAAGAAAAAATAGTGCAGAATTTCTAAATAATCTAACTACAGACAGGGCAAGATATAAGGAAAATATTGATTTTTATTATATGTCACAAGCTTATGATACTGTAAAAGAATGGTTTACAAATAATGAAAATATCATTGAATCATCAAATAAAGACGAATTTCTTCATACAATTTTAGGCAATTTCGAGGATGAACCGAAGGTTCAGTTTATTTGGTATGAAATAGACGATAAAGTTAATAGTTTGGAATTATTTACAAGATTAAATATAGGCAGAATACCTCTTACTAATTCAGAGCTTGTTAAAGCCCTTTTTCTTTCTACCACAAGTTTTAAAAGACAAGATAATGCGAAGAAAAGAAGAATTGAAATCTCTCTATTATGGGATGAAATGGAACATCAACTAAATGATCCGAATTTCTGGGCATTTGTTACAAACAAGGATCTAATGCTTTATACAAATAAAATAGAACTTATTTTGGATATGATTTCAGATAAACCAAAAAACACCAGCGATCCACTTTTTACCTTTCTTTATTTTTTCCAGAAATTAAAAGATGAAAAAAATGAAATTGATTTAATGGAATTGTGGTTGGAAATTGAAAAATATTATTTAACTTTATGTGAATGGTTTAAAGATAAAAATTTGTATCACCAGGTTGGATATCTAATTCTAATTAATGAAGTAAAACTTAAAGATTTAATTGAAGAATCTTTTAATAAAACAAAGTACGATTTTAATAACTACCTTAATGATTTAATACGAAAAAGTGTTAAATTAAATATGGCAGAAAAAAATATAGAAGAACTAAGTTACGAAAAAAATAAAGATAAAAACAACGAGGGAATCCGGAAAATATTATTGTTATTTAACATTGAATCAATAAGAGAAAATAAAAGCTTAACAGAATATTTTCCCTTTAAATTGCATAAATCAGAAAAATCATGGAGTTTAGAACACATTCATTCTCAAAATCCTCAAGGTATAAATCAAAATAATAAAAAGGCTTGGAACGAATGGTTAAAGGAGCATAAAAATATTTTAATAGAATATGGTACAAAAATCGATAAAGAGAATTCTTACAAAATAAACAGTTTAATTAATAAAATTGATTCAATAAAAGACGATGAATTAACCTGGGAAATTTTTAGTAATTTGGCTGATGAAATAACAATTTATTTTACAGAGGATGAAAATAGTACTGATTATGACACCCATAGTATTTCAAATTTAGCGCTAATTGATATTAACCAAAATTCAGCATTAAATAATTCAGTTTTTGAGGTAAAACGAAGAAAAATTATTGAATTAGATAAAAAGGGTGACTATATTCCAATTTGTACGAGAAGAGTATTCTTAAAATATTACAATTCTGACCAAAACATAACATATGATTATTTATGGCGAATTGATAATCGCAAAAGCTATTTTAAAGAGATAAAGAGAGTTTTAAGCTTGAATAATTATTTACCTCAAAAACAATAATAGGATATGAAATGTTAAACGAGAAAATTGTTAGTTTTTGGCAATTATTAAATGAATATAAAGTAGAAATCCCAATGATTCAAAGGGATTATGCTCAAGGCAGAAATAATGATCAAGTGGTTCAGATAAGAGAGAATATTCTTAAAGCTTTATGTGAAACCTTAATGGAGGAAGAAGCAACTCTTGAATTAGATTTTATTTACGGTTATTCGAATAAAAGATCTGATGAAAATAAAGAGATTGTCAAATTTTATCCATTGGATGGTCAACAACGTTTGACAACATTATTTTTATTACATTGGTTCATTGCGGTCAAAGAAGGGATGACTGATCAATCGAAAGAGAGATTAAGTCGATTTTCATATGAGATTAGACCTAGCTCAAGACTTTTTTGTTTTAACTTGATTAAGTTTTCTCCCGATAGTATGTCAGATAGTATTAAGAATGACATAATTAATCAGCCTTGGTTTTTTACTGCATGGAAAAATGATCCTACGATCAATTCGATGCTTACCATGCTTGATGCTATTCAAAATAAAACCAAAGAATTAAATTTAGATAATATTTGGGGAAAGTTAACTTCAGAAGAAAACCCTCGCATTGTATTTCATCTACTTCTAACTAAAGGATTAGGTGATCCTGATGATTTATATATAAAAATGAATTCAAGGGGAAAACTTTTAACAGAATTTGAAGTATTTAAAAATAAGTTTGAAAACATCCTTAAAAAATTAAAAGACCAAAACTATTCGGAGATTTTTAAAAATAAAATTGATAATGAGTGGTTGGATTTATTTTGGGATCAATATAAGGATGAAGATAATCAAGATATTTCAAAAGAAGTTGATGATGGTTTTCTTAACTTTTTTAACTATATCACGGACATGATTATTGCAAAAAATGAAATAAATAAAACTGAAAGTTTGGAGAGATACGAGTTATTTACTAAGGTTTATTCTACAGAAAAGAATGTAGATCAACTTTTTAAAATTCTTGATGTTTTTGTAGAAACTAATAAAATGACACCAGAATTCTTTTCCTCGTTATTTTACATAACGGAAAATGAATTCGACGAAAACAAAGTGAGAATCTTTTTTGAAAAACCCACAGTAAATCTATTTAAGAAGTGTGCTGATGTTTACGATGAGGATCAAAAATTCTCTTTAGGTGAACAATTGTTACTCTATGCATGTATAGTTCATTTGCTAGAAAGAACAAATGATTTTAATGTCAGGTTACGAAAAACAAGAAACCTTATCGAAAACTCGGTTGATGCAGTACGTAAAGACAATATGTCTGGGTTAGTGAATGATGTTTACGATCTTATTTCTGGCGGAGAATTAAATCAAAACTCGAAATTTAATAGTTTACAAATAAAAGATGAGATAAAAAAAGAAGAAAAATTTTCAAAAACCCCTGAATTAAAAAAGTCAATTTATCGTCTAGAAGATCATCGCCTATTGCGCGGGTCTTTATCTATTTTTGATTATTCCCCTCAAATAGCTGATTTTGAAAAAGTATTTACTGCCATCTTTTCAGAAAAATGTAATTATGAATGTATTCGTCGAGCATTATTTAGTTTTGGAGATTATTCTCAGAAAATAAACAATAGACAAACCAGACTTCTTGGGAATCTAAAAGAATCAACCTGGAGAGAATTGTTTACGCCTAATAACAATCGAAAAAATTATGAAGAGACAAAAAAAATTTTGAAACAATTCTTATTAAAATTTATTGATAATCCAAGTCTTGAAATAAAAGATATTGTTGACGACTTTTTATCTCTACATGAAAAAGAACCTTCAAAAGAAAAAAATTGGTACTATTACTTTATTAAATACAAGAATTTTAGAGAATTTGAAGATGGTTATTATTTATGGAAAAAAGAAAACGCCCCGTATGAGTGTATTATGTTAAATAGAAAAAATTTTTGGGGTAAAAGTTGGTGTCCGTTCTTAAAAACAATTAAAAATTCAATCATTGATAACCATTTAACCTTAAATAATAGGGACGCCCCTTTGGAATTTAAAATTAATAAAATTCACATTAGCATTACAAACCATAATAATTATTTTGAGTTGAAAGGAAAAACCCCAGAGTCAAATGAAATGTTAAAAAATTTATATGATTCAAATACTCTGACTTATGAAAATAAAGTTCTAATTAAACAATCACAAAATGGGTTAGACATTGAAGATAGAGTTCAAAAGGGAATAGAATTGATTAAAAAAATAAAGTTAATAACAGAAACAGAAAATCACTTTTAATAAAAACATAAAGAGTTTTATACAAAAAACCTTAAATAAAATGGATTAAATAATATAAATAATAATTTGTATTATTAAGCTAAAGTTTGAATTAATGTTTATAGTTAAATAATTTTCTCTTCCCCTCCTACAACCCCTTCCGCTCCTCCTCCCGATCGGTTGCCAGGGGCGGTTCGGGTGCTAACCCGGACACCTGCTGGTACAGCTCCGCGGTCATCTCCAGATCCACGGACTGGAGCGAATCCTCAAGCTGCTGCAGGTTGCGCGCGCCAATGATGGGGGCGGTGACGGCCGGGTGGTGCGCCACCCAGGCGACTGCCAATGCAGCCGGGGAATAGCCGTGTTCGCGGGCGAATGCGGCAAAATCGGCGGCGGTGGTGTGCATCCAGTCCAGACCGTAGCGCTGGGAGTAGCGCTGGTTGTCCACCAGACGAGCCTGTGCAGGGGCTTGTGCTCCGGCGTACTTGCCGGTCAGCAGGCCGCCGCCCAGCGGGCTGTATGGGATCACAGCCAGACCTTCCGCCTGAGCCAGCGGCAGAATCTCCACCTCAGCCTGGCGTTTGACCAGGTTATACATCGGCTGCATGACCGCAAAGCGCGCCAGCCCTTCGTATTGAGAGATGCCCAGCGCCTTCATGATCTGCCAGGCGGAGAAATTGCTCGTCCCCGGGTAGAGGATCTTGCCCTGCCGTACCAGATCGTCCAGCGCGCGCAGGGTCTCCTCGAGGGGGGTGTGATCGTCGAAATGGTGGATGAAATAGACGTCGATCCAGTCGGTGTTCAGCCGGCGCAGGCTCTTCTCGACTGCCAGTTGGATATTGCGCCGGTTGGCACCACGCGCATTGCGATCAGAGCCGGTCGGGAAGTAGACCTTGCTGGTGATGATCACCTCCTCGCGTTCATGAGCAATCAACCGCCCGAGGATTTCCTCCGAGCGCCCGCCAGCGTAAGTGTTGGCACAGTCAAAAAAATTGATCCCGGCGTCGCGGCAGCGCCGGTACATCTGCCCTGAGGTCGCTTCATCCGCATCCTCGCCGAAAGACATCGTCCCAAAGCACAACCCCGATACCTGCACACCTGTTTTTCCCAGAAATTTATAGTTCATGGCAATCTCCAAATTTCAAATGATTCTCAGTTTATTATATAGCTGTTGAGCTGTTGAGCTGTTGAGCTGTTAAGCTGTTAAGCTATTGAGCTATTGAGCTGTTGAGCCGATGAGCTGTTAAGCTATTAAGTTATTGAGTTATTGAGTTATTGAGTTCATAAGTTCATAAGTTATTGAGTTATTGAGTTATTGAGTTGTTGAGCTACGAAAACTTCAAAATTGGTATAATAATTATTGTTCAATTAAATCCTTAACAGCTTAACAGCTTAACAGCTTAATAACTTAATAACTTAATAACTTAAAAGCTCAAAAGCAACCCTGAGGCAAACAGACTTATGAAAATTTACATTACTGGCATTAGCGGCTTTCTCTCGATCAACCTTGTGCGCTATCTCTTCGAACATGGGTACAGCGATATCGGCGGGATCGACCTGGTGGACTTCACTTACCCCGAACGGGATCGCATCACCTTTCTGCAGGGGGATATCCGCACCGAGGCCGATCTGCGCAACAGTATGCAAGGCGCTGATATCGTGATTCACACCGCCGCCGCCCTCCCGCTTTACACCCCCGAGGAAATCTACTCGACCGATGTGGTGGGTACCCGTTTGGTGCTGCAAACGGCTCAGACTCTGGGTGTCAAACGGGTCATCCACATCTCCTCTACCGCTGTCTACGGCGTCCCGGATCACCATCCGCTGTATGAGAGCGATCCGATGATTGGCGTGGGCGATTACGGGAAGGCTAAAATTCAGGCGGAACAGGTCTGCCATGAGTTTCGTGAGTCGGGATTGTGTGTGCCCATTCTGCGTCCCAAATCCTTTGTGGGACCCGAGCGTCTGGGAGTGTTCGCCATCTTTTATGAGTGGGCCTCGGACGGAAAGAATTTCCCCAACATCGGCAGCGGAAACAATCGCTATCAACTGCTGGACGTCGAAGACCTGTGCGCCGCGATCCTCGCCTGCATGACCCTCGACCCCGCGGTCGTCAACGATACCTTCAACATCGCCGCGACCGAGTTTACCACTATGAAGGGTGACTATCAGGCGGTGCTGGATGAAGCCGGCTTTGGCAAGAAGATCGTCCCCTTCCCGGCCGGGCCGGTGGTGCTGGCGCTGCGCGTGCTCGAAGCGCTCAAGCTCTCGCCGCTCTACCCGTGGATCTACGAGACCGCCTCAAAAGACTCCTTCGTTTCGGTTGAGAAAGCCCAGCAGAAGCTAAATTACCAGCCGAAATACTCGAACAAACAAGCGATGATTCGCAATTACCATTGGTACCTGGAAAACAGAGATCGTCTGCAGGCGATGCCGGAGACCGGGGTGACCCACCGGGTGCCCTGGAAACAAAAAGCCCTCAAATGGGTGAAGGTATTTTTTTAATGTAGGCGCGTTCGAATGTGGGGGCGTTCGAATGTTGAGCCGATCGGGTTGTACGGGCGATCGGGATGTACGGGCGATCGGGTGTACGGGCGATCGGGTGTACGGGCGTTCGGCCGAACGCCCCTACGTGATGATCATCACAATAATGGCCAGGACTACAATCCCCACAACCCCCACGACCACCCAATTGATCTTTCCGGCTGGTTTGGCAACCGACGGACGTTCCGGGCGGGTCAATAATTCGCGATTGCAATAATAGCAGAAAATCGCCTCTTCCGGGAGACTCTTCCCGCAAAATTTGCAATTCTTCATTTTGACCTCTTCGCTCATCAGCGCACCTCCGGGTTCGATCGTCTATCCATTATACACGATGGTAGCCCTGCTCTGCGGTTGGGGTCGTTGACTGTAGGGGCGTTCGGCCGATCGCCCCTACGTGCATATCAAAATCTGCCACTCATCCCCATCCGCCATTAGCTTTTCGCTTTCAGCTTTCAGCTTTCAGCCACCAGCCATCATCCAACCCTTACCGTTTTTTGCTATAATCAATTTATAATACCTTCTTTCCAGCGAACATCTCCAACCCTCATCTGATAATCGTTCACTGAATGCAGGCTTATGAAATTATATATAACAGGAAACTGAAAAATGGATCCGCTTTTTTGCTCTTTAGGGATCATTGCTGTGATCATCATTTATGGTTTGATATTCGGGAAAAGGACCCCAGGCCAGCATTTTTACGATGAAGAAACGGAGTTAGATCGGGAAAAGAGGGCGTTGGGGATCGATGA
>DAOUFM010000004.1:0-2195 GCA_034429975.1 Anaerolineaceae bacterium | reverse complement strand
CTTATCCATTTTTACCCGTTTATTGCATTGCATTTCTAAATCAATTTTTTGGTGTGGATTTGTTAGATTCTTTGCGTTTTTTACCTTTAATATTTAATATTTCAGTAATTCCTTTTGTTTATTTTCTTTTGAAGAAACTAACCGATTCGGAAGAAATAGCTTTATTGGCTTTATTGATCTATGTGATTATTTCTCCATCCTATGCCTGGTTTATTATGGGCGGAGGGATCACTCGGGCGTCAGGCTGGCTATTTGCTGTTATTGCTATCAATGTTTATTTGGATTCAATTTCTCATTTCAAGAAAGTTAATTATATTCTTTTGCCTATTTTAATCGCCTTGACTTTTGCGTGCCATTTAGAGATTGGTTATTTCTTGGTTTTTACTCTTCTTCTTTTTTATTTGTTTTTCTCTAAAAGTTTTAAAGGGGCTTTTTTCATTTCTATTACCGGAATTATTTCAATAATTCTTTTAATGCCTTACTGGATTACAGTGGTTCGATATCATGGAATTTCTATCTTCTTTAATGTTTTTTCAGCGAGTGAATTTAATATTGAGTATTCTATTTTGAAATTCTTTTTTTTCAATTTCACTTTTGAAAGATTTATGCCAATAGTGGCGGTAATTTCGTTTCTTGGATTTGTTTTTTGCTTATTTTCAAACAAAAAATATTTCTCCGTTTGGCTATTAGTGATTTTGTTTCTTGATCCCCGTAGCGTTGATCGTTCGTCTTCGATAGTCATCAGTGCACTTGCTGCAATTGGATATTTTAAAATTGTTTTTCCAGGAATACAAAAAGCCATTAAAACAAATCCACGGATAAACTCTAATAAATATGAAATATTTATCCATTCTGTTTTTTATTTTTTTATTATCTTCGGGTTTTTATTTTCAAGTTTTGTAACTAGTTCCTCGGATGCTGCCATTTCTGAAGATCATCGCGATGCTATGGGGAAAATTTCTCATACTATTCCGAATCCTAGCCGTTTTCTTGTATTGAGTGAAATCGATGATTGGGGTAAAGATCAGGTAGGTGAGTGGTTTCCTGCGTTATCAGAACGAGAGAGTATATTGACCGTACAAGGAACTGAGTGGCTTGGAGGAGGAGTTTTTTCCAATAAAGTCAGGAATTATAACGATCTTGGAGATTGCATAAAAAGAAATGCTACTTGTTTTGAAGAATGGTTTAAAGATAATAAAAAAGATTTTGACTATGTTTATTTTTCAAAAGAACTCATAAATACCCAAAAAATCCGCGTCGAGAATATTTTAAATAGTCCTACTGCGATTATCGACAATGAGGATGTGTTGGTTTATAAGGTTGACCATTAAATCTCAAAATTGGGACAAAAAAACCCAACTGAGCAATTAAATCGTTGGGTCCAAAAGGTAAATATCGGAGATTAGGAGATTAAAAGGCGCCTTTGCGCCTTAAGACAGCCCAAACGGTGCGGGCCAGGATTTGTAAATCGAGCCAGATGGAGTAGTGCTGAACGTAGTAGAGATCGTCTTCGGTGTACAGGTGCATGGGGCGGTCGCTGCGCCCGTTGACCTGCCACCAACCGGTGATACCCTGCGGGACGGCGAAGCGTTTACGCTGCCAGGGCTGGTATTCGTCCACGAAGTCGGGCATTTCCGGGCGCGGACCCACCAGACTCATACTGTTGTTGAAGACATTGAAGATCTGTGGCAGTTCGTCCAGACTGGTGCGGCGCAGGAACTTGCCCACCCGGGTGACGCGCGGATCCTCGGGCGTTTTGAGGATCCGCTGGCCATTCTCATCGCGGCGCTCTATCTGTGAGCGTAAGACTTCAGCGTTAGCTACCATCGTGCGGAATTTGAGCATCGTGAACAGCTTCCCGTTTTCCCCCACACGCTGCTGGCGAAAGATAACCTGCCCGGGGCTGTCCAGTTTGATCGCGATTGAGATGATCCCCATAACAGGCAAGGCGAAGGGCAAGGCCAGGCTGCAGACTACCAGGTCGAAGGCGCGTTTGACCATGCGCTGGTACTCGTCCAGGGCGGGTGCGCGCAGATCGAGCATGGGGATGCCGGCGAAGTCGAACACCCCGGCTTTGTGCAAGGTGAGCGAGAAATAATCGGGGATGACCCACACGCGCACCGGCAGATCGTGCAGCTCGGCCGTGATCTGGGTCAGGCGTTGATGTGCGGACATGGGCAGTGCGATGACTACAT
>DAOUFM010000003.1:0-2775 GCA_034429975.1 Anaerolineaceae bacterium | reverse complement strand
TGGGACGATAGAAGAATCGTTGATGCGCCTTGAACAACTTGCCCTGGCTGCAGCGCCGGAATTGGGATTAGCTGCTGTTCGCTCAATGGTTGCGATGGGATTGGATGTTGTTGCTTTGATGGGAAGAGTCAACAGATCTGGAAGAGTTCAACGCACCTTACAGTCCATCGCCACGATTAAAGGAATTAATGCGAAAGGTGATTATTGTTTGAACTACCTTTACCGGGCAGAAGGTGATGAGAGCCTCCCTGTTTTTGAACAAGCCTATCACCAGTTGGAGGAAAGAAAATGAACCGCTTCTTAAAGTGGATCCTTGTCGTTGTATTTCTACTTGCTGTCGTAGGATGCCTGGTTTTTGTTTTCGGGAACCTGAATGTCCTAATGAAGGTGGACCCAGCACCATCAAGTGTAGATTATTTCGAAGATGTGAATCATACAAACGAGGAAATCGAGAGCAAATTGCGGAATGCCCCCTGGCAAGGGTTGCGTTTTATCCGGCAAGAACGAACGTGGCGTTTTTATGGGGTAGCTGGTGAAACCAAACAGATCGATTTTATCCAACCGATGAGCTTGGTGAAAGTCTACTATCTCGAAGCAGACGGTGATCTTAGCTTCACCTGGGCGGCTACTGAAATTCAATTTTCTGGAAAACCGGCATATTCATTGATTTCCCATCCTATCCAAGAAGGACAGTTGATTGGAGTTCAGCTGAAAGGTGATTATGTCACTCAAAATGGCGTTTATTGGGAGGATTGCGAGTCTGATTATTGCCACCTGGCGCAAATGATTGACACGATGATTGTGCTGGATGATGTGGGAACTGGACTCACGAACGGGTTTATTCGTTATGGTTGGGAACCGCCAACTTATCCAATGTATGGTTTTTTATGCTGGCAAATCATCTCCACAAATGAAGACCCGGATAAGTCGTTATTAATTGGCCAGGAGTGATTTATGGAACCTTGTGATTATCACAAAAATATTCATCCAGTCGTCAATCCTGAAACCGGACAGCAGGAATTCCAGGATTGTCATCACCCTTTAGCCAGAAAAGATGGAAAGGTGATCTTGAGCCGGCATCTGATGTCTGTCAGCTTAGGACGGTGGCTGCGTTCATTTGAGATTGTTATTTATAAGGATGGGAATCCGCAAAACTTGACGATTGAAAATCTAGTTCTGACAACCCTCGGCAAGCTTTCACATGACCCGGATCATAAGGCGGTAATTTTGATTTGCCCATATTGCGGAGAATCTTTCAAAGTCACCCTGTCTCATAAAAATCGACGGATCTACCATAACGATACCTGCCGAAGGTTGGCTGATCGGAAATTTATCATTGATCCAGAAGAATTACGCCAACTGGTATGGGAAATTCCAACTACTCAGATTGCTGCCTTATACGGAGTTTCTGATAAAGCGGTTGAAAAGCGCTGCAGGGCGTTAGGTATTCCTAAGCCTCCGCGCGGGTACTGGACCAAACTGGATCATATAAAAGGTTCTCCGGAGGTAGAGGCATGAGCCCGTTTCGATTCTTAATTGATGCAGGAGCAGTGTTCCTCGCGGGCGGTATCTTTCTGGCTTTATACAATACGCTGTTATCTGGCGTAGAAATTATCGTGAAAACCTGGCGCAGGACATTTGTATCCTGGGCAGGTCGCCGGCTGCGGGCGATGGGCGTTATTCAAGAAAAACCTTACCAGGCACACAATGAGTTGGATTGGAAGCGATTAATTTTGTTGATTGCCACGCCAGGGTTAGCAATAGCAGTCCACGATTTTATGCTCTCACCGCTTGTACTGTTGATTGGGATGATCATCTTGATTTGGATCAACTTTCAGCAAAAACAGGTCGAGCGCGCACAAATTAACGAGGATGCGGAAGCGGTTGCCCTGCAAATTCGATCATTGATGAGTGTAGATCACTCTCTTTTGAATGCTTTGATGAAGGTCAAATTGCCTGTGGGCGTGATGAACCACGCCATCGAGCAGGTCGCAAGCCGCTTACGAATGCATCAATCCCCAGCCCAGGCTGCACAAGCATTAAAAGGATTACCCGGAAATGTCACATCAAGGCTTTCGGCTTTGATCGCCAATAACGCTCAGCTGACAGAAGAAATTCAGGACGAGTTGCTCGTCTCACTGGAACAGGAAGCTCACCGACAAAAACTGCTACGCTCCAAGACTCGTCAGACCCTTTCGCTTGTTCGTGGAACAATCCGACTGCTACAAGGTGTAGTTGCCGCTTCCGTGTCCTTCGTAGTTTTATCCCCAGCCTGGCGTGATTTTTTCCTGCAAGATGCACCTCATCGGGTGTTATTGGCAGTCATGATTTGTGGGGTCGTGCTAGCCAGCTTGTATTTTGAGTACGAAGTCTACCAATTGAGTTTTGGAGAGGTCTAAGAATGGATACCTTTTCCCTTGTGGTGGGCTTTAGTTTGGCAATTGGAGTGGGCATGATTGCCAATACCGTAATATCCATTTTATTTGAAACAGGAAGGAGGCTTAGCCGTCCGATACAGCGTGGACGTTTACACGCTCTCGGACTAGGGACTAAATATCAAAGCGACGAGAAAAGAACAGAAGAAGCAATTTTGGGGTTCGGCGACATTCCATGGGGAGCTCTTTATGCGGGTACAGCCCTGATTGGATTGATCCTATTGGCAGTCTTAGGACCGCAGCTTCCCAGCATCCGGTTGGGTTTCCTGGCATTGCCAGGTCTGGTGTGGTTAGCCAAACGCTATTTGATCCAGCAGCGAAAACGGTTCATGGTCGGACA
>DAOUFM010000002.1:0-1702 GCA_034429975.1 Anaerolineaceae bacterium | reverse complement strand
CGCCGCCTTGATCAGCAACATGCACAGCGAGGTTTTCGAAATAGCTGTCATCAGCCAGTTTCCCCAGATGATAAAAACTCCCATCATATTCCACAGCTACCTCCCCATTACGCACAAAGATTTCCTCCACGTATGGGTCACGCAGCAACTGATCGAGTAATCCCACCCCGGACAATGCATCCGTGATAATTTGTGCATTGCGATTGACGGAACTACGATTCTCACCCTGATCAATCAAGATAGAGCGCACCTCATCATAGAAACGACGACGTTTTTCTGAGTCTGCTTCTCGCCAGCTAGGTGGGTTGATTCCCCGCTGTACCAATTCCTCACGGACCCGTTCAATCAGGAGCAGATCGGATTGGCATAAGGGCTGAATGGTTGGTGGAACGGTTGGATGGATCAAGGAAGTGCCAGAGTTGACCATAACAATCCACCTTGTTTTTTACTTGCTGCAACCGCAGTGAGAATAACGTCCACATCTTTCGGCTCTACCGCCAGGGTAAGGATTTGGACTTGTTCGTTCTGAGGGCTGCCACCAAACGTTGAGTTATCCTCACTCTTCTGATTGGATTCTGCAGCGACACCTTGTGCATTGCGGACATCTACTACCAAAACACTCCTGGCGATGATCTCGACCTTGAAGGTAGATTGATCGTTGGCTGAAATCGCTGTGTTCTCAGGGTCAAGTTCCTCGGGAAGCACTTGATACAAATTGACGTGTTCTCCGATTCGAATTTGTCCACCTACTGCAGAAACAGGTTCAACCGGGATTGAGAGAACTTCATATGCTGCATCGGCCAGTCGAAACTGCGTGACTGGCACCGCATTTGCCTGAGCAACCGGCAGTTCTGCCGGCAACGAAACCGTGCTGATCTTTCCTTCCAGATCCTGGGTGGATTGGTAATAGGGTAAAGATGCCATCGTGCGAGGCATCTCACGCATTTGAAACATGTCTGCATCTAGAATTGCGTAGGCTGGGATTGCATTGATGGGTACTGGTACCTGATAAGTGGAAACTTCCTTCAAATACAGATTGCGTCCATAGAAACCTGCTCCCAGGGCAACCACAACGGCAATTACCCCGATAATAAATTGAACAGTTCGATTCATTATTTCCCCCGTTTCCAGCCGGTATATGTTTGTTCTAAAATGGGATCAGCCAATCGTGGGTCGAGCGACTGAGCCCATGTTTCGTTATAAGGCAACACAATCGACACGCCGCTTTCTGCACGATCAGAGACCGATTTAGCCATGTTCAAGACTAAATGGTGTGGTTCTGAAACTTCGCTCATCAACCTTCTGGCTTGTAATATGGCATCATCGCGCGGAGAGGTAACCACCAGGTTAATCAATCCTGGCTTGGGCTTTGACAATTCCGAGAAAAGGGGATGCCCTGGAAAACAGTCCACGACAAAAAGTGTGTGTTTCCGTTGGATCTCGGACAGTAGATTTCGAACCCCTTGCGGGTCTTCGCTCCAGAGGACATCGATCGTTCGGCCATCCATCGGGTATAAGCTGACCCCATTCCAAAGCGCGGGATCTGCTTTATGAGTGGCAATGGTAAAGAATTCGGGAAGGTCGGGTGAAATTCGAGCGTGCAGTGCGCTACCGCCCATACTAAGTTCAAGCAATGCCGCTGGCAGTCCTGTATTCCTGACGAAGCGTTTACAAACAGCCATCGCAAGGGTTGTTTTTCCCA
>DAOUFM010000001.1:0-13432 GCA_034429975.1 Anaerolineaceae bacterium | reverse complement strand
AATGCGTGTAGATATACGTTCTTGTTTACGAACAATTAAATATCCATAACCGCACAAATCAAGTCAAAACCAAAAATCCCGGGTTCGGATTTTGAAGGGGTCTGATCGGTAACAGTGTTGGTTGCATTGGCGATCCATCCGAACCCGGGGGGAGGATATTAGAGTTCTGTCAGGGGTATACCGGTAAAGCGCGCGATGGCACGCAGTTCCGGCAGGACGTCTCCGTAGGTGAGGACAACGTGATGTTCCCAGCCGTCATCCAGCATCGTCTGGACGACCTCTCGGGCGGGGCGGTTGAGGGTGTGTGCCCATCCGCCGGCGCGTCGTAACTGCACTTTTTTGTCCAGGATTTCGACGTTGATTGCCAGAATACGGAATTGCTGCTGGTGGTAACCGAAACGCACCAATGTACCGCGGCCTGATTTAAGGGTGAATTGCACCTCGCGGCCTTCTTCACCATAGCGGACGTCCGCTGGACACTGTGCCAGACTGGGGGCACCACCATAATGCCAGAGTGCCAATGCCTGCGTCCGATCATCCCAGGCGCTGATATCGGCAAAGAAGGGTGTGGTGGCGGTCAATCCATGCAGGATTGCCATCGTGAGGGCAGCATTGACATCGCCTTCGGGCGCCAATAAATTGCCTTCATCCAGCAGCCAACCCAGCCCAGGCCAGATCCCACCCGGATCTTCCAGGCCCATGATCTCCGGCCAGTCTTTGATAGCGAATAGACCGTGCCCGTTACGTTCCAGGACAGTTCGCAAAGCGGTGTAATATTTCTGGATGGCTTCCACCGAATCAGTTCCCAGCCGTCCACCTTCAACGGTGGGAAATTCGGAAACCGGAATAGGATGTCGCTCGCCCTTTTGCAGTTCCAGGACCACTTCACTCAGGGGAATATGGTCAATGCCCACGCCAAAGGTGCGCCGGATGAGGAGTTCATCGAAGACACAGGGGTAAAACCCGGGGGCGCGAAAACCGATCAGCCCAATGCGTTGGTCTTTCAAGGCTGCCAGGGTCAACCCAGCGCGAATGTAAGCGCTCATCTGCTGTTGAACGATAGGATCACTGACAAACCCGTGGATGGCTTTATGCGCAAAACCCATCTCGGTCAGGGTGAAGGTGGTCAGGTTGGCTCCGCACAGGCTGTTAATCGCGATGCGCTGCTCGATTTCTGGTTCGGGTAAGGAGTGGATGATGAGTGGGACGCGAATTCGTTCGGCGATACGCAAAGGGACTTCGCCATCCGGGAAGGTGCCAATCTGCAGTACCAGCACCTGCGGTTGGGTCTTGGTCTGGAAATCCTGTAATGCACTTTCCAGGGCAGGCAGGTCATTGATAACCTCTTGCGGTCCAACCACATTCCAAAACTTTGCCAGCCAATTGCGAGTTTCTGTCAGGTTCCGGCTGGCGACTACCTGATCGAACCAGGGAACACCAACTGAGATGAGACCAACATTTGCTAGTTTTTCTTTTCCCATAAAAATCCTTTCAATTAATAAACATCAGATTGCTTATTGTGAATTTAAAAATTCCATTGTTTCCGCTAGCGTCGGGATGCCTTTTCTACCACCCAGACGGGTACATTTCAAAGCTGCGACGGCACTGGCAAAACGGAGCCGGTATGGAGCACTCCAACCAGCTTGCAGACAGGCATACAGATAAGCTCCGTGAAAAGTATCGCCGGCGCCTGTGGTATCAACCACCTCCACCTTAAAAGCTGGCTGATGGAAATGGGTGTGTTCATCCCAATACCAGGCGCCATTTTCGCCATCTGTAATGACCACCTGCTGATTTTTGTAGGTATTCAGCAAGGCTGCTCCAGCAGCCAGGACATTCTCCTCGCCGGTGGTTTGGTGAGCAAATTTTTTCGCTACCACCATGTTATCAACCAGGGGGAGCAGTTCGGTTAATTCGTCCCACATCAATTCACCGGCGCCACCATCAAATGACACCAGCACGCCGTGTTCGCGGGCGATTTTAGCAGCCCGCAGGGCAGCTGGTGTGAAAAATCCATCTAGGTGTAATGCCCGAGCGTTGGTGATCAAATGCTCGGGAACTTCTTCTGGTTCCAGATCCCGGGCAGTGGATTTCTGGAACAGGATTGCGCGTTGGCCGTTGCTTTCTTCCACCAGAATGACTGAAGCAGAAGAAACGCCTTTCGCGCGCCGGGGGGAATGTTCGCTGTCGATTCCATAGCGGCGTAACTCAGCCATGATTTGCAGAGCTGTATCATCGCCAGCGAAAGAACCCAGGTAATTACAGTTCGCGCCCAATTTTGAAAGTGCCACTAGTGCTGTGGCGACCGGACCGCCGCCTTGCATTTCCAGGGCAGCAATCGGGAAACAATCGTTGGATTCTGGCAGGCGTGGGGTCAGGGCTAAAATATCCAGCGTTGCCAGACCTAAACCGACCACATCATAGTGAATCATTGCGGCCTCCCGGGGAAATAATCCCTCAGCACCTGACTGCGATTGGTAACTCGTAAGGATTGGAAGATATGAGTCGCCCATTCTGCCAGGCTGTCGCTAATTTTTGTTAGGGAACTGGTGGGGAGTTCCCAGAGCTGTTTTTTATAAGTGCCCCAGGCAGACCAGCGCGCCTGGTAGAATCTTTGCGCTTCACTCAACTGTTCTGAATCCTTCAGGTGATCTCCCTCAGCCCCGCGGGCAGAACCGACCAGTTCGCGCTTCATCTGTTCACGTAAGTTTTGGGGGAAAGCCGGGTGATCAAAAAGGATGTTCTGGATCTGAGTGGCTAAATGTACCTCCACCACGCCGGCTGCTGGTAATTTAGCCAGATCTTCAAATTGTAAAGTGGAAGCACCGTGCTGCACCATCCCGGACCAGCCAAATTCACGTGCCTGTTGAGAAAGGTGGGCGATCAGGTCAAAATCGACCGACATGCGGCCGGTGGTGCCATCCGGTAAGACGATACCACTATGGGTGGTGCCGGTTTGCGCGCTGACTTTATCCAGCCCCGCGACACCGGTTGGGAGAGATTGGTTGAGCAAGGCATAAAAGGCTTCCAGATCAGCGATGGTGGTATTCCGTCCGCCAATTTCTCCTACTTCGCCACCCAGGGTTAAATGCACGTCTTTGGGTTGCATTTGGCGCAGGGCTGTGATCAGTTGAGCGCTCAGTTGGGCGTTGGGAGCGTGAAAATCGGTTAATTTTTTTGCTTCGGTGTTAAACAGGTGTGAACCGTCAATATCGATCTGGTAAAAACCACTTTCAATCACTTCATGAGCCAGATTCTCCAGTCGTTTAAGATCTTCAGTGCTTTCCAGGCTGAAATGATCGCCCTGCAAAAACACGGGACCGCGATACCCTTCTTTGAAGGCCGCCGCCATCACCATTGCAGCATATTCCTCGAAGGTCTGGTCACAGCCGGTGGATTCAGAGGGGGCTAGTTCAAAGATGATAGGACCACATTGCTGCTGCAGTGCCACCCGCCAGATTGCCCGGGCGAGGGGATAGGTGAGCCCGCGCACATTGAAAGCCGGGATGGTCATAGGCGCCAGTTCGTTTTGTCCCAACGCCCGATAAACCGGCGTAATCGATGCCGGGTAGAGCCCATTTTCCCAAGTCAGGTTCAGGATCTGAACCGCCAGTGATTTTCGTTTTTCTCGTGGAACCAGGGCAAGTTCAAAAATAGCTTGGTCTAAAGTATCTTCTGTGTACATCTTTACCCCTTATCACTAATCCAATGATATTTGGTGTGTTTCTGAATGGCGTGTTCGTCCAGCACCAGGCCTAAACCGGGCAAATCGCTCAAAGAGATGCTACCATCTGCGTCAACCCGGAAAGGTTCTGCTAGCATGAAATCGCGCGCTTCCACCGTCCAGCCGGGTGGATCTACCGGGAATTCGAACCAGGGGCAGTTCGGCAGGGAGGCTGCCAGTTGAAGATTAGCTGCCAGCCCGATCCCGTTTGACCAGGTGTGCGGGATGAATTTTTTGTAAGCCATTTCTGCTAGGGCAGCGACTTTGCGCAACTGGAAAATCCCTTCTGAGAAAGCCGCATCAGCCTGAATGATGTCATAACAATTCATGTCCACCAGAGTCTTATATTCGTGTAAACCGATATTCAGTTCACCCCCGGCGATGGGGATATCGACGGCCGCGGTTAACTGCGCCAATTGGTGCATATTGTAGCGCGGGAGGGGTTCTTCCAACCAGAGGACGTTCAGATCCTGCATGGCGCGGGCGATGGTCAAAGCGTCATGATAGCTCCAGGCGCCAATCGGGTTGGGTGAGGGCATTACATGCGCCTGGTTGGCGTCCACCATCAGGTCGATCTCATCACCAAACACCGAACGGACATGTTCTACCAGGGCGATATCCTCTTTGATGGTCGGCCGGCGTAAGCGTAATTTGAAGGCGCGCATCCCACTGCTGCACAGCAAGTGGATACGGTCCACCTGTTCCTCGGGCGAGGGGACTTCCGCCAGGCTGGCATAGGCTGGCATACGTTGCTGGAAACCGCCCCACAAGCGATAAACCGGCTGTTTGGTTGCCTTGCCGATAATATCCCAGACTGCCATTTCAAATGCCCAGGGGTAACTACCATCCCGGGCAGCCACGCGTAAATATGGGCTGATCTGTTCAACCATGAAAGGGTCTTTGCCCAGAATGTAAGGGGTGACCAGGTCGGCAAAGGTATTGATCCCCAGCATGCCCACTTCCGGGCCTGCGCCAACACCACTGACTCCTTCGTCGGTGTGTACGCGCAATAAAGTGCAATTGGTGGTAGTAAATACCCGTCCCGGTGCCCAGGCTGGGCGCAGGGGAGCCGGCAAGGGGAACTCAATCAGACTGCATTCAATTTGATTAATCTTCATTTTTATTCTCTTCCTCCTCGTTTTCCTCATTGTATTCAAGCATGGCATCCAGTAATAATTTTGCCCCTTCCTGGATGTGATCCTGTAGATATTCTCGGGCTTTATCGTAATCGCCGGAACGGATTAAATGCACCATTTTGGCATGCCGTTCCACCAATCCCTGGTAAGAAGGGTAGCGACTGCTGACAGTATAAATCACCATCGTGATCTGGGTGGACATCTGTTCCCAGATGCGGACGGTGCGTTCCAGTCCGGAAAGACCCATAAGCGTGCGGTGGAACTGGTTATCCAGCGTTGCACCCTGTAAACGATCTTCCTTTTGCTCCAAAGCGATCATTTTTGTGATAATCTGATCCAGTGCGGCAAAATTTGGATGCGCTTGCTTGGTCATGATCTCTTTCAGCGCGATAATTTCAAGCGCCGAGCGCAACTGGTAGATCTCTCTGACATCCTCTGCGGTCAGGTTGACCACAAAAGAACCACGTGAGGGGATTATCTCCACCAAGCCATCCTGCGCCAGGCGACGGATGGCTTCCCGCACCGAAATACGGCTGACCGAGAGCTGATCCGCGAGGGGCTGCTCCACCAGATGCTGGCCAGGCTTGATCTGCCGGGTCAATATGGCGTGGGAGAGGTTGTGATAGACCTGATCCGCCAGCAATGTTTGCGATTTGATTGGAGATAAGGTTTGGTGCCAGTCATTATTCTCTGAAATTCTTGGCATAGCTCGTCCTTTGTGAATAGCGTACCTGAATTGTTTGATTTTTCAGGGCTCTTAAACGAATATGATCGGGCTCACCATTCAGGTTGGTTGTTTCATATGAAAGGATCGCCCCGTTATCATCGATTATCTGTAAGAAAGATAGATATTCAGCCATCATTCGGACCGATACCCAACGATCCAACGGTTGGCTCTGGATGGTTAAAGTGCGGTTGGATTCCTGCCAACTGAAATGACTCCCGTCGTAAAGTTGAAACTCGCCATCTGCTCCGGGATAAATTTGCAGACGCAGATCATTCCCGGCTACCTTGATCTCTGGCTCGTCCATTACTGGCAGGAGGGTATCAGCCGATGGATCCAGCAATGGGATGATGGCGCCAGCCCGCGCGAATACCGGTAAATCCTCCAGACCAGCTTCTACGGTGATGGGTTGCCCGCCGCGATAGGCTGCTCCGGTCCAGAAATCGCGCCAGTCGCCGGCTGGAAGGTAGAGACCCCACTCATGACTGTGCCCGGAGTAGACCGGTGAAACCAGCAAATCGCGTCCGAAGCAATATTGCAGTTCGATCAACGTATCCCAGACATCCGGGTCATCCGGGTACTCAAATGCCAACGCGCGCACGATTGGGATTCCGCTGTTGGCGGCTTCCAGAGCGTGGGTATAGATATAAGGAAAGAGATCAGTGTGAACCCGGGCAAAATGACGATAAAGATCGAGAATTTGGGGTGAAAACTTCCACGGCTCACGGCATCCCAACCCGTGCAACTGCATGATCGGCAGGAAAGCGCCGAAGGCAATCCAGCGTGCAAAGATTTGCTCGGTAGGCTGGCCGAAATAACCCCCGATATCGCTTGCGTAGAACGGAAAACCAGAAAGTCCGGCATTCTGGGCCGATTTAATGATGCTGGGCAGCCCGGTAGCCGGCCCAAAATCGGAGCTCTGGTCGCCGCCGAACAGGGCGCAATACGGCTGCGAGCTATCCCAGGCCGAGCGCGCCAGCAGGATACCGTGGGTGTGGCGCTGCATCGCTTCGTAGGTGATCTGGTTGTAGATCACAGGGTAGAGATTGTGCATCTCCTTGCCAGTTTTTCCGTTATAGAAGACGGCGTCCTCGGGTACCTGTTCGCCAAAATCGGTTTTAAAACCATCAAAACCCATCTGCGTTAGTTTCTCAATCTTTGATTGCCACCAGGTGACCGTTTCTGGATTGGTAAAGTCCAGACAGGTGCCCAGAAAACCAGGACTGTTGCCCAGACGGTGAACATACGGCTGCCCGGCAGGGTCTTTAATCAAAAACCCCTGTTGGGCGCAGAAATCATAAATCTCCTGATTGGCTGGTGATTTAACGATCCAGGGGGCTACCCAGATCACAATCCGATAGCCGAGTTTACGGGCTTCCGCCACCATCCCTTGCGGGTCGGGGAAGTTGCTGTTGAATTCAAAGTCATTCAATTGTGCTTCCCAGGCAGCATCGATCAGCTTAACCGTCTCGGGCAAATTCAACTGGCGCGGCAGACGCAAATCCTCTTCAACAGTTGCCTGTGTCTCGGCTGTCCAATCGCGCGATTTCCAGGGTCCGAAGATCCAGGCGGGCGGTTGGTAGAGCGGTCGCCCTAATAATTGGGTATAGCGGGTCAGTAATTCTGCAAAAGGTTTCCCGCTCCAGACCTGGAAGCTGAGTTGATTGCTTTCTGTGCGGATGGAAACCACACCCGGGTCATCATAGCAAGCCAGCCGTACCTTGCTGCGGTAAGAGGTCAGCAGGCGTAGGCCATACCCGGCGGATGACATATAGAACGGAATGGGTTTGTAGGTTAACCCGCCCGAAGCACCATTGACTACCTGCAGGTCAATCTCCTGCCCGCGCTGGTCGATGCGGTTAAAGCGCTCACCAAAACCAAGGTAATGCTCATCTGGTTGCGAGGCAAAATCGACAGCCAACGCATCGATGGAGTCATGAGTCGTGGAGATTTCCACCTGAAGAAGGTTGTCGGAAAGAGTAAGCGTGGCAGTGATCAGGCAGGCAGACTCTTCAATTGGGTGGAATTGTATGGTCCAGCCATTTTTGGTGGGTTGAATATCTGCAGAAAAACATTCCTGCCATTTTCCCGCCCGGCGAACTCTAAGGGTGTGCCAGTCGAAGCGCGGAATCGAGGCGGTGGAGAAGTCTTTCAATTGTATAGAAAAGGGTGCAGAATTGATAGAAATTTGAACAGAGGGGCTAAAAGGATGTGAAGTAGGAGGGGTTTGAATGGAAGGCATGAGATATCCTTGGTGATTAAATTGTATACAGTATACCGTATACAAAATATTATAAACATTTGATTTGAAAAGTCAATAAGGAATTGGGGGAAGAACCGTCCACGAATTTATCACGAATACCCGAATTTTAATTCTAACCATTCGAATTTAGTGCGCTGCACTTAGGGATTAATCAACACCTCTGATTTTGCCAATTCAGATTGTTGATCTCTCAACCAGAAATGCGCTGCACTTAGACTTGAAGTAGTACGTGGGGTTCTGAATTTACAACTTTAGTGCGCTGCACTTAGGGATTAACCTAGAATCCCGATTTTGCCAGAGTAGATGGTTAATCGCCCAACCAGAAGTGCGGTGCACTTAGGCGTGAAACCTGGTTAGAGGCATCCAGGTTTGATCATTTTTTTTGAAATTGTTGTTGGATAATTTTAAATTAGGAAGATCGGTGTGCATGGTTAGTGAGTAATTAATAGATCATGTTTCTGGATTTAGGTGCAGCGCACTTTTGGATGGTTGATTCATCCAATTAACTTTGCATTCGGACTATTCTTTTTATCCTTAAGTGTAACCTGAAGGTCATAAACACCCTACCGAAAGATCATAAACACCGCACCAGCAATCCCTAGGTGCAGCACACTTTTGCTTTCCTGGCATTTTCGCTTATTCGTTATTTATTCGCTGATGGCACTACCCGCTGGCATACATGCCATCACCTCACGATACCCAATTAACTGCAATCCCTCTTTCTGCAGGAATGCCTTCATCTCCGGGGTGCAGAAGGTCTCGTAATCGGCGGCGCGGGCTTGCCAATCAGGAGAGATGGCCTGGGCTTCAGGGGTGTTCAGACTGGGATGGATGTAAAAATGGTGGATACCGGCGGGTAGGGCAGCCAAAGCTAACTGGGCTTGCTGCATGCGTTCGGTGGCTTGTAACAACTTCAAACCTCCGTAGGAATCGAGCATGGGGTAACCCTGTTCCTCGAATTCCTGTACGATGGCGGCCAATTCCTGCGCTTCCGGTTCGGAAAAACCTTTCTGCTGCCAGCCTTCATGCGAGTAACGGGCAATCATGGCGGGCAGACCGAATTGGTAGGCTGTTTCCAGGTAGATGCGTAAAAAGCGGGGATGGATCAGGGTCAGCATGTGAGTATCAACATGGGAGGGTTGCATCCCTGCCTGCAGCGCGTGTTGAATCTGAGCAACCAATTCCTGCTTGACGTCTTCCACTTGACTAATAGACTGCGGTTGTTCATGTTTGGTGTAGAAATAGCCCTGCTCATCCACCAGGCTGGAATTTCGATCCCGGGTAGATAGCGGCCCCCAACGGTAGGTTGACCATTCGGAATTCAAAGTAAGATGGATGCCTAGGTCAGATTGTGGATGATTACGGGCGTACTCGACGGTTCCCAGAAACCAGGGGCAGGGCACCATCACAGCCGCACTGGAGATGGTACCCAGGGCATCCAACTCAGCATGCGCTCCTAGGGTGGCGTGACACATGCCGATATCGTCGGCGTGGAGAATGACAACCCGGTCATTGGCTGAAAAACCGAGTTTTTTCAACAGAGAGTTTGGGGAGGATGGCATGCTTCTTCCTTGTATAAGGTTTTTTGGCTAAAAAAGCGAGGGGATGATGGGTTGAGCGCTGTCTTCATCCGCGATGATGGTGTAATCCGGGTGGTTCTGCAGAAGGGTGACCGGATAATCGCTGTCCTCCGGAGAGAGGAGAGCAACCCTCAGAGCAGTTCGCTGCCAACTACCGCCATTACAATACAGGCGAATGCGGCGGGATGCCAGGATATCACTCATCCCCAGTGTCACCGCCATCGGCGGCAGAAGATAGGGATTCCCACCGGTATTCCAGGTGCTGTTCATCACGATTGTGTCCGGATTAAGCTGCACAATCCGCGTTTGAGATGCCTTGAATTCTTCAATCGTCACACGAAAGTAAAGCGAATTCGGAGGTTCATTAAAGGCGATGTGCCCGTGATAACCAATGCCGCCGTAGCAGGTATCGATCCCTCCTAATGTTGTAATTTGCTGGCTGATAGCATCCAGATGCAGTGGGTCCGGAAAGAAAACCTGATGATCCGGAATGCGCAGGTCTGGATTCAGTTGCGCGAAAACCTGAGTGCGCATGTAAGTCTCGAAGCGCAGGGGATGTTCAGCGGGAAGAGGTCGTCCTTGCCAGTCACAATATTCATCCATATTAAAAGTGAACACGTTTTTCCAACTGATCATTTCACGGTTGCAGATATCCATCAGAAGGGGGTACTGATCGACCGGCCCGACGGGTAGAATCAGGCGAGTAGGTATTCCGTTAAGATTGTTGATTTTTATCTCATCTGCAATTGAGCGGGCCATATGTTCAAAAACTGCTTTTGAGTCTGGCAGGCAATGAATTTGGATGCGGCTTGTCTTTATTATTTCTTCAAGAGAAAGAGAGAGTTGTTGGGGGGTTAGTTTCATCATATCCTTATTATCGCACAATTTAGCCCTGACAAGCATTTAACTTAAGAATATTCAGCTATACTTTAATTTAATGTAATTCTACTTGACAAGTGTATGCCCACATGCTATTATATTTTCATTCTTAAAAAAAGTTGTTCACTAACATCTTGTTCCCTTAATATTGTTATTTTATTTGTAAATTAAAATTTCTAAAAACCCTGCGGGAGTAATGAGTAATGCGTATACATGCCGGACTTCCAGGAAATAATTGGAATAATCATATAAATAAAACACCCAGATTGATAAAAGAAAATAAACCCGGGAGTTCTTCCTCTGTAACTGAAACAGATAATCCTGATTTTACCTGTCAACATTTTGATAGATCGATGGCTCTTCAGGAAGTTTCGTAATTCATTAGAATTTCTGATTGTTAAGTAGAAATAAACTTAACAATTCATTTTACAATTCCAAAAGGAGGTGAATGTATAGGTCAATCGGGCAATAAATTTAAGAAACAAACAGTTAACTAAAAAATTCAAAAGGAGTGTAAGAATGAAGAGTAAGAAATATTTATTTTTGTCGTTTGCAGTGTTAGTAATTTTTTCGTTGCTTTTAACAGCTTGTAAGCCGGCTGCCCCTGCAGCTCCGCAAGCTCCGGCCGCTCAACAACCCGCAGCTGAACAACCAGCTGCCCAACAGCCTGCTGAACAACCGGTTGCAGAACAACCAGCAGCTCCGGCGGAAGAAAAGGCATTATGGACCTGGTTCCAATATGATCAGGATAATGATGACCCCGCCAGTGACGAGCGCGTTGGAAATCAATGGCTGCGCGATACGATGCCTTTGTTCGACGCTGCTTTTGACGGTAAATATTATTGGGACAATACTCCCAAAGCCTGGGACAAAATGACCTCAGAACTGGTTGCCGCTGTCATCGCTGGTGGCGACGTTCCTGATATCGTCGAAATGGGTGGTGCGCAGGTTACCAACTACGTAAACAACGGTGCTCTGATGGATGTGACCGACTGGATGAAAGCACAGCCCTGGTTTGGTGATTTAGAGCCAGGCGCTTTGGATACCTGTACTGGTCCAGATGGCCGCTATTACTGTATCCCAACTGCGGAACGACCTTACCTGACTTATGTCTGGGCAGACCGCTATCCGAATGGCTTCCCCACCACTCCGGAACAATTCCTGGTGGAAGCCGAACGCTTGAAAACCGAAGGACACTATGCCTGGGCTTATTTTGGTTCAACCCAGTTTGCTGGTGATGGCGCCAAACGGGGACTCTATTCTGTGATCGCTTCCTTTGGCGGTGGCTATGAAGGCCCAGATGGAACCATGTTATTAAATACTCCTGAGAATGTGGCAGCCATTAGCTTTATTCGCGATACCGTTAAGAAAGGATACAATCCGGAAACTGTCTTTGCAGGCGGATTTGTTGAAGAAGACTCCTTCAAAGATGCCTCAGCAGGCGCTTTCCCCACTGGTTTATTTGGCTATCGCTATATCAATCCTTTGACTGCCCCTGATGGCACAAAATACGACAAGGGCAATGAGCAGGATATGATCGATGCAATTGAAGCCGGTCAGGTTGTTTTACGCCCGATGTTTGCCCCCGAAGGCAAGACCCCGGGTTGTAATATCGACGTTCAGGGTGTTGGTATTCCGGTTGGCGCTAAGAACGTTGAAGGTGCTTATGAGTTTGTCAATTGGTTAATGACCAATCAAGACTTGTATGTGAAATACGTGATCGGCCCCGGTGCTGGGTTCCCCTCATTGATCTCTTCAACCTCAGCTCCAGAATTACAGACCACATTCTTCAAAGAAGCAGCCGCTGCTATTGGCGCCAGTAAATGCTCGATGGCTATTCGTAACCTGAGCCGGCCGGATGTGGGTGCTGAAATGATCATGAATGTTATTTTCAAATTGATCAAAGAAGATCAAAACGCGGATATTGCCACTGAATTACAAAAAGTTCAGGACGAGTTCAACGCTAACAATTAAGCCTGATTGTAAACAAATTATTTTTGATCGAAAAAGGTGAGAAGGGAACCCCTTCTCACCTAATTCTCTAAAAAAACAACTTCCCGGTTACCTCGGTTATAGAAATTTCAAGGTTGGGTAAAAGGCCGCTTACAAAAACATCAGCCGGGAAGACTAAATGTAAAATACACTCCAATAAGACACTAACATGATTTAAGGAGGTGAGTAACCAAAAAAATTAAAATGGGACACAAACGATGAGATTCACCCTATTTGAGAGAAAAGGAGAACGAAAATGAAAAACAAGAAATTAATATTGATTTCTGTGATGATGTTGATCATCTTAAGTATGGCGCTGGCTAGTTGTAAACCTGCCCAACCCCCGGAAACCCAGCAACCAGCAGCCCAACAGCCCGCTGCCCAAGAACCGGCCACTCAACAACCAGCGGCCCAAAAACCGGCGACAGAACAACCGGCTGCCCCAGCAGAAGCAAAACCGTTAACCACCTGGTACCAATATGACCAAAAGAACGAAGACCCTGCCAGCGATGAGCGCGCAGGCAACCAATGGATTCGCGAAACGATTCCAGCTTTTGATAAAGCCTTTGAAGGCAAATGGTACTGGGATAATATTCCCAAAGCCTGGGATAAATTAGCAGCCGAATTGACCGCTGCGGTAATAGCAGGTGGCGATGTACCGGATATCGTCGAAATTGGCGGACTTCAGGTACAAACTTATCTCCAAAACGGCGTATTGATGGATCTGACCGATTGGATGAAAGCTCAGCCCTGGTTTGCCGATCTGGATCCCGGTGCTATCGATACCTGTACCGGTCCGGATGGTCGTATCTATTGTGTTCCCACCGCTGAACGGCCTTTTGTAGTTTATGTCTGGTCGGAACTCTACCCGAATGGCTTCCCCAAGACTCCTGAACAATTCATGGTAGAGGCGGAACGCTTGAAAGCCGAAGGTCATTATGCCTGGACATATTTTGGCTCCACCCAATTTGCGGGTAACGGTTCGGTGCGCGGTCTTTTTTCCGTTATAGCTTCCTTTGGCGGCGGCTATGAAACACCGGATGGACAAATGTTGCTCAACACCCCTGAGAATGTAGCTGCTATTACATTTCTACGGGAGACTGTCCAGAAAGGTTACAACCCGGACACCGTATT